>JAPKMW010000004.1 GCA_026645575.1 Caldilineaceae bacterium
CCATTGTACCGGCCATTGTAGCGTGTGTGTCGCCCTGGACATAAAGGCCATGCTGACTTGACGTCATCCCCACCTTCCTCCGGTTTGATACCGGCGGTCTCGCTAGACACGTGTAACTAACGACGAGGGTTGCGCTCGTTGCGGGACTTAACCCAACATCTCACGACACGAGCTGACGACAGCCATGCAGCACCTGCATCGGCTCCCCGAAGGGTCGTTCCGCTTTCGCTTCACTACTACCGACACGTCCAGTCCAGGTAAGGTTCTTCGCGTTGCATCGAATTAAACCACACGCTCCGCTGCTTGTGCGGGCCCCCGTCAATTCCTTTGAGTTTTAACCTTGCGGTCGTACTCCCCAGGCGGAACACTTATCGCGTTGGCTTCGGTACCGAGAGCTTTGACACCCCCTACACCTAGTGTTCATCGTTTACGGCGTGGACTACCGGGGTATCTAATCCCGTTCGCTCCCCACGCTTTCGCACCTGAGCGTCAGGCCAAGGCCAGGGTGCCGCTTTCGCCACTGGTATTCCTCCCGATCTCTACGCATTCCACCACTACACCGGGAATTCTACACCCCTCTCCTCGCCTCAAGCCTCCCAGTCATCAACGACGTCTTCCAGTTAAGCCAGAAGGTTTCACGTCAATCTTAGAAAGCCACCTGCGTGCGCTTTACGCCCAGTAATTCCGGATAACGCTTGCCACCTACGTATTACCGCGGCTGCTGGCACGTAGTTAGCCGTGACTTATTCCTCAGGTACCGTCCTCACTCTTCCCTGAGAAAAGGAGTTTACAATCCAAAAACCGTCATCCTCCACGCGGCGTTGCTCGGTCAGGGTTGCCCCCATTGCCGAATATTCCTCACTGCTGCCCCCCGTAGGAGTCGGGACCGTGTCTCAGTTCCCGTGTGGCTGATCGTCCTCTCAGACCAGCTACCGATCATCGCCTTGGTGAGCCTTTACCTCACCAACTAGCTAATCGGCCGTAGGCCCCTCTTGGTACAATTAATCTTTCCTGACAAAGATTCCCATCTCCACCAGCGTATGCGGTATTAGCCACCGTTTCCAGTGGTTATCCCCCATACCAAGGCAGGTCACCTACGTCTTACTCACCCGTCCGCCACTTTCAAGGATACAAGTACCCTCTCACGTTCGACTTGCATGTGTTAGGCACGCCGCTAGCGTTCATCCTGAGCCAGGATCAAACTCTCCGTAAAGACGAGTTATTCACTCGTATAATCCTCAAAACTCAAAATGTCTTATCACTCTTTAGTTGTTAATGTTCTTCCAGGCGAAAAAGCAGTTTACCACCGCTTCCCTTCCCTGTCAAATCCCGAAACCGTCGTTTCTCACTTCGCTCTCGTGATTTGGTCGTACCCGTTTCATCCGTTTGCGGCTGCCGAGGCAACCCTTGGCGTCAGGCACGAAGAAGCATTCTACATCAGCCGTCTTCGTTTGTCAAGTCCGCTATCCGTTAGTTCTCATAACGTTTCCCTGACTTGTGACTCCCTTCACAAACACCGTCCCAAGCACGAATCGAGAGTTTACCACTCGCTCCACATCCTGTCAAATCCAGAAACCGCAATTTTACATTCACATTTCTGCTCCCACAATCCGCCCGTAGACTAGCGCTGGACCACGCGCCTTCATGACTTCAACTTATGGATTATGACATCTGTACGAACAGTTACAAAAGACTAACATTCCACATGCGTAAATCATATATCCGCTTAGTAAACTAAGGACAAAGTACAAATGGAGTAATGATTAAGCTTCTAGCTACATCCCGGTGGAGGTGTGGCTAGAAGCAGGGTTAGTCGTTACAAGATTACGAAGCGGAGGACGTAGTATGCGTTTTGATAAATATACCCAAAAAGCACAGGCGGCGCTGGTCGAGGCGCAAGGTCTGGCGGAACAGTATCATCATGCCACGGTTGACCCGGAGCATCTACTTTTTGCCCTGTTGCGACAGGAGGGGGGCGTCGTCCCGGCGGTCATCAACCGTATTGGCGTTGACCCAGCGCTACTTGAACGTAGCGTCGAGGGCGCCTTAGCCGCCAAGTCGCGTGCGGCTGGCGCCGCCATGCAGGTGGGCATTGGGCGTGAATTGACCACCATTTTGCAAGAGGCCGAACAGATTGCCGGCAACATGAAGGATGAGTACATCTCAACCGAACATATGTTGATGGCAATGGCTTCCACCGCCGGCAAAAGCCGTGATCTACTGGCGCGCCACGGCATTGATTACAATGCCATCATGCAGGCGTTAGCCGGCGTTCGCGGCAGCCAGCGGGTGACCAGTGACAACCCGGAAGCGCAATACGAAGCGCTGGCCAAATATGGTCGCGATCTGACAGCGGACGCCCGTAAAGGCAAGTTGGATCCAGTCATCGGTCGCGACGAAGAGATTCGGCGCGTGGTACAAATCCTGAGTCGCCGCACCAAGAACAACCCGGTCTTGATCGGTGAACCAGGTGTCGGGAAAACGGCCATTGTCGAGGGGTTGGCGCAACGCATTGTCAACAGCGACGTGCCGACCAGCTTGCGCGACAAGCGATTGGTAGCGCTGGATTTGGGCGCCTTAGTGGCCGGCGCTAAATATCGCGGTGAATTTGAAGAGCGCTTAAAAGCCGTGTTAAAAGAGGTGCAATCGGCGGAAGGGCAGATCATCCTCTTTATCGACGAGATGCACACGCTCGTAGGCGCCGGCGCAGCGGAAGGGTCAATGGATGCCTCCAACATGCTTAAACCGCTCCTGGCCCGTGGCGAACTACATGCCATTGGGGCGACTACGCTGGATGAATATCGCAAACATATTGAAAAGGACGCAGCCTTAGAGCGTCGTTTCCAACCGGTCTTTGTCGACCAGCCAAGTGTGGAAGATGCCATTAGCATTTTGCGTGGCCTGAAAGAGCGCTACGAAGTGCATCACGGGGTGCGCATCACTGATAGCGCAGTCATCGCGGCCGCCACACTCAGTGACCGTTACATTACCGAGCGCTTCCTGCCCGACAAGGCGATTGACCTGATCGACGAGGCGGCCAGCCGCTTGCGGATGCAGATCGATTCTAAGCCACAAGCGCTGGATGAGATTGACCGGGACATCATGCAGTTGGAGATTGAACGTGAGGCGTTAAAAAAGGAGAATGACGCGGCCAGCCAGGAGAGATTGAGCGATTTAGAGAGTGAGTTGGCAAATCTGAAAGAGCAGAGCGCGCAGTTGACCAGCCGCTGGGAGGCCGAGCGTGAATCGATTGCGGCCGTGCGTAAGCTCAAGGAAGAGATTGAAGGCATCCGCACCCAGATCGAGCAGGCTGAACGCGCCTATGACCTGCAAAAGGCCGCTGAATTGCGCTATGGCAAATTGCGTTCCTTGGAGAGTGAGTTGAATCATGCCCAGGATTGGGTGAAGCAGATGCAGCAAAAGGGCGCTTTGCTCAAGGAAGAGGTCGATGGCGAAGAGATTGCGACCGTGGTCAGCAAGTGGACCGGCATTCCGGTTGCCAAGTTGTTGGAAGGAGAGCGAGCCAAGCTAATCCGCATGGAAGAGGTGTTGCACGAGCGGGTCGTCGGCCAGCAAGAGGCGGTAACGGTGGTCGCTTCCGCCATTCGTCGCAGCCGCGCCGGCTTGCAAGACCCCAATCGGCCTATCGGCAGCTTTATCTTTCTGGGGCCGACCGGCGTCGGCAAGACCGAGCTGGCGCGCACTCTGGCCGAATTCTTGTTTGATGACGACCAGAACATTGTGCGCATCGACATGAGCGAATACCAGGAGCGCCATACCGTCGCCCGGCTTATTGGCGCCCCACCCGGCTATGTCGGCTATGATGAAGGCGGTCAACTGACCGAAGCCGTGCGTCGTCGCCCCTATGCGGTGGTACTCTTTGATGAAATCGAGAAGGCGCACCCGGAAGTCTTTAACGTGCTGTTGCAAGTGCTGGATGATGGGCGCTTGACTGATGGTCAGGGGCGCACAGTAGACTTTAAGAATACCGTGATCATCATGACCAGCAACCTGGGTAGTCAATATATCTTAGATACCTTTGCTGCTTTCGAGCAAAAGCAAAAAGAAATCGCCGGGGTTGACGAGGAGGTGGAGCGACGTGTACGTGAGGTCTTGCGCCAACACTTCCGCCCAGAGTTCCTGAATCGGGTGGATGAGATTATCATCTTCCATGCATTGCACAAGGAACAACTGAAACGGATCATCGAGATTCAGTTGGGCCGTCTGCGCAAGTTGCTCAAAGGGCGCAACATCACGATTGAATTGACCGATAAGGCTAAAAATCTGCTCGTCCAAGACGGCTATGATCCCGCCTTTGGCGCCCGCCCGCTCAAGCGGGTGATCCAGCATCGCATTGCCGATCCGCTGGCGGTCCAGATTCTGGAAGGCCAGGTGATGAACGGCGAGCATCTGCTGGTCGATGCACTGGGGAATGAGTTGACCTTTACGGCGATTGAGGCGCTGGAAGTGTAATTGAGTGATAACTACCAAGCCGCCGCTTTGAGCCAGTCCGTGACCGGCGCCCCAATCGCCGGTCACGGACTGGCTCAAAGCGGGCCTACTAATTTATTGGGAGAAGAGCAACAAAGCCCAGGTTGGCATGAAATGTTCATGCCAACCTGGGCTTTGTTGCCCTGCCGGTAAAGCGCCCATTGCGCAAACGAAATAGCGGCGCTTTTCCACCGAGGGACTGGGAAAAACTGGTAAGCGTGCGAATCGCCATTCGGTGTGAGGGATCCCCAAGCTATCTGTTGGGACGATTGTCGCACAAAGTAGCACACCAGTCTATCCGATAAATTACTGATCTTCTTACACAAACTTGTCGAGCCAGGCTTTATAACTCCGCCAGCACCTGTCCCATCTGTTCCGTTTCATAGCCACCGAGCGTAGCCACCGCTTGCCGAAATGATTGCGCCGAATCAGCGCGAATCAGCGCGAGCAGTGGTTGTAAGAGACGGCTTTCGTAGTGTTCCACCGGAATGATCAGATCATAGCGTTCGGTCAGGAGCGGCACAAAATCCAGATCAAGCGCACGCGCCGCCGCCATAATGCCGAGACCGCAATCGGCCGCGGCGCTTTTCACGGCAGCAGCGACGGCCAAATGGGTGTACTCCTGCCGTTCATAGCCCTGAATCTGGCGGGGATCCAGTTGGCGGCGTTTCAGTTCATAGTCGAGTAGCACACGCGTCCCCGCGCCCCGTTGCCGGTTGACAAAGACCAGATCGGGCCGCAACAGGTCATCCAGTGTGGTCACCCTTTTCGGATTACCTTTAGGGACAATCAGCCCCTGCACCCGGTTGACAAAGCCCAGCACCACCACCCGCACGCCATGCGGCGTCAAGAGCCGTTGAATATAGCCCAGGTTGTATTCCCCCGTCTCTTCGTCAAGCAGGTGCGAACCGGCCAGGTGCGCTTCGCCCCGTTGCAATGCCAGCAGGCCGCTCAAACTGCCGACATGGGCTGACGAAAGCCCCACCTGTGACTGGGTGCGCCGCAGATGATCGGCCAACAGATCGAGCGTCATGTCATGGCTGCCGATGGCGACAATGGTCTGGTCAATCTTGCTCGGCGCACAGAGCAGTTCCACCGTCACCTGTTCACCGGCATGATGACCTTCGGAAAAACGGGGAATGGTGAGAATGCCGTCGGCCTTGACCAATGAACTGATCACCCCCGCGCCGCCGGCTAGTGGGGTCGCCACGACCTTGTCGCCGACCTTGCCTACGGTCACGCGCAAAAATTCATCCTCACCCATGGGGGAAAGCACCTTGCGGGTTAACTGCGCCTCGATCGTTGGCCGTTCCGGTGGGAGTAGCCCTTGCCAGCGATAGAGTAGTGGCTTGACCAGCAGATCAAAGGTCAGCGCCGCTGAAACCGGATAGCCCGGAATGCCGACCAGCGCTTTGCCCTGCGCCACGCCTAGAATCACTGGGTGGCCAGGGCGGATGGCGATGCCGTGGACGCAAAGCTGGCCCAGATCGGCCACAATGCGCGCTGTATAATCTTCCGAACCGGCGGACGAACCAGCGTTGACCGCCACCAGGTCATGGCTTGCCAGTGCATCAACCACAGCGGCACGAATGGCGTCATAAACGTCGGCCGTAATTGGATAGCGCGTAATGAGGGCGCCAGCTTCTTCCGCCTGCGCGCCAAGCATCAACGAATTGTATTCAATAATATCGCCAGGTTTTAAGTCAATGCCCGGTGGCACTAATTCCGTGCCGGTGGGAATGATGGCAACACGGGGGCGGCGATAAACTTCGACTGTATTATGGCCGCAGCCAGCAATCGCCCCCAAATCCTGGGGCCGCAACCGCTGGTTGGCCGGCAAAACCAACTCGGTTGCCACCATGTCTTCGCCCATGGGTCGAACATAGCGCCAGGGCGACGTCGGTTCCAGGATTTCAATGGTGGGGCCGTCGTCGGTCTCCAGCCGTTGCACATGCTCGATCATGATGACGGCGTTGGTCTGCGGCGGCAGCGGATCGCCGGTATCGACATAGAAGGCTTGTTGCCCGACACGCAACTGTTTTGGGCTGGTTTCGGTGGCGCCGCGGGTATCGTCGGCCAGAACGGCGTAGCCATCCATGGCTGAGGCGTGATAGTGGGGCGCCGATATGCGCGCCCAGACGGGGGCGGCAGTGACACGGCCGAGGGCTTTCGGTAACGCGATCGCTTCGCTGGGGAGTGGCTGTAGCAATCCTTGGGCTATCAGCGCCGTGTGCCAAGCTGTAATCGCCTGGTCAAGCGCGATATCGTGAAGGTAGATCGATTGCTCTTGTGTGAAAACTGGTTGCATTGTTGACTCGTTGGGATAACTTTATATCAACGGGAAAGATAAGGGGTTGACAACGCCATCTTCCGGGAAGGTTTGACCAGACCATCTTGTCAACCGGACCGACCTTCCCGGAAGATTGCCGGCAAGTCCCTGCGGGGCGCCTGTTGCGCATGATGAAGCCATAACGTTCAATCACACCTCACTCCACTCATCAATGGTTGGCGTGCTGGGATCTTCGTGAAAGACAACTTTACCTCGCCAATCGGCAAAAATTTCTTCGACTTCTTTGGAGACCGTAAATTGCAGCACCCCATCGTCAAAGCTGGCCTGGGGGAGAAGTTCCTTCTCGTTATAATAATTTTGGCAGTTGATCCAGGGTTCGCGATCCCCTTGTTTGGGCAGGCGGCCAACGCCACGTCGCATGTAACCCGGCGCAAAGTCAGCGGGGTCGATAAAGGGTTTGGCCGTCATGGCCTGATCTTCCGGTCGCAGCCGGGGGGTGCATTGGCGCACCCCGATCGCATCCATGTGATTTAACAGGCGACAGACATAGTGGGCAATGAGGTCGGCGCGTAGCGTCCACGACGAACGGATATAGCCGAAAGTCCAGGCCAGGTTGGGCAGATCTGAGATCATAATGCCTTTGTAGGTCCACGTCTCAGGAATCTCAACCGGGCGATCATCTACCGCGAATTCGATATTGCCGGTGGCGCAGAGTTCGATGCCGGTGGCGCAAACAACAATATCGGCTGCCAACGTCTGTCCTGATTGCAACAGAATGCCCTCTTCGACAAAACATTCAATCTGATCCGTCACCACGGAGGCTTTGCCCGACGTCACTGCCTTGAGCAGATCACCCTCCGGCAACAAACATAGGCGCTCTTTCCATGGGTTATAGCGCGGGGTGAAGTGGGTGGCGATGTCGTACTCTTTCGGCAACAGCGCCGCTGTCGCGTCAAGCAATTCCTGCCGCACCGTTTCTGGTTCATTAAGCGCCCGTTCGGTAAAAACCCGGCTCTCGGCCAGCGCTTTGCGCAGCTTGATGCCGTGAATCCACTCTTTTGGCACATCAAGCGCACGCAATTGCTTGGTCAGATCATCTTCTTCGCGGTTGTCGAAGGGCATATAGTAACTGGGCGACCGCTGCAACTGGGTCACATGCGCCACCTGATCGGCCACCGCCGGGACAATCGTCGCCGCCGTGGCGCCAGAACCGATGACCACCATCCGTTTGCCGGTATAGTCAAGATCTGCCGGCCATTGTTGGGGATGGATGATCAGCCCCTTGAACTTTTCCTCGCCGGGAAAGTGGGGGCGATAGCCGGCCTGATAGTTGTAGTAGCCCTGGCACAGGAAGAGAAAGTTGCCGGTGAAGTGGCGGGTTGCGCCATCGCGGCTTTGGGTTTCGAGGGTCCAACGGGCATCACTGGTTGACCAGGTTGCGTTCAACACGCGCTGACCCAAGCGAATATGCGGTTCGAGCGCGTTTTCTTCGACGACTTCTTGTAAATAGCGCAGAATTTCCGGCGCGGTGGCAATGGGTTGGCCATACCACGGTTTGAAGTCATAGCCATAGGTGTAGAGATCGCTGTCCGACCGAATGCCGGGATAGCGGAAGAGATCCCAGGTGCCGCCAATGGCTTCGCGGCCCTCCAGGATCAGATAGCTCTTTTGCGGACACTCGCACTGCAAGTGACAGGCGGCGCCGAGACCAGAAATCCCCGCACCGATAATCAGCACATCAGCGTGTTCAACCGCTGTCGTTTGCGCCATCTTTGCCTCTTTCTGCTACGCAACGAAAGGAAACCTACGACGTAGTTCTTTATTTTGACGTATCAGATCTTGAATGCGCTGGGTCATTACCGCCACTTGCCCAAGGGTAGCCTTAATTTGGGCTTGTAGCACTTCTATCGGCTGTGGCGTTTCGACTGCATTGATGAGGTTGTTTTCGATTTCATCTTGTTGGGCGTACCACGCCGCTAGCTGTGCTTGCTCTGGGGCAGTAAGCGGTTGGCCACGTGTGGCTCGATCATGTAGTTCTTGCTCAGGCGTCATTTCATTTCTCCTTCCTCACCCTTCGCTATCCAACAGCCCTTCTCTTCCAGTATATCATCTTTCCGCAGGCGAGCCAAGAGGATTGATCGAACGCAGTTTCTATGCTACACTACCCCCACCAACCGTTGTCAGACAAACCATTTTTACCCCATATGAAGGATGCAGTTATGCCCCGGCGCTTATTATTCGTCCTGACGGTTAGCTTTTTCTACACTGTACGCACAAAGACGCTCTTTGCCCAAACCGTGACACCGACCCCGCCGTTAACGCCGACACCAACACCCTGGTGGGCGGCGACAGAAGGAGAGATCCCCTATGCGCTTTTGCTCTTGATCGGCCTGATCATCTTTCTCGCCGGCACCTTTGCGCGGCCATTGCTGGAAGACTTGGCGAATGCGTTGCAACGCTGGGTGTGGAGTTGGGGCAAGGCGGGTAACTTTCGCAAGCGCTATCTGGATTGGGTTGTGGAGAAGAATCGCTTTGATCGCATCCTGCTGCCGGAACGGGTAGTGATGCGGATGCAACATCGTCGCCAATTAGTGGCTTTGGAAGAACTTTACACCCCAGTTGCGTTAGGGACTGAACGACATGAACGGGAAACATCCTTTGTCGCCGAGGGGCGCTGGTCAAAGCGTTTACAACCCATTAGCCAGTGGTTGCGCAAGCTGTGGCAACGCATTCGTCCACCGATTGAACCAAGCGCAGGAGAGATTGGGGATTTGATTCAAAGCCAGCCCCGCCTGGTCATTCGTGGCGACCCTGGCTCTGGCAAGACAACGCTATTACGCTATCTGGCAATTTCCTGTGCGCGTACATTGCGTCGCCAGCGCATTGATGGTGATGATTACCGTATGGTATTGCGCCGTTTTGGTTGGAAAAAATCACCGTTCCCCATCATTGTGCCATTGAACTTGCTGGCGGATGTCGGCGACTGGCCGCCGGAGCGCCGTCTGCTGGATGCCATGATTGAGACGCTGGACCCCGAACTACGCCGCCAATATCCGGCCAACTTTTTCGAGCGGCGGCTGGCAAAGGGCCATTGTTTGGTGCTGTTCGATGGCTTTGACGAATTAGGCAGCCGCAGCGCACGGGGCAAGATGGCGCAACTGATTGCCGACCTGACCAGCCATTATCAGCAGCCGACCAACCGCTTTGTCGTCTCGACCCGCATTGTCGGCTATGAGGCGCAATTAGATGCCTTTGGCTTTCTGGTGCGCACCGTTCAACCGCTTGACGATGATACGGTTAAACTGTTGGTCGAACGGCGCTATCGGGCGATTGCCCTGACAGAAGGGTTAGGCCAGAGCGCGCAAGCGCAAGGCGACTTGCTGCGCTATTATGCTGGACGCACGGCCGATCTGCTGACCAATGTAGACCGTAATCTTCGCCTGCGCAAGTTGACGGCCAATCCACTGCTGCTCTCGCTGATTGTTCTTGTCCATTCGGCGAATTTCAAATTGCCCGATGAACGCCATTTGCTCTACCGTGATTGTGTCAATATGCTAGCCGAAGGCTGGCAGGAGTTCAGGCGCACGAGCGTCGGTTTAGCGCCAACGGCGCAACCTGTTACACTAGCGCTTGACCATAAGCTTGTCTTGCTGCGCGCCATTGCACTGACCATGCAGCAACAACGCCAACTGCGTGCCAGCGCCATTGATGACAGTGAACCCGGTGAGAATCACCCCAGCGAAAGTCAAGCGCTGATTCGGCGCGATGTGGTGGAAGCGCTCATTGCCGAGCGGCTACCCAACTTTATTGCCGACGAACTGCCGCCAGAGGCCGACAAACGCACCCAAATTTGTGAGCGGCGGGCCACGGCTTTGCTCGACGATATTCGGGAAAATAGCCAGATTCTGGCGGAAAAGGGCTTTGACGCTGCCGGCGAACCAGTGGTTGGCTTTTCCCATCTCACCTTTCAAGAATATCTGGCAGCGGATGCTGTGCGGGAGACCCCGGCGGTGTTGCCACAGTTGTTGGCGGAACTCTTTAACCCGACTTGGCGCGAAGTGTTGCTGCTTTACGTGAGCATGGTCGAGGCCGGGCCGGTCATTAGAGCCTGTTTAGCGGAAGAGACGCAGTTGCCCCTGGCCCGCTATCTGCTGGCTGGGCGTTGTCTGGCCGAAAAGGTCAATCTTGATCCGCAGTTGCGCGAACAGGTGGTCAGTGGGCTGCACAGCTACTTTGCGCCACCGGACGCCACTGAACCGGCGACGGCGGCGGAAGTGGTAGCGCGCCTCGGTGGGGAAAAAAGGTACGACTGGCTCATTGGCAATCTCTGCGCCCAGTTCACCGCCGCCGAAAAAGCGCACTTTGCCCAGGCGCCGGTTGCCGGGCAGTCCTTTTATACCGCCTTGCAGACCCTCCTTTTGCGGCTGTTGCAAGATGTGGCGGACACCACGGTGCGTTACTACGCCGGCTGCACCCTCAGCGCCATCGGCGACCCGCGCGATCTGGACGCATGGGTGACGATTCCCGCCGGTGAGTTTATCATGGGCAGTGATCGCTATGATGACGAAAAACCATTACATCGGATGATGGTTGAGTCTTATAAAATCGGCAAGCATCCTGTGACGAACGCCCAGTATCAGCGTTTTGTCGAAGCAACGGGTCATCGGTCGCCAGACCACTGGCGTGACGATAAACCCGCGCCCTGGCAGGCAACACACCCCGTCATTTATGTTTCGTGGGATGACGCACAAGCATATTGTCGTTGGTTGAGCGACGAGTTGGGGACAGCGGTACGCTTGCCAACCGAAGCCGAATGGGAGCGCGCCGCCCGTGGCACTGATGGTCGGGAATGGCCGTGGGGGAATACCTTTGATGCAAATTGCGCTAACACCTATCACGAACGCGGTGAATGGACAACGACGCCAGTGGGTATGTATCCGTTAGGGGCCAGCCCTGAAGGTGCGTTGGACATGGCCGGCAATGTCTGGGAATGGACCGCCACCAAGTGGCTTGAAAATTATGCGAATTACGCCACCTTGGTGGATAATAATCCTGAAGCGGACGCGGGCGCTCGCCGGGTGGTGCGCGGCGGCTCGTGGGACCTCGACCAGTACGGTGCCCGCGCTGCCTTCCGCTACTGGTTCTCGCCCGACAGCTGGTACGACTCCCTCGGTTTCCGTGTCGTCGTGTCTGTGGCCCCCCAATAAACTGTTTTTGATTTCTGTTTGCTGAATTTCTGAATTCTGCTGGATGCGCGCGTGGCTGGCAAAATAGAACACATGTTCTCGTTTCGAGCTAAACCACTCCATTTGGACGCGGATAGGCGCGGATTTTCGCGGATGGCGCGATTGAATTTCACCGCAAAGACGCAAAGGGCGCAAAGAGAGGTCATTTATCAAAACCTATCGGCGGCTTTACCCGCAACTTTGTGACTTTGAAAATCTCTACCTGGCCTACCGGGCGGCGCGCAAAGGGAAGCGCAGCAAGGCGACGGTGGCGGCCTTTGAATTTAACCAGGAAGCGGCACTGGCGCAACTGCAAGCTGACCTGCTGGAAAAACGCTATCAACCTGGCGCGTATAACAGCTTTTATGTCCATGATCCCAAACAACGGTTGATTAGCGCTGCACCCTTTCGCGACCGCGTGGTCCACCATGCGCTCTGCCGGGTGATCGAACCGATCTTTGAGGCGCGCTTTATCCATGATTCCTATGCCTGTCGCGTTGGCAAAGGGACGCACAAAGCGCTGGATCGTTGTCAACAATTTGCCTATCCATAGCCAGCGACCGCGGTCTGAGAGTTGGCGTGACTGCTCCCCGTCCTGTGTGTAACAACATGGGGCCAATAGTGAAACGGTTCTGCTGTTTCTGGTAAGTGATGAACTGAAAGTCACAGCAGAACCATCTCTGGTAAACAAAAAAGCGGCTCACCCTACGCCCCGATTTCACTCTGTCCTGGCGCATTGCAGCGTCGGCTAGGTCTACGCGATGCGTAGCCAGGGTCAGTAGGACTTACGATACCGCTCATTACAATTATCCCATAGTAAGAATGTCAATGGCAACACGCACTCGTATGCAAATCAATCCACTGACAGTGGAAACTATTGCGTTGGAGAAGCTTTGGGCTCACTACGACAACGAAGCGGACAGCATGGTGATTTACCTCACCGGCGCGCCGGTCTTTGCCGTTTCGGTGCTGATGGAAGATGATACCTACCTCAAAGTAGACCCAACAACGCGGGATATTGTCGGCTTTCATGTGGAAGCGTGGGAACGGGGGTTTCTGCCCGCGCATCCTGAACTGCAAGCACTTTGGCAAAAACTACAGCCGGTGGTAGAAACAACGCCAGACTGGACGACCTACTTGCGGATGCTGGCGCTGTGGATTATTTTTCTGTTGAAGGCTGACCATTTCTTGCAACCTTCGTTGCAACCTGCATAGTCCCCTTTTTACAGGACATATTTTGATGACTGAAGAAAACCCTTTAGCGATCGCGCAGTGGATGCAGCCGGATCGCTTCTTCTCAGCGGCACAACAGCAGCAGTTGACGCGTCTAATGGCTGAATGGCGCACACAACGTGACCAAGGGGAGTCATTAGCGCCCGACACGCAACAGGAACTTGAAGCACTAGTCGAAGCCGAGTTATTGGCTTCCGCCGCACGCGCTGCCGCCATGCTTGATGACTTCATGTCATGAAGAGAACTTGCCAACCATCTTCCCGGAAGGTATGACAGGGCGATCCTGTTGGCCGGACTGACCTTCCGGGAAGATTGCGTGGTCACCCCTTGGCTTGCCGCTGCCCCACAGTTTTTGTATTCTGTCATCCAATCAAATGCAACGCCGTCTGCCGGCCATCCAGCCAGCGCATTTGGCCGCCACTGAGCATGGCATCCTCTTCCAACGCCATGCGGACCAGTTGGTTATTCCATTCGGGGATGGCCTTTTTGGCGTTGAGTTCAATCGAATAGCAGGTGTTGTCGAAAAGCTCATAGTCGCCCTTGCCCGGCACGCCCCCTTGTTGATCCCACAGGCCGACAATCGGTCCGGCGGCGTGACCGTGGTAGCCTAGCGGGTGGCTATAGACCTGGGGTTGGATGCCTTCGCCTTTGGCCCGTTCCAGCACGGCTTTTAACACCTCATTACCGCTGCGACCCACCCCCATCTCCGCCATGTGAATATCTTGCAGCCGATTGCCTTCGGCCAGCAGGACGCGCAACCCTTCTGGCGCGTCCTGCTGGCCCGGCTTGAGGACGTAGGCGTTCTGCTGGTGATCGGTCGCCAGCCCCAGGTAGTAGAAGCCGACATCGCAGTGGAGCAGATCGCCGGGGAGGATCAACTTGCGCCGTTCGTGGCTGCCGCCGCCGGCTGGGCCATCAAAGGTCAACCCCGGCGCTTGGATTTCCACACTGGGTTGGAACCAGGCGCGCAAGCCCAAATCATGCATCTTTTGGCGGAACCACCAGACCACATCATCGGTGGTCGTAATGCCGGGCTGAATCGTGCGGCTGGAAAAGGCTTCGGCGATGAGCGCATGGGCCATCTGCGCCAACCCCGGATAGACGGTGATCTCCGGCGCAATGCGATGTTCCAGCCAGCCGACACAGAGTCGTTCCGCACTGCGCACGCGACCAGCATACGTTTCACCCAACGCCGCGATCACCCGCCCATGTTCGCTATGGCTCAAGCCGTCGCCAAAGGGAAATTCATCGGCGTAGTTGAGGCCGATGGTTTGCGGGTCGCGCTCGCGCACGACGCGGCCCAGACAGGCAAATTGATCTTCCTTCTCCGGTTCCCAGCCCTTGTGATAGTAGTCGCCGTGCCCATAGCGGTCAAGGGTCAGCCGTTCGACCGTGCCGTCGGCCTGGCGGGTAAAGACCAAGATGGTGCGCCGCCGCGCCGCCATCGCTGGTTCGGGCAGAAAGGTCATGATCACCGGGTCTTCGTTGTATTCACGGGCGACGATCAGCCACATGTCAAAATTTTCGCGGGCCAGGAGCGCCGGCAGAAATTCATCGAGCCGCTCTTTGAGCCAGCGGTTACGCACCTCGGCCTGAGCGCGCAGAGGGAGGATTTTATTACTGTACGCTGCTAAGGGGAGTGGTTGAAGTAGGGTCATTGTCTACCATGCCTTTTGTTATGCTACGCACGCGCGGGTACAACCGTTCGCGGCAGTCAGGACAGATCCCGTGGCTAAATTCGGCCTCGGAATGATCACGAATGTAGACGGCCACATCTTGCCAGTAGCCGCTGTCATCGCGAATCTTTTTACAGCCACTGCAAATGGGTAACAAGCCGGACAACTGCTTGACTTTGTCGAGGGCGGTCTGTAATTCTACATTTTTTAGACGGTAGATTTCGGTTTCCCGTTTGGCGGTGGCAGTCTCATGGATTACTTGCAGGGTTTTCAACTTCTGATCGGCTTGTTCGTTGTAGAGTTCTTCTTTTACCGTATGGAATTGCTTATAGTGACTGAGCGCTTTGGCCGCTTCGCCTTGCTGTTCATAAATTTCAGCCAACAACCGATGGCACGTATAGATCTCGAGTGGCAGTTTGATTTCTTCTGCAACCGCCAGCGCCTGGTGTAAGTATTCGAGTGCCAACGACCATGTTCCCTGTTTTTGATAGACGCGCGCAATATTCCGTAAAAAAGTCGCCAGTTCGGCTTGATTATCGAATTCAGTCACCATCTGTTGCGCCTGTTGTAAGCAAGCCAGCGCCTCAACATACTTTTCCTGGCTGATGTAAAGTTCGCTGAGGCTATCCAACACGCTTGGTTCCAGGATTTTGATGCCTAATTGGCGAGTGAGTGCAAGCGCCTCTTCTAAATGGGGCAGCGCCTCTTCGGCGCGACCACAGAGGTTTAGCAGATCACCCATATTATTCAGCGCCAGCGCCACCCGTTGATGGTTGCCCATCGCTTGTGCAATGGCCAACGCCTGCTGATAGGCGTTTAACCCCTTTTCATATTGGTGGGTATAGCGATACAGCACCCCCAGATCATTCTGGACAAAACCTTCTATGGCCGGATCAGCAACTTGTCGGCTCAGGGTCAACGCCTGCAATAGATAGCTTTGTGTCGCCGGAAAATCACCCAATAGTCGATAGATGCTCGCCAGACAAAGGAAAAGATAGGTATGAATCGCCGCATTGGGGTGGCTTTCCAGGAGATCCAATGCCTCATTAATCAAGGGGAAGGCAACCTCGTAATGGGGGGCAACCAGCGTATTGAGTACCGCAAGATTCAGCAGACAAGCAAGACGACCCGCCGGATAGTCCTGCTCTTGCAGGAGTGAATAGGCCGTCTGACTCAACAGCAAGGCGCGCTGTGGATCGAAATGGCGAATCGCCCACGCCAGTTGATTCAGCACATCAAGCTGCCGACGCGGGTCGCGGGTCGGATCGGCATTCAGCGCCTGTAGCTCTTTTTCTAATTGCGCAAGTTCTTGGTTAATCGATTGATTTTCTGCCATCGATATTTATTGTACTTGGTGCGCTGCGACAATTGCAAACTACTCTGAACTATTTCAGGTGATCGGTGTGTTGACTTTCCTATGCGCTACAAGTAAGATAAAGTGCAGTTTGTCAGGTGCCGATTCAGCTTGGGAACGCCGCCATCTTGCCGCAAGATGGCTTGAGGATAGCCAATAAACAATCAACGCTCCTATGACCAATCTCGATTCACTCCATCAATCAGCCCGCAGCCAAGCCGTGGTCATCACCGGCGCCGCCACCGGCATTGGCGAAGCGTGCGTCAAACGGTTGGCGGCGGCGGAGTTTCAAATCTTTGCCGGTGTCCGCAAAAGCGAAGATGGGGCGGCGTTACAAAAATCAACCGGCGACCGGGTCACGCCCTTGCTGCTCGATGTCACCAACGCCGAACAGATCGCAGCCGCACAGGCAACGGTGGCAACAGCGGTGGGTGAGCGTGGGCTGGCCGGGCTGATCAACAATGCCGGGATTGCCGTCGGTGGCCCGTTGGAATTTATGCCAATGGACGAGTTCCACCACCAGATGCAGGTCAATGTCTATGGCGCGCTGGCGGTGACCCAGGCGTTTCTGCCTCTGCTGCGGCAGGCGACAGGGCGGATTGTCAACATGAGTTCGATCTCTGGGCTGGCGGCCAGTCCGTTTTTGGGGCCGTATGCCGCCTCTAAGTTTGCCCTGGAAGCGCTGTCGGATGCGTTGCGATTGGAATTGCGCCCGTGGGGCATTGGGGTCGTTCTAGTTGAACCGGGGAATATTGCCACGCCGATCTGGCAGAAGGGGCTGGCGTTCGCTGATCAACTGGAGGCTAGAATGCCGCCGCAAGCGCAAGAATTCTACGGTCCCACCTTTCCCTTTCTGCGGAAGATGTTGACCCGCAGCCGCGGCACGCCGGCAGATGCGGTGGCCCAAGTTGTCCAACAGGCATTGACCGCAACGCACCCCAGAGCGCGCTATCTAGTGGGGAATGATGCCCGCCTACGCACCTGGATCGAACGGTTGCCCACCCGCTGGCGCGATGGTTTGATTGCCAGCCGCCTGCCCAAGTATGGACAGAAATAGCAACAGGAAAGTCTGATTACCTGTAGAGATTAAGAGATTAAGAGATTGAGAGATTAGCCGTCACTCAATCTCTCAATCTCTTAATCTCTCAATCTCTTATAGGATTCAAGATTATGCGTGTCATTACAGGCCGCGCCAAAGGTCGCAAATTACAACCGGTGCCGGGCGACAGCACCCGCCCCATCACCGACCGCGCCAAGGAAGCGCTCTTTAGCATTTTAGGCCAGTGGATTGAGGGCGCCCGCGTCCTTGACCTCTTTGGCGGCACGGGGTCGGTCGGCATTGAGAGTTTAAGCCGCGGGGCAGCCTTTGCCCATTTTGTCGATCTCAACCGGAAAGCAATCGAGACAATCCGCGCCAACCTGCGCCACTGTCAACTGGACGCCGATGCTTTGGTCGAACGGGCCGACAGCTTTACCATGCTCAAGAATTACCAGGGCGAGCCGTTTGATCTGATCTATGTGGCGCCGCCCCAATATCAAGAACTTTGGCGCAAGGCGCTGCTCCTCATCGATAACCGCCCCGAATTGCTGACGCCCGACGGCGAGGTGATTATCCAGATTCACCCCAGAGAAGAGACGCCTGTGGAGCTACAATTTCTGCGCGAATATGACCGGCGGCAGTATGGCTCCGTTCTCCTGGTGTTCTATGCTTCTGCCAGTGCAATGGACGCGGCTAGGGATGACGATGAGATGGATAGTGAAGTTGATGATGAAGTTGATGATGAAGTTGATGATG
This sequence comes from Caldilineaceae bacterium, assembly GCA_026645575.1. The sequence continues at coordinate 18,065 of JAPKMW010000004.1, forward strand.
AAGTTGATGATGAAGTTGATGATGAAGTTGATGATGAAGTTGATGATGACAACCGAAATAATTTACGGACGCCTCAATCACTGCATTAACCTTGGTAATTAACGGGAAAATTACAGGCGTAAGGGACTCGACTTTTATAACAGAACATGCTATACTTAATAGTAATGATTGCTTCCTGTTGTTACGCATATTGACAGCGTTGCCGCTGTACCAGATCGGGCGAGGTGGGTTATGACGACCGATCCGTTAGCAATTTCCTTGCTTGGTGACTTTAAGCTCACCTATGGTTGTCCGCCAAACACAACCGAACTCTATACAGTCAATACGGCGCGTCTCCAGGCGCTGCTGGGCTATCTGTTGCTCCATCGCCAGGCGCCACAAGCGCGTGACCATTTGGCTTTTCTCTTTTGGCCGGACACTAGTGAAGCGCAGGCATTGACCAATCTGCGCAACCTGTTACACAAACTCCGCCGTGCCTTGCCGACGCCGGCGCGTTTTCTCCTGGTCGATGCCCGTTTTGTGCAGTGGCAATCCAACGCCCCATATACGCTGGATGTGGCCGCCTTTGAAGCCGCCGTCGCCCAGGCCACTACGACCGCCGACCTGGCAAGCGCAATTGAATTATACAGCGGCGAATTGCTGCCCAGTTGTTATGATGATTGGATTTTACCGGAGCGTGAACGGTTACGGCAACTGGCGCTTGATACATTGGAACGGCTGATTGCGTTGCTGGAAGGGGTGCGCGACTACCGCGCTGCCATTCGCTACGGCCAACGGCTCTTACAACTCGAAACGCTTAATGAAGCGCTCTACCGGCATTTAATGAGTTTGCACGCCGCCATCGATGACCGGGCCGGCGCCTTGCATGTCTACCAACGCTGTGTGACCATGCTCTGCGAGGAATTTGCTGCCGAGCCAGCGCCGGCTACGCAAGAACTCTATCAGCGGCTCCAGCAGATGGAAACCACGCCCCCCCCTTCGACGACCTTGCGCACCCCGGAACAGCCGCCGCTCATTGGCCGCACAACTGAATGGCAGTCATTATTAGATGCCTGGCGCAAGGCGAGTCGCGGCCAGATGCACTGGCTGTTGCTGACGGGGGTAACCGGGATTGGTAAGACACGGTTGGCCGAAGAATTCGCAACCTGGGTAACGCGCCAGGGCTATGGCGTAGCGACGGCTCACTGTTACCCCGCCGAAGGGACGCTGGCCTATGCCCCCGTTATGGCCTGGCTACGTTCTGCCTTTGTCTATAAGCAGGTAGTCACCCTGGAACCGGTTTGGCGCACCGAAGTGGCGCGCTTGCTGCCGGAATTGCTCACCACACAGCCGAACTCGCCTGCGCCTGGCCCGCTAACCACCGGTTGGCAACGGCAGCGCTTCTTGGAAGCATTGGCGCGGGCGCTGCTCAACGGCAAAGGGCCGCGCATCCTTCTATTGGATGACCTCCAATGGTGTGATCCTGACACCCTGACCTGGTTGCACTATCTGGCGCACTTTGCGCTGGAGCCGCACATCGCAGACAATAGCAAAGCGGCGTCCAGACAAAGCGGGCTACTGTTGGTTGGTACGTTGCGCCAGGAAGAAGTGGGCGACCAACATCCGGTGCATGATCTGCTGCTGAGCCTCCGCCGTACCGAACAAGTGACCGAGCTGGCGCTAGGACCCCTGGACGCCACCGAAACCGCCGCACTGGCCGCGACGATTGCCAGCCAAGCCTTGACCCCAGCCCAAAGCGCCGAGCTGTATCAAGAGACGGAGGGCAATCCCTTATTTGTGGTGGAGACGGTGCGCGCGCAGCGTGGCGAGTGGCGGGTGGCAAGTAGCGATATACAAACGCCACCTGCCACTCGCCACCCCCTTCCCCCCAAGGTTCACGCCGTCATTCATGCCCGCCTGGCCGAGCTTTCGCCAACTTCCCGCGAATTGGCCGGCGTGGCGGCGACGATTGGCCGCGCCTTTCCCTTTGCCGTCCTTGCTCAAGCCGGCAAGCAGGACGAGGAGACGCTGGTGGATAGCCTTGATGAATTGTGCCAACGACAGATTGTGCGCGAACGCAGCACCGATAGCTATGACTTTACCCACGACAAGCTGCGCGAGGTGATCTACAACAGTCTGAGCGCGGCGCGGCGGCGGCTGTTGCACAAGCGGGTGGCCGATGCGCTGGAAGCGGTCTACACCAACCAGCATGGCAACAGTCGGCAGCCTCTGGCGGCCATGAGTGGGCAAATCGCCACCCATTACGAGGTAGCCGGCATCTTTGCAAAGGCGATTCACTATTATCAGCAAGCCGCCGAAGCCGCCCATCAGCTTTCCGCCAATGGCGAAGCCGTGCGCGCCTACCGGCGCGCCATCGCCCTGGTTGAAGGCCCAGCCGGTCAACGGCCGGCGGTGACGCTCTATGAACGGCTGGGTGATCTGTTGCATGGCACGAGTCAATACGCCGAGGCGCGCGCTGTCTTTACCCAAGCGCTAGCCGATGTTGGGGGCATGGACGCGGTCGAATGCGCTCGTTGCCACCGCAAGATCGGCAACACCTGGCGCGAACAGTATGACTACGCCAACGCCCTACAGTTCTATACGGCTGCTGCCACCGCCCTAGAACAGACTGAGGTGCAGACGCCTTATCGCGCCACCTTGCCCCATCTCCCTGCCGAGCACCCGCACCTGATTCAGGTGCAGACGGTGCGTAAAGGGTCGCCGGCGTGGTGGGAAGAGTGGCTTCAGACCCAGTTAGAGATTGATCTGGTCCACTATTGGTTGGGGGATACGGAGGCTAGCGCTGCGCTCCAACAGCGGTTAGCGCCGCTGGTTGAACAGCACGCCACCCCGGGGCAACAGGCTACTTTTTTCCAACGGCAGGGGCAACTTGAATTTCGTCGTCGGCGCAGTGTAGCGACAGCAGCAGCGGTGGCCCATGCCCGGCGTTCATTTGCGATTTACCAGGATGCTGGAATGCAAGATAACTTGCCCTCGGCGCACTTTATGCTCGGCTTTTTGCTTCTCTGGCATGATGATCTGGCGGCGGCAGCCACCGAACTGCAAACCACATTGCGTCTTGCGGAACAACAGGGCGACCTGAGCCTGCAAGCACGCTCACTCACCTACTTAACCATTGCCACTCGACGGCGTAACCAGGTGGAGGAGAGCCAAACGCTGGCGGCGCGGGCGCTGGCGGTGGCAACCAAGGCGCATATGCCGGAATATGTTGCCCTTGCCAGCGCCAACCAGGCATGGCTGGCGTGGCGCCAGCACGATGATGGGGCTGTGCGCGAACATGGCGCCGCCGCCTTGACGCTCTGGCAACAGTTGCCCGTCACCCATGCCAGCGCCCCCTTTCAATGGACTGCGCTCTGGCCGTTGCTGGCCGAGGCGCTCCAGCGTGATGATATGGCCGCAGCGGTGGAATATGGACGCGCCCTGCTCGATCCCCATCAACAACAATTGCCTGACGCGCTGACAACGCCATTGACGCAAGCGTTGCAAGCGTGGGATGGTGGTACTGTGGCTGAGGCGCAGAAGTGTCTTCACGTGGCTATAACTCTGGCCGAACAATTTCACTATCTGTGAGCGAGTACCAAAGCCAGGAATTAATGCACATGCTCTCTCTGTTTCGATAATCGTATGTGTAGGTTCTATCCCCATACGCATGGAGCTAAGGGTTCTCGGCTGTAGCAGGAAGGTGAATTTGTCACCATGAAAGGGTCTCTCTGTTATTGTAGCCGGAAGACCCTTTCATGGTGACAGGCAACCCCTTCTCGTTTTCCCTGAAATTTCCTTAGCTCCATGTCGATGAGTATTAAAATCGCACCAGCCAGTTACTTGGCCTACCTTATTGCTTACCTGTCATCACCTTCGGCACCCGCATAACCGCATAATCAATGTCCGGTGTACCAGCCGTTAACGGCGCGGCGTCCTCAAAACGCGCATTTACCACATAGAGTGCATCACCAAACAGTGCAGTGGTGGTGGGAATGTTGAACGCATAGGCATCCTGGGTAATGACCTGGGTAAGCTGCCCCGTTGCCAGATCGGGCGCCAACGTCACCACGGCGATCTGGTTGGCATAGTTCTGCACCACATAGAGGGTCGTGCCGTCCAGGGCCAGCCCATCACCAAACATCACATTTTCTTCACCCAAGCTGATTTCCGTTGTAACACCCGTGGCTGGATCAACCCGGTAGAGCTTCCCGGTGTTGCTGTTGACAATGATCAACGCCTGTCCATCCGGCGTGGCGACAATACCATTGGCCTGGAAAGGATAAGAGCCATCACCGACGGCATAATCACCGCTGAGGGCAATTTGCTCCGTGGGTGCGTCATGGACCGGTTGTCCCTTAGGCGTGAGCGGGATACGATAGAGAACCGGCAGGAAAGAATCGGTGGCATAGACGCCATCGGCCAGCAGTGCCAGGTCATTGATAAAGCCGCCCTCCGCCCCGACGACATAGCGCTGGAGCAATTGACCGTTGGCCGCATCATAGACGCGCACATCCCCCATCATTCCGCCCGCAACATAGAGATAGTTGGTGCGGGGATCAAGGGTAAGGCCGACCGCCATTTGCCCTGCCGCTGGTTCCACCAAGAGGGCGCCTTGCCCTGTTGCCAGGTCGCCGCGATAGATGGCGCCGCCAACAATCGGGGCATTTTCCTCAGCCAGCGTACCGAGCGACCCGACAAAAAATTCACCGCTTTGGCTAATCGCAATGCCCTCCGGTCGGAAACCAAGGGGCAGATCAAGTGCAGCCGGCGTCGCCGCGTGCTGGGTGGCCGGCGGCACGATCAAGGTGCAGCCGCCGGTCACAATGAGCAGGGCGACCAAGAGAAAGCTGGTTACACGTTTGGTTACCATAGGGAACTCCTTTGGGAAACCTGGAATGGTTAATGGACAACGGACAACGGGTAATGGTTAATGGGTCATGGCCCGGCCACGACCAACTATAGTATCGCGCTGGGGCCGTTTCCGCTACGTTTCATTAGGCAGAGGATCGTGGGAGATCAGCAAAGTTGGGATTTTCATTTTCCAGCAAAAAGCCGTCCGATGAAACGATCCATGAAACGAACGGGAAACGGCGCACCTGCTAGACTAACTACAGGCAATGTCAGCTACTTTTTAGTTGATCCCCAAAGGAGGTCTTTATGTTACGCCAGCGTCTGCTTGTCACCCTTGTTGTGGTGAGTCTATTCGTCATCGCCTTTGCACTGAATGGTTGTGTGGCGCCTGATGGCCGTGTCTATGGTGTGCAGCCGATCGTCGCTTCGGAGCCGGCTACTGATGCGGTGGCAGCCGCCAACAAGCAATTCATCCTCGACTATTTTGCGGCCTTAAACAAGGATAAGTCACCGGCGACGGTTGATGCCTATATGACCGACGAAGTGTTGAAGGAACATATTGTCATGTTTGAAACGGCCTTCCCTGGTTATCAATTAACCGCCGAGGAGATGATCGCCGAAGGCAATCTGGTCTTTGTGCGCACCCGCTTTGAAGGCACGCATGATGGCGATCTGATGGGAATTGCGCCCACCGGCAAAGCTGTCTCCATCGAAATTGCCCTGACCTACCGCATTGAAAATGGCAAAATCGTGGATCATTGGATGCTAGCCGATCAACTGACCATGCTGCAACAGATTGGTGTGATTCCGGCGCCGTGAGGGTAGATCGGCGCTCATTGTGCATCACCAGCCGGGTCGGCAACCGGACGGCGGCTGGTGATGACAGCGGTAGTCGGTACACCGTTCACTAAGTCTTTTGGGATTTCGGCGTCGGGCACGAAGGGTGGCAAACAAATTGGTCACACCGAAACCCATTGGCCGTGCCACACTTCATGCCCCTAGTGAACAGTGTAGTCAGCACCATGCACCGGAAAGAGGCACTCTATGACCGAACAGAAGCGCTTACGCGTTGGGTTAATCGGTTGTGGTGCGCATGGCCGTAGTTTGGCCGTCGCGCTGACCCAATCGGTGGCATTACAATTGGTGGCCTGTGCTGATCCCGATCCGGTGGCCGTCACCGCAGTGGCCGCGGCTAGCGCAATTCTCCCCTTTCCCTCGGTGGAAGAGTTGCTCGCCAATGTTGCCGTTGATGCGGTTGTTCTGGCCACGCCGCCTGCTTACCTGTACGAAACAGCATTGACGGCGATTGCTGCGCAGAAACATGTACTGGCGGAAAAGCCGATTGGCCTTGATGAAAAAGAGGCGGCCCAACTGGAAGAAGCGGTGCTGCGCAGCGGGGTTTGTTACATGGCCGGCTACTCGTTTCGTTTCTGTCCGGCGTTGCAACAACTCCACGCCCTGCTCCAGGCCGGCGCCGTGGGCGAGATTTACGCCATCCAGGGCAGCATTGGGGTGAACCCGCTCAACCGGGGGTGGCACGTCTCCCCCGCCACCGGTGGCGGCCCCTTACTCTATGTCGGGTCGCACCTGGTAGACGAGATGCTCTGGACGATGAACGATGAGCCAGTGGAAGTGACCGCCCGCATCCGCTATCGCGTCGATACGCAGGCTGATGAAACCGCGGCCTTTCACATCGGCTTTGCACATGGCGCCACGGCCCAATGTTTGGTGACGCAAGCCGCCGATGGCTTTTACAACAACCTTGACATCTATGGCCGGGACGGGCGGATCAGCCTGTACGGCGTGGATTATCTTAATTACAGTCTTGCGGTCGTCAGTAAAACGGTGCCCGCCTACGCCGAACCGACCCAGATCTACCCCCGCGTTTGGGGTGATCCTAAATTGGCGATGTTAACCGCCGAGCTGGCTGCATTTGCGCAAGCGATTACCGCGCAGCAGCCACCTGCCAGCGGTGTACATGAAGGACGGCGCGTCCTTCGGGTTTTGGATGCTGTGATCAAATCCGATCGGGCGAGAGTCAGTGTGCGGATTGGGTAAGAATTGACCAGTCAATGATTTGTACACCAGAGATTGAGAGATACAGAGATTCAGCTACTCAATCTCTGTATCTCTCAATCTCTGTATCTCTCAAAGCACTCAACTCCCTTTTTTCGGGCTGGCGATCTACCGAAAATGAGCAGCACACTCTCGCAAATTAACCAGTTTTTGCTTGATCCTGCCCCCGCAAATTTGCTAAACTGAAAGAACGAATCGGTGGGGAGCGAGGGAAGTTAATCAAGCGTAGAGTAACGATTCAGCTTCACAGAGATGCGCTGAGGTTTCACAGAGATAGACTGAGAAAAATCGCAAAATCCTCTCTGTGTATCTCTGGGTCTTCTCTGTCTATCTCTGTGGCCTGAATAGGTACGCGTAGACGCCAGTTTCCAAGGAGGGAACGATGGCGAATCTGCATGACAACGTTGCGGTAAGCTTTGGGGCAGTGGGGAGATGCTGGTCAACGCAGCCCCACTTTTGGGAGTATTCTGGCTCTGGCGCTTCGCTGTTGCTTGGGACCCAAACCCAGGCCCTCTCATCATACCACTCATCATCTTTTCTCCGCTGCTGGTCGCATTGACCGGTGGGAAGCTCCTGTATAACGAAAAACCGCAAACGTCTACCTTGGACTCGCTCGCACCGCTGAAGGTTGCCCAAATACCTGGGTTGCCTACCATTTACCAAGCGCAGAGGGAGGTTCTTATGTTGTTACAACGCTTCTGGGTCTATCAACGCGAACGCTTTCCCTTGTTCAGCCAAGGTCTGTTAATTGGCGTGATCAGCCTATGCAGTGTCACGTTTTCCATGCTTTTGCGCGACGCCGCGACATCCGCGGCACTGGGGAGCAGCCTACAGTTGCCCCACTTTGCGCTAGCGCTCTTGGTCGCCATGGGGAGCGCGCTAGGGTTCTTCTTCCAAATGCGCGTCGCCGACGAATTTAAGGATTATGACACCGACTTGCAGTATCGCCCCTACCGTCCCGTGCAGCGCGGCTTGATCACCCTACGCGAGTTGGCTTGGCTGGCCGGCGGGATGATGGTCGTCCAACTGGGGTTGTCACTCTGGCTAGATGTACGCATGGTGCTGCCGCTGTTGCTGGTCTGGGGCTATATGGGGTTGATGCGCCAAGAATTTTTCGTCCGTGATTGGCTGCGCCGTCATGCCGTGGCCTATATGCTTTCGCACTTGGTCATTGCCCCCCTGATCTTTTTCTATATCACCGCCTGTGATTGGCTGGTGGCCGGGGCGACGCCGGCGCTGGGGCTGTTCTGGTTTTTGGCGGCAGCGTTTTTCAACGGCATCTTTTATGAAATTGGGCGCAAAATCCGTGCGCCACAAAACGAAGAAACCGGCGTGGAGACCTATAGCCAATTGTGGGGACGCCCCACCGCCATTGCCGTCTGGTGGCTCACGTTGGCGTTGGCAGGTGTATGTGTCGCTGTGGCGGCGCGCACCATTCACTTCTTTATGCCAGTGATCGTTCTGGTGTCCGTACTCTTGCTCATCACCGGCTGGCTAGGGGTGCGTTTTTTGCAGCAGCCTCGCCCCGCAGCCGGCGAGACGATTCAGAGCGTTTCTGCGCTGGCGATGATGGCGCTCTATCTCAGCTTGGGTGTGCTGCCTTTTGTGGTAAGTCGTTATTAGGAATAACAAGTACAGACTTGTACGAAGGCAGGGCAATCGCGTACTTACACTGCTCCCAGCGCGCCTAGAAGGCAACCGGTGACTCGCAACTGGCGAGGGCGAGTCACGGACTCGCTGGGAGCTACACAGTACTCATCAAGTACGCGATTACCCTGTGTACGAAGGAGAGATTGAGAGATTCAGATACTCAATCTCTACAAATACTTCACTTACCAATCCTTAGCAGTCCCGATAAACGACCACGCTCACTATCTGGAGGGTTCTAGTTATGACAAACACTTATCTGCTCTATCCGACGACAAGCACGGATCTAGCCTTGTTAGGGGGCAAAGCGCGTGCCCTGGCCGCGTTAGCGAATGCCGATTTACCCATCCCCGCCTGGTTTGCACTGAGTCCTGAAGCCTTTACGGCCAGTTTGTCCCTGGAACAACGGGCGCAATTGGCGGATGCGCAAGATAGTGAAACGGCGCTGGCTGTCCTCGCCGACGTGTGCATCGAGCCGGCGTTAGAAAAAGCATTGGTCGCCGCCGTGGCGCAACTTTGCCCGTCCGGCGCGCACCTGGCTGTCCGCTCTTCCGCTGTGGATGAAGATGCCGCCCAGCATTCGTTTGCCGGACAATTGGAAAGCTTTTTGCAGGTTGCGCCGGCAGATGTCCCCGCCAAAGTCTTAGCCGTGTGGCGGTCGGCTTTTAGTGAACGGGTCTATCGCTACCGCCGGGAACATGGGTTGCCGTTGCCGCCACGCGCGCCTGCCGTACTCATCCAACGCATGGTGCAAGCGGAGACGGCCGGCGTTGCCTTTAGTGCCGATCCGGTGAGCGGGCGCCGTACCCTTACGGTCGTAACGGCAGTGCGTGGTCTTGGTGAGCAATTGGTCGCTGGGGAAGCGAATGCCGACAGTTATCATCTGACGCGCCAGGGCGCCATTGTGACCCGGCAGTTGCAAACATCGGCGCAACCCGTCTTGACCGACGCCCAAGTGTGCGCCGTGGCGGCGTTGGCAGGCCAGTGCGAACGTTGGTTTGGGCGCCCGCAAGATGTGGAATGGGCCATCGAAGGAGGTGAACTCTATCTGCTGCAATCACGCCCGATCACCTCGCTTGCCAATCTAGCCGACCCGGACGGCATCCAAAATTTATGGGACAACAGCAACATTGTCGAGAGCTATGGCGGCGTGACCACGCCGTTGACCTATTCGTTTGCCCGGCGCGCCTATGAAGCCGTTTATCAAGAGTTTTGTCGCATCTTGGGCGTGCCGAATGCTGTAATCCGTGCCAATCAGCGCGTCTTTGCCTGTATGATCGGCCTGGTGCGCGGGCGGCTCTATTACAACTTGCTCAATTGGTACCGTGTCTTGGCCATGTTGCCCGGTTTCAAGAGCAATCGCCCCTTTCTGGAACAGATGCTGGGGGTCAAAGAGAGCCTGCCGGAGAGTGTGGTGGCCACGCTGGCGCAGAGCAGTTGGCAACAAAATTGGCTAGATCGCCTTTATCTGGTGCGCGCTGTTTTCAGCTTGTTGATCAACTTCTTGCTGTTGGCACGCACGAAACGCAACTTCTATCAACGCTTACAACAGGCCCTCGGCGCGCAACGGCCCGATCTCACGGCATTGCGGCCAGACGAATTGGTCACCTATTATCGCACGCTGGATCAACAACTGCTTACCCACTGGGATGCACCGCAGCTCAATGACTTTTTTGCCATGATCTTCTATGGCGTGCTGCGCAAGCTGGCGGTGGCCTGGTGTGGTGACACGGCGGGTACGCTACAAAATGACTTGCTCACCGGCGAAGGCGGGATGATTAGTGCAGAACCGGCGCTACGGGTGCAAGCATTGGCGCAACTGGCGGCGGGGGATGAAGCATTGGTGACGCTGCTGCGCACCGGCACGCTACACGAGTTGCAGGCAGCGTTGGCAGAACGTCCGGCCTTTGCCCAGCAAGTCCAGGCCTACTTAGATAAATTTGGCGACCGTTGCGCCGACGAGTTGAAGTTGGAAAGCCCAACCCTCCATGCAAACCCGCTGCCGCTCTTTCGTGCGATTGGTCAGCTCGCCGGCCGTCACCCTGAGGAACAAACACCGCTGAAACCCCACGCCAATACCGGGAAGCCGGCCCAACGGCTGCAAGCGGAACAAGGTGTGCAGGCCGCGTTGGCGGGGAAACCCTTGCGCCGTCTCCTCTTCAACTGGGTGTTGACACAGGCGCGCAAATGTGTGCGTGATCGCGAAAATTTACGCTTTGAGCGCACAAGGGTCTTTGGTCGCGCCCGGCAAATTTTTACCGAGTTGGGGCAGCGCTTTTATGCGTTGGATCTGCTGGATGAAGCCCATGACATCTTTTACCTGGAAGCCGAGGAGATCTTGGGCTTTGTGGAAGGTACGGCGACCTGCACCGATTTACGCGGGTTGGCCGCGGTGCGCAAAGCCGAGTTTGCGCGCTTCCGGCAGATGGCGCCGCCGGCCGAGCGCTTTACGACGGTCGGCATGGTGCATCAGGGCAACCCATTTCTAGCCGCGCCGCGACCGAGCTTGCCGCTAACCAATGGCGAGGAATTGCAGGGCATCGGCTCTTGTCCGGGTCTTGTACGCGGGCGGGCGCGGCTGGTGACAAATCCGGCGACAGCCCACCTGGAGCCGGGCGACATTCTGGTCGCGGAACGCACGGATCCCAGTTGGATTATGATTATGCCGGCCGCAGCGGGTCTGTTGGTCGAGCGGGGCAGCCTCCTCTCCCATGCCGCCATCGTCTCGCGTGAATTGGGCCTGCCCTCTGTGGTCAACCTGACCGGCATTACGCATTGGTTGGCGGATGGCGACTTGGTCGAGTTTGACGGCAGTACGGGCATTGTGCGCAAGGTGACAAGATGACAAGGTTAGCCGACCGTACAACGGGATTGAAATCCCACCTTGACAGCGAGAAGCCGCCTCAGCGGCTGGTGCAATGTTGAACTAGCCGCTGAGGCGGCTTCTCGCTGTCAGCAAGGGGTTTTAACCCTATTGCTATTGCATAAGGTGACGAGGTGATACGATGACAAGCGAAGTCAGCACCAAGGCCGATTTTTCCTTTATTCGCTATGCCCAGTGTTGGGAAGATGCGGATATTCTGCTGGCAGCGTTGCGCATTCAACCGCACCATCGCTGCCTGGCGATTGCCTCGGCGGGCGACAACGTCTTGGCGATGGCCAGCCAAGGGCCGCAACAGGTGATGGCATTGGATCTCAACCCGGCCCAACTGGCCTGTCTTGCCTTGCGTGTGGCGGCGTACCGGGTGCTGGATTATCCTGACCTGTTGGCGTTTATCGGGGCGCGACCAAGTGTGCGGCGGCTTGAGTTTTATGAGCGTTGTCGCCCGCAGCTTACCTTAGCCGAACAACGGTTTTGGGATGCCAATACGGCTGGGTTGGCGCAGGGCTTTGGCAACATTGGCAAATTCGAGGGCTATTTGCGCTTGTTTGGCACCCGTCTCTTGCCCCTGTTGGAGACGCCTCAGGCCCGTCGGGAATTGCTCAAGCCGCGTACCGTGGCGCAACGTAAAGCATTCTATGACCACAGGTGGAATAACTGGCGGTGGCGCGCCCTGTTCAAACTTTTTTTCTCGCAGCGCGTCATGGGCTGGTTGGGGCGCGACCCCGAATTTTTTACCTATGTGGAAACAAGCGTGGCTGACCACATTCTAGCGCGCACCGCCTATGCTCTTACCACGCTTGACCCGACCGAAAATCCCTATTTGCAGTGGATTCTGTTGGGACACCATGGCGCGGCGTTACCCTATGCGTTACGGGCTGAACATTTTGCGGCCATTCGCGCCAACCTGGATCGCATCGAGTGGCGCTGTCAGACAGTAGAGGATTTTTTGCAGGAGTGTGCGCCGCACACCATCGATGGCTATAATTTGAGCGACATTTTTGAGTACATGTCACTGCCCAACTATCACGCGTTGTTGGCGCGATTGGTGCAAGCTGGGCGCAAGGGCGGGCGTCTGGTCTACTGGAATATGTTAGCCCCCCGCCGCCGACCCATAGCGATGGCGCAGCAGCTTTGTCCCTTAGACGATCTGGCACAGCACTTATATGCCCGCGACAAGGCTTTTTTCTACAGCGCGTTTGTGGTAGAGGAGATTATTTAGCACAGGACACATGAACGGTTGACACCGAAAACGGTGAAAATTTCTACCGCAAAGCACGCCAAGAGCGCAAAGGATCGCGTAAGCTTTTTCTTTGCGTAACTTTGCGGCCTTCGCGGCCTTGGCGGTGGTTATTTTCACATCAGCGTATGCCTGCTTGCTATGGTTCTACCCCGGAGGCTTTGTTATGGTAGACAACTGGCTAAAAATTATTCTGGTGATTGGTTGCGTGGCGGGGTTGATGTTGGCGTTGGCCCAGCTTCAACGGAAGTACAAACTTCACCCGGAAATCGCGCGCAAAGCCATGCACATTGGGTCGGGGTTGGTGGCGTTGAGTCTGCCTTGGCTCTTTCAGGAAGGGTGGCCGGTGTTGGTCTTGACCCTGTTGGCGACCACGGGCATGGCGGCTGTGAAGTATCTGAAAGGCTTGCGCTCAACTATTGGCACGGTGACGGGGAGCGTTGTACGGAAAACCTTGGGCGAAATTTGTTTCCCCCTTGGCGCCGGCCTGCTCTTTGCCTTTGCCCAGGGCAATGTGCTGCTCTACAGCATTCCCCTGTTGATTCTGACCTTTGCCGATGCCAGCGCCGCCTTGATCGGGGTCTTCTATGGCGTCATGCGCTACACCACCGCTGATGGCACCAAAACATTGGAAGGCTCCTTAGCTTTCTTTCAAGCTGCTTTTCTTAGCACCTTGACGCCGCTCTTGCTCTTCACGAACCTGGGCCGCGCCGAGACGCTCTTGATTGCCCTGCTGATGGCGCTGCTCTCCATGTTGCTAGACGCCATTGCCTGGTGGGGATTGGACAATCTGTTGATCCCGCTGTTGAGTTTCCTAGCCTTGCGCAGCTTTCTGGCATTGGATGCCCATACACTGATGGTTGACCTGGTGGTGACGCTGGTGTTATTGATCTTTAGCCTCGTCTGGCGCAAGCGTACAACGTTGAACGATAGCGCCGTACTCGCCACGGCCATCTACGGTTATCTCTGTTGGACCCTGGGCGGCTGGGTGTGGATGCTGCCCCCCTTGATTCTGTTAGTAAGCTATAATGCGCTTTCCCCACGTGACAATCCGGACAACCAACGGCGTTATACCACGCCCGTGGTGTTGAGCGTGGGCGCAGTTGGCCTCTTCTGGCTCATTGTAGCCAATGTGTTTAACCGCCATACACTCTATTATCCCTATATGCTCAGTTTTGCAGCCCAGTTGGCCATGATCAGTTTGGCGCGGGCTTTACGGGTCGCGCCCCACCCCGGTCGCGCAGCCTTATGGGTGAGCAAGGTTGCTATGAGTTGGTTCCTGCTCTTGACGCCGTTTTGTTTCGTCTACGATTTGAACGATCCACTATGGCTGTATGCCCTCAGCGCCTTGCTCAGCATTGGCGTTGGCGTTGGCCTCTTTGCCCTGACCCAGTTGGGGCCGGACGGCTATCGCAACACCATGCAACGGTGGTTTTTGCAAACCCTTGGCGCCGGGCTGACTTCGCTGATCGGGTTAATAGTCGTGCAACTGCTCTAACCCCAACCAAGGAGGGAAATGTATGCGATTGGTGCAAGTCTCCACCCAGACGCAACTTGCGGATTTTTGTCGCGTTCCAGGTTCCTATCCGCTCAACCCGGCGTTGCCGTCCATGCAGCAAGCCGATGCCCATTGGCTGGTTGTAGGCGCAGATGGGCAAGGGTTGGCGCGCTGCTCGCTCTGGTGGCAAAGCGTGCCAACTTACGGCGCTGAACGCCTGGGCTTCATTGGTCATTATGCCGCGCACGCGGCCAACGCCGCCCAGTGTTTGCTAGATCAGGCGTGCACCCACCTGGCCGAACAGCGCTGTACACTGGCGGTTGGCCCGTTGGATGGCAATACCTTTCGGCACTACCGTTTGCTGACAGAGCGTGCCGTGGATGGGCGTCAACATCCCCCGTTTTTTCTCGAACCCGACAACCCGGATACCTGGCCAGACCATTGGCGGCAAGCGGGTTTCCACGTTTTCGCCCAATATGTCTCCGCCATTGGGGAACTGCCGGTGGAAGACCCGCGCACCGCCAGTCTGGCCCAGCGCGTCGCCGACCACGGCATCCTGATCCGCGCGGTTGATTTGGCTGAGTTTGAAGTGGAGTTGCAACGGATCTATGGGGTCGTGCGGCAAAGTTTTCACAACAATTTCCTCTACACACCGATGGCTGTCGCCGAATTTATGGCGCAATATGCGCCTATCCGCAATTACATCCAACCGTCTCTGATTTTATTGGCTGAACAAGCGGGTTCGCCAGTCGGTTTTATCTTCGCCTTGCCCGATCTGGCCCAGGCGCAGCGCGGCGAAGCGCTGGATACGATGATCATCAAAACCGTCGGGGTCGTGCCGGAACTAGGGGGCCTTGGGGTAGGCGGGCTGTTGGTGGCGCGTTGCCAACTAGCCGCGCGGGCCTTGGGCTATCGCTACGCCATTCATGCCTTAATGGTTGAAGAGAACCGCTCACGCAAGATCAGCGCGCATTACGCCCAGGTGATGCGCCGTTATACCCTCTTTGCCAGGCCTTTGTCGGCGTAAAACCATTGTATGAAACTTCCTATTCCTCCTTGGAGAAACGCTCCATGAAACGATCGGGAAACGCCGCCTTTGCTATAGTAGTTTATAGAAACCGATCAACATGGACGACCGTATCCCCCACGGTCTCCCTTTTTCTTCAGGAGGTTCCTATGACAACCCTACTTGTTGGCGCCACTGGCCTTTTGGGCGGTGAAATCGCCCGGCGGCTGACCAATCAGGGCCGCCATGTGCGGGCGTTGGTGCGCACCACGGCTGATCCCGCCAAGATTGAAACGTTGAAAAAGCTGGGCTGCGCCCTGGTCTACGGCGACCTGCGCGACCGGGCGTCGCTGGAGGCGGCGTGCCGCGGCGTGGAGGAAGTCGTCACCACGGCCTCTACTACCTTCTCGCGCCAGCCGGGTGATTCGATTGAAACCACTGATCAGGCTGGACAACTTGCGCTCGTGGCGGCGGCCAAAGCGGCCCGTGTCCGCCACTTTGTCTACACGTCGTACTCTGGGCAGCTTGATCCGGGGTCAAAGCCTTGTGCGCTTACCGTCGCCAAACGCACCGTTGAACAGGCATTGAAGGAGAGCGGGATGACCTACACTATTCTGCGCCCCTCATGCTTTATGGAAATCTGGCTTAGCCCGGCGGTTGGTTTTGACTATCCGAATGCCAAAGCCACGATCTACGGCGCGGGTGCAAACAAACTGAGTTGGATCTCGCTTTATGATGTGGCCGAGTTTGCCGTCGAGAGCCTCGATAACCCGTCGGCGCGCAACGCCATCCTGGAACTGGGTGGCCCGGAAGCACTCAGTCCGCTGGAAGTCGTGAAGATTTTTGAAGCGGTGACAGGGCGTCCCTTTACCGTTGACTATGTGCCGGTCGAGACTCTAGAAGTGCAGCGTGAGTCAGCCACCGATTCGTTGTCCGAAGCCTTTGCGACCCTGATGTTGAGCTATGCCAGCGGCGATGTGATCAATATGCAAGCGACGCTCAAGGAATTCCCCTTGGCGCTCACAACTGTGAAAGAATATGCGACCAAGCAGTTGGTTCATGCGTGAGCGTCGTGGGGTGAGCCATTGCGCAGTAAAGACGGCTGGTGGGCAGAAATCCCACTTTCGCCCACCAGCCTGAATGCTGATTGACAGCCCTATCTTATAGTTTGAAGACCCGCCGCACATTCTCGCGTAGGATCAACTCGGCTTCCTGCTCATTTTGAAAGGCGTCGAGATAGGCACCATATTCAAACCAGGGCGCAAAGAGCGGCTGATCGGTGCCAAAGAAGATGCGCTCCGGCCCTAGCAGGTCGATCACCCGGCGGATCTTGCCGGGTTGGATGCCGCTGCTACAAAACTCGAAGTAGACATTAGGTAGATCGACAATCTGGCGGGCGCCATCCACATCATCGCCGTGCGCTTTGATGATCACCAGATCGGGATTGCGCAGGGCGGCTTGGCGCAGCCCCGGATAGGGGGAGCCGCCTTCGTCCATGTGAATCTTGACCGGACGACCAAACTTCGCCACCTCGACCAACAGATCCTGCATCCGTTGTGTTGCCATGTTGCCGCCAAAGGGGCAATAGAGTTTGACGCCGACAAAGCGCGGGTCTTGGAAGTAGCGTTCCATCTGCTCGATCGAGCCGGGAATGTCGCGCGCATCACAGGTGACATAGCCGCGCAGGGTCGGGTGGCGATCCAGAAATTTTTGCGTGTCGGCATTGCCCTGGCGCATATCATAGTTGATGGCGTTGTAGGAGGAGACAAAGGTCAACTCGATATTGCAGCGCGCCGACATTTCATGGACATTGGTCTCGGTGCGCGTGTTAAAGGGTTGCGCCACATGGAAGCCGGAGACATGCGCGTGCATGTCGATGATCGGACGGTCGGGTAGGTGCGCTTGGGTGCGGATCAGCAGCGGCTCGACCCCTAACTCTTCAAGGTCTTTGCCCAGCAAGCGCAGCGCATTGCCGCCCAAAATGGCTTGCTTCTCTTCATCGCTCAGGCGCGCCATCAACACCTGATTACGCAGCGCCGTCACCGAATATTTGGGCGCATTGCTGCCATAAAGCAGCCGGTCACCAATGCCCGCCTCGACCAGCACCTCCAACCCATCGGCCAGACAGAGCCAACGAATGGCGGCGTAGACGTTGTCATACTCCTGCATCACAGTGATCAACTCGCCCAGGTAGCCATAGCTGACCTCATTCAACACTACTGGCACACCGGCGCGGTGGGTTGTCTCCGCCACAATGTGAATCCAATCCAACGCCTCCTTGCCGGCGCCGTTGAAATCGACAATGAGCGGCAACGGCGTTTTGGTCGCGGCGCGGCCCACGGCTTCAGCCATCTTGCGGAAGATCAGGGTATTGGGTGACCAGTTTTGCGGCCCCGGCGCCATGCGGATGGCGACACAGCCCCCCTCGACACAAGTGCGCAGGTCGTCTTGCCAGCCAAGATAGTGGCGCGGGTCGAGAATACCAACCGGCAACAGGCGCGGATGTTGCTTGACAATTTCCAGCGTCTCGGCAATTGCTTCCTTTGGCACCTGATTCATCAAGCCCCGCTTGGAAGTAGTGAGCGTGAGGGTCGTGTTATGTTTTTCCGTCTGCTGCAACAGTTGCGCCAGCGTCGTATCCGGTTCGGCAATCGGATCGACGCTAAAGTCAGAGATAAAATCGATGGCGTACATGATCGGTTTGTCCTTATAACTAAAGAATAATGAATGGACAACGGTTAACAATTAATGATTAACCGTTGTCCATTCATTATTGTATGGTCATTATTGTGCGGCTATCCAAAACGAATAAAGCTGCGCCCGCTGTAGGTAATAGCGCACTTGCACCGTCTGACCCAAGGGCAACGTTGTGCGTGTTTGCCAACGCAACTTTCCGTGTAGATAATCGCCTTGCAGAGCGACTGCCTCAGCCGCGGTATAGCCAGACAACGGCTGGCCGGTGGCCGCGTCGAACAGTTCAGCGCGCACTTCACCGTCGCAGGCGTCTACATTCACAGTAAGTTGCCCACCGTTGGCCTGGAAGGGCTTGGTGACGATGGTTCCCGCACCTTCTGCTACCAGTGAGACAAAACCATCCAGCCGTAACTTCACCAGCATCAAGGCGCTTTCATCCTCAAAAGTGGCATCGGGGACCGTTTTGTAAAGTTCACGCGGCCCGCGGAAGCGCAGGGCGTTGTAGTAGAGCCGGATCTCTTGGTTATCATGAATGTGAGGCGTGCCGCAGAGCAGCTTTTGCGCCCAGCCGTAGGTGTGATCCTGCCAGGGATCGACCGGCAAAAAGAGCGCACGGTCGGCGACTCGTTCCCAATGCAAGCGATCGTGAGAAACGGTCAACTCCACCTGATTGAGGCCGGTGTAATTCATGTGGGGCGGTGGAATGGCCCCGGCGGGATTAAAGAGAACTGGGAAACCAACATAGAGACCATGATAGGGCAGCACCGCCATCTGATAGACCTGTGCGAGTAGCTTCTCGTTGTTGAGCAGGGGCGGTGACAGATAAGCCGGATCGTCAACAACCTGTTGCACCCGCTGCTGACGAATCTGCTGATCGGTTTCGTCGGTGTGGAAGACCAGTTGTGGCGTGCTAAAGTGCTGAAAATCTGTACTCGTCGCCAGCCAGACCGAACGTCCCCACGCTGTCGGCTGTTTGATAAAGGCCAGATATTCGCCGCGACCGGCATCATAGAGAAAGTGCGACTCATCCTGGCTGGGAATGGGCGGCACATCCAGCATCGTCCAGGTGAAACCATCGGGCGAGACGCCGAGATAGCGGTCATGGACATTAAAGAGCGCCTTGTAGCGCCGGGCCGGATCGGCCTCTTGTTCATCGCGGATGATGTGATAGAGCGTGCGCTGCTCTACCGGGTCGCGGGCAATGTTATTCTGCCGGGAACCGCGCCATTCGTACAGCCCTAGATTGGGGCGTTCCCAGTGGACGCCGTCGGTCGAGGTCGCGTAGCAGTTGGCCCAAGCGGTGGTGCTGTGGTATTTGCCGTGCGGCGGCACACGATAGTAGCCCCAATACCACCATTCCCATAGCCCCTTTTCGCTGTTCCACTGCGGCGCGCTGCGACTTTGCACCGCGACCTGCCCCTGGCTGCGGTCGGGCCGGATGACCGGCTGGTGGTCTACCGGCTGGTGCAGCCGGCGCGTGATCCCGGTCATTTGCTCAATGGCGGAATCATCCAAGAAGAGTTGTTTTTGTTGGGTTGGGTTGATCATGGTCATCCCTCATTGCGCCACCAGCGCAGTTCATTGCTGCCCCGCTCGGCGGCGGCGATGATGTCCAGCCGCCCGTCGCCATCCAGATCGGCCACAATGACTTGGTCGGCGCGCAGCCAGCCATCTTTGAGGATCTGCATATCCCACGGGCCACGGGGATCGCCCCGGTGTTTGAAGAGCGCCACCCGTCCGGTCATGTCCCAAGCTGTCGCCACCACTTCCATCTGGCCGTCATTGTCCAGATCGGCGGCGATGGCTTCAAAGGCGTGGGGGAAGCGCTCACAGATAATGTGCTTTTTCCAAGGGCCGGCGGTGGGGTTGCCGTCGTTTTCATACCAGACAAGCTGGTGATGCTCAAAGCCGACGCCGTTGTGGTCATGGTCGGGGGACAACATGCCCAACGCCATCACCACATCGACATTGCCGTCACCATCCATATCAACCGGGTGGCCGTGGATCGGTTGCAGGGCGTCATCAATGATGGTTTTGCGCCAGGGTTGATTGACGGGATCGCCAGGGTTTTGATACCAGACCACCTGGTTGCCCGTGCGCGCGGTGCCGAGCAGATCGATTTTGCCGTCGCCATCAATGTCGGCGGCGCAGATGGTGCGTGTCTCGCCGATGTTCTCTTCAATGGGGTGGCGAATCCATTGACCATCCCGCTGTTCAAACCAGTCAAAACGGTTGCCCTTGCGCCAACTGGAGGCAGCCACATCCAGATCACCATCACCGTCAAAATCGGCTACGGCGACATCGTAGGCGCCGGGCAACTCGCCTTCGATGATGTAGTGAACGCGCCAGTTGTTGCGGTCGCGCGGGTCGCCTTCAAAGGCGAAGTAGAGCAGCGAACCGTTGGTATTGTCCACGCTTACAATCTCCGGGCGACCGTCGCCGTTGATGTCCACCACCGCGTGCCGTTCCAGCCACTCTTTGGCCCGCTCGTGGATGATGTGCTTGGTGAAGTTGCCCTGGCCGTCGTTTTCATACCAGTACAACCCCACATCGGTGTCCGCTGAGACAATGTCCAACACGCCGTTGCCGGTGAGGTCGGCGGCGCTAATGCCATAGGCGTAGTTGTAGCCATCGGCGATCAGATGTTCCGTGAAGCGGATCAATTCAGCCATTGGATGCTCCTTCCGCTGCCCCTTCCGCCAGCGCTTGTTGGGCAATCCGCCCAAAGGGTGAACCGGGGTCGCGCTTGATAATGCGGCGCAACTGCAACTGGGCGCGCGGGTCACCCCGTTTTGCCAGCTCGACCGCCTCGGCAAAGCCCTTTTCGGCAAAGCTGGTGTCGCGCGGCACAACGGGGTTGTCATAGGCTTTCCAATAATACTTGAGGTCATCGCTTTGCCAGTTGGCGTAGACCTCTTCCCAAGTAAACTTGATGTTCAGGCTAAGATGGGGTTGCAACATGTGTTCGGCAATTGGGTCGCCGATGGCCTGATAACGATTATCGAGCGAGACCCGCAGCCGATCCTCGGTATAGTTGGGCAGCGCCTTGTGGACGGTCAGCGCCGGGAAGATCAGCGAGTCGCCGATCTCATAGTCGGTCGAGTGCCAGGCGACATCTAGCTCTTTGTGGGTTTTGGCATCTTGGTCGGTGTCCACATAAAGACCGCCGGCCCCCAGCGAAAAGTGATGATCCAGCACCTGGTTGACCTTATGCGAACCGGGCAAGACCGCCAGCCCGCCCAGTTCAATCGGGCAGTCGCCTACGGGCGCCCAGCAGGTCAGGTTATTAAAGCTGCCCTGAAAGTGGACAAAGTCCTGGTGAATCGGCGTTGTATGTTCGGTGTATTTCGGAAACCAGATACGGGCGACCTTCTGCGGCTGCGCCATCACCGGGCGGCCCATCAAAGTTTCCATCATGGTCAGCACCTCCGGCCAGTGGGCTGAGCGGTGGAAACTCTCCAATGAGTAGACCTTGTGATAGACATCGGTATAGCCCAGATCGCCCTCGGTGCATTGCGCGGCAACATTGGCGATACCGTCCATTGGGTCCGTGCCGGCGACGAGCCAACCGCCACGCTGAATCACGGTGAACATCTCGCGGCGCAACTCGCGTAATTTATCCGGGTCTTGTAGCCGTTTGAAGAAGACATATCCTTCCTCGTCCAGCCGGCGGCGTAGTTCTGCGGGGTCGTGCATGGCGTCATTGGAGACGCGTAATTCTTTGAGTTCTGCGGACATGACTTATCCTTTCGCGACAAACTACGGTTTTGTTGAGTAAACCTTAATGGGTTGGCGTACTCTGGTAGGCGCACGTTTTTATCCCGTAAGGACGGCTGAGTTTAGAGAGGAATAGATAAGAACACCACCATCCTAAACTCAAGCGTCCCTACGGGACGAGTTTACTCATGCTACCGCACGCGATAATGCTCCGCGACCTTTTTGATTGCAACACCAAAATTCTCCACATCCTGCTCCGTATACGAAGGATTCATGGGAATGACAATCGCCGTTTCCAAGAAGCGCTCAGAGCCGGCCAGGGCGAGCGAACCGTAATCAATATCGCGCGCCACACCCGGATAGGCCCAGGGAAAACCGGAGTCGCCATAGGTGCGCCGTTGGGCCAAGGCCGGATATTTGTAGATCGGGTAGACCAGGTAGGGCGAGTTGGCCGGGACCCCCTCGGCTTGCAGCGCGGCGGCAAATTGTTTGGCCGGGACGCGGAACGCCGTCGGTTCCATGTGAAAGGCATAGACCCAGTAGGAGTGGCGCGCTTCCGGCAGCACAGTCTGCAAGAAGAGGCCAGGTTCACTCGCCACCACTTCACTCAACTGGTTAGCTGCCCACTGCTTTTTCGCCACTGCTGCGCCGACCTTCTTGAGTTGGGCCAACCCCACCGCGCCCTGCAAATCGGTCATGCGATAGTTGGGGGCGAGATAGTTGTGTTCATAGACCGGCTGGCGCGGGTTCCCCTTGTCGGTGAACCACTTGAGGCGGTCGGCCAAATCATCGCGGTTGGTGATGACCATGCCGCCGTCACCGGTGGTCATGTGTTTGCCGCCAAAGCTAAAGCAGCCCAGGTCGCCCCACGAGCCGACCGGTCGTCCTTTGTATTCGGCCAGTTGCGATTGGGCGCAATCTTCGACCAGGAAAATGTTGTGTTTACGCGCCAGTTCGACAAAGGGGGTGAGATCGCCGGGGTTGCCATAGAGATGCACCAGCACAATCGCCTTGGTGCGCTCGGTGATCTTGGCGGCTACATCATTGACATCCAGGTTGCCACTTATCGGGTCAATGTCGGCAAAGACCGGCACGGCGTTCTGGTAGAGAATGCCAATGACCGTGCCAAAATCGGTGATGCTGGTGGTGATGATCTCGTCGCCGGGGTTGGGGTCGATCACGCCGATGGCGGTGTGGACTGCCGCCGTACCTGAGGTGACGGCCTGGGCGTACTTCACCCCCTGCTTGGCGGCGAAATCTTTTTCAAATTGGTTGACCTTCGTCCCGCCCAAGCGGCTCAACTTGCCGGCGCGGATCACCTCGGTCAGTTGTTCGATCTCCTCATCGCCCAAATCCCACTGCGGACCGAAAGCGCCGGAGCGGACGGGCGGGGAGTCGCGTTCGATTGCGATTGCCATAATAGTTTCCCTATGTGAAATGAATTGACTGATTAGAATTGATCACTCAATAACTCGAACAACCGGGAGATAAAGAGATTGGGAGATTGAGAGATTGAGTGCCTGAATCTCTGAATCTCTCAATCTCTTTATCTCCTGTACACAACTATTGCGTCCCTAATCCTTAGCGCCGAAACGCTCCGGCCACCTTCTGGAAAATTGCCACCGTGTCGTCGATCTCCCGGCTGCCCCAGTTCTCGTGAAAGAAGAGAATGAAGTGGCTGGCGAGCATGGCTTGGGCATTGGGACAGGCGAATTGGCGGTCGGGATCGCCCTTGTATGCCGGGCTGTGCCACGGGTAGCCGCTCGTGCCAAAGACACGGCGGTTGACAAACCAATCCATCTGGTGGGGCAACCCGGCGCGATAGTCGGTTGCGATGGACAAGCCCTCGGCGCGCAGACAGTCGCAAAAGGTCGCTTTGTCGCAGGTAACGGCGGCGGGGTGAAAGTGAATGGGCAAAAACCAATAGCTCGACGCATAACCGGGCCGGGGTGGCGCAATCGACACGGCGCCCAGTTCGCTCAACCCTTCGCACAGTTGGCCCACAATCGCCCGCCGCCGTTCGATGCTGTCCGGCAACTTGCGCAGTTGCACCCGCCCCATGGCCGCTGCCAGATCGTTGAGGTTGAAGTTGAGCGACGCAAACTGATTGGTCGAACCGGGGGGCAAAAAGAAGGGCTTGCCCCGATCCGAAGCGCGGCGCACCGCCTGATAGCGCGCTTCATCACGGGTAAAGACCACGCCCCCCTGCGGCCCGGTGCTGTGATGTTTGCCGCCCATGGTTGAAAAGGCGGCCAGATCGCCAAAGTTGCCCAGCAGTTGACCGTGCAGGCGGGCGCCGTGAGCTTGCGCACAATCTTCGATGACGGGGATGCCATGTTGTTGCCCCAACGCCATAATACCCACCATGTCGGCTGGCTCACCGGCAATGTGCGGCACAATGATGGCGCGCGTCAGCGGGCTGATCAGCGCCGCGATCTGTTCTGGCCCGGTCACCAAATGGTCGGGGATGCTGTCGGCGATCACCGGGATCTGGTTTTGCAGCGGGATCGGCATCATGCCACCGGGGTCGGTAAAGGGGCCGATGATCACCTCGCCAAAGGGTTCCAGGTCCAGCGCCCGTAGCGCCACATAGACCGCCGCCGAGCCGGAACTGACGGCATCGGCATAGCCGCCACCCAGCCACGCCGCAAACTCGGCGCAGTAGGAGCGTTCCTCCGCGCCGTCATAGGCGGGTAAGACCCCGCTTTCGATCACCCCATCCAAAAAGGCATCAACCGCTGCTTTCTCTTCGGCGCCAATATGCCCACGGTTTGGAAAGGGGTCGCGCCGCACGGGCGTGCCGCCGTAGTGTGCTAGTTGAGATTTGTCAGTCATTGCAATGTCTACACCATTTCTAAAAAGCTGTTTAAAAAGTCGTGATTAGGGACCGCAAGAGTGCCGGGACTAGCCAGCAACTATCGGGGTATGGCGTTAGTCGTGTTTTGTGAAATAAGTCTTGACAAGATGACCAGTCCTGTAGGGACAGTTGAGTTTAGGGGAGATGAGAAAATGAGAATACTCGTTTTTAAACTCATGCGTCCCGATGGGACGGATCAGCCTTTCTTTCTCTTTTTTCCCTAAATTCAGCCGTCCCTACGGGACAAAAGCACATGTTGGTCGGCCTGAACCAACTTATCACTACTTATTTTATAGGACAGTAATAACGCTGAAAACTATAATCTCAACAATCGCTGCGCATTGCCTCCCAACACCAGCCGTTTGGCCTCGGCGGAGATGGCCGCCGTGATGATTTTGCCCAGTTGCGGACGGGGGTCCATGAGCGGCTGATCGGAGCCAAAGAGGACGCGGTCGGCGCCGGCTGCGTTCACCAACTGTTCAATCACCCCCGGCGTGCGAAAGGTAGAGCAGGTTTCCAGATAGACGTTGGGGTGGGCCTGTGCGGCGGCAATGGCTTCGGCGCGCGCTTCCGGTACATTGCCGCTATGACCGGCCACAAAGTTGGCATCGGGGTAAAGCGGCGCAATCTCTTGCAGGAAGCGGGGGCGGTTCTGACGCAGATGGTCGGTGTGAAAAATCACGGCCAGTTTGCGTTCGTGGGCAAATTGATAGATGGGGTGCCATTCAGGGCGGTTGAACTCCCAGGGCGTATAAGGAGGATAGAGCTTGATCGCCACAAAGTGTAATTCGTCAATGGCGCGCGCAAGTTCCGCCACCATGCGGTCGGGCATGGTGGGCGACACATAGGCAAAGCCCAGAAAGCGGTCGGGATGTTGGCCAATAAAACGGGCGGTCAAATTGTTGCCGGTGGTGCCGTCGGGGTGAAAGATCTGGAAGAGGCAGGCAATATCA
Source organism: Caldilineaceae bacterium (assembly GCA_026645575.1). The sequence goes on from JAPKMW010000004.1 coordinate 43,467, forward strand.
ATGCCGGCCTGATCCATGGCGTGCAACATCAGCGCCGGGTCATCCTTCATGCCATAGAGATCCCAGCGCCCTACATGGCCATGAAAATCAATGACCTTGATACCCTCAATCATGGCGCCCCTCCCCTTGCAAAATGCGTTCCAAATTGCCGGCGCAGATGAGCGCCAGTTCGTCGTCGCACAGGCGAGTGTGGTGCAGATAAAAGAGCATCGGCCCCATCGCGTAGCGCCAATACCAGGAGCCATAGATCAACCGTTGGGCGCCAAAGCGGTCGCATAATGCCTCAAACTCGCCAATCGGCTCGTAGCGGCTCAATTCCAAATAACTGTTGGGCAGCGTCTGCAACAAGGGGCGCACCCAGAGGGCATGGCTATAGTGCGCGCCGACCAGCACAGTCACCAGCTTGGGATAGGCTTGCAACGTGGTGATCAACTCGTCCAGGTTGGCGTCCGGCAGCGCAATCCAAAGGGGGATACGTTCTTCGCTGAGCCAGGTCAGCAATTCGCCATAGGCCCACGGGCGGAAGGGCAGCCCCACCACCTTGCAGTCAAAGAGCCGCACCGACCGCACCTGTCCCTGGCGGTGCAACGTCTGAATCTGCGCCAACGAATCTTCCGTCGGCATGACCAGCCATTGCGGCGCCAGGCGTCCATCAGCGCCCAGCCATTCTTGCAAATAAAGGTTGCCCTCAATCGGGCTAAGGGTTTCGGCTTGCGCATGGTAGATGAGGGCGCGACCCACCCCATGCCGATCCATCTCGGCCAACAGCCCCGCCCGGTCGCGACAGGGCGCAGGTTCATTATATATATCCCCCACGCGCACATTGGCATCAAAGACCGGGACGCGGGCGGTAAAGTGCAACGAAGGAGGCATGAACAATTGAAATCCTTTCGTGTGGGTGACGAGGTGCGTAAGTTCCCTGATGGAGATTAAGAGATTAGGAGATTACATGCGGCAATCTCTTAATCTCCCAATCTCTCTGCTACGTAACCGTCAAATTTCAGCATAGACCTCAAGCATATTACCTTCCGGATCGGCAAAGTAGACTGTGCGGTGTCCTCTAGGCTGGTCTGTCGGCGGCTCCAAGATGGTCACACCCTTGGCAACCAGTTGTGCGTAACATTGATCGACTTCGGGCGGTGATACGAGAAAAGCGATCTGCACCCCCGGCAACGTTGGTCGCACACCATGACCATCATACCCGCGTGTGCGCTGGCGGAGGCCAAGCAAAACGGAACCAGCCCGCAAAGCCAGGCTTGTTTCTGATTCAGAGTTGACCGGAAACGCAAAGAGATCCTGATAGAACGCTTTCATCCGCGCCAGATCATCGCATAAAATGATCACATAATTTATTTGCTGAACCGCTGTAAGCATGGAATCCCCCTGGTGTACTTGTTGTTATTGCAACTTGCCGCGGCCCAAAATCGGCCAGGCGCATTCGACAAGGCCGTTGCGCACCCCCACCATCATCTCGTGCAGATAGACCGTGCCATCGCCATAGCCGACGACAAAATCGAGCAGATCGCCGACCCTGAGCGTTTCATTGGGGCTGTCGAGTTCGAGCGCACCATGTTCGGCAGAAGAGATGACTTTGCGTACCTTTTGCGCCAACCCCAGCGGCGCCGGCGCGCCATCGGTGCTGGGCAGCGCCTTGAAACCGGCATCGCAGATAATGCGCCGCGGATTGGGGCGGCTGGTGACGGTGGTCTGGACAAAGAGCGCCGGTTGTAGATCAACGCCCCAGCTTTGATAGGTGACATCGCAGAAGATGGCGCCCCCGGCCTGAATCTCGGTCATGCCCGTCAAAAAGGGCGTAACCTGATAGGTGCCGCTCCCCCCACCCGACACAATTTCAATGGGGATGCCCTGCCGGCGACAGAGATCGGCGCTGCTGGTGAGGTGGTTAATGCTCCGTTCGATAGCGTGGCGTTTTTGCGTCGGGTCAGCCAGATCGAGCGTATGCCCTTCCCAACTCATCAGCCCGCGCAGCTTTACCCCCGGCGTTTGGGTGATCAAGCGGGCCAGGGCCAATACCGGCTCACCCGGCTCTACACCGGCGCGCTCCATGCCACAGTTCAGTTCGATCAACACCCCAATCTCGGCGCCATATTGCGTTGCTGCCGCGCCTAGCGCCGCCACATTCTCTGGGTTGTCCACCGCCACCTTCACATCGGCCTGGCGACACAGATTAGCCAGCCGGGGCAATTTCAACTTGCCGGTTACCTGGTTGGCAATGAGGATCTCCTTGATTCCCGCCGCCACCATCACCTCGGCTTCGCTCAACTTGGCACAGGTGACGCCAATGGCGCCCGCCGCGATCAATTTGTGAGCAATGGCGGGCACTTTGATCCCTTTGGTGTGGGGGCGCCAGTGAACCCCCGCCTGGCGAAAGTGATGGGCCAGGGCAGCAATGTTCTGCTCCAACCGATCCAGATCAACCCACAGCAGCGGTGTATCGACATCCGCTTTGGCTAAACCAATCATCTATCGGCTCCTTCAATCTGCACTGTGCGTTCCGTAGTAAAGTCTTTACTCCGGTTCACGCATCACGTTCTGTGGATATTCCAGCCGGACTTCGTCCAACAGTACATAGCCTTCCGGCAGGTAGCTGCGATCCACCGAATAATCCACTTCCGGGCGGCGATGGTGAATGCCTTGTGGTTCGGGTGTCAACGGCACAATTTCCAGCGGGTGGAGCAGCAGAATAATATCGATATTGACATCAGCCAGCACTTCATCAATCTCACCCCAGCCGTACACATGGTTGAGATCATGGCGCGCGCCGATACAGAGCCACTGGTCGGGATCGGTGGTGAGCGTAATCGTTTGCTCTGACCAGTCGGGAGTGATTTCAAAGGGCTGACCGGTCAACACAAAGTTGATGGCTTTATCACCCACCTTCGACTGGCAATGCAGCACTAGCTTGGCCCCACGCAGCGCCACATCCCCCTTCAGCCGCACGGTCAGTTTGGCATTGCGCAGATCGGTCGAGTAGCCGCCCTCAATGAAACGGTTGCCGGCCATCAATGGCCCATAGACCGGCCCAGGATTGGGCTGCGGCGCCGTAAAGAGAATAAAGAGCAGGTGTAAATAGCCGCCGCCGGGAAAGGCATGGTTGGAATCGATGCCCCACGGGCTGTGCGAGATCAGCGCACAATCGACCACTTCGGCGGCGACCGGTCGATTGTGGCCCAGCCAGGCGATCCAGCCGCCGGGGCCGTTGTCAAAGGTTTCGTGATAAACGCGTTTTGCACTCTCTGTGGTCATGACATCCCTCTTGGCAACAGGAGATTGAGAGATACAGAGATTGAGAGATTAAGTCAAGCCAATCTCTCAATCTCTGTATCTCTCAATCTCTGTATCTCTCAATCTCTGTATCTCTCAATCTCTGTATCTCTTAATCCAGCGTCGTCCGCGGGTCGAACGCATCACGCAGCGCGTCGCCCAGAAAATTGATCGAAAGCACCGCAAAGGCAATCGCCGCCGCTGAGGGCAACCAACGCCAGGGCATATTTTCCAAGATCGGCAGTTGCATGGCGGTGGTCAAGGTCTGGCCCCAACTGGGGGTCGGCTGTTGGACGCCCAAGCCCAGAAAGCTGAGGCTCGATTCGGTCATGATGGCGCCGGCCAGCCCCAATGTGGCGGCGACCACCACCGGGCCGACAACATTGGGCAGGATGTGGCGAAAGATAATGCGCCAGGTCGGCACCCCCAACGCCACAGCAGCCGTGACAAAATCCCGATTACGCAAGGTGAGAAATTGCCCGCGCACCAGCCGGGTCATGCCGGGCCAGCCAAAGATGCCAATGATGATCATGATGTTAAAAATGTTAGGCGGCAAGACCGCGGCCACCGTGATGATCAAGAGAAAGGTTGGAAAACACATGATAATGTCGGTGATGCGCATGATCACATTATCGACCATGCCCCCCAGATAGCCGGCGACGCTGCCCAGCACCAGAGAAATGCTCGTGTAGATGCCGACCGCTACCAGCCCCACCGCAAGCGAGATGCGCGCGCCATAGACCAGCCGCGCCCACACATCGCGCCCAATCGCATCGGTGCCGAGGATATGTTCAGCACTGGGCGGTTGGTTCTTGAGCTTGAGATCCGTCCTAGCCGGGTCGTTGCCGGCTAACGCCGGCGCAAAGACCGCCGCAAAAACCAATAAGAGCAACATGGTCAACCCGATCATCCCCAATTTATGCCGCCACAACCGTCGCCAGAAGCGATAGTGGGGCGTATCGCGCCGGCGGGGCGGCAGCGTCTGTTGCAACGTGTCGCCAGCGTTAGGCCCCCTGCGTGTCAAACTCCGCTCTTGCGTCATCGTCATTCGTTACTCACTTCCACCCAACCCCTATAACCCAGTCACGCGTGACGACTGAGGGTAGACGAGGGTTTATGAGAGTTAAGAAATTGTTTCGGCAATCCTGTAGGGGCGTACCCTTGCGGTCGCCCAGGAGTACCGGCGAGCGGATGCCCCTACAGGATTTATTTATGTAACTCTCATAAACCCTCGACTCGACCCCGGTTGCCGTGACCCAGACCGGCTTGAAAGACCGGTCTACCTTCAGTCGCCACGCCGTGGCTTTATTCATACCGAATTCGCGGATCGGCAAAGGCGTAGGCAATATCGGTAAGCAGATTGCTCAACAGAACCACCAACGCCACGATAAAATTCACCCCCATGATCACCGGGTAGTCGCGGGCGTTGATGGCCCCCAAGCTATAGGTGCCCATGCCCGGCCAGGCAAAGATCGACTCGATGATCACCGCGCCGCCGATGAGATAGGGAATATCCAGCCCGATAATGGTGATCACCGGGATCAGGGCGTTGCGCAGGGCGTGGCTCAAGAGGATCGCCTTTTCGCCCAACCCTTTGGCACGAGCAACCGTAATGTAATCTTGCCGGATCACATCCAACAGGCTCCCCCGCGTATAGCGCATAAAGCTCGCCACCGTCCCCAGCCCCAACACCGCCGACGGCAGGATCATGTGATGAATGCGGGTCAACCAACTCGCTGCTTCACCATAGTCGGTCATTCCCGACGTGGGGAAGAGCGGAATCTTGAGCGAAAAGAGATAGATGCCGGCAATGGCAAAGATAAAGCCGGGAGTCGAAATCCAGAAGAAGCCCAGTACGGTCAACAGTTGATCCACCCACGTATATTGTTTGACCGCCGCCACAATTCCCAAAACCCCGCCGACAATGATGCCAAAGAGCAATGAAGAGACCGTCAACTGCAATGTCGCCGGTAGCCGCGCCCCAATCTCATCCCGCACCGGCGCGCCGGAGACCAGGGAATGCCCCAGATTCCCCCGCACCAACTCCCCCAGCCAGATCAAATAGCGTTCATAGGCTGGCTTGTTTAAGCCGTAACTCTCCCGCATCGCCGCCAACTGTTCCGGCGTATAGGCCACAATCGCCGTCGGCGGCACCAAGCCATCAACAAAATCACCGGGCATCAACTCGGTGAAGACAAAGGTCACGATGGTCAACCCCAACAGAATGGGGAGGGTAATCGCCAGGCGGCGTAGGATGTAGGTGCGCACGGTAGACTCTTTTTTGACAAGGTGACAAGGTGACAAGGTGAGCGCACTAAAATAGTTAATGGAAAACGGATAATCATTAATTGTTAATACGTTCTGCCAACCGTTCGTCATTAGCAATTAAGCATTCATTATTTTCCATTAATTATTAATGTCACCCTGTCACCTTGTCATGCTTTAGCCAGATACCGACCAATTCACCGCATTATTCAAGCCATTGTTCCACTGGTAGAAGCGGTGCCAGAGGGCGTTGTCATCAAAGCCGCTGACCCGCTTATTGAGGGCGACGACGCCGGTGAATTGGAGGAAGGGCATCATCGGCAGTTCGTCGTTCAGGCGGGTCTGCAACTCGTTGTGGAGGGCGCGGCGCTCGGCTTCGTCGGGGGTGGTGGTGGTCTTGTCGAAGAGCGCTTTGGCATCGGGGTCGCCCCACGGCGTGGTGCAGCGTTCGGCGTCGGTAAAGAAGGAGTCGTAATCTTCGGGGAAGGCGAAACCCCAGCCCTGGTAATACAGATCAAAGTCGCAGGCGCTTTGGGCAGTGGTAGCAGAGGTGCCTTCCATAAACTGAAGTTGGGCCTTGATCCCCACATCGGCCAGGTTCTGCTGGATCGCGGCCATAATGTCCTGGTGCAAAGCGTCAGCGTAATACCAAATCACCTTGAGTTCGTTGTTGGGGTCCCAGGCGCCATCGGCCTCGGCGGCGGCCAACAATTCTTTGGCCTTGTCGGGGTTGTACTCATATTGGTTGAGATCCGGCGCCAACCAGGTTCCCGTCTCCATGTAGGAATTGTAGGGCTTGCAGAGACCGGAATAGAGACTTTCGCAGATCGCCGGGCGGTCGATGGCGTAGGCCAACGCCTGGCGCACGCGTTTGTCAGCTAGCTTTGGCGATTCATAGTTGAGCAAGAAGACGCGGATATAGTTGCGGTCAACCAGATGAAGGTTGACGTTCTCCAGCCCCTGCACCTGCTCGTAGAAATCCTGTGGCACATTCCAGACATCCAGTTCGCCTTTTTGCAGCGCAATAAACTGGGTGTCGGCGGCGCCAAAGTTCTTGAAGAGGATGCGACCGACCTTGGGTGCGCCACCATAATAGTCATCGTTGCGCACCAGTTCAACAAATTGGTCGCGCTCGGCCTTGACAAACTTGAAGGGGCCGGAACCGAGGTTGAGTTCAGGCGTATACCAGGCCGGCGCGTGATGTTCGACAATATCTTCGGGCTTGACATCCTTGAAGATGTGGGCCGGTAGAATCTGCAAATCGGTGATCGCCGACTTGTGCCAGCCTACCACTGGCTGCGCCAGCGTGAAGATGACGGTGGTATCGTCCGGCACTTGCACTCCTGGCAGGTCGGTCGCTGTGCCGTCGTAGAATTCTTGTCCGCCCTGGAGCACGCTGATCCAGCGGGAGGGGTTGATGTTGGTGGCTTTGTTGAGGATAAACTTGACCGTCGCCTCGACATCTTTGGCCGTCACCGGTTGGCCGTCGTGCCATTTGGCATCTTCACGTAATTTGAAGGTGTAGACGGTGGCGTCGTCGGAGACGGTCCACTCGGTCGCCAGATCGCCATGTGGCTCATTGAGATGATCGAGATCGATCAGCCGGCTGTGGGTCAACATGGCGATGTAGTTACTGCTATAGCCATATTGATAGGTTGGGCGGAAGGGGCTGAAGGTGCCCCAAGGCGAGTCGGTGGCAAAGGTCAGGGTGTCTGCTTCACCGCTAGTGGCAGGAGCTGCCGCGGGTGCGGCGGCTTGCTCAGCAGCCGGCGCCGCGCCGGGCGCCACCGGCGCACAAGCCATTAACAGAACGCCGGTGGCGCTGGCCGAAGAGATCCTCAAAAAATCACGACGGGTGAGTTTGCGCATGTCCATCACTCTGCCTCCTCTACTATGAAATTGGCTATAAAATTGGCTATGAGATTGTCGAATTTTTGGATATTTGACAGATCGCTACATCACAAGTATGATTTGCAATGTGGTTTAGTTGTCAGTTGCATGACAACATTCAACGTGCCAATCATTCTAATGCAGCCACGAGCGTTTGTCAAACGCTCTAAAACGCGCATACCATCAGTCATTCATGGATAACACATGAGTATCGAAGCAATCCAACCACTGGATGAAGTTGATCGCGTGGCCTTGATTGAAAATCGCATTAAAGAATACATCTTAAATAATCAACTACAACCGGGCGATAAATTACCAACCGAGGAACAACTTGCGACGCAATTGCGTGTAGGGCGCACGGCTGTGCGCGAAACCTTCCGCCGTTTAGAGGCGCTGGGCATCGTGGAAAGCCACCAAGGCTATGGCCGGGTCGTGCGTGAGTTTAACTTTGACCCGATCCTCAATGGTCTCTCCTACGGCCTGGTCTTTCACGGTCATAACATCATGCAGGTCTTGGAAATTCGCCGCGCCCTGGATGATTTTTTCATCGGCGAAGCGATCCAAAAGCTGCAACCGGCCGATATTGATGAGCTAGAGACGATAGTCCAACGGATGGTCGCCGGTGGAGAAGGCAACCCCCACTTTCACCAGCAAGATCACGACTTTCATGCGCTGCTCTACCGGCGCTGTGGCAACCAACTGGCCGCCCAATTGTTCGAGATCACCTGGACGGTGCGGATGCACGCCATTGATCGCCATGTTGCCCTCTCTGAGATGCCGCCGGGGATCATTGAGGAACATGTGGCGATTCTGGCCGCCATTAAAGCGCAGAATCTCACGTTAGCCCGCCAACGGCTACACGACCACCATAACAATACCGTGGCCAGCTTTCAGACCCAGATCGACCAACAAGTAGCCGCGAACCATGAGTCTCAGCAGACACCCAGGTTTTGACAGAACCCGGGTGTCTGCGGCTTGCTTTATCCACGCGGTAAGGGCAACTGGATCTTGGCGCTGCCTTGCTCTTGGGAAATCAGGGCGGCCAGCATGATCTCCAACGAGTCGCGCGCGCGTTGGGGAGGTGAACTGTTGGGGCCATCATGCAGCACCATCTGCGCGATCTCTTTCACCGCTGGGATCAGGTTTTCGCCAAAGTAGTCGATATAGCCGCGACCTTCTGGCGGTGCGACTTCCGTAGGCGTGCCTTCGGGTTTGTCGGTCTTCCACGCTTTGCAGAAGCTGTCGGTCAACCAGAAGCGCCCGTTTGGCCCTTGCAGGTCAAATTCAAAGAGCGCTGGCGTCATTTTGGCGCTGTTGATGAGGGCGCGCACGCCATTGGCAAACTCGACGATAATGGTCGAACCGGGGTCGAGGCTGGGGTCTTTACCCCCCTCGCCCTTGTAGACCGTGCCGTAGTTTTCAAAACCGCGCTCGTGGGCGGCGATCACCCAAACCGGTTCAGCGTTGGCGAGATAGCAAACGGCATCAACCAGGTGGGTGCCGTTGCGGAAGAGCATGGAGCGGTGGCCCCCCATGTGGGCAATGATACGGGTCAACCCGCCCAGCGCGCCATCGGTCCAGACCGCCTTTTTCACGGCTTGATAGGCGGGGATATAGCTGCGCGTGTGATCGATTGCCAGCTTGGCCCCCGTGCGTTCGACCGTTGCTACCATGCGATCAGCGTCGGCAATGGTCGTGCAGAGCGGCTTTTCGCAAAAGATGCCTTTGATGCCCGCTTCGGCGGCATCACAAACCGGGTTGACATGAAGGTGATCGGGCGTCGCCACGCTCACGACATCCAAATCCTCTCTGGCGAACATCTCCTTGTAATCGGTGTACTCGCGAATCGAGCCACGTTCAATTTTAGCCCGTTCAAAAAAACGGTCAAAGGCCGCCGGGTTGATGTCACAGGTGGCGACCAGTTCATACTCCTCAGCGCGGGCATAGGCATAGCCATGATGCCCGCCCAATCCACCGCCAATCACAGCGGCGCGTAACTTCCGGTTCGACATAGGGTTTCCCTCTTGGTTATTTATTAAATCGCTTTACTCGACTTCGGATTCAGGGCGTCATTGAGACCATCGCCCAGAAAGTTGATGCCCAGGGTGAAAAAGGCCAGCGTCAACGCGGGGACAGCCACCAGCCAAGGTCGATAGGACCAGCTACCGATGTTGGATTGAATCATGTTGCCCCAACTGGCTTGCGGCGGACGGATACCCACCCCCAGATAGCTGAGGGACGCCTCGGCGGCCATGGCACTAGAGAAGCTAAAGGTCATGGTCACAATAACGGGGCCAAGCGCATTCGGCAGCAGGTGTCCCAACGCGATCTTCCATTCTGAGACACCGACGGATTGCGCCGCCTTAATGTATTGCTCTTCACGCAGCGCCAGAATCTGGGCGCGGATTAGGCGGGCGTAGCCCGGCCACTGGACAAAGGCCAAGCCGCCAAAGACAACCAACAGATCGAGCCAGGTAGTATCGGCGAAAAGAAAAAAACCATTCTGTGCGTAAACTTCCTTGGCCCAATTCACCGTCGGATCTTTGACACTCACAGCGATCAAGGCGGCCAGCAGGAGACCGGGGATCGACATCACAATGTCGGTGAGACGGCCCACCGCCATATCAGCCCACCGCCCACCGTATCCCGCCAACGCCCCTAACGCCAGCCCTAGCAAGACACTGATCACCGTACTAAAGGTGGCGACCAGCGTGGCCGTGCGCGCGCCATAAAGGACGCGACTAAAGAGGTCGCGGCCAATCTCATCTGTACCCAGCCAATGGTCGGCGCTGGGCAACTTGGCAACCTGTTGCAAATTCTGTTCGGTGTAGGAATAGGGCGCCAACAGCGGGCCAAAGAGGGCAATAAAGAGAAGCAGCGCTGTAATCGTTAACCCAACAATTGAGAGACGATTGCGCAATAAGCGGCGCCACGCATCACCCCATAGCGAACGTTGTTTGGTTGGCAACAAGCTCAAGGCCGGCGCCGGGGCGCGGTTCGGCAGCGTCGTGCTAGACATGATCAGTCCCTTACATGAAGCAAAATTATTCTAATTGAATCCGTGGGTCTAGAAATGGATAGACCAGATCGACCAGTAGGTTCGTCACAATGATCGTCAAGGCCGTAACCATGGTGACGCCCAGCAACATGGGGTAATCGAAGCCGCGAAAGGCCGCTTCAGCAACCCCGCCAAAGCCGGGAATAGCAAAGATACTATCAAGAAAGATCGCGCCGACAATCAATCCTTCGGCCACAAAACCCAGTGTCGTAACGACGGGGATTAAGGCGTTACGCAAAATATGACGAGCGATGATCAGCCACATCTTTAGCCCTTTCGCCTTGGCCGTGCGCACATAATCTTGGGCAAAAATGTCTAGCACTGCCTGGCGCGTCTGGCGTACTACCACCGGCAATGGGCCTAACATCAAAATAAAGATCGGCAAGATGGTTTTGGAATGAAATAAGCCATCCCATCCGCGCGGCACTTTCATGATATTTAGCACCAGGACAAAGAGAACCAGCATTAGAGGCGCCAATACGAAAACAGGCAGCGAGCGAAAGACCAGCGTACCGCCGACAATCGTATAATCGACCCAGCTATTCTGTTTCAACGCGGCCAACGCCCCCAGTGGAATCCCGACCAGCGCGGTCATGGCGGCGCCGGCCACTCCCAGTTGCAAAGAGATCGGGAAGGTTTTTATCATCGCCCGCAATACATCACGCTGGCCGTTGATCGACACCCCCAAATCACCCTGCACCACCCGTTGCACATACTTGGTAAACTGCACCAGAAACGGGTCATCCAGGCCATACTGTTGGCGAACGCGCTGAATAACTTCTTCTTTCTGTAAGGTATCCAGATTAGGCTGCTCGGCCAACATCATCGCCACTGGATCAAAAGGACTGATTGTCGTCAGCGTAAAGGTAATGAACATGACCGCCAGAAAGGTGGGAATGGCGATTGCTAGACGCGTGAAAATATATTGGAGCATAAGACAACATCCGCAATGAAGAAGACGCCGATAAGATAATAAATAATTAATGGAGAATGATTAATCATTAATTGCTAATGCGAACTGTTGGCAGAACGTATTAACAATTAATGATTATCCGTTTTTCCATTAATGATTGATCAATGTTCGGCGATATACATATCCAACAACCCCGTCCAGTTGTTATCGACGTTGGTGTCGAAGTTCTTGACCCAGGGCTTGACATTGTATTCGTAGAGATCCCAGATCATGGGCATGAAGTAATAGTGACCCAAGAGGCGGTTTTCCACCGCTTGCACTTTTTCGCAATAGTTGGCCGCGTCGGGGGCGATGGTGCGTAATTCATCAACCATGACGCCCAGTTCTTCGTCCACCAGGCCAACATTTTCGGGGGTGCTGGCCCACTTATAGAGACCGGCCACCATGTCACCAGGCAGCGGGATGGTGGCGCCCCAACTAGAGCGGCGCACCTGTACCTGATCAGCTTCCTGACCCCAGGCGTCGGTCAGCGTGCCGGGGCGCACTTCCACATCGGTGATGCCCAGGTTGTTCTTCCACTGCTCGATGATAATTTCCGCTGTGCGGATATAGTTAGGCGATTGACCGCCCACGGTGATGCGAATCTTGGGCAAATTCTCGGCAGAGCCATACTTGGAGGCCGCGAGTTCTTCTTTGGCCTTCTCCGGGTTGTAACCAAAATCGGGCCAGTTGTCGGCCTTATAGCAGGCCAGTTCCGGCGTCAGATGGGTCTTCATCACCCGTTCGTTGCGGGCGCCTTCCCAGGCTGCATTGATAGCGGCATCCCAATCGACGGCATGAACCAGCGCCTTGCGCAGATTGATGTCATCCATCGGTTCCAAGCTGGTCCAGAAGGGGAAAAAGAAGTTGGTGGCATAGGGAATCTGGACAAAGCTCTCCGGCTCGCTCTCGCGCAGCGGTTGGCGGATGTTGCTCAACCAGTGGGCAATATCCACTTCGTCGTTCTGCCACATGATAAAGGAGACGTTTTCGTCTTGTGAAGGCTGGGCGATGATGCGCTGAATGTACGGTTTGGGGTCACCCCACCAGGCCGGGTTCTGCACAAGCACATGCTTCTGCGCATCAACATCCCATTCTTCAATCTTAAAGGGGCCATTGACACGGGTATCGGGGCCAGCGGAAAACTCGTCTTCGCCCACATCTTCCATCTTCATAAAACCGGTGTTAAAGTGAGCCAGGTTGTTGATAAAGGTGGGGCTGGGTGACTCTAGCTTAATTTCCAGCGTCTTTTCGTCCACGGCTTTTAGCCCGGTCACCGTCTCGGCAGAACCATCGATCACCCCTTTGGCCCCTTCAATCAGCGAAAAGCCACTGACATAGGAGAGCCAGCAGCCAGTGCATTTCGGGCTGAGGCCATAGGTCCAGTAATCGATGGCTTCTTGGGCCGTCACCGGCGAACCATCCGACCAATTGGCGCCAGGGTGGATGTTGATGGTATAGGAGAGGCCATCGTCGCTCACCGAATAGTCGGTCGCCAGCCAGGGCTTAATGTTGTTCTCCCGGTCATTGAGGAACATGGTCATCCACATGAAGGAGATCCAGGGGCGCCCGAAGCCGCCTTCCGAGGCCGGATTCAAGCGGCTAAAGTTCCGGGTGACATAGCGGATGGTTTGGTCTTCGGCGGCGTCATCCGGTAAGGCGCGCACCCCAGGGGCGGCAGATTGTTCACCGCTGCCACTTTCGGCTGCCGGCGCCGGCGCCGGTGCAACGGGCGCCGCACACGCCGATAGCACCATACCGAGGACGACACAAAAGGTGAGAATAACACCGATACGTGGTCGCTTTCTAGCCAACATGCATCTTCTCCTTTACGTTTTACAAGTGCAGGAACCTATAATGTCAACAAGCCACCGGGATAAGCGCAACACTGTAGGCGCAGTACCATCCGGTTGCTTGAGAACGACAAGCTGTTCAGCATCCTATGGTTGGATGACGCGTTAAAAATGGCGGATCACAAATTGTGTACTGGGAGATGATGACGAATGCCTCTGTGGTTTTCAGCCGATTGACCAGGATGCCTTGGCCGAGCGGAAGGCTACTCGTTACCTGTCCTACATTATAACAATGGTATTACCTACTGTCAAATGACTTTTGTAGGCGGACTCGCTGTAAACAAAGGAAGAAGGTAACTACCAAGCCACCCCCTCCTAACCTCCCCCAGCTTGGGGGAGGAACGGTCGAGTACACCACGGTTCCCTCCCTTATCAGGGGAGGGTTAGGGAGGGGTTAGTAGTTACGGAAGAAGGGAGGTAACAAGTAAGCGCGTAGTCGGTTCTTGACCGGCTTACGCGCTTACTTGTTACAGAAAGTAGCGAAATTTGTTGCCGGTTGTCGCTTCTGCAACCAAAACCGGCGGAGTGGAAGCGAGCTGCCGTTGGATCAACCACTGGTCGCCCTGGTCGCCCAACATGACCCGGCAACCAAGCCAGTCGCTCTGCTGGTCGTCCTGCCCCAGCCACTCAACTGCTGTGATCGCTGGTTTGACCCGAAAGGGGTGAAAGAGGGTGAGAAAGGTGGCTGTTGCACCATGTCGCCGCTGGAGTAAAGTCGTAAACGGATCAGTCGGCGGATTACCGGGCACGACGCCGGTAATGACGGTCGTCCCGATGGCGCCGGCTGCCCACAGGTGTAGACCAATGGCGCCGGTTTGCCAGTTTACCTGAAACGGCGCGTCAGTGCGGCTGTGTTGCGGCTGGGCGATATGACGGTAGCCTTCCCCTTCATCACCGAGCACTGGATAAGCTGTCAGCGGCAACCTACTCTGTAACTGGCCGGCGTTGCGATAGATCCAGTCGATACGGCGGGTTTCCGGCGCTTCCACCAAAAAGAGATCGAGGAAATAGTCTGGTCGCGCCAGGATGACGCGGCGCATGGTGACGCCGTGATAGGGGCCGGCATCTTCCCAACGGACGCTGGCATCAGCAACCTGAAAATCGCCCTCATCCTGAAAATGATTGATCTGTCCCGTTGCTTCCGGCTGCGAGTAGCCGTCAATCGTCACCGTATTGTGACAGATTGTCTGACGATACCAACTTTCAAAGAGGTCTAAACCGTAGCCCGGCGTCCCCAAATCCGGTGAGAGCCGTTCGCCATAGGCCGACAAAATCAAGTTAAGCTTATCGGGATGCCCATGCCCACCGCCATGTGGGCCGTACTTGAGTAGCAAGTAGCGTTGATCAGTTTCAGCGGCGGTTGTACTCGTTGGCATATCGCGCAAGAGGGCATACCCCGAAGCGGTCAGATGTGCGCTGGGCAAAGCGGATTGGGCTGTCGCCGGTAGCGCCGTTCGCCCAAAGAGCAGGGCGTCCAGGCTATTACGTGGGCCTTGTTGGTAGGCGCGCTGGAGGACTTCGCCAAAGCGCGGTTCGTCAAACCAGGCGTAGCCGATCTCGTAAAAGGCCGGCCCCGGCGGCACGCCATGACAACAGTCACTCAGGAGACTAGCGAAATACCAGCAGTCATTGGGCGCGGGCAACGACCAATCGGGGTAGGCCGATTGAATCGGCGCCAGCAACATGGCGCGCAGTTCTGGGCGCTGGCGCAAGTCATAGCCGGGGTGGTGACGCAGCGCTTTGGCCAGGGTCAACAGGGCGTAGAGGGTGTAGAAATGGTAGCTAAAGGAGCCTTCAAACCACAACCCATCGGCCAGCACCCCGCGTTGAAGTTGATTGTAGCAGCCAAAGTCGCTCTCCATGGCAAAGGCGACCAGATCAGCCCGGTCGAGGAGAACGCCAATGGTGCCGATGGCTGCGTTGTGCCAACAGGCAAAGTTATGAATCCCACCAAAGTGGTGGGCGACCAAATGATCGGCTACCGGGGTAAAAAGCTGCTGGGCAATCTGGTCGCGTTCGGTTGCGGAAAGCTGGTCGCGCACTAGGTCAAAGGCCCAGGCCAGCGGCAAAACCCACACCGACTCGTCCAGTGTCGTATAAGTCGCTACGCCAGGGTTTGCCACGGTGCGGGGAACTTGTTGATAATTGGCGTACTGGGCCGCATAACCGGTCAAGGTCTCGACAACCGGCATCAAATGGGCTGGATTGCCTTCTAGCCGCCAGAGTACCGCCAACCGTAGCGCACTCTCTGCCAGCCGGTTGTTGACAAACCAGCGCCACGCCGCATCAAAGCGCTCGCCCTGCCAGATCGCGTTGTCAATGGGGCAACGGTGGTGGTGAGGCGATGCCGGGTCAAAGTGCAGTTGTACGCCATGATCGAGACAGAAATAGTCATGGTAATAGCCGCCCGGTTCCGTCGGCACGGCGACGGGGTGAGCGAGAAAATCAGCGACCTCATGCCGCAAGCGTTGTATGGCTGCGGCAAAGGCTGGTGAAGCGGCGCGGGCTTGGATCGATTGCCAGTCAGCGTTAGAAAGTACCATGTTCAAAACCGCCTTTGCCTCCATTGACTATGCTCTAAATATCACCCTACCGTAACCGCCTGCCCCGTGCGCGCTGACTCTCGTGCCGCCTCCACAATCGCCACAGCAGCGCGCCCCTCTTCGCCGGGCACCGTCGCCGGGCGCCCATCGAGCAGGTCATCGACAAAGCACTGGATTTGGGTGAAGAAGGCTTCCAACCGGATGGGGTCCAGCGGGCGGTTGACAAAGTCAAATTTGGGTTGCTCCCAGACGGTCTCCACCGTGTCGCCTTTGGCCAGCAGCAATTTGCCATAGCCATCCACTTCGATCATCCCCTCCTCGCCCAGGATGTGATAGATGTGCTGGCTCTGGGTCATGTAGCGCGTGGCGACCTCAAAGGACATCCACTGTTGCACGGCCACGCCGTTGCTCATCGTCAGTTGGGTCATAGCGCTCATGCCGGGGGCGTCGGTGGCGCCAAAGGTATCGATCTGGCTATAGACCCGCTGTACCTCGGCGCCGCTCCAGAAGCGCATAATGTCGAAGTTGTGGACGCCCATGTCGAGAAAGGCGCCGCCATTTTCCGGCGCGGCGGCCCAGGACGATTTGTCGATGATGTAGGTGCGCACCAAGGTCTGCCCGCGAATCATCCAGACCTTGCCGATGGCCCCGGCGTCGATCAACTGCTTGGCCCGCGCCGGCGTCCCGCGAAAACGCAGCGTCTGGATCACCTGCAACATCACCCCAGCCTGGCGACAGCCGTCGATCATCGTGGTACAGTCGGCCACCGAGGTGGAGAGCGGCTTTTCACACAAGACATGTTTGCCATGTTGCGCGGCCAGGAGCGTCTGTTCCAGGTGGTTGACATGGGGCGTGGCAATCAACACCGCATCCACATCGGAACGCTCCAGCAGCGCCGGATAGCTTTCGACATAATCCACCCCGTAATCAGCCGCTAACCCCGGCGCCCGTGTACCGCCGCTGATGGCGACTAATTTCGCTCGTCTGTTATGTTTTGCAATACACTCGGCATAGGTGCGCCCCATATAACCGGAGCCAAGAAGGGCAATACGTAATTCGGTCATGTTGGTTTTCCTTTGCGAATCATTGTCAGTAGTCCGCAGGCATGCAGTCGCGTAGTCCAGAGTCGGCCCATTGCAATCGCGGCTGCGTTGCGGTCTACTGATTGTACGATGAGGATAAAGGAGGCGCTCATTGTTTCCCACGTCAAATTCGATTGGGGATATTCATAGATCAAATGCTCGGCGCAACGCCTGATCGACTTGCGCCATAGTCGCATCATCCAGGTGCGCAACTTTGCGTTCAAGCCGTCGCTTGTCGAGCGTGCGCACCTGGAAAAGCAAAAGTACAGAATCTTTGGCTAGGCCATTGTTCTGCGCCGATACAAAGACAGTTAACAGATAGCCGCGCGCCTTCAGATTTGAAGTCAATGGCGCCACCATCACCGTGTTAAGTTTGTCATTAGCGGCATTTGTTTGGACAACAACAACCGGACGTTTCCCACTCTGTTCATGACCAAAGGTCGGATCGAGGTTGCAAAAGAAGACATCGCCTTTCTCAATTGTCATGATTGCTGCCTCAGAGCAGTTTCAGCACTGTGTAAGGCTTCATTTTGAACAACTAACCATTCCTCTTCGGCGCCGACATCATCAAATTCAAGTTTTGCTAATTCTGCACATTCACGCGCTAACTGTTGTTCCATCAGTTGCTGGGTTGTGGTTTGTTCTAATAACTGTTCAATGGCGCGCACTAATAAAGTAGTTTCATCTTTATGTTCACTTTGGGCGCGACCCTGCAGCGCCTCCCATAATACGCGCGGTAACGTAACTGCCACATCAATTTCTTCTGAAACCATATTGATCCTTTGCTGACCAGTAGACGTTAATCATTGACGACTTAGTCTAGTTTCTGTTGCGAAAGCGACAAAAGCAACCGCAAAGGCGCAGAGAGCGCAAAGAAGACCAGAGAAACTCCTCTGCGTGCTTTGCGGCTCTGCGGTTGATGGATGCCTTTCGCAACAAGAACTAGTCTAGCATGATTTTCATATCAAAGCAATAGAATAACCAACTACCAACTACGCTTGAGAACCGGTCTGCTTCTGTAGAATAGTTGCTGCTTTTCTCCCCTCAAAAGAACCCTTCTTCACGTAGGCGATAAAGCACCGAAGCGCGTTCTATCAATGGAAAGGCCACCGGCTGATTGCCCCGCCGTTGCGACTCATAGATCGCCATCACCATTTCCAGCGAGGCAACGCCATCTTCACCGGGGGAGCTGGGGGTTGCGCCTGTCTCCATACAGGTGACCAGTTCGCGCACCGCTTCCAAGATCGAACTGGTCGTCGGCACCGCTGGGAAGGGTTCCGGCTCTAGGCTCCACCACTCGATCTGTGGGTTGGGTTCGTTGATGCGATCGGTGCGATCCACACTGCGCCACCAACGGGCGCCCGTTTCATCCAACAGAATGGCGCCGTCCGTACCCTGAATTTCAATGCCAAACCGATTGTAGCGGGTCAGTTCGTTGACCATTGCCACCCCACTCAACCCGTTGGCAAAGGTGAAAATGGCGTGACTGTCATCCTCCACGCGGAAGGGCTGTTTGCGTCGCACCGCCGTGCCGACCACCGACTGCGGCTCGCCGGCAAAGAGGCGGAAGAGATCAAAGAGATGGACAGCGTCGTGGATCAGTGGCCCCTCTTCGTCAGCCGTCCAGGCGGGGAAGGGTTTAACCCCCTGACAAAAGCCATAGAGCGCCACCAACTCGCCAATCAGCCCTTGTTCCACCATTGCCTTGGCTTGGCGATGGGCTGGGTCCCAACGCCGGGAGTGGTTAACCGAAAGCACGCAGCCAGCCGAACGACAAGCCGCCACCAGCGCATCGGCGTCGGCCAAGCTCAAGGCCAACGGCTTTTCACAGAGGATGCCCTTGACGCCAGCGGCAACCGCCGCTTCGACAATGGGCCGGTGCAGACCGGGGTGGGTGGCAATACAGACAATGTCTAGCTTTTCCCGGGCAAACATCTCGCGATAGTCGAGATAGAGCGCGTCCACCCCCCAACGTTTGCCGAACGCTTGTAGATGTTCAGCGCCGCGGCTGGCGCCCGCCACCAGTTGCGTCTGTGGCAATACCGCCAATGCCCCGGCATGAGTGACTGGGATCGGCGGGTCGGTTTCCCAAAGCGTGCCAATGCGACCGCAACCCACAAGTCCCGCGCGGTAGATGTTCATTGTAACTCCTTGCACTTCTCGGTATTGTAGAAGGTTCACAGATCCGCATAGGTTGACGGCGTTCGCTTTCCCACGCGGATGATCGTTACCAGGACGATCTCATCTTCGATTGTGTAGATAATGCGATAGTTTTCTACACGTAGCCGCCACTTATCGTCATGCGGCGGCTCCATCTGTTTTGTGTCAACAGGTCGGGGATTGCTCGCTAGTCCAGCGATTACCCGCTTAATACGCTGGCGTATATTGCCGGGTAAACGTTCAAGTTGGCGCTCTGCTTCCTGTTCGATCTTAATCCTGTACTGCATCGTTTGCCCACTCCGCGATTTCCGTAGGTGATAACTCGCGGTATGAAACATCCCCAGCCGCTTTACGGCGCTCGTACCCCTGTACGGCGGCGATGTCTTCCAGTTCTTCAAGGCGTTCCAGCAGTTGGTCGTATTCGCGGCGTGAAAGCAAAACCGCAGTGACGTCACTACGTTGCAAGAGAAAAACAGGGCCATTCGTCAGCTTATCGAAGGTGGCTTTGTAATTCGCACGAAATTCAGTCACCGTCTCGATTTGTGGTGTTTTGATCATAGTTACTCCTTGTGTACAATTTTCCGTACATATAATTGTACACAAGGAGTAACTATGATGTCAATCTGAAACTGTACCTGATCCCTTGCCCCAAAGCGGTCAAGGCAGCGCTTATTCTTCTAACCGTTCGACTGAATTTTCCAATACCCCCAGCCCTTCGATCTCCCCGCGGATCTGGTCGCCTGGGTTGAGGCGCAGCTTTTTGGTGTGACCGACGCCGGCCGGGGTGCCAGTGCTGATAATATCCCCCGGTTGGAGGGTGACAAACTGCGAGATAAAGGCGATGGCTTCAGCAGGTGAGAAGATCATCTGGCCAGTGTTGGCGTCCTGTTGCAATTGGCCGTTGTACCAGAGCTGCATCCGTAGATTATCCGGTTGCGCCACCTCATCCGCGGTGGCCAGCCAGGGTCCCATCGGGCCAAAGGTGTCGAGCCACTTGCCCACCAGCCAATCAAAGAACCAATCACCCTCTTGCAGGGGCAGGTCTTTGCGGAAGGTCAACTCGCGGGCCGAGATGTCATTGAAGATCGTATAGCCCGCAATGTGATCCGTCGCCTGCGCCGCTGTTAAATTGCGACCGGCCTTACCGATGACCACCGCCAGTTCCAGTTCCCAGTCGGCAAAGCCGGTGGAGGACGGCACCCGGATCGCATCGCCTGTGCCGATCACGGAGGTGCAGGGTTTGCTGAAAAAGCGGGGGATCATCTTGGCCTTGCCGGCAAATTTGCCACCCCCTTCCTCAATGTGGGAGGCGTAGTTACCCGCCAGACAGAGCAACTTGCCGGGACAAGGGATCGGCGCACAGAGTTTGACTTGCGCCAGCGACTGTGCCTCTTCGCCGCGTGCCTGCGTCCAGGTTACAGCGGCGTTGGCCGCGGCCAAGGTGCTTGGCCCACCGGCCAACAAAGTCAACATCGACGCTGCTTGGGCCGGATCGCCTTTGCCGCTGGCTTGTAGTGCGGCGGCAAGATCAAATACTTGGTCACCAACTACGGCGCCGACGCGTTGCTGTTGGGCATAAATGTATGTTGCCAGTTTCATGTTTCATCTCCTGGTAAAATAGGGTTATGTTTGTTTTCAACCTCGCACGTGAACTCGTCCCATAGGGACGCTTGAGTTTAGGCGTACTTACAGGGTGACAATCGTATGTTTATTTTCTTGTTCTCTCCTCCTAAACTCAGTCGTCCCTACGGGACGAAATTGCACCCGACAGGATGCGTTAACCGTTTACACCCGTTGCCCCGCCTGGAAAACGGCGACCACCTGGCTGACCGCCCCAATGTCACGCGTTGGGTCACCGGCAAAGGCGACGAGATCGGCCACTTTACCCGGCTGGATCGTACCGAGTTCGTCGGCCAGCCCACACGCTTCCGCCGAAATGCGGGTAGCTGAAAGCAACGCCTCTGCCGGCGTAAAACCAACCTGCACCAGCAGTTGCAGATCATAGTCCAGATGACCAAAGGCCAGACTGCCGACGCCCGAATCGGTGCCGGGGACAATGCGGTGACGCAGGTTATATTCCAACATCTGACGCATGACGACCAGCCGCGTTTCGGCGCGTGCTTCCAATGTCTGGAGCGTCTCTTCCCCTTGCGCCGATAGTTGACCGGCGTCGCGTTGGATACGCAGTTCGACAATGCGCGGGTAGTTGGTCCACGCCTGCAAGGTCGGACTGATCCAGATGCCCGACTCGACCATCATTTCGGCCAGCTTGGGGTCAAAGCGCAGTTGATCGTCGGGGTCGAGAAACTCGGCATGTTCTATCAGGTCGATGCCCGCTTCCACGGCGCGCACCATCGACTCTTTGGCGCGACAGTGGGCCGCCGTGAGCCGATGAAAGTGATGGGCCTCATGCACCGCGGCGTGCAGTTCAGCCACCGAATAGCTGGCGCGACCGGGGATGGTGCCGGCCGTGCCGCCGCCAGAGGCCATGATCTTGATATAGTCTGCTCCTTCATGCACCAACCGCCGCACCGACTTGCGAATCTCGTCCTCGCCGTCAGCTACCTCGTTGCAAAAGTGAAAATGACCGCCGGTGCAGGTAATGGGCCGCCCGCTGACCTGCATCCGCGGGCCGGGGATGTAGCCGCGCTGCACCCCCTCCTTGAGGACAAAGCCGACCTTATTGCGGGCGCCATGTTCGCGAATGGTGGTAATGCCGGCGGCCAGATGTTTGCGCAGATTCATGGCGCCGATCAAGGCCATCATCTCGTCGCTTTCGCTAAACATGGCGGCATAGGGACGACCATCGCCGGCCAGGCTCAAGTGTGTATGGCTGTCGATCAAGCCGGGGGCCAAACAAACGTCACCCAGGTCGATCACCTGGCTGTCCGGCGGCACCTGTTGGCGGATCGCTGCCGACGGGCCGACCGCACGAATCCGGCCATCGGTGATCCAGACCGCTTGATCGGGTTGGGTCGCGCCGTTGCTGCCGTCAAAGAGCAAGCCGGCGCGGATGAGTAATGAGGTTGTGGTTGGTGTGGTCATAGTAGCCTCTATATAACCCTTCGAGTAGTGGTGTAAAAATTGGTTCAATGAGAACAAAGCGGCTTGCCAACCATCTTCCGGGAAGGTCGGTCCGGCTGACAGGATCATCCGGTCAAACCTTCCCGGAAGATTCGCTTGCCAACCCCTTGGATCCTCGACGACCTCCCTAAATTCACCCGTCCCTACGGGATGGGGGTTCACGATTCACATAGCCCAGCAAGTCACGAGTGATCGCATCATCTGGGGTATGGTCTAAGGTGGCTTGCAGGCGTGGCAGTAACTCCTCAGCGCGGAAGAGATGGCCGCTACGCACTGTGCAGACAATATTGCTAATGTCATCAATGCGCACCAGCGGGTTGCCTTGCACCGCCACGAGATCAGCCGCCAAGCCCGGTGCGATCCGCCCTACCTGCTCTGGCAACCCCAAAACCTGGGCATTGACGCTAGTCGCTGAACGGAGCGCCTCAACCGGGCGCAGGCCGGCATCCACATACATCGCCAGTTCGTCATGGACGCTAAAACCGGGGATGAGATGGGGGAAAGGCGTATCGGTGCCGAGCGCAATCGTCACCCCTTGAAGCTGGGCGCGCCAGAGAAAACGTTTGAGGTGCGGCATGGCCGTCTGAAAACGCAATCGGCGATGGGGCGGTTCGTGACGGCTCAGGTAGCGATTCCAAATGGCCAGATGCACTGGGTGTGCCCATCGACGGCGCTCGTCGTGATGAAAGGCGCGATCCAGGATGCGCCCCAAACGATCCCACACCACCAGGGTCGGGTCGATGACAACGTTATGTTTCTGTAATAAGGCGATAAATTCATCATCTTCAGCAGGGGTTGCCGCACGCCAGGCGACACCGCATTGATCCAGATGCTCAATCTCGTTCAAGCCACTCTGCGCCGCCTCTTCACCACGGGTGCTGCCCAAGTGCGCCAATACAAACTTCCCCTGTCTGTGCGCCTCATCAACGCCGGCCCGCAACAGACTCAAATCCAGACCGGCGTAGAGCTTGATCTGATCGACGCCCGCGGCCACATGTGCCCGGATCGACCGGCGGAGACTTTCGGCGTCGGCATGAGAACGGCCCATTGTCTGCCAATAGGCATTCGGGCCATCATGCAGCAGACCGCAACAGACAATACGCGGGCCAAGCGTGGGGTCAACGGCGTGACGCGCCCGCTGGTCGAGAATCCAGGCCAGATCATTGCCCACATCCCGAATGGTGGTAACGCCGGCGGCCAGAAAAGCCGGCCCCATCACGGCGCTATAGTGAACATGGGCGTCGATCAAGCCGGGCAGGAGCGTGCAGCCGGGCAGGTCAATGCGCGGCAGATCGGGCGGCGCTTCGCCCACTGGTAGGATTGCGGTAATCAGGCCGCGTTCACTATCAATCAACACCGCCAGCCCCGCTTGGCTGCGCTCGGCTTCGCCGTCCCATAGTTGATCGGGAAGTAAGAGATACTGGTTCATAAATTATTAGGAAGTAAGAGATACTGGTTCATAAATGATCGTTCAGTTGCGCCAGCAAAAATTCTGCGCCTGCCCGTCGCCACTCATCGGCAAAAGCGTGGCCGGGGGAATCGACCAGATAAAATTGCAACGCTGGCGGTGGATCAGGTTGGGTTTGTCTGGCGGTCATCAACTGTAGGACAAACCGCACACAGGCGTCACTGCCGACGCGTTCGTCGTGATGTCCGATGGCCAGATAGAGCGGTCGCCCCGCCAGGGGTTTGGCCCAGTGGTCGAGCGCCAGTGCGGCCACTGCGGGTTGATCACGTACAGCAGCAAATTCACGTAAGCGCCGCCAATCGGTCACTGGTGCTAGCGCAGCAACCGCTCGAATCCGGTGATCCGCCGCGGCCAGACGCAATGCACAGTAAGCCGCCCGTGAAACGCCACAAACCACAATGCCCCCTTGCCCCACTCCCTGCGCCAGACAGGCGTCGATCACAGCCAGGCCCTGTTCGATAAACTGGGCAAAGGGATCGACACCGGCGCAAAAGGCGGCGCAAAATCCATCAATGCCCTGCCCAAAGCGGTTAACCTGTTCGCCATGATGGGGCAGATCAAAGCTGACAACGGCATGACCGGCAGCGGCAAACAAGCGGGCTGGAATCTCTTGTGGCTCTTCATAAAAAGCCGACTGGCGCGTCGACGAAAAGGTCAACAAGAGGGCATTGGATGCCTGGGCATGGTCGGGCCGATGCAACCAATAGGTCAGGCGGCCTGTAGGCGTGGCGACGGTTGACGCGGTAATGGTAAACATGGGGTTACGCCTGATATGCGGCTATGGTTTGGCGAGCAATGGTCTGCCAATCCAGCGTTTGCGCCCGTGCATAAGCCGCTTCGCGCAGCGGCGTCAGATCGCGCTGTTGCATGGCAAGCATTGCGCTCTGCAGTGCCTCCGGCTGTTGTTGATCGTAGCAGATGCCAACGGTATTATCAACCAGTTCCGGCAGACAACCTACGGCTGGCACGATAACCGGCAGCCCAAAGGAGAGCGCCGTAATTGTCGAACCGGAGGTGAGGACATCGACAAAGGGAAAGACCCCGACATCCGCCGCATTAAAATAAAGCTGGAACTCTTCATTAGCAAAGAAGCGCGAAGGACAGACAATAATGCGCGGGTCGGCCTGCCGGGCTTGTTCCACAAAATCATCGCCGTAGGCGTTGTAGGTCTTGGCCGCGATCAGCAGCACACTTTGCGGATCGGGCAACGCTTGGAAGGTTGTCAAAAGCTGTTCCAACCCTTTGTAGCGCCGCACATTGCCGAAAAAGAGATAGACAAACCGTTCTGCGCCAATGCCCAGTTGCCGCCGCGCTTCAGCCCGACTCATCGTGTTCGGATAAGCGTCGGTAAAGTGACCGTGGGGAATGACAAAAACCTTTTCTGTGCGGTGAAAATGGCGTTGCACCAGATGGCGGGCATGGTCACAATGGACGATCAGGGCTGTGCAGCATTGGGTCAACGCCAGCCGCACCAAGCGATCCAGATCGCGATTCTGGCTGTCATGGGGAAAGAGATTATGCACGGTCCAAACCACCTTATAACCCAATTCACGGGCCAAGGCCAGGTTGGCGATCAACTCGGCCCCGCGCGCCACCCGCTCCTCCAACCGAGGCGCATCGTACATGTAGTGGGGCCAGTTCAGGTGCAACACATCAACCACCCGGCGGTTCGCTTCTAGCCAAGCGCGATTAAATTCCTCCGCATGGCCGGCCACCAATTCCACCCCCGCCGCCGCCAACCCACGGGCCAGCAACCCGCCATACGGATTTGCTTGGGTCAAGGAAAGGCCAGCCGCTTCCCAGAAAAAGACCGAACGCATACACCACTGCTTTCGTTGAGTAGGACGCGGATTTTCGCGGAACTACGCAGATGCAAATCGGATAGGTTCACCAGGAACGCAAGGGGCTGACCGGCCATCTTCCGGGAAGGTTTGACCGGTCCATTTGGTCGACAGAACAGACCTTCCCGGAAGATTGTACTCGAAGCCCTTGGGGCGACGGTTGCCCCATCTGCTATTATCTGCGTGGTTCCGCGCAAATCCGCGTCCTAAAAGTTTGTATCGTCAATTTGCATGAGTTTGCCGCTTTGGGCCGATTGATAGGCCGCTTCGATCACCCGCAAACCAGCCAACCCCTCCTCGCCAGGGATGGGGGCAGGGGTGTTGCTGGCTAGGGCATGGGCAAAGTCAATAAGTAAAGCCACATGCGGACGCACCCCGCCCGGCGCCACAGAAAAATCTTGCACCCCCGCCGCCGTGACCAGGCGCAACGTACCCGCAGAGTCTTTGGCCGAAAGGGGCGCAGCCTGGATTGTGCCCAGTGTACCGTTGATCTCCAGGCCATTGCTCTGCTGTGGTTCAAAATTGGCCGTACTCCAATGGCTGGTGATCACCGCCTGCGCGCCGTTGGCGAGTTTGAGCAGCAAGGTGGCGGTATCATCTACTGGGGAAGGGGCTGCCAAGGTGTCAATGAGCGCAGTGACGGCGGTGATTTCACCACAGAGATAGCGCAGCAGATCGATACAATGGACGCCTAAATCCATCAATGGCCCGCCGCCGCTGATCGCCGGGTCGTGATGCCAATAGCCGGGGGTGGGCGGGAAATAGTCGGAAAAGTTGAGGCGCGCCGCCGTTACCTGACCGATGGCGCCGGCGGCTAGCAACTGTTTGATCTGCTGATGGCGTGTGTTGTAGCGTTGGTAGTAACAGACCATCAACCCTACCCCGTTGGCGCGACAGGCGTCGATCATTGTCTGCACCTGCCCACTGGTTAACGCCAGCGGTTTTTCGCAGAGGATATGTTTACCCGCCTCGGCAGCCTGGATCGTCTGTTCGGCGTGGAGATGGGGCGGCGTCGCCACATAGACGGCGTTGATCTCCTGGTCAGCCAGAAGCCCAGCCACCGTATCATAAAAACGGGGTACGCCATGTTGCTCGGCAAAGTGTTGGGCCTGGGCGCGGTCGCGTTTCATCACCGCCGCCAGCCGTTGACCGGGCGATTGCGCTATCGCACTGACCATTTGGCGTTCGGCGATCTTGCCAGCACCGAGAATGCCCCAGTTGATCGGCATGCTCATGTCCCCAGTCATGTCCCCAATGGACGCGCCCGTTGCACCAACTGTAAGCGGTTGCCTTCCGGGTCACAGAAAAAATCAAACTGCGTTCCGCCATCATCGCTGCGGTAGGCCGGGCCGATAAAATGGATGCCCTGGGCTTGTAACCTTTGGGCAACGCTCGCAAAATCGCTGACGGCCAGCGCCAGATGATGAAGGCCCACGGTGTGGGGTGCCCCTTGGCCGTGCGCTTTGGGATCGACAGCGATGATCTCTACGATGCCGCCACCGGGAAGCCCGACAAAATAGGTTTTGCTCTCGACGCGGGCGACCACCATGGTAAAGTCCAGCGTGGCGCAATACCACTCGGCCAGGGCTGCCGGGTCACTGGCCGCAATGGCAATATGTTCAATTGAGTTGATCACAAAAATACTCCTGGTTAATATGGATTTCGCGTAACTACACAGCCTCAGGTGTGCGCCGCTGGTCAACTGATGGGAGGATGAACAATCTACTCCTGACCAGCGCCACGCGCCTAAGCGGTTGCGATTTCACGCCCTTCACGCAATGACTGATCAATGGCCGCCGCCACCCGGATTGCCGCTAACCCATCCGCCCCTGTCACCACCGGCGGGTGCTGGTTGCGCACCACGCCGACAAAGTGATGGAGCAGACGGCGGAACATGCCATCCTGCTGGTCGTGGATGACGGGGGTATAGCCCAGATCCGGATAGTCGGGCGCGGCGCCGGCGGCATAGACGGCAACGCCGGTCTGGTTGCTCAACAACTCGGCCATACCGGCTGTACCGCGCACGGTGAATTGTTCGGCCACCGGTTGGCCGCTGACGGCCGGCGTACCCCAGGAACTCTCCAACACACCAATGGCGCCGTTGGCAAAGGTCAACACGGCGATAATAAAATCTGCCCGTTCCTTGCCACCCGCCCGTGAATAAGCCATCACCTTTTGCACCGGGCTGCCGGTGGTCCACAACATCATGTCGATGTCATGGGGCGCCAGCCAATAGGCCAGCGGGAACCGCCCTAGCACCCGTTCGACGGCAAGTTGCGGAGCGTTGCGCCGGGCATAGAGGTGCAACACCTCCCCAATCGCACCGTTGCTGACCGCCTGCCGTAGCGAGACAAAGCGTGGATCAAAACGCAAACTGTGACAGACCATCAGGTGAACGCCGGCCTTGGCCGCCTGCTCGACCATTGCAGTGGCATCGGCCACACTGAGCGCCATTGGCTTTTCCACCAACACATGTTTGCCCGCGGCCAAACTCGCCAGCACCGGCTCCAAGTGCGCCCATTCCGAGGCGGCGACGATTACGGCGTCGATCTCTGGGTGGGCGGCCAACGTGGACTGGGTATCGCCAGCGGCATAGCCAGGGACCTGATAGGCGGCGGCGACGGCTTGGGTTGCCTCGGCGCGGCGACCACAAATGGCGGCCAGGCGCATGGTCGCGGCCTCGGCGGCAATGCGCGCATAGAGTTGCCCCATCCGGCCGGGGCCGACAATCGCCAGCGTGACAGGAGTAACGTTATTGTTCATGGGCTAACTCACTCAGCAAAATGCGTTGACCGTCCTGTTCCGCCGAACGGATCAGCGCGGTTAGGATCGCCATCACTTCCACAGCCCAAGCGATGGGGTAGGGCGCCGTCCTGGTAACGGCCATGTTGATGATCTGCGCCAGCGTCTCCACATAAAAATCTGTCCAGTTGCGGATGTTGATCTCGGCCCAGCCGCTTTCGCCAAAGACGGCGCCGTAGTAGAGGCTGGGTGACTTTTGCAGCAGGTTGATCACCCCCTGGCGGCCATCAGCATACTGCACCAGAGCGACATCGCCACGGGAGGTGCGGTTGGTTGTCACCGCTTCCGCCCCTGGCCCCAAGAGCGTATGAAGCAGTTCGACCGGGTGAATGCCATAAAAGAAGGGATGGCGGGCGCGCGGATTGGGGAAGTCGCCAACGGCGGGGCCGGTCGTCACCGCCAGATTCAACGGGCCAAAGCTAGGCAGACGCGGCTGCAATTCTAGCACCTCCACCGCATAGCGTACCGCCGAACAGGACATGAGCGGCACACCCTTTTGCGTGGCGAGTTGACTGAGCGCCAGGACATCGGCAAAATCATTAGCAAAGGGTTTATCGACAAAGGTTGGCAGGCCAGCCTCGATGGCGAGCCGGGCGGGCGCGGTGTGATCGTCGCCATAGCGGTTGCAGACCATCACCAGATCGACGCCGGTGATGGCTTCCGCCGCGGTCGCAACCACTTGGGGAATCTGACAGTCGGCGGCCTTGGCCTGCGCCTGCGCGCCATCTTCACCCCACAACTTTATCACCCTGGCCTGGCCATAGAGCGGCCCCGTGGGCAAATTGACCAACCGGGCGTAGCTTTCTGTATGCGTGCTATCTGCGCCGATCATACCGATGGCGATCATTGGTTCCCCCTTATATGCGCGTTTGGTGAACGTAGGCCACAATGACACTACAACGGATTTGGGAAACAACGGATTTGTATCTGGTGGTTATCAGTCTTGGCAAAAATCCGCTGCTTCCCAAATCCGTTGTTGTGTTGGCTCGCTTCTCTTGTCGGATTGTCCTATAATTCAGCATAAATGAGCGGCAACAAATTGTCAAATCGCCAAAATCAGCCTCAGTAAGGTTATATCCGCTATTTTGTGCCACTAAGGAGCTATCGTATAATAGGATAGAAGCTTGTAGGCACCGTCATTCGCAATCACAAAGGAGCATGCACATGGCCCTCTCTGCTGAACAAAAGGCATTTTTTCAGGAACATGGCTATCTGAAGTATGACAAACGAGTGTTGAGCGAAAGTGAGATCGCGGCGTTGCAGCGGCGCAGTGAAGAGATTGTTTCAGGTCGTCTCAACCACATTCCGCCCCGTTTTATCCAATTGGAGGCCAAGTTTCGCAACAACGACGCTCCCAACACTGAGATGTTGGACAAAGTGCGCAAGATGACTCAACTCTGTTACTTTGATGAGTTGTTTGGCGCCGTTGCTAAAAAGGCCGAAATTGTCGATGTGATCGAAGACCTCATCGGCCCCAACATCAAGCTCTACACCGACCAACTGATGATGAAACCGCGCTACAACGGCACCGTCACCGACTGGCACCAGGATTCGGTGGCATGGCCCATGTTTGCGCCGCAGGAGCATGTCAGTTGTTGGGTGGCACTCGACGACGCCACGGTGGACAACGGCTGTATGACTGTGATCCCCGGCAGCCACCACTGGGGACCGATTTCCCGTGAGTATCGCGACGCCTTTTTGTCCAACCCGCTTCTAGCCAAACCGACACCGGTGGAGATCAAAGCCGGCTACTGCATGTTTCATCACGGTCTCAACTTCCATCACACCGGGGCCAACACCACCGCCAGTCGCCGCCGTGGTCTCGCGCTCCACTACATCCGCGCCGAAACGATGTACATGGGCATTGAAGATGAAGAGGCCCGCCTGCTTACCGAGTGCGAAAAGCCCCGCGGCGAATTCCGCTTTATGTTGATCCGCGGCCAGGAGTTTCCGGGGCGGGTGTGAGATGACAAGGTGAGGGGGTGACAAGGTGACAGGGTGACATGACACGACTACGTCACCTTGTCACCCCCTCGCCTTGTCATTTTGAGTCATTCCCCTAAGACCACACGTTGCCCCGTGCGCGACGATTCATAGGCGGCGTCGATGATTTGGAGGATGCGGCGGCCGTCGTCGAGATTGACAGGGGGGCGGGCGCCGGTACGAATGGCGTGGAGGAAAGCGGCGACAAAGTCGTAGCCCCATTGATCGGCATAGACCGGGCGCGCCACCGGTTCCAGGTGAAAGGTGCGCGCCGGCGCACTCTGCCAGGCTGGGGCAGCGCTGCTGATGGCGAAATCGCCGGCGAGTGGCCAGTGGATAACGCCCATTTGGCCGCGCAGGATGAAGTTGAGGTCGTTGCGCGGGCCGGCGCCGCTGAGCAAGTAACCCATGTGCAAGAGAGCATGAACGCCGTTATCGAATTCTAACGCCACCGTTGCTACATCTTCCAACCCGTCTTCAATCTGGTCGGTGAGCCGGTTGCAGAGTGCGGTGACTGATTTGACCTGCGCCCCGGTGAAGTAGTGGAAGAGGGTTAACCAGTGGCCGCCCTCCATGTGTAGGATGCCGCCACCCTGGCTGTCGCGGCGGTACATCCAATGGGCGGGGTCGCGCAGCCCAGTGCCGACTTGGGTTGTCACCAGACGCGCCTCGATGTCCAGGAGTTTGCCCAATACGCCAGCGGTTAGCAACGTCTTGATCTCACGGGCCGCCGGGTGATAGGGCCACGGATAGCCGATCCCGATCACCAATCCTTTTTCTTCTGCCAGCGCACAGAGTGGTTGCACCTCGGCGGCGGTGCGTCCCGCCTGTTTTTCAATAAAGAGATGTTTGCCGGCGGCGGCCAGGGTGAGCGCGGCGCCGTTGGCCTCGTTGGGCGGCAAGAGGATCACGGCCAGATCAAAGCTGACTTGGGCAAGTAGTTCATCCAGCTTATGATAGGTGTGCGCCTGGGGATCGGCGGCCCCAATGGCGGCGAGGGCGGCGGCCTGGTCGGTCGCCCATTCGCAGTAGGCCACGATTTCCACGTCCGGTTGCGCCTTGAAGGATTTGATCAGGCCGTGGTTTCGGTCTGGCTCCAAAGTGCCGGCGTGGTTGCGCAGACCAACGATGGCGGCTTTAAGTGGTTGGGTTGGTGATGACATGAGTAGACCTTATGTTTCTCGCCGACGGATGCGTCTGCCTTACATTGTCAACCTGAATCTTGGTTCAAGGTTGCTGTGCCAAACTATAACACAGCCCCAGCCGTCGATCAAGCGTTAGTTATTCATGACCACGCGCTGCTTCCCCGATTGGCGCTATTGAATGGCACAAAGTGGCTCTTGCGATTAGGCATTTTGCGCTACCCTGTCCCTACCAATTCAATTTCAGTTGGTAACTACTCAGCTTCAGGTGCGCAGCATGGGTCAAACGCTGGTGGAATGCATGAACTACATCTGACCTTCTACACGAAGGGTTCGCCGTACCCTGGAAAACCCACCTGTCATTCTTACCGATTTATTTGCTCAACCTTCATCAGTTCATAAAAAAGGGGACAACGGTGATCATCCAACCACCATCAATGAATGCAATGACTATTACCACGAGTACATCCAGTGCGTGCTGGCCGGCGACGTGCTGACTTTCCTGGAAACGCAGTTACGTTTTACGGTAAATTTTGGGGCTTGACAAACACTATTTTTCCGGGATAGAATTCTACCAACTTGTAGGTAGAAACATGAGCGAACTGGTACAGAATGAAACAAGCGAACAGATTCTTGATGCCGCCGAAGCACTTTTCATGGCGCGTGGCTTTAGCGCGGTCAAATTGCGCGACATTGCCAACGCCGTGGGGATGCGCCACGCTTCGCTCTATTACTATGCGCCACAGGGCAAGGAGCAGCTCTTTGTGGCAGTGTTGCGGCGCAGCATGACGCGTCATGAGCGGGAGATGACACGCCTGATTGCAGAAGCGGGCGATACGATCCAGTCCCAAGCTTATGCCCTCAGCGACTGGCTGGTGTCACAGCCGCCGCTCGATCTGGTACGCATGGTGCAGGCCGACCTACGGGAGATCGACCCAACCACAGCCACTGAACTTTCTGAATTGATCCTCGACTCGCTGACACGCCCCCTGATCGCCGCCCTGAAGCGGGCGCAGGCCACCGGCATCGTTGCCGTCACCGATACGGGCATGGCCGCCATGTCGCTGATTATGCTACTCCAATCCATCCACCACATTCCGCTGGAAAGCTTGCCCGCCGGCAGAAAAGTCTTTGGTCGCACACTGGTGGATATGTTGCTAAATGGGTGGTTAGCGCGATAAGCTTTTTTTATCTAAATTTCTACCTACAAGTAGGTAGAAATTTAGGAGGATAGATCAACGGCCTTGACACTGAGGCTGTGTTACAGCGCCGCAAGCTGTGGCGCAAACGGAGATTCGCCCCCTGCCTATGGCGCCGAAACGGGGGCGGGCGGCGGTGACATTGCGGAATAGAAGGGAGTCCACTTGTCTATGAGTACAATCCAACTGGGTCATCCCTGGACCTGTCTTTTGCCCTGTGCGTTGGAAGGTGAATATAACCTTCTGCTGATCGAGTATACGCCACGGCAGCAGCAACAAATCGCGGTCTGGCTCACCTTTGCCATGCGCCTGGCCGCCGAATATGCCACTTTTCGCTACTATGTGCTATCCGTCCACCATCACGGGAGCCACGCAGTCAACGGTAGTGCCATACCCGATGACAAAAGCGCAAAGGCAATGCATCTCTTCCTCGTGCAGCAAACTGGGGTCATTCTCTGGCAGGAGCAAGGCGATTGGTCGCCGGCAAAGGCCGAGGCATTGGATGATTTTTTGTTGGCGTTGATGCCTTTGCGCGATACATTTGGGTGAATCCTGCGATAAAAAACAATAGACTGGAAAAAAGCATGAAACCGACACTAAGGGTCCGTAAAAATATTTTGGGCAGCGAATTACACCGATCTCTTTGCACTGGGCATCTGGCAGGGATTGGTCGGCCAGCGGGCGAACGCACGCAACAGGCCGCTCCCTGGCTGGCAGCGACGGTAACAGGCAATATGCGCTCAATGCTTCTGCATTCCGCCATTCGACCGCGCCTGGTTGCCCAAAACAGTTTGCTTTGCCTACAAAGCTAGGATACACTACGCAACAGCAAAGCTACTCTTTTTTTCTTGGTATACAACTAGATAGGCAAACTTATGCACTTCGATCTACTAATCAAAGGCGGTGAGGTGGTCGATCCAGGGAGCGGCACGCGCGGGCACATGGATGTCGCCATCAAACGCAACCGGATTGCTGCCGTGGAAGCCAACATTCCTGCCGAATCGGCCTTTCGGGTGGTGGAGGCCACGGGACAGATTGTTACGCCGGGGCTGGTGGATTTGCACACCCATGTCTACCATAGCGCAACCTGTTGGGGCATTCGCGCCGATCCGGTGGCGGCGCGCTCTGGCGTGACGACATGGCTGGATGTAGGGTCGGCGGGAGCGTATAACTTCCCCGGCTTTCGCGAATTTATTGTGCGGCCAGCCTTGGCGCGCATCTACGCGCTGCTCAACATTTCGTCCATTGGCTTGACAGCTTCAACCTGGGAGTTATCAAATCTCAACTACATGGATGTTGATCTCTGTTGCAAATTGATTGACCTGAATCGTGATCTGATTTTGGGCGTCAAAGTGCGCATCGACACCAACACCACCAGCGGCACCGGCGTCGAGGGCCTCCGCCGCGGGCGGATTGCCGCCGAACGTTGCTCGCTGCCGATGATGGTTCATATCGGCAAAGCACCGCCCGAATTGAGCGAAGTGTTGGAACTGTTGCGACCGGGTGATATTTTAACGCACTGCTTCACTGGCCAGTCCATGCGCCAAATTGACGAGAATGGCAAACTGCTTGACGTGGCGAAACGGGCGTGGGATATGGGCGTGGTGATGGACATTGGGCATGGCGCCGGCTCATTCTCGTTTGAAACGGCAGCAGCGATGATCGAAAGTGGTTATCGACCCCATGTCATCTCGTCGGACATTCATCAATTCAGTATCCACGGACCGCTCTTTGACATGCCTACTTGTCTGAGCAAATTCCTGGCGTTGGGGATGTCGCTGGATGATACCATCGCTGCCGCTACGATTCGCCCTGCGGAAGTGATGGGAATGCAACAGGAGATTGGCGCCTTGCGTCCCGGTGCATTGGCTGACGTGGCGCTCTGGCAGATCGACGAAGGAGACTTTACCTTCTACGACATTCACATGCAAGCGCGCCAGGGCAAGCAACTGCTGACCAACACCTTGACGATCATCAACGGGCGTGAAGCGGTGCGCGCCAGCGACGATCCGCCCATGCCCTGGATCGAACTGAGCGAAAGTCAGCGGGCGTTGATCGAGCGCGGCCATACACCGACGGCGATGAAGTGTAGTTGTTAGGTGATTTGTTCATTGGTTGATTCGGTGATTTCGACACGCTCAATCACCGAATCAACCAATGAACAAATCTACGGTCGTGGTGGCGCAGCCGCAAAAATGCTGCTGAGGATGCCTGCCCGTTCTTCTGCGGTGGCCCAACGCGGTTGGGCAAAATCCTCTAAAACGCCAGTGAGAATTTCCGTACTCAAAATGCGGCCTTGGTAGATGGTATGGCGCGCATAGAGTTCGGTGCGCGTTTCCCAACTCCACATCTGGTCAAAGAAGAGATTGCCCAGTCCGTAGACGATCGTACCAGGGCCACCGGCGTCGTTGGCGCCATAGGGTTCCAATGCCTGGGGGACATGACTCTGTACACCGGTCACAATATCGGCGCCGGCATCACGCAATTCGCGAAATTCGATTACCTGGTTAGCCGTGGGGTAGGGAAAGTAGGTTTCTTCGTATTGTAGTTCCACGGCAACAATATCCACTGTTTGCGCCGCTTCCCGCACGGCGGCCAGTAGCTCCTCTTTGCGGTCGTAATAGTAACAAGCCCCTGGCTCCGTCTCTGTTACCCAGGCGCTTTCCGGGCCAAAGGCCAAGAAGGCAAAGAAAGCAAAGGTGTTGCCATTGTGTTCCCACTGTAAGGGCGCACACGCTTCTTCAATGGTTAAGCCACTACCGTAGATCGGAATATTATTATCTTTGTAGAATTGCAACGAACGGCGCGCCCCTTCACGCCCAAAGTCGTTGACATGGTTGCCGCTCAAGCCCACAATGTCCGTTCCCACCGCTTCCAAGGTTGCCCAATAATCAGTATGGCTACAGAGAATTAAGTTATTGAGTGTGTTGTTGACCACGCAATCATCGAGAAAGGGGATTTCATTACTGATATGTGTAATATCGGCGGCAGCCAAGGTGGCGGAAATGATCGCTGCTGGGTAGAGAATACCGCTCCGTGCCATGGCAGCGGCGGTGCCACGCGACATGGCGGTAACGCCCGTCATCATGAGCGTGGTGAGTTGGGTGGTCTCCCGATTCGTGATCGGCGTTAAGACGGGGCGCAACAGTTCAGCCAGCAACGATGCGCCCATTCCTTTGACATTGACGGCAAAGGCTAGGGGATAGGTGGTTGGATCAAGGTGGTTGTCTAAAACATTGACACCATCAATCGTCAGTACCTTGAAACGTGGATCGAGTTGGTCAAAGGGGATAATGCCAAGCGCATCCGGTGTATTTTCTAATAGGGTCAACAATTCGGCGGCAGGAATGATCTGATTGTTGGTTGTACCCCACAGCGCCTCTAAGGGTAGATCGGCATCGGCAGAGACAAAGAGGGGTGTTCCGTCAAAGCCCTGCCAGCGCTGCTGCAATTCGTTCAAGGAGACATCATCACGTACGGTGGCAAAGGGCGCTACCACGGCGTAATACCGTTCGATGATCGGCGTTGATCGGCGATCCAACCGTTCAAAAGCGATCTGCGCACTGGCAAGTTCTGCTTGGTCAAGCAGAACCAACGGCTGCTCGCCACTGCTTGTCATCACAAATGGGATCTGAAGCAGCAGATTTGTGATTGGCTTCGCATGATCATCCGGTAGATTGGGCATCAAGGCAACGGTGACAGGTCCAGTAATGGTTTCGGTCGCCGTGATTGTCGCTGAAAAATGAGAGGCCGGCGGAAGGGGTCGCAGCACCACCCTTTGTTGAATCGGTACACAACCAGCGAGAAACCAGAGGAAAACCATCGCGCCCCATGATAATAAACTTCGTTGCAATGGCTTGCGCCCATCTTTTGCCAAACCGACTAAGAGTAATGGTGGCACCAATTTTTGTCCCAGAGGTAGTGAAGAAACATTCATATTCATTTCCAAAACTGGCTATTGATAGAATAAAGATATTGCTCAGTATAGTGGATAGGCAAAAAAACAAAAAAAGATTGATAAGCCTGGCGTCGATGATTGACCAGGCCCATCAATCTGCTCGATTGTAGATAAGCAAACAGGTAGACCGATGAATACACAATAACGGTCTACCTGTTTACCTTGATAACATTACACCTTTATAAGGGAGTGTTTTGTTAGTAGAGGCGCAGCTTTTGTCCAACATAGATGTAGTTGGGGTTGCTCAAGCCATTCAGGTACATCAGGTTATGCACCGTTGTGCCATTCCATTTGGCAATTTCAGAGAGCGTATCACCGGCTTGCACAGTATAATGACCGGCGCCGCCACCAGGATAGCTAGGGCCGCCATAGATGTTGGGGATACAGAGTTTCTGACCGACATAGATGTAGTTCGCGTTGCCCAAGCCATTGGCGCTGGCTAAACCCCAGTAGCTGACGCCAAACCAGGCCGCAATTTCCGAAAGGGTGTCGCCATGACGCACATAATAGTAGCTCTTACAGCCGGCCGGTGAGCCGCTGGCGGCAGGGATATAGAGTTTTTGACCGATATAGATGTAGTTGGCATTGCTCAGACCATTGGCCGCCTTGAGGGCGTTCACGGTCACACTGTAATAACGGGCAATGTGGGAAAGCGTTTCACCAGCTTTCACAACATGATAAGAGCCGCTAGCCGCTGGCATTGCAGCGGGGGCGGCAGTAGGAGCGGCAGAAGCAGCAGCCGGCAACAACGCAAGCGTCAGGGTCAAGCACAAGAGTAGCAGTAAACCAGTTCGACGAACAGTGGTGGGATGAAGCTGAGCAAACATAGGTTACTCCTTTTACTTAGCATTTTATGGATGAATAGAAATTACATCATGCTGATCCACGTTGATCATACGCCTTATGGTGGCGGTAATATGTGACCGGTCTGACTATTAGCCTACACTAGCAGCGTTGATCAAACGTTGATCTATATATTATGACGTACTGCCCGCGATTTTGATTCAAGCAATTTGCTACGGAATAGCGTGAATCACCCATAAATATAGCCAAATAACCTGCTTGCGCTTACACTTTTCTTAAAACATCTCAGTGACTAGAATGATCATGCACCGGCAATAAACCGGAACGGTATTCTCTTTCCCAAAGTGCGACTGTCTCTTCGATAAACTGCTCGACCGGCTTGTCGATCCCTTGTTTTTCCAGCAAAGTGGGGATCCACTTTTTGCCATAGGCGACATGGGTGCGTTCATCGGCCATATCATAGGTGATGTACTGGATCGAAAGTTGGTCATTCAGCGCGCTATAGGCTTTGATGCTTTCATGACGATAAGGGAAGGCGTGAACCTCGTTGCCCATTGTCAGCATAGTGTATTGGGTAGCGGCATCGTATTGACTGCGCCAGGCATAGATTCGCGTGTTCTGCGGAACCGTCATGTAGTCAATGCCATGCTGCGCCATCCATTCAATCCCCAACTTGCAATGCCGTGTTTCATCGTAGCAATGGCGGGCGCTGTCGTAAGTAAATTCCCAAGGCATCTCTGGTGAGAGATAGATGACAAGCGCCACCGTCTCGGCAGCTAACATCTCCTGGCTGTAATTTTCAAATTCCAATTGGCGCCGTGTCAGCACATCGGGGTCGGTGAGAACCTGGCCCGCCTTCCGGTTAACCGGGTTAAAGCGTGGATCACGGGCGGCTTGACGGGGTGGGGTAAATAATTTTGGCTTTTGAATTTTGGCTTTTGGATTGGCGCGCGCTTGTTGACCAGTAACGCCGCCCGCCGCAGCCAGCAGTTCGGCGATATGCTCTTCCCATTCACCAACCGAGTGATCGGCCAATGCCTCGGCGCCCCAACGCACCTGTTCTTCTTCGTCAATCAGGATATGTTTGAAGGCATAGAGGGTCGGCGCATCGGGATTGGCAAAGGTTTGGGCGCAATGCCATCGATACGCATCGACCAACGCCGGTTTGATGACCCGGAAAAGACCGGCCAGCAAATCCCATTCGTTGGGCGCGTTGATCGCTTCCGCCATCAGCGTTTCCAATGCTTCATCATCGGGCGGGCGGAAGGCGGGCGTCTGGACTTCACGCAACCGTTGGTAGAGCTGCTGTACATGCTGGGCATCTTCCCAGAGCAGCCGCCCCATGGCCAGCTTGAATTCCATCTTGGCCGTCGCCGGCAACCAGCCGGCAAGAATGCGCAAACTCTCGTATTCAATAAAACGGTAACGATTCAAGAGCCGCTTGTTTGTTTCGAAGTCGATTTGCTCGAAGGGAGTGATGGTTTGCATACAAGACCCTGCCATTTGTGTTTTAGGGAAAGCCAGCAATCACTTAGGTTTGAGAACAAGAAACTTTAACGTTTGCTCTGCCCATGACCGCCGATAAATAACTTCATGCTCTTCCACTGTCCATAGAAAAATTTCTGGTTCTAGTTGTTTGACATCAGTAGTAGGAAGACCATTATCAGTATGGCGCAATAAATTTATCATTTGCCAAACTTTTTCAGTATACGGATATGAATCATAGATATAATTTCTAACGGATCGATCATATTCAATGCGCCACATGGGAAGCAACCTTCTCAGCAATCTGGCGTTCTAACTCTTCGTCCGTCACCAAGCGCGATGGATCACGCGTAATCTCTGCCTCAATGCGTTTCGCTTCCAGCAAAAGTTCAAGTTGATGCATGCGTTCAGCAATTTCGTTCCATTTCTCAGGGGAAAGCAAGACTGCGGCTGTTCGGCCACGGGCAGTCAGTAACACCGGTCCCTTTTGCGCCATCGACAAGACTTCAACTTGATGATTACGCATATCACTTATTGGGGCAGCCTGTGGTAAAGGGTACATAAAAAACCTCCAGTTGGCAGTTTAATGACACTAACCGCCAAGTCTACCCGATTCCATCACCACTGTCAAGTGATTTTCCTATCCATTTGTTAAAGCTAAGCTTTAAAGCCTTACCCTTGTCCAGTGAATATCCATTGCGCCATTATCACCGGCATAATAAACCATCAAGACATTCCCATCGGGTAAAGCGGTGGCAGAGGGCAGCCCAAACGACCAGGCGCCCATCTCGGCCAGCAGATCGCCCGTTTTGTCGTCCCGTTTGGCTTCGCGGCCGTGGGTGTAGATGACCACTTCGCTGGCCGGATCAAAGGGTGCGTCAACGGACGCCGCCACACGCGCCCGAATCGAATGGCTGACAAAGCGATCGACCCAGGCCAACACCACCCGCCCATCGGGCAAGACCGCTGGCGGCCCGGCCTGGTCGGTGATCCCCAGATCAAACGGCGGCGACCAGGTGTAACCATAATCGGCGCTGATCCGCCGGTGAATGTTGAGATAGCGGGTTGTGGCGGTGTCGTAGGTCCAAGCAAAGGTGGCGATACGACCGTCAGGCGCCACACAGCAACGCAAATCCCAATTGAAAATGCGTCCGGTTGCATCTTGGCCGGCAACCGTCGGCTCACCCCAGGTCAACCCTTGATCGGCAGAATGAAAGAAGACCACCTTCTGATACCACTTGGTATGATCCAGGTACTGCTTGTTGGTTTCAATGCTCATTGCCAGCCTGCCGTCAGCCAGTTTGAGAATGGGATTCGTCAGGCTGGCGGGGCCAATTTCCGCCGGCAGTGGGATGTGACGCCAGGCGCGCCAGCTTTGACCTTCATCCGTTGATTCGGTCAACAGGATCGACATGGGCAGGCAGCCTTCGGTTTCGGCATTAAAGAGCGGTTGACCAGGATAGCTTGTGCGGTCGATCCACATGGCAGCGGCGAGCAGACGCCCCGGCGCCAGCTCTGTTAGATAACAAAGTTTGAGCGTCCCCAACTTACCGTTAAGCATTGTGGCGCCAAAGGGACGCCAGGGCTTGCTCCACGTGCGTCCACCATCGTCAGAACGCGCCATCTCAATCGCCTCATCATCGGCATCCTTGGTAGATCCGGCCCGGTAGGTCGCCAACAAGCCGCCCCGTTGCAAGGCCACGACTTGCCCAAAAGTCAAAATTGCCCGTGCTGTTCCCCGTTCCCCATGGGCAAGGACGCCTGTCGCGATGATCTGCATCATTGTCTCCTTTAAGTTGCTGGCAGATAGTGGATGGGAGAACGACACCAGCCTCTATCTGCCAGCAACACTCATGCCTTTGCTTGCGGGTTCAACGCGTCGCGCCCGCCGTCACCAACAAAGTTGACGGCCAGGACAAAAAGCACTGTCATAATGGCCGGCAACACCTATTGCCAGGAGGTGCGCTAAAACCTGAATTTCCCTGCCGGTGCTAATGACAGTGATGCGGGTGCGCACGAGCAAATCAGTTGCGGTATACGCCGGCTGGGAAATCGGTTCAAATTCAGTCTGGCGTGGTGCAGTTACGATTAATCGGTGCATAGTGCTGCTCAACTCACTCATGCCATCTTGCGCGTGAAGAAGTCAGGTTATGTAGGATTGTATACCAATCCTACATTTTTGCACAAATTGCTTTTTTGCATGCCCTCTCTTCCCCATAAAGCCGTTCCAGGGCTTGGTTAAAAGTGTACCATGGACAACCCCAATTTCGTCTAATACCAGCAGATCATGGTAATCTTCAAAGATCTTGAGCATGCTACACTTTGTAACAATGAGAAAGCGTCCGCAAAACAGCGCCAGGGTGTCAAGCAAACGTAGGGGAAGGTCTGGCATAATGAAAGCCTCTTATCACAGTCCATGGTAACGTGTCATTCTAGAGAAACGAAGAAGCGATGGCCTTAACGACGGAAATGACGCTCCTACTCACTCTCATGGGAATTGCACTGGTTCTCTTTGCCTTTGAATGGGTGGCGGCGGATGTGGTAGCGCTGGGCTTTTTGATCATTATGATTGTCACTGGCCTTGTGTCGGCGAACGAGGCCTTTGCCGGCTTTGGCAGCGATACGGTCTTCACCCTAATGGGGTTGTTTATTCTGACAGCAGCCCTGCAACGCACCGGCGTTGTCGAGATGACCGGGCGCACCCTCTTGCGCTATACGGGTGACAAGCCCAATCGGTTGGTGGCGATGATTATGGTTGCCACCGCCAGCCTCAGTTCCTTAATGAGTAACACCGCCTGCACCGCCTTTTTCCTGCCCATTGTGTTGGGCTTGTCAGAACGAATGCGGGTCAGCGCCAGTAAGCTCTTGATGCCGCTGGCCTTTGCTTCGATTCTTGCCAGCTCGGTTACACTGGTGGCGACTTCCACCAATATTGTTGTCAACGGCCTGTTAAAACGTTACGAATTAGCGCCGATGAGTATGTTTGAATTAACGCCCGTGGGTGTCCCGATTGCAGTTGCCGGCATTCTCTATATGCTCACCATTGGTCGTCGCCTCCTGCCCGATCGCACAACCCCGGATGACTTGAGCCAACTAGGCAATCGCCTCTACCTCACAGAACTGGTGGTGTTGCCCAACTCGCCGCTCATTGGCAAGACGCTCACGGAAAGCAGCCTGGGGCATGAAATGGATTTGACGGTCGTGCGGGTGGTGCGCAAGGAAAACCGTGCGCTGCCCACCGCTAATCGTCGGCTAGAGCCGCGCACAGGACGCCGGTTGCGCGCTGGTGACATTTTGTTGGTGGAAGGGGAACGCACATCACTCTTAAACAGTAAAGCGGCAGTGGGGTTGGAGATTCGCACCCATCTGAAAAATCATATGGGCAAACTCCCCGACGACGACTTACAGATGATCGAGGTGATCCTGATGCCCAATTCGCCGCTCATTGGGATGACCCTGGCGCAGTATCAGTTTCGGGAGCGCTATGGCTTGCAAGTGCTGGCGATTCACCGGCACGGCGAAACGATTCAGCGCAAAATTAGCCAGATGCCGCTACGGGTGGGGGATGTTCTGCTCATTCAAAGTGAACGTGCCAATTTGACCAGCCTGACCGCACTGGAAGAAGAGAGCATGTTTCAAGTGCTGGGCGCCGTTCATCAAGAAAGTTACCAGCGAGAGCGTGCGCCCTTTGCCATTGCCGCCTTTATCGGTGCGCTGGGGCTGGCTGCGTTTGAAGTTGTCCCCCTCTCTGTGGCAGTGTTGATGGGGGCGCTGACCGTTTTTCTGACCCAGGCCATTTCCGTGGAGGAAGCGTATCGCAAGGTGGAATGGCGCGCCCTGGTGCTCATCGGCAGTATGCTGGCGCTGGGTACGGCCATGGAAAAGAGCGGCACCGCCGCCTACCTGGCCGATCAGATTGTCAACCTTGCCGGCGCCACCAATCCGTTGCTGCTCCTCACCGGCTTTTTTGTGTTGGCCGTTGTCCTGACGCAACCAATGTCCAACCAGGCGGCGGCCATTGTCGTGGTGCCCATCGCCATCCAGACCGCTATCCAGTTGGGCCTTAACCCGCGCACCTTTGTCATGATGATCGCCATTGCCTCTAGCACTTCCTATCTCACCCCGCTGGAGCCTTCCTGTATGATGGTCTATGGGCCGGGCAACTACCGCTTTAGCGATTTTCTCAAGGTCGGCTCGCTATTGACCTTTGTCGTTTATGGCATTGCCATTCTCCTCGTGCCGATCTTCTGGCCGCTTTAAACAGCTTCAATCCGATGAACAGTCAGCCAACCAACGACACTAACGCCCTC
Organism: Caldilineaceae bacterium; assembly: GCA_026645575.1. The sequence goes on from JAPKMW010000004.1 coordinate 86,631, forward strand.
TTCCTCTTTGTGACCGGCGCCGGCGCTTGCGTTCAGGTGCCGGACCTGTTGCGCGCCTTAATTGCCCAGGGCTTCACGGTCTACTCCGTATTGACCCCGAACGTGGCCCAGGTGACAGCACCGGCGCCATTAATGGACGTGCCGGGCAATAGCTGGATTCATGCTTATCGCCAGCCGCCACTGGAGCGCTATCCCTTTGGTACGCTGCTAGTCGCTCCTTGCACTTTCAACACCTTTAACAAGATCGCACTAGGGTTGGCTGACAATCTGGCGACGGCGATGATCGCCGATGGGCTGGGGGCCGGTCAGCGCGTGGTCATTGCGCCGTCGATGAATCGGGGTCTCTGGGCACATCCACAGACCAAAGCGTCGCTGGAACGGTTGCAAAGCTGGGGTTGTGAGATTGTACCGCCAACGATCACCACTGAACAGGTGACAATGGCGCCAGTGGCGACGATTGTGGAGGTGGTGGTGCGGGGGACAGACGCGGATGCCGGTAACGCAGATTATCATAAGGGGAAATTAAATTCGTGATACTGACATCCGCGTCTGTTACCCCTGGAGATAGCCGGCCAGCAAGGTCGCCGCGTTCTGCAAACGTTCGGCTTCGTCTGGTAAGCCTAAGTTGGCATACTTCATACTAGCGGCACGGCGCGCATCCATTTCCTGTTGGACGATCTGGCGAATATCTTCGGCAGACAAAAGTTTGCGCGGCGCCTCATGCCGTTGTCCCAATACCGGTTCGGCGGGAAAGGGTGCTTCGCTGACCGGGATTGCCTCAGCGTTATCGATGGCGGCCAGCACCGAACGCAACGTCGCGACGGTGGCACTTTGGCGTGCTTTCATTGCTTGGGTTAAATCCGCTTTCATTTGTTCACGTAATTGCATTGTCATGATCACGCTCCTATTTCCGGTGGCGCCCGCAGAATGACCGATTGAAAGAAGCGCTCCTGAAATTCAGTCAGTGCGCTGATCTGTTCATCGGTATAATGCTTGCCATTGGTCACCAGCACCAGTTTATCATCATCATCGTCCAAGCGGTGAATGACAGCGATACAGCGCCCAGTAAATTCACTCACTGGTTCAAATTCACCAAGAATGTAAACATCCACTTCCTCACCATCCGGCGCTCGCGTGTCGGGGACGTAGCCATAGTTGAGCATATACAGAAAGCCATGTTTCGGGTGGCGCGACCCCAGGGGGCGATCGATGTGGGCAGTGACCATTTCCCCGAAGAAGTCAGTCGCAACCCGCTTGGTCGGTGTGGGCAGATCAATCGTTTGCATGATAGACCGCTCCTGATAAGTTGAAGCTTAGGCAAATAACAATGAATTGGTAACGCAACAAACAGGCGTAACTGTAACCCGCCCAGTTGTTGCTCTAGGTCAGATTATAGGAGGTTACGGCGATGCAGACAAAAGAACGTGTACGCGTAAAGCAGATCGAAACCCTTTCCGATGACTGGTACATTTTGCGCAAGACCACCTTCGACTATCTACGCAATAACGGCGAATGGCAAACCCAAACGCGTGAAGCTTATGATCGGGGCAATGGCGCGACCATCTTACTCTATCACCCCCAACAGCGCACCGTTGTTATCACCCGCCAATTTCGCTACCCTGCCTTTGTCAATGGGTATAACGATCTGCTGATCGAAGCGCCCGCCGGTTTGTTGGATGAGAGCAGCCCCGAAGAGCGGATCAAAGCCGAGACTGAGGAGGAAACAGGCTATGAAGTGCATGATGTGCGTAAGATTTTTGAAGCCTACATGAGTCCCGGCTCGGTGACAGAAAAGCTCTACTTTTTTGTGGCCGAATATGATCCGGCTTCACGAGTTGGCGCTGGTGATGGTGTTCGCACAGAAGGAGAAGATATTGAGGTGCATCGATTTAACCAGAAAGCACTGCGCAATAACAGCAACAACCATAACCGGCATTATTACAAAAAAGTAATACAACGCACCGTTACAAGGTGTTACTACCTTCTATCCTCTGTCTTCTTATCTTCTTGTCTTCTGTTGTAAGCCCTTATCCATTTGGTTATCCCTATAATCTATGTCCCGTCTGTGTAACACGCTCTATACCAACTTTGATAAAACAAGATAGGCTGAACTGATAACGTACGATGAGCAGTAGCGTTAGCTACCTGATCGGCAGCGTTCATGAACAACCAGTCAATAAAGGAGTGTGGAGACATGACATGATACAAACGTGCAGTTCCTACCTATATCAGCTTCTGTATGACCCTAGCCGGCGGCAATTGCTGCCGCGGCGCTATAGGGTTCGTTTCCTCGGTAGTTTGTTTGGGATTCTCGTTGGGTTGACCCTTCTACTTTGGCAACCGGTAACAGCCGCTCCGCCTGTTGGGCAACCGCCACCGACGCCAACACCCACCGTTACCCCGCTGCCGCTGATTGAAGTTGGTAACGGCGCCAACCCAATCCGCAGCTACTACCACGACCCAGATGGCCTCTACAGCATTCCTGTACCCCAAAATTGGCGCAGCGAACGGCAACACGATTATTTGCGCTTGAGCAGTCCACAGCAACAGATCCAAATCTACATTCTAACCATCCCCGGCGCCAACGTGAACCAAGCCATCGCGCAGGCGTGGCGGCAGGTGGATCGTACCTTTGCCATGCCCCCCAAGTATACACTAGAGATGCCTTCGCTCAACGACTTGGAAGAAATTCAGACAGTGACCTACGATGATGGCATTGCCAGCGGCGAATTAGTCTTAGCCTTGGGGCAGCAACACGATGACATTGTCTATGTTGTGTTGACGCGCGGGCGGTTGGCCGCCTTTGAGGAACGGGCCGCCCAGATCCGGCTGATTCAGAGTGGTTTTACACTCTATTCTTTAAGCCGATCCAGTTTGCGCAGCGTCGAACCGCAACCGGTTAATCGAGCGCTGCTGGCAGAGTTGGAAAGCTATATCCAGGAAGTATTGCAACGTTACAAAATCCCTGGCGCCAGCGTGGTGGTTGTCCAAGATGATCAAGTGGTCTATACCCAAGGCTTTGGCGTGCGCAAAATGGGTAGCCACGAGCCTGTGTTGCCCTCGACGCAGATGATGATCGGATCCATCGGCAAAACCATGACGACCATGATGATGGCAAGTCTGGTCGATGATGGCTTGCTCACCTGGGACACACCGGTAGTCGATGTCTTGCCGACCTTTCAGGTGGCCGATCCGGTTCTGAGCCGGCAATTGACCATCCGTAACCTGGTCTGCTCCTGTACCGGCGTCCCCCGCCGCGACTTTGAGCTCTTCTTCCAAGGCGGCTACCAAAGCGCCGAGGATGTCATTACGTCGCTCCAACAATACAAACTTCTCACCAAGTTTGGCGAGACATTCCAATATAGCAACCAGATGGTTGCGACCGGCGGTTATGCCGCGGCGGCAGCCAGTGGCGGCCATTACGGTCAGCTTTATGAGCAATATGTAGCCCAAATGGCGCAACGGATCTTTAAGCCCATTGGGATGAACAAAAGCACTTTCTCTTTTGAGGAAGTGGTGGCTGGCGCCAACTATGCCCAGCCGCATAGCGCCAACCTAGAAATGAAATTGACAACGCTGCCGTTACACCTGGAAGCAGTTGTAACGCCGGCAGCGCCAGCCGGTGGCGCCTGGTCAACGGCGGAAGATTTGGGGCGTTATTTGATCACGCTGCTCAACAGCGGCATCGCTCCTGACGGCCAATCGGTCGTTTCACCCTGGAATTTGGGCATTACCTGGCAACCACAAGTGCCGGTTTCCGCCAACACCAGCTATGGCCTGGGCTGGTTTGTGGATAATTACAAGGGGTTGCGCTTGTTGCAACATGGCGGGAACACACTAGGCTTCACGGCTGATCTGGCTTTTTTGCCGGAAGCAAATGTCGGCATTGCTGTGCTGACCAATGCCCAGGGCGTTAACTTTGTGACGGAGGCGATTCGCCATCGTTTTCTCGAATTACTCTACCACCAAGAGCCGCGCTACGATGACTATGCCCATTACCGCTACGAGATTTTACGTCAATATCTGGGGGAATCGGCCAACCAACTGGGCACAGTGGAGACGGCAACGGTCATTCCCTACCTGGGGCGCTATCACAATGAAGAATTGGGCGCCATGCAACTGGTCCAAGCGGGCGACCGTCTACTCCTGGTAATCAACGCACTCAGCGTCGAGTTGCGCCCGCAAACCAATATCCAAGGCGACGATGGCCGCTATGTGATCTACAGCCCGCCGCTTGCTGGCATCCCCGTACAGTTGACCCATAGTGAAAGCGATGCGCCAATGGTGGTGCTTGGCGCAGGGGTAACGAAATATAACTTTACACAGCCTCCTTTGCCTCTTGTGAACAAGCACACCCCTGTGGTTGAATCTCAACCCTGAACTACTTTTGCTCCCAATTCACGCTGGGGAAAGACCACTTAAACTACGCACAAAGGTAGAGGGTGCATTTTCTACTGCACTCTCCACCTTTGTGGCGTACCCTTATTACGGTGAGAGTTCATACTTTTTGTCCAGCGCAAGCACTTTGTTCATATCCTTGGGCGGCCACGCGCCTTCATTGACCATGAGTGCAGCCAGTTCGACAAAGTATTGTTCAAAGCCGGCCGGAGAAAAGTAAGTCAGGTAGGTGGCTGGTGTTGCCGTTGGATTCCAGAATTTATGCACTAAGCCGGGTGGCACTGTCACCAATCCCCCTTGGCGCACCATCACCGTCTCTTCCGCTAGGGTAAAGGCCAGCACGCCGCTGACAATGTAAAACGTTTGGGTTGTGTTAGGGTGAAGCTGCGCCGGAAACCCGGCAAAGTGGGGGGCTAGGGTCGCTTCAATAATGGCAAAAGCGCCATTAGTCTGTTTGCCGGTCACTTTCAAGGTTACGGTTACGTCGCCCAGACTTAGTACTTGACCCTCGCAGGGGTTACGAATCTGATAGTGGTGGTTGTGAATAAACGGTTTCACGGCGCTTTCTCCTTTGTATGTACTTACTGCCCATCAATTTCATGCGTTCATCAGCTAGCCAAGTCGCTGATTTCTTGCGGCGGTAGCGCACGCTTGGATCAGGGCATTGGTTCGCGGTGTTAGCGCTATTTCACCATAAAGCTGTTCATCACAACAGCAACTAAGCGCTACAAAAAGTATTACAGAATTTATTACCTTCCAATTTCCTCAGGTTGTTTTCTGCAATCATTTTCTTCGCACCTATCAGCGCCATGACGACTACACTAAATTTCAAGTAAATGAAACTGACTATTTTCTAAGTAATTTCACCGATATAACAGGTGCTGCGGCATACATGCACAGACGGACTTGAGCGAAAATTGTAAAGTATACCTACAGACAAAGAAGGTTTTTTGTGTATAATCGATGGTAATGTTGTGTAAAGTGCAACATTCTGAGTTATGGCTGGGATAACGCAGAGAAATTGCAACACATCTTCCAATTCACAAAAGTAGGAGAAGTCACGATGAAAAGAACGATGCTGCTCGTTACGCTGTTATTGGTCGCGCTCTTAACCCTTGCTGCCTGTGGCGGCGATGAAGAACCAACCGCCACGCCGGAACCACCCCCGGCGCCGACCGCCACACCAGAACCGACCCAAGCGCCCGAACCCACACCGACCGAAGCCGCTTCAACGGAAGTGACAACCACCACCGACATTACGGCAACCACAGCAGTGACCGGCACCGAAGCGATGACCGCTACGGAAGCCATGACCGGCACCGAAGCGATGACCGCCACGGAAGCCATGACCGGCACGGAGGCGATGACTGCCACGGAGGCGATGACCGCCACCGAAGCGATGACCGCCACGGAAGCCATGACTGACAGTGCAGAAGTAACGGGCACCACCACTGTAACGAAGTAATACGCGTTACACTTTTTTCTAATTTCCAATTCCCATTCAATTTTTCTGTCGTTTACCCGCCAATAATGCCATAAACCCGACAGCCAAAGGGGCAAGCGATAACCGCTTGCCCCTTCGCGTTTGCTCTGGAAAAGAAAATAAGAAGACAAGAAGAGGGGGAGACAAGCAGCATACTTTTCTATCGATCTTCTTGTCTATCTACCCACCAAGGGCTTGCCGCTTACAAGGGATTCACCTGTGAGGGCAGCACGGGAAAGAGCGTGTTGATCAACAAGGTCGATTCGTTATTTGACCAGACATCAGGGTAGTTCGCCTTTAACTCCTTGAGGCTGCGGTAGCTCAAGAGCAATTGCAAGAAAACCAGTGGCGGACAGCCGGCGTTGGCATGGTCGCCGTAGGTCGGCGGGCGCCAGGATTCGGCGGTGGTAAGTTTGCCGCTTTCAAAAGCCAAGCGCAGGCCGCCCCGGTAAAAGTCCAAGCGCAGTTCGCCACTGTACCCTTGCAGCGCCGAGTTGGCTAAACGCTCTTCCAGTACCGGAGCGATGTGCCGAATAAAGGCCGACACATCGGGAATGCGAATGTACCAGGCATAGGGCGGCTCATGGCGGGGTGCAATTTCTTCACCAAGGAGATCGTAGACCGGGTGCGACCGGCCCAGGCTGAACTCGATTTCGCTTAATGGGGGTGTATCCGGCTTTAGGACAGGGACAGTCTCACCATAAGCGCGCAGCAGCCGTAACAAGACGGGCAGCGCCTTTGGCAGACTAACCTGCGGATAGAGGTTTAGTTCTCGCACCCAGAGATCGCGACTACCACGCCGGGCGCTGACTGCAACATAGCCACAGACCCCACCGTCACCATCGACAATCATTTGCAAACGCGGGCCATAGCCAAGGGTAGTGATGTCACGGCTCAAGATGGCCGGGTCTTGCCAATAAGTAATGTTAAAACGCCAATATTCCTCGGTTGCCTCATGCCAAAGCAGACTGTTTTTGCGCCCTTGGCTGTAGAGCGCCACCAGATGGGGAATGTCCTCAAAGGTGGGTGGTCGTAGTGCATAGGGTTCCGGGCCGTCCTCTTTCTTCTCCGGGATGGCTTGTAACAAAGCCGACCGGTAGCCGCCCAAATCTAACACATATTCATAGCCGAACTGGCGATAGAAATAGGGGATGCCGGTAATCGCTTGCAGGAGATGCCCTTCCGCTTCACTGCGGGCGTGCAGCAAGTTAAAAACCTTGCGCACCAGCCCCCGGTTGCGATAGGCTGGGTCTGCCGCCACAAACTCCGGTCGGCCTACGTTGAATTCAATCCCGGCGTAACTCCAGCGATGGCGCCAGAGAATGGTACAGGCGACAATCGGGCTGCCGGTTTTGTGTGTATCTTCGACAATACCCCAAGCGGTCTCCCCGCGGAAGGGAAAACCAGGGCGGGCAGCAACATGCGGCTGGTCGGCCATGCGCACATTGAGGGGATCATCCGCGCTACTGCGGAAGGCGGTCCCCAACAGCGTGCCGATTTTGTCCAGATCAGCAGGGGTGGACCAGCGCAGGATCAGGCCATCACCGAGATTCTGGGGTTCGGTAGAAGTTGTTGATTGGGTGGACATGAGTTATTCCTTTTGTTTTTGGTCACTCCCAAACTTGCTCATAGCCGGTCTGTGACCGACTATGAGCAAGTTTGGTCGCTACTGCTTTTGAATGATCAGCAATTCACGATGTTCGTTGGTTTCAATGCCACGTTCCGTTGTGTACCGTTCCAGAATATTCACGAAGGTTGAAACCCTCGGCTACCGTCAGTCATCGCTATGCGACTGGGTGTAGCGCTAGACTTTGCCCCGTTGGCGACAAACTTCAAACAGAATAGCCGTGGTTGCGCAGGCCAGGTTGAGCGACGAGGCGACCCCTTGCATGTGCATATAGGCTAACGTGTCGCATTGCTCTTTGAGCCAAGCGCTCAAGCCCATCGTTTCATTGCCCAGGCAGAGAATAGTTGGACGGGTGAAGTCACAGGCGGTGAGGGGCAGATCCCCCTTGGCGCTCGTGCCAATGATTTGCAGGTCAGGGACGCTGGCTTTCGCTTCGCTTATCCAGGCGGCCAGGGTTTCGTTGCCTGATAGTCGAGCAATAGGAACGTTGAAAAAGGCCCCCGCCGTCGCCCGCACGGTGACTGGGTCAAAGGGATCGGCGCCGTGGCCGGTGAGGACAAGGTAATCCACGCCAAAGGCGTCACACGAACGGATGATGCTGCCCAGGTTGCCGGGATTGCTGGGGCGATCCAACAGCACAACCACCGATTTTTCGGTGAGTGGGACCGGGATGTCATCGATCACCGGCATGTTGACCAGCGCCAGCACTTCGGAAGTCTCTTCTTTGTCGCTCAACTCGGCCAGCAGTTGGGGCGAAAATTCCAGATGATAAGGACAGGCGATCTCCTGTAGCACATCCTGCGCCCAGCCAGAGAGCCGTTCCGCCGGGCTATAGATGAGCGCTTCGACCTGCCATTGGGTGGAACGGCGCAGTTGGTTGATGGCGCGCACGCCTTCCACCAGAAACTGGCGATGCTGCCAGCGTTTCTTGCGGTTGCGCTGGATCACCTCGGCGCGCTGGAACCATTGATTTTGGGTAGTGACGGAGATTTTTTTCGCTTGCATGGCGTTTGGTGCTTCCCTCGTGTATGTCATATTTTGCCGATCAGATAGGTGAATCCGTCCCGTAGGGACAATTGAGTTTAGGGCCAGAGTATTATTTTTCCCTTCCTAAACTCAGTCATCCCTACGGGACGGGTTCGGCGCGCTGGCTTCGTTGACAGAATTGTTGTTCGACGTACCACATACCAACATTTCCCAGAAATCCAGTGCATCCTCTTCTCGCGCTGGCGTCACAGGTTGTGTGTCAAGATTCAAGGTGGTTTCCCACATTTGCCACAGCGCACCGACCGGCGCTAGTGTCAACACGGCCAACTGTTCATAAAGTTGGTACTTGACATGACGATCACGCTCCGCCAGAAACTGGTTGAAGAGCCGCAGGTAATCCGGGTCATGGCTTTGCAGATAGAGGTCATTGGTTATTGATCGGCGTGATACTGGCACGCTACCTCCTTGTGTTCTGTCTGAACCACTCCTGGGCCAACATGGCGTAAAAATACTCATCCCACCACTGGTCATCACCACGATAGATGCACTGCTGAAAATGGCCCTCTCGCCGCATCCCAATCTTTTCCATCACCCCATACGAGGCCGGGTTTTCCGGCTGACAGGTGGCAATAATGCGGTGTAACTTCATCTCCCCAAAGCCATACTGCAACAGCGCCAGCGCCGCTTCACTGGCATAGCCCTGGCGATGATAAGCGGGGTGCAAGACCCAACCGATCTCATAGGTGCGCGGGGCAAACCAGGGGTGAAAGACCATGTGGCCGATCAATTTGTCTTCGGCTTTCAGGATCAGCGCATAAGCGGTTACCTTTTCGCCAGTCGCATTTTGGGTGACAAAGCGCTGCGTCTGCTCCGGCGTCTGCACTCCTTCCCCCATATAGGTCATGATATCCGGCAGCGTCGTATACGTTGCCACCATCGGCCAATCACTTTCGTGGAAGGGGCGAATACGCAAGCGTTGAGTTTCAATCGGTTGCGTGATCATAAGGTTAATCGCATCTCCAATTCACCATCATGTTCGCGACCGGTGTGAACAAAGCCCAAGCTTTCATAGAATAGTTGGGGGCTGCCCTCTTTCGGTACATAACTGAGTAAGAGTTCGGTGGCATTGGGGCGCGTCCGCACATGTGCGATGAGCAATTGCAGCGCCTGCCGGCCAAAGCCCAACTTCTGATAGCGAGCATCGATCATAAAGCGCCACAGATAATAAATTGGCCCTTCGACGCTCTTTGGTTCATCATGCAGCATGAGAAAGCCAACCGGCGTCTCATCGGCATAGATGGCGCGGAACCAGGCATGTTGGGAGAAGTGCGCCTGAGCAATCGAGACGGCATTGTTCGCCACAAATTGCTCTTGGGTTGGCGCAACCTTCAACTTCAAGATCATGTTGACCGTCGCTTCGGTGATCTCCCGTAAAGTGACGGTCGAATCACGGGTGACGGTTGCTGTCGATTCAGTCATAAGAGGCTCCTTTGCAATAACTTCTTGAGCAACCAGGGTTTTGTCAAAACCCTGGTTGCTCTTTGCCCTTTTCGTCGATGCGCGAATTTCCTGTCCGCTGTCACCCACCACGGTTAAAGCGTTTGGGGACATGAGCATTGACCATCTTGCCGGCCTTGCGTTGCTGGTTCCACTGGCTGCGCTGCTGATTCTGGGCCAGCAGTGCGGCCTTTTGTTTGAGCGCCGCCGCCAGAGTGAGTGGTCCGTTTTGATCGACCGCTGCCTCAGATTCGGCTTCCCCCACCGCTGGTTCAACCGGCATGGGCAGATTGGGCGACGCCGCGTCCATGTCGTTGGTACTGAGCGACGGTTGCGCCTCGCCTTGGGTCACAATCGCCAGATCATGGGGTGGATTCTCGCTTTGCGGGTGGTTGAGTTGACGCGCTTGCGCTTTCTGTTGATGCTTTTTCTGTTTAGAAGTCTTTTTCATAACCCGTCCTTTCCGAATGCAATTCTAATAGCGTCGTCTAAAATTTGAATGCATTGTGTCGTTTTTGTAGTTAATTTCATGGATTTCTCGCCTAGATGTCAGTTTTTGATAGAAAATGTCGGCTATTTGACAGATGAATGTCCTTCATTCGGCCTACCCCTCTGTTATAATAGAACCAACGACAGCGAAGACGGATGAACCCTGAAACGCCCCTGGTTCTGCGGTCACCGAAGCCTTCGTTAGACCACTAGGATACTGCCACATGAAATCAATGTAGTGACAGTTTCTTGGTAAACACAAAACCGCTGGAATGCTGTACAGGTGACACTTCTCCGGCAAACGCACTTATCCACGACGAAGGGCTGGTCTTGCCGACTGGCCCTTTCGCGTTTTTCTGTTTTATCCACTCTCTTCCCCTTGCCACAGCCGACGCATCTCTTCACTGCGCGCCAGCAGCTCATCCAGTTTGCCCACATCTTCCACACGACCATCCTTGAGCAGAATGATCTGATCGGCTCGCCGCAACGCCGGCCGGCGGTGGGAGACGACTAGACAGGCCGGTTGGTGCCCGTTCCCTTGCGCCGTCAGGGTAAAGAGGCGATCCCAGAGTGTCTGTTCGGTGTTGACATCGAGCGCGCTCGACAGATCATCGACGACAATCAATTCCGGTTGGCGCACAAACATACGCGCCGCCGCTGTCCGTTGCGCTTGTCCACCAGAGAGACGCACCCCCTTGGGGCCGATCACCGTTGCCAGACCCTCCGGCATCGTCGCCAGATCATGCTCCAAGACCGCCTGCTGAATCGCCCGCTCCAGTTCACCGTCCGCCACCGGCAACCCCAAGAGGAGATTATCCTGCAACGGCGCACTCATTAGTTGGGGCGCCTGCGGGGTATAGGCGCTCTGGGGCGGCGTAAAGAACTCGGCCGGTTCTGTCACTGGCTCGCCATTCCAACAAATCTCCCCCGCCTGCTTCGGCAGCAAACCCAGCAACGTGCGCAACAGCGTCGTCTTCCCGGCCCCAATCCGCCCTGTAATCACCGTAAAGCTTCCCTGCCCCACCTGAAAGCTGACATTCTCAATCCCATGCACGGCATTCGCCGTCACCCCATTTTCAGGGCGGGCATAGTGATAAGTCAGCCCCTTCACCATCAACACCCGCAGCTTCTCTGTCTTCTGCCTTCTGTCTTCTATCTTTTTGTCTTCTGCCAGGAAAAGCGGCTGATGCGCCACCAACGTCGTTGCCGGCGCACCTTGCAAGAGATCGACCATCCGGTTCAACGAAACACCGGCTTGTTGATAGTGGGCCAGGAAATTGCCAAAGCCGCGCATAAACTCGGTGAGCATTCCCAGGTTATAGACAAAGAGCGCAAAGTCGCCCACACTAAAACTTTCATCACGCATAACCCCGGCGGCCAGCAACAGGATCAGCCCCGTCCCCACGGCGCCGATATTGCCATAGATCGAATCCAGCACCCGCTCAAAGACGCTATCGCGCACCATCATGCGCTGGCGTTCCGCGTTGAGTTTGCGGAAGTGTTCCAGCACATGGGGTTCTGCCGTGGCGACCTGGATCGCCTGGACGGCGCCAAAGATTTCGCCCATCGCCCCGCTGACCCGTTCGGTGGCGGTGCGGCTGGCAACGCGATAGCGTTCGATGCGCCGGCTGGCCGCCCGCGCCGTCAAGACAATCGCTGCCAAGGGCAACAAGGTAAAGAGAGCAATACGCGCATTGATGCTGATCATCACGCCAATCGCCGTGACGACAAAGACAAAGATCGAAATCTGATCGACCGACCAACTGATCGTGTTCTCGACCGTCTCGGCGTCATCGCGGAAGGTGTTGATCACCTCACCTACAGCGCCGGGCAGGGCCGCTGCGCCTGGCCGTTTCAGCAGCGTCGTCAGCAAGTTATGCCGCAACAGCGCGCTCATGGTGAAGCGATGACGAATATCCACCAGCCCGCCACTTAGAATCGTCATGATATAGAGTAGCGCCGCCACCCCGACCAATGCGACAATGGTCCAAACATTGAGACCAAAGGGCGCTTCCCCCGTTAGCGCATCAAAAAATGCCTTGGCCAGCAAGCCCGGCAACAGTTCGGACAAGGTAATCGAGATCCAGGCCAAAATATCCAACAGATAGAGCCAGGGCCGATAGCGAATCAAGCGCCAGAGGAAGGGCGCGATGGTTAGTTTAAGTTGTATGGTAGCCATTGTGTGTTCCTTTGTAGATATTGGGTATTGGATATTGGGTATTGGATATTGGGTATTGGATATTGGATGCTGCCAATACCTAATATCTAATATCCAATACCTAATATCCAATACCCAACATCATCTGTACCTTATACCAACACTTCCTCCATCCCCGTCCGCAACAATTGGGTGAAGCGCGAATCGGAGTTGGCGACCAGGGCAATGCGGTCGCCTTGTTCGACAATGCGCCCCTGCTCCAAAATCAGGATCTGGTCGGCGCGCTGGACGGTGCCGAGGCGATGGGCGATGAGAATGGCGGTGCGGTTGTGGAGCAGTTTGTCCACGGCCCGCTCCAAGAGCTGTTCGGTGGCCGGATCGAGGCGCGACGAGGCTTCGTCGAGAATGACCAGGCCGGGATCAGTCAGGAAGATACGGGCAAAGGCGAGCAACTGCGCCTGCCCAGCGGAGAGACCAGCGCCGCCGGCAGCCAGTTCGGTCGCCAGCCCTTGGAGCAGGGTGCGCAACCACTGATCCAATCCCAACTCGGCCAGCACAGCCAGAATGCGCTCATCGGGGATACTTGGGTCGAAAAAGGTCAGGTTATCACGCACGCTGGCCTGAAAGAGTTGGACATCCTGTGTCACCATGCCCACCCGCTGGCGATAGCGCTGAAGCGGAATGGTCGCCGGGTTGACGCCGCCGACGCGCAACTCACCGCTGGTCGGATCATAGAGGCGGAGCAGGAGACGGGCCAGGGTCGTCTTGCCGCTGCCGGTGCGCCCCAGCAAGCCGAGGACGCGACCAGGTTCCAGCCGCAAGCAGATTTCTTGCAAGACCCGCTCCTCCGGTTCGTCAGCATAGCTAAAGCCGACCTGGGCAAAGTCCACAGCCAGCGGCCCATCGGGCAATTGCCCGGCGGCGCCTTCCGGCAAGCGCGATTGAGTAGTCAAGAGCATTTCGATCCGTTTGATCCCCGCCTCGGCCTGTTGCAACTCGACCAGTTGAAAGCGCAGTTGGGCAATGGGGTCGCGCAACAGTTCGGTGTAGTTGTAGATCAGGTAGACAGTGCCCAGGGTGATGGCGCCAATCTGCCAGAGGTAGGCGCCCAGGCCAAAGGCGATCATCGTGCCAACAGCAAAGACACCCACGTTGGTCATCCACATGGAGTAGCCGGCCAGGTTGGCCTTGAGCCGAATGGGCAGCCATTTGCGCAAGATGGCGCGGAAGCGCTCAATCACATAGGCGGTGGCGCCGTTGGCGCGCAGATCTTCGGTCGCGCTCAAATGTTCACCGAGAAAGCCATAGAATTCGGCGTTGATTGCCCGTTCCTTTTCCCAGAAGGGGGTGGCAAATTCGCGCAGGCGCAGCAGCACATACAGCCCGCCAATCGCAAAGAGGGTAAGCGCCAACCCAACCCGCCAATCCTCCCGATAGAGCAGCGCGAGGACGCCAATCATCATCAAGACACTCCCCAGGATGTTGATCGTAAAGCGAGAGAAGAAGGTCGAGAGTTTGTTGACATCGCCATCGATCCGCTCGATCAACTCGCCGGGCGTGTGCTGTTTGTGAAAGGAGAGATCCAGTTTGAGCGCATGGGCGACCAAATCGAAGCGCAGGGCATTGGTCGCTGTCCATGCCACCTGTTCGCTGAAATAGGTCGCACCCACGGCCAGCGCCTGCCCGGTTACGGCAATGCCCAGAAAGAGCGCGGCGGCGGTCAACAGGTTGTTCAACTCGCCGCCGCCCAGCGCGGCGTCAATAAAATAGCGCATGATCTGCGGGTTGACCAGCCGCAGGGCAATGCTCGCCAACAGAAAACCCGCCATCCAAAGCGCCCGTCGTCGTTGCGGCGCCAGGTAGGTAGCCAGTAACGCATAGTATTGCTTGAGGGGTAGCTTCATACGATTGCTCCTAAACGTTGGTTGGGTAGTTGGTTTCGACAAGCTCAACCAACGTTGGTTGAGCTTGTCGAAACCAACCAATAAAAAAAACGGCCACGGCAAAAAATCGACCGTGACCGTTAGAAGCAATCGTGCCTGACCGCCACTCAGCCCGCCAAGGGGAAGGGGCGACGCCAAGGGGCGTTTGCCAATAAAAAACGGCCACGGGAAGAAATACGCCCATGGCCGCTGATTGCAAACAGGAAGCTGTTAGAGCATTCTAGCCGTAGGCGCACTCCGACAAGGTACCAATCCACTGACGAACAGTGAACCGCTTACCGTGCTGAGTTGTCATGATTCGTTGAGTCATCATGAATGCCTACTGATAAAATATCTACTGAAAATAGCAGGTTATTGCGCAAAAATTTTGCGTAATGAAACAAGTTTTCGCAGTCTAACACCCTCTTTGCGCTTTTGTCAAATCGGACAACCTGGTGGGTGTATTTCAAGTTTCAGGTAGTAGCGCCCGGTGTACGTCCGTAGCGCGCACCCCGACGAGGCAAACCACGGACGTACAGAGCACGATTGAGCCACCCTGCCGCCCTGTCAGCATTTTGCAACAACATGATTCCAATAATTGGCATATACTCCAACCATTGAACAATGTCTGTCAATCGCTACCCCGGCAGTAGTACCCAAAACAATCGGTGTCATCGCAGCGCCTGTCCGTTGCTACCAAAACGGATAGTCTCTTTGACGCGCACTGAATCAAACATCTTCATTCATTTTTACACAAGTGTGGAGGTCGTCGATGTCCGTAGCGGATCACAATCGGCAAAAAGCAAAAGCGCGCACTACGCCGCAACCCAACCAACTGGGGCAGCAGCCCCCCACATCGGCTGGCGCCATCTATCTGGGCACCTTTCTCATCGCCTTTACCACCCTGGCGTTGGAAATCACCCTGACCCGTATTTTGAGCGTGACAACGTGGTACCATCTCGCCTTTTTTGCCATCGGCGTAGCGATGCTCGGTATGACCGCCGGCGCCACCACCGTCTATCTGCGTTCGGCCTGGTTTACCGAAACGAAACTGGCCGGCACGCTCGCCAAAGCTTGTTTGGGCTATGCCTTGCTCACCCCGCCGGCTTTGATTTTGATCCTTATGATCCCCGCTGGTTTTCATCAATCGATCATGGGGCTAATGAGCATTATCGCCATTGCGGTAATTTGCGGCTTGCCCTTCTACTGTTCTGGCGTTGCCATTAGCGCGGTTCTCACCAAATCGCAACTGCCGATGGGTAAGCTCTACGCCAGCGACTTGATCGGCGCTGCTCTGGGCTGTCTCTTTGTACTGGGCGGGTTGGAGCTACTCGACGCCCCCAGCCTCGTCTTATTGAGCAGTGCCATTGGCGCCCTGGCCGCCTATGCCTTTGCCCGCGCCGAGGTCAACAAAGCGTTCCGGCGTCTGAGTCTCACCATTGCGGCCTTGTTAACTGTGGCAGTTGGCCTCAATACCTCCACCATGTACGGCATTCAACCGCTGGTGGTCAAAGGGCAACTGGATGGCGTCGAGTGGCACCTGTTGGATCGCTGGAATTCCTTCTCGCGCATTGTGGTCTACAAAGGGCAGGAGGCGCCACCCCAATATTGGGGAGCCAGCCCCAAAGCGCCGCAGGAACCGGTCTATCAATATGGCATGGTGATCGACGGGCTGGCCGGCACAACGATGCGCAAATTTGAGACCAACGCCGACATTGACCACTTGCGCTATGATGTGACCAATGCCGTCTACCACCTGCGACCCAAGGGCGGTGCGGCGGTGATCGGCGTCGGCGGAGCGCGCGATATTCAGAGCGCGCTGCTCTTTGGTCATGATCGGGTCTATGGCATTGATGTCAATCCGATCTTTATCGACCTGTTGCAAAATGAATTTCGCGACTTTGCCGGTGTGGCGAACCGCGAAGAAGTGACGCTGGTCGTCGATGAGGCGCGCAGCTTCCTTTCCCACACCGACCAACAGTTTGCCGTGATTCAGATGACAGTGATCGATACCTTTGCCGCCACCGGCGCCGGCGCCTTTTCGCTTTCGGAAAATGCGCTTTACACGGTCGAAGCATGGGAAGTCTTTCTCAACCGCCTGACCGACGATGGCATCTTCACCGTCTCGCGCTGGTACAACCCGACCAACATTGGTGAAACCGGGCGCTCGGCCAGCCTGGCCGTGGCGGCGCTTTTGGGCATGGGCGTAACCGATCCGGCTCAACATATCGCCATGCTTGGCACCGATATGCTTTCGACGCTGTTGGTGAGCAAACGCCCCTTTACGGCGGAAGAGGTTACGGCACTACAAGCGTTGAGCAACCATCTGCAATTTACCCCGATTATCATACCGGGCATCACCCCCGATCACGCCATCTTAGCCAAAATCGTCGGCGCCACCTCGCCAGATGCGTTGACCCAAGCGGTGGTCGATGAACCCTTGAACTATACGCCCACCACCGACGAGCAGCCCTATTTCTTCAATATGTTGCGGCTGGATCGCATTGCCTGGGACAAGGTCTTTGGCGCCAGCGACGCCGAGTTGGGCACCGGCGGCGGCAATCTCAAAGCAACGCTAACCCTGGTTGCTATGATCCTCACCCTTTTTGTGCTGGCATTGATGACCGTTGTCTTCCCACTGCTCTTCTGGCGCCAGCGTGATGACGCTGCACAGGGCATGAGTCCGGGCTTTGTCTATGGCGCGGTCTACTTCTCGCTCATCGGCGCCGGCTTTATGTTTGTGGAGATTGCGTTGATGCAGCGGCTCTCGGTCTTCCTGAGCCATCCGGTTTATGCGCTGGGCATTGTCCTCTTTAGCATCATCGCCAGCACCGGCATTGGCAGCTATCTGAGCGATTATCTGCCGTTGACCCGCCGACCCTGGGTCTTTCTCTACCCCATTGTCATGGCTGTGGTGATTTTACTGGTTCAATCAACGCTTTCGACCCTGCTGGTGACCATGATCACGGCGTCGATGGCGCTGAAAACCTTGAGCGCGATCCTGGTCATCCTGCCGATGGGGTTGGTGATGGGGCTTTTCTTCCCCACCGGCATGAAACTGGTGAAAACCGCAAACTCTGCCGAAGCGCCCTGGTATTGGGCGCTCAACGGCATCTGGGGCGTCCTCTCCAGCGCGGTGGCGGTCTTTACCTCGATCTACATTAGCGTCTCGCTCAACTTTACCATTGGCGCCATCTGTTATGGACTGTTGCCACTCTGTATCATCGGCCTGGTGCGGGCGCAACGGGCGCTCACGACGCGACGGCCCGGCTTGGGCGCTGTGGCAGAGCAGCCGGCAGTGTTGTCGTAAACGAGACGCACTTAACTTCAGGTCAAAGTGACCTCACACGGTTCACATCCGTGAGGTTTTAGGATGTAAAGAAGGAAAACAAAAAAGTGTGTTTGTATCTTCATAAGCATACAAACACACTTTTTTATTTTGGTGGGTAAGATAGGACTCGAACCTACGACCTCACGGATGTGAACCGTGCGCTCTAACCGACTGAGCTACTCACCCAAACAATATTTAGTAAAGCAAATTTGCTTTGTTAGGCTGATAATTATATCATAATACCAAACAATGGCAAATTTTGCATTCAGAGAAATTGTCATTGTTCGTTCTTCGTGCGATTTGGCTAGAAACGTGGTTGCTATGGTGCAAAACAATCGACAGCTCATTCGGCTCTTTTTTGTCCTGGTCATTGGGGTGGGGCTGTGGGGCGGTTGGCTCACGCAGCAATGGGTGCAACTGGAAACCCTCACCTTGACGCCCACCGTCACCGACAATCGCAACTGGATTGATCTGCTGGCTCTCATCGGTGAACAGACGATTCAGTTCTTCCTGGGGTTGACCAGCGGTCAATAAACGCCGGCGCGCAACACAAGCAATCATTGATGATGCCGGCGGACCCATCAACTGCACCAACCGTTCACAGACTCCTTCCATTGCAGCCAGATCGTCCAATCATTCACAACCTTTTCATTCACAACCTGTAACCAACTTTCCCCGGAGGCTTATCCCTATGACAACCAGGCTCTTTTTCCGTGTTCTCAGTTGTCTGAGTTTTTTGCTGCTTTATGGCAGCAGCCAGGTAACGGCGACGCCGCTGCCTGCCGCGTCGCTATCCACTCTACTGGCGCCGGCGCAACAATCGTCATTGGAATCGTCCACAGACGATGAAGGTCGCTGGCGCGCCTGGCTGGCGCTTGATCTCCAAGTGCAGGCCAAAGTCGATCCCCGCATTCTGGCCGAATTGCGCGGCGAAGTGCGACCGGCCCACCTAGGCGGCAGTCCGGCCCAAGAGGCCATTTTGCCCGCAGAACGCCTTCCTCTAGAGCAAACACGGTTCTTGGTCTATCTGCAAAAACAGGCTGACTTTTCCGCAGTCGAGGCTATGGTCTTTGCCAGCACGGCTGAACGGCGCAACGCGGTCGTTGACCTGCTCACCACCCAAGCCCAACAGGAACAGGCTGCCCTCCGCGGTTGGCTCGATAGCCGCCTTGGCACCACCGTTGTTGGCGGCTACCAACCCTTTACCATTGTCAACGTCATTGCCGTCGAGGGCAACCTGGAGAGTGTGATTGCGCTGGCCCAGCGCCCCGATGTGGCGCGCCTGATCGCCAACTATCCCCTGGTCACGCTCTGGCAAGAGCCGACGCCGCCCATGACCCAACGTGTAGAAGCGGCCACGGTTGATCTGGCTCGTGCCAACTGGAACATTGAACTCGTCGGCGCTGACCGCGTTTGGACGGAACTGGGGATCCGCGGTGAGGGTGCGGTGGTCGCTGGTTTTGATACGGGCGTCAGCTTCCGCCATCCGGCGCTCTTCAAACAATATCGCGGGAATCAGAATGGGCGCCTTGACCATAATTACAACTGGTTTGAACCCGACGGCAGGCTCTACGCCAATGGCGTTTTGGGACCAAGCCGTTCCCGCCAGCCCTTTGACTGTCATGGGCATGGCACCCATACGATGGGAACCTCAGTGGGCGACGGCGGCAGCAGTGGGACACAGGTCGGTATGGCGCCGGGGGCCAAGTGGATTGCGCTGCCCGGCATCTGCGCCGGTACGATGGGGGGTGGCATTCGGGATGACATCGGCGGTCTCAAAGCCTTTCAGTGGCTCCTCTGCCCCACCGATCTCACCGGCGATCCGGCGACGGCCGATTGTAGCAAAGCGCCTGATGTGGTCAACAATTCATGGGGGTCGGCCAATCCGACCAATGAGGTGTTACGCCCCGCCATTGCCGCCTTACGCGCGGTAAATATTGCGCCGGTCTTTGCTTCCGGCAATCCGCGCGCCGGCGCCGGTTCGATTGGGTCGCCCGGCAATGCACCGGAGGCGATTACGGTGGGCGCCACAGATGAACGCGATCTGGTAGCGCCCTTTAGCGGGCGCGGCCCTTCCTTTTATGAAGGCGAGCAGAAACCGGAGCTGAGCGCGCCCGGCGTTAGTGTTCTTTCTTCCGTGGGCGACAGCAGCTATGACACCGCTTCCGGCACCTCGATGGCCGCGCCTCATGTCACCGGCTTGATTGCGCTCATGGTCGCCGCCGATCTGCGTGACGGGCGCCGCGATTTTACGGTCGATGAATTAGAAACCTTTATGACCAACACCGCGGTTGATCTGGGCGACGTTGGGCCGGATGATGATTACGGCTACGGCCGGATTGATGCCTATGCGGCGGTGCGTTGGGTGCTGTCGGCTGGTGATCTGCGTGGCGTTGTCCGCAATCAGAGCGACAACACCCCCATTGCCGGAGCGACAGTTACCGGTGTGGGCGCGGGTACGATCTTTCATGGCCTGAGCAACGGCGGCGGCGCCTATTCTGTCACCGTGCCGGCGGGCTATTATGACTTGATGGTGAGCGCCTGGGGCTACGACAGCGCCACCTTCTCCGGGCAAACTGTACTGGCAGGTGCGTTGGCGCAGGCTAATTTTGCCTTGCGTCCGCTGCCGGTAGCCACCGTGGCGGGTGTGGTGCGCAGCGGCGGCGCGCCGGTGGTCAATGCCTTACTCGCGGTCGAAGCGCAGCCAGGCTTGACGGTCCGCACCAATCCACAGGGGGAGTACCGCTTGACCTTACCCATTGGTCAGCACACCTTGGTGGTGAAAGAGCGCGGCTACCGTCGACAACAAGCGCAGATCACCGTCGAAGCGGCTGGGATCAGCCAGGATTTCGAGTTGGAAGCCGCTCCTGCCATCCTACTCGTCGAAGCTGATGCCTATCGTGGCTGGTTTGAAGGCTGGCCGATTGGCACGATCTTTACCTGGGCGCTCGACGAGCAGGGATACAGCTATGATCGCTGGCCGATTCAATATCTGACCATCACCGATACCGAAGTCATCACCGAAGGCGTGCTGGCCTATGGCATCCCCTCCACGACCACCTTGCAAGGCTATGATGTGGTGATCTGGGCGCAGAGCGGCTGTGATTCGGGCTTTTTCGGTTGTCTCTATCGTAGTTCGCCGGCAACCATTGGCGCTGATGACAGCCTGCAAGGGTTTATGGACAGTGGCGGTCGGCTGATTCTCTCCGGCCAGGATATTGGCACCTGGGATGACGGAACCGACTTCTATGATACCTATCTGAATGCTACGCAGATAATGGAAAGCGCCGCTAACGAAGGGGATACCATCACCGGCAGCGGCTTTCTGGGGAGCCTGACGCTGACGGTGACCAATGCCAGCCTCTACGGCTATCGCAACGGGGCCATTGCCCTTTCCCCCGATGCGATTACCGCCGAGCGCAATGATGACGCCACCTATCCGATTTTGCGTTACGACCAGAGTCAGGCGTCGGCCGCACTGGCGATCGACTCCTGTCGCGCCCCCTACCGGGCGGTCTACTTTGGGGTGGGTTTTGAAAATATCGGCCCCCGTGCCGATGACCGTAATCCCGCCACGGCTGAGGTGTTAGGGCGCGCCGTGCGCTGGGTCAATGGCCCCAAAGTGGCGCGCGGTCTGGAGCTTGTCGCCAACCAAACAGAAGCCGAGCTTGAACCAGGCCAGACCACCACCTATCCTTTACAACTGATCAATACGGGACAGACGGCGCTCACCCTCGCCCTGACCACCAGCGGCGGCAATTGGAGAGTGCAGATCCTGCAAGCGAAGCAGCCGGTCAGTGGTCCACTCACCCTAGCGCCTTGTCAAACAGCAAATCTTTCGGTGGTGGTGACGGCGCCGGCAACCGCGCTGAATGGCCAAGAGGATACCCTGGTGCTGACCGCCACCGCCGTCGATGATGCCACCGTAACGCGTCAGGTTAGCTTTGCCACGCTGGTCTTTGCGGCCTGGCAGGCCCAACCGGTAACGCTCGACGCCCGCTATTATGGCGGGGTGGTCGCGGCGCCAAGCGGCAGCCACCTCTATGTGGTGGGCGGCTGGCGGAACGCACTTGTCGGCAGCTTTACCATGACCGAACGGGCGGCGAACACCCTCCTGCGCTATAATGTTTGTACCCAGGAAGTGGAGCAGCTCGCCGATCTGCCTGGGCCACGCGCCAATGTTGGCGCCGTGTTACTCCAGGGCAAACTCTATGTGGTCGGCGGCAGCAGCTTGCTGGCCGGCTTTGACTTTTTTGAATCCACGCAATATGCCACGCTCCTGATCTACGATCCGGCGACCAACCAGTGGTCGGAAGGGGCGCCGTTACCACAAAGCTATGCAGGGATGGCGGTAGCAACGGCCAATGGCAAGCTCTATGCCTTTGGCGGTGTCGATGCGTTCGGCAGCGGTTCCGCCCAGAGCTTTGAATATGATCCGGACGGCAACAGTTGGCGCGAAAAGGCGCCCATGCCCAACGGCGTCCGCTATCAGGCGGCGGCAGCGACCTTGAATGGTCTCATCTATGTCGTTGGCGGCTGGGGTGAACGTGATGATGTGGAGATTTACGACCCGACGACCAACCGTTGGCAAACGGGGCCAAAGCTAATGCTGGGACGCCATTCATTGGGCTTGACCGCGGCGCCTGATGGCTATCTTTATGCCGTCGGCGGCGCGAGCTTTTCCCGCAGCGAAGCCAGTGTCGAACGCTACAGCCCCACCGCCAGCGGCGCCAAGGGGTGGGAAGCATTGAGCAGTTTGCATGACCTGGCACGGCAAGGCGTCGGCGCCGCCTATGTCGCCGGTCAGCTTTACGCCGTCGGCGGCGCACGTGTCCGCGAAGTAGTGGAAAGTTTGCGGATTGAGACTTCGTTCTGCTTATCGGAACAGCGTAGCCCGACTGCTGTCATCGGCATCGGCAGTCCGATCACCTATACAGTCGCGATCTTTGCCGACACGGAAGCGCGCCCCAATGCTGCGTACCGTCATCCGCTGCCCCCCAAAACCGCCTTTGGCGCTTTTATCCAGAACGAGATCGGGGCGCGCTTTAACCCTGCCACTCAACAGGTCGAATGGCAGGGGGCCTTGGCCGCACGCGCCAACCCACTGGCGTTGAGTTACCGGCTTACCACCGACAGCGCCACGCTTACCGACCGTGAACGGCTGACCAGCACGGCGCAATTCGACAATGGCGCCGGTCTGGTCTTTACGCGCACAACTGTCAATCTTCTGTTGGCCGCCGACCTGAGCAACAGCACCAAAACGGTGGACAGAAGCGATGTCCTAGCCGGCGTCCCGCTGACCTACACAATCCAACTGCAAGGAACCACCTTTGTCGGCGGGGAAGTCACCGTGCGTGATCCGCTGCCCAGCACGCTGGAATATATTTCCGGCACACTACGCTATGACAGTGGCGTCGGCAGCTATGACCCAACCACCCATAGCATCCTCTGGCAGGGGCGCGCCGAGGGTGGGGCCAATGCCTACATCAACTTCACCAATGAGTACGTTCTGGGCGATTCTGACGGCGAAGGGGTGATTCCCAATGTGCGTTATGAATGGCAGGAGATCGGGACAACCGGTGTGGCGCTGACAGGTGGTGACTTCGGCTATATTTGTGACTTGCCGATTGGCTTCGGTTTCCCCTTCTATGGGCAAGTGCAAAACAGCTTCTGCGTCAGCACCAACGGCTTTATCTCCTTCCAAAACACCGGGACCGCCGACGACACCAATGATTGTCCGCTGCCCAGCGAGCGCGGGGTTGGCGCCTTGATTGCCGCCGTCTGGGATGATCTGGTGGTCGAGGAGATGCGCTATCAATTGCTCGGCGTTGCGCCCAATCGCATGTTGGTTGTCCAATGGAATGAGGCGCGCCGCTATGGCGCCTTCGCCACCAAGTTGGCAACCTTCCAAGTGGTTCTCTTTGAAAATGGGGTCATTCGCATTGCGATCAAGGAAGCCGGCAGCTTACAGGGGGCGTCCTCGACCACGGGGATTGAAAACGCGCAAGAGACGCGCGGTCTCACCTATGCCTGTAACGAGTTGCCCAGCCTTCATGATGAGCAAACCATTCTCTTTGTCCCGCCCGGCGCCGGCACCGGCGTCAGTCAGGCGGCCTTCCACTTCCAGGCGCGCAGCCTGCCGACGCTGGGCGCCAATGAAGCGATCACCAATACGGTCTTTATCACAACGGCCACCAAAGCCTTCCAGCGCCAGGTCACGACCTTGGTGAACCCGGTGCGCCTCCAAAGTTCGACCCTGCAAGCAACGCCCGGCGAAGTCATCCCCAACGGCACGGTCGTCTACCAGGCGCAGTTACGCAATACTGGTCTGCTCACCGCCACCAATGCCGGCCTGACCCTCGCCATTCCGCCGGCCATGAGCTATGTCGATGGTTCGCTGGACTGTAGCGCCGGTCTCTGTCAACCGGAGAGTGGCGCCCTCCGCTGGACCGGCGCCCTGGCCCCCAACCAGACGACCACTGTGACCTTTACCTTGCGCTTAACCACCGGCTTGCCCGACCTCAGCCTGGTCACGCTCACGGGGCAGTTGGCGGATGGCTTTGGGCAAAGCTATGGCTTGACCGCCATTGTCGTGGCGCGGCGTTCTGATCTACGTCAGGCGCAAGTACAGATTCTCCCCGCCTATGTCGAACCAGGGGCAACGACCGGCATCAA
Source organism: Caldilineaceae bacterium (assembly GCA_026645575.1). The sequence goes on from JAPKMW010000004.1 coordinate 111,198, forward strand.
CCTTCTAGTCTACAATGCCGGCGGTTTGCAGACCAACGCGGCGCTCCAGATGAGCATCCCCGCGCCTTTGACCTATGTCGCCGATTCTCTACTTTGTGGTGACGGTAGTTGCCGCTATGCGGACGGCGCCATCCAGTGGAGCGGCCTCGTCGGCGCACGGACGATCATCCCCATCCGCTTGCGCGTCCAGACCCCGGCCACGGCGCGCTATGGCGACCGCTACGCCCTCACTGCCACCCTCACCGACCAGGATTGGCAGGAGACATATACGCTTCCGGCTACGCTCACCATTGCTCGCAACACACTCTTCCCCATCCTGCGCCGACCAGAACAACGGTATCGGCTCTTTATGCCGGTCGCGCCCAGTAACACTACAACGGATTAAGGTGGGAACGGATTGGTGGTCGGTTGGGCAATGGTTGTGAGATCGGGGATTGATGGTGGTTGGTGAATTTTCGTTGGTTTCGACAAGCTCAACCAACGAAAATTCACCAACCACCGTAACCCCACCAAAGATGAGCGTTCTATCTGGGCGGCGGACGAATCTGTTCCCACCTTAATCCGCTGTAGTGCTACACAAAGAGCGCGCGCTGGATAGTGTCCGCTTCGGTCCCCGGCGCCGAGCGGTCGAAGGCTTGGAGGACAAGGTTGCGGATGGCGAGTAATTCATCCCTGCCCTGGGGGACGAGGGCGCCAAGCAAAAGGCGATGGAGATGGTTGGTCAGCCACTGTTCGACAAAGTGACCGGGGACGCCCAACCGTTTGCAGGGCCAGATGATCATATCGGCGGCCAACTGGGCGCGGTTGAGGCTGGCAAAGATGGAGATGGGCTGTTCGTCATAGGTGCGGCGGCTGGCGGTGGCGAAGGTGGCGCCGGCCAACAATGCCTCGACGGTGATGACCGCTTCGACGGCATGGCGATAGTAGGCCCGTTCGCTGCAACCGGCCAGGTGACGGGGGCCGGTGAAAACGGCTTCAGCGCCGGCGCGGGTCAGCACTTTATAGCCGGAGTGAAAATCGGGCAGGTCATCGAGACCATTGGCGAATTGCCAGCGCAACGGTTGGTTGGTGATAGCGGCGTGATAGGTCAAGGCATCGAGCAGCAGGCGGTTGGCGAACTCTTCCTGTTCGCCGCGCAGAAAGCCCAGGGGGCGATGGCGAGTCAAGCGACTACCCAACACCAACACCTTGTCAGTGGCGACGGTCGCCCTGACATGCTCGGCGGCGCGCAGCAAGGTGAGCAGTTCGTTGGCAAAGTGGTCGCCATCTTGATCGACCAGGGCGATGTAGCGCCAGCGGTCGTCTTGGAGCATGGCCTGGGCGCCCTGTTGCGCCGCCCCGAATTTGCCCTGATTCACTTGCCCGTTGACAACGCGCACACCATAGGTCTCCGCCACACGCGCCGCCACCGTTGCGCCTACGGGCGAGCCATCAACGCTGAGACAGATTGCCTGCGGGTCGGCCACCTCGCGCACAAAGGCATGAACCGTCTCCCCCAACAGGGTATAGCCGAAGTCAGGGTCGCTATCCGGCTGGAAATAGACCGGGATGACAATGGCGGTGGCTTCGGCCAGCGCTTGTAATGCAGTAATAACAGACATGGATAATTGTCCTACTCATTGACAGGTGATTCGTGTTGCGTGTTGCGTGAACTGTAGTAAAGACTTTAGTCTTGCTCCGAACGGCGCCAAGACTAAAGTCTTTACTACGGTTCGCACCGCACGCCGAGTATAGCATACCGAGTATAGCATACCGAGACCCATGCATACGATTCTTGAACCGATTGGAGAAGAACATCGACAAAGGTGGCGCGGGGTGGCCGTGATGGTTCATGGCCTTAACTTGCAACCGGCGCGATTGCACCCCCTGGCGGATGAGGTGCGCCGGTGGGGGATTGGGGCAGTCTTCTGTTCGTTGCAAGGGCACGGCGAGAATTACCAGCCGCTGGCCGGCCAGCCGGCGGCGGCGGCGCGCCTGGCCGCCTTTCGCCGGGTGAGTTATGCCGGTTGGCGCAGCGAGATCCTGGCCGCCTATAGAGCTGCAGCGACGCTGGCGGCTGATCACAGGGCGCCGATCTTTCTGCTGGCCTTTTCGCTGGGGGCATTGCTAGGGTGCGAGTTGATGGTGACAGAGCCGACCGTGCGCTTTGATCGCATGGCGTTGCTGGCGCCGGCGTTGGCGTTGCGCCCCGTCAGCCACCTGCCCTCTCTCCTGGCCCGCTGGCCGCAGATCGCCATTCGCAGCTTCTCACCCCACGCCTATCGCGCCAACCCGGCTACGCCAGTCGCCGCCTATTTGACCTTGCGTAAGGCCCTGTCCAATGTGCAGCGTCACCCCCAGCCGGCGCTCAATGTGCCGACGCTGGTGTTGATCGACCCGCGCGATGAACTGGTGTCGATGTGGGGCATTCAACGCTTGATCCGCCGCCACAATCTCACCCAATGGCGGCTCCAGCCCATCCACAAAAAGCCCACCCGTCCCGACGCCAAATTTCACCATCTCATCATTGACGCCGAATGCGTTGGGCCGGTTGAGTGGCAGATGATGTTGACGCAGATCAAGGGGCAGTTGCTAGGTGGGTGATTGGCTTTGATCCCTCCGGGGCAAGGGTGTAAGGCGCTACGACTTTTCGCCACCAGTCAACCTGATAAACGTCCGATCAACGCTACATTAACGCGCGTATCTTATGCTTACAATCATTCGTCATCGTGAACATCGTAAGCCTATACCATTCAGGCGAATCATTGCAAGCCAAACGAAAACCCCAAAGGAGAAGAGCTATGAGTATGTCAACAACTGTTGATTTTGCTATCTGGGAAAAGCGCTGGAAGGCCGTTGCATCAACGATGGAGCAGATGCAAACCGCTATGCAACCCACAACACCAGAAACTCTACTAAAAACACTGAAGGCTTTGCAAATCTTTGGTCAACAGCAGATCGATTTCTTTCTCGACGGCTTTGGTCGAAATGGCAAGGCTTATCTGGAACCATCCGTACTTTATCCACCTGACTATGTCTTGAGTGCGACTTTGGATCAAATTATCCACGATATGAATGTGATTGGTCGCGCTTGGGAACAACGGCGGGAAGACAGCACCTTCCAGCCAATGCGCATAACGCTTGAAAATGCCGATCTTTTAGCCAACAAAGCATTGGCGCCAGCTATTGAAAAAGGGATCCTTGAGTATGCCACAGTCGTTACATACTTCCAAAAGGATACGAATGTACGGATTATTCCCTACGAAGCAGTCAGTTTTATTGGGTTGCCTATTACCTGTCATACCACCACGCGCGATCTATTGGCAATTCCTCATGAGGTCGGCCATTATGTTTACCGCAACGGGCGTGTCCGTAACGGCAAACATGCAGGCAGCCGCTTATATGCCGCGCTCACGCAACGCTATAGCGGTCAGGCGTCTTGGCGGCAGGCATGGATGGAAGAGATCTTTGCCGATGTCTACGGCGCGCTAATCGGTGGGCCAGTGATGGCATTGGGCTTTGAGGATCTGTTAAGCGCCATGCCGCGGGATTACTTTACTTATGATGATGGTGAACATCCTGTGGCGGCGTTACGGCTTGGCATTTATCAGACAGTCTTTGAAAAAATTGGTGTATCCGACAAGGTGCAAAAAGCGTTGACTGTCCAGAATAAAGCGTTACAACAAGAGTTCGGCAAACCAACAACCTTTACAACGGCTGATGGGATTACACTTGATCTCAAGCAGACACAAAAGGAACTGGCTAAGATCGTGCGGTCATTGCTTGACAATGAATTAGCCGATTTGCCCGCTGCCCGTTGGAGTGGGGAAATCGACGCAGAAGATGTTGTGAATGAGCTTTATGAAGAATTTGCTGTCGTCGCCGCTGATCCAGCAACCCACATTCCCACCAAAGTGGTTGCCGCTCCCTTGGCTGAGCCACAGTTGCTGACCCAGTCGCTTTCCTGGATTGATTTGATCAAGGATGCCGTCAAAGCGCATCCGAATGTCACTTTGCCCCCCAAAGTGTGGATGGCGCTCTTTGAAAGCAGCGGTTGGGCGACAGAGGAGACTAGCGGTAATGCCCATTAGTCAATAAGTACGTGTCTTCTAGCTTCCCAAAGGTTGATATACCGATCTTTCGGGCAGGTTACTTCCGTTAAGCGAAACAATCGCTCATACCTGCCCGGAAGATTGTTTCAATGCCCAGCCATCCCATTGATCTGGAATCGCTGTTAAAGATTATCAGTAGAGCGCAATGCGCGCAAGCCGCGCCTGAAAGGCAACCAGTGACCGGCGCCAGTCACCGGGAATCCCTGCGGTGGTGTGGCTAGGCGCGTTGCGTTGCGTTCTACTGAGTATTGCAATAACGATCTATCTGTTCAATTAAGTATGTAGTCAAGGGATGAAGCTGAGAATTAGCAAGAGATAAGGCTTCTTTCCAGTATTGACAAGCTTTTTCTTGTACACCCAATTTGTTATAAAGATCCCCTAAGTGACGCATAATATAAACCTTATTAAAGCTATCACTAATACTATCAATAAGGGCAAGTGCTTTCACGCCTGTATCAATAGCAATATCATAGTGCTGCGTTTTTGCGTTTATCCTACTTAATTCATATAAGATTAACGCTTCAAATTGTCTATAACCTGCATGTTGAAATAAAAATAAACCTTTTTCTGCATATGTATGAGCAAGAATAAAATTTTCTTGTAATCTGGCAACTACTGTTAAGCTGTAGTAAATAGCGCCTAACTCGCCAAGGTTTTGTAAACGTTCACATAGTTCAAGCGCTCGTTGGCAGTGTAGATTTGCTAGATCATAGTTTTTCTGTTCTAATGCAATATCTGCGAGAAGCCGTAATGTTGGCAGCAAGCCCAACCAATCATTGCGTTCTTCCTGCATTGTTAAAGCACGTTCACAAAGCAATCGGGCATCTTCAAATTTTCCACGCCGGTAAAGTATAAATGCTTGTTGATAGTAAACAGCTGCAAGTCTTCCTAAATCTTTAATGCTTTCACACAGATCCTGACACTTTAGCAACTGTTTCTCAGCATAATCAAATTTACTACGCTCAGCCGCACTTCTTCCCAAATGATAATAAGCAAATGAAAGCTTGGCTGTATCGCTAAGTTCTTGCAAGATTATTATACTTTTATCAATCAATAACTCAGCTTCATCGTGATCGTCTTGTTCGCTACAAGCTTGCCCCCAACGTAACAAACAAGTTGCTAGCGCTTGTTTGTTATGCAATGAGTCAGCCGCCTGAAATACAAGTGGATAAATTTCTCTTGCCTCGCTATACCGCGCATGAGAAAACCAGGGTTCGGTAAGTGTATCAGCATAATCCAACACCAACTGCCACTCTTGCAATAAATGCGCCGTCTCCATCCCGGCCATCATATTTTCCCACTCCGGCTGGAGGGCGGCGTAATCGGTCTGATTTTCCTGCGCAAAGTTTTGGTAGTAAAGCGCCATGCGTCGCCACGCGCTGTCATCGTTCCCCAACTGTTCACGGGCGAAGTCGGCCAGCAGGGGGTGTTGACGGTAGCGATCTTCCTCTTCTTCGGTGAGCAGCGAGAGGGCGGTGAGGGCGAAGAGGCGATCTTCGGCGGTGTAGACATCCAGGTCGGCCAAAGCGGCCAGGGCGGGCGCGGCAAAAGAGCGCCCCTCGAAGACTGCCAGCAGGGCAAAGACTTGTCGCAACGCGCCATCCAGCGATTCCCAACTGACCATAAACGAAGTGCGCACAGCGCGATCGCTGATCGCCAGATCGAGCCGATCCTGCACCGATTGCAACCGCTCCGCCATATCAGCCAGGCGGCGGCGGGGGCGCGAGTGCAGCCGCTGTGCGGTAATCTCCACGGCCAGTGGCAGATTTTGCAGTCGAGCACAGATCTCCTGCGCTGCCTCTTGTTCGGCGGCGACTCGGTCGGCGCCCAAGATGCGCCCTAGCAGTTGCACGCCATCTGCCGGCGCCATCTCTTCAATCGGGTAGATCTGCGCACCTAGCGCATTAGCGACATCCAGATCGCGCGTCGTCAGCAGCACGGCGCTGTGCTGCCCGCCCACCAGCAGCGGACGCACGCGCGACAGGCTGCGCACATCATCCAGCACGATCAACGTCTGTTTGTCGGCCAGGACGCCGCGCACCGCCGCTGCCCGGTTCTCAACATCGGAAAGAGCGCTAAAGTCATAGTTGTACGCCTGCGCCCAGCCGCCCAGAATATCGAGCGGCTCCGTGCCGGCGACATAGGCCCAGAGGACGCCATCGGCAAAGTGGCTGCGCAGATCATGGGCCAGATGTTCTGCAAGGGTCGTCTTGCCAATGCCCCCCATCCCCACCAGGGCGACTAAGCGCTTGCCTTGGGGCTGGCGCAGATGGGACTGGAGCGCAGCTAATTCGGCGGCGCGACCGACAAAATGGAGTGGGGCCGGCGGCGCCTGGAAGGGGATCGGCGGCGGGGCTGCGACGACCGGCAGCGGCGCTGGGTTCGGTACGGCAAATTGCGCGCCACCCTCCGGGCCGATGGCTCCCGACTCGATCTGGTCGTAGAGGGCGTTGGTCTCATCCGAGGGGGGGACGCCAAATTCATCATTGAGCGCCTGGCTGCACCGCTCATATTGCGCCAGCGCGGCGGCGCGTTGACCGCTCAACGCCAGCAACCGCATCAACTGTTGGTGCGCTTCCTCCGACCAGGGTTCCGGTTTGAGCAAGAGATTGGCGCAGGCGATACCCGCTGTGTAGTTGCGCTGTTGGATGTGATGGTTGATCAGTCGCAGCAACGCCTGGCGCGCCATCTGCCAGAGGCGTTCCCGCTCATTGGTCACCCACTCCTCAAAGAAGGGGGCGTCGCGTACATGGAAATCTTCGAGAAACTCACCGCGATAGAGGGCGACGGCCTCGGAAAGCTGCTCAAAGGTCGGTTCGCCGCTGCGCAGATTGGCTTCAAAGTGGCTCACATCCAGTTGATGATCGGCATTGCGATCAAGGGCAATTGTATCGCGATCGGCCAGCAGAAAATCCCCCAGGTCGGCGCGCACTTTAAGTAATTCAACGCGTAAGTTACGGCGCGCCGATGTCTCATCCAAATCCGTCCAGAGCAGACCGGCCAAACTCTGACGCGAATGGCTCTGCCGGCTCATGGCCAGATAGTAGAGCAAGGCTTGCGCCTTGTGTGATGTCATCTCCAAGGGTTGGCCGTGGAGCAAAATCTGCGGACGACCTAACAAAGCGAGTTCTAAGGCGGGCATGAAAGGCTTTCTTGGCTGCAATGTAACGGCCCAACCGGCTCGTAGCCAGTCATGGACTGATTACGAGCCGGTGACGCATCAACGCAAAAACAACGCTGGTTTAACTCTTCAACGCCATAATAGGAAGTAACAAAGATAATAGGAATTCTGGTAACGACCCCGACTAGGCACAGCTAATTTTAGAATTGCTACCCCCCGCTCGTAGCCGGTCCATGACCGGCGTCTAGGGCGCCGGTCATGGACCGGCTACGAGCGGGGTTGTTACCTAATTTCTATTATAAACGATGTTTCAAAAAAATCCAGATGCGCCAAGGAAGCTGCAATCATTCGCCTGATGTCGAGAAAACGTTATCGGGTGGCAGCCGCAATTCAGGGGTAACGACCAACGTCGGTCATCAATGGCCTCCATTGCGACAGGTGAGCGCTTGTGTCTATCCCTCTGGGCACAAGCGCTCTTTATTGTCGGGTTGCGTCGCCATTGGTGCGCTGGGTCGTTCGTGGTAGCACAGAAAGTTGTAGAGAAGAAAGAGGGGTTATGTCACACGCACTTGTCAATCGGGATCGCACGCTGTCTTTGCCACTGTCGTCGGCGGCGGCTTGGCCGCATGTCGGTCAACGAACGCCGACCCCCGTGGGTGGTTACAGCCGACAGCGCCAACTGCGTTGGGATCAACCCCTCCAGTTCAAGCAGGAGGTTTGTGTGGAGCAGAATAAACAACCCAATGGGGCGAGGGGGATCGTGGCGCTGACTCAGAGCCGCACTGGGTTGTTGGCGCAGCAAGTGGTGATGGTCAAACAGCGGGCGCGCCAGGTGGTGACCGCCATGCGGACGCTGGAGGATCAGGTGCGGCTCGTTAGCTGGCGGGTCAACGCCGACGGTACACTCCTACGCACCGGCAGCGGCGCCTTGTCTTTGGCTAATGTCCAGCAAGTTGCGATGGTGCAGGCTCGCAATTATGTCGTCGCCTGTCGCACCCAGGCCGGTGAATTACACCTGAGCCGTTGGGATGTAAGCAATACGGGGGCAATCTACCTGGCCGGCGCCCATCGCAACTGCGCCCAAGGCATTCAGTGGTTGACGCTGGCTGCGTTAACGCCGGATCTGTTGGTGGTGCTGGCGTTGACCACAAGCCAGACCTGGCAGATGATGCTCTGGCAATTGCAAGGCGACAGGGCTGTTGCCCTGTTAGGGGTGCAGGAAATGCCGGCAGCGTTGGTTGGCAGTGGCGCCCTTGCCCTATTGCCACCCCACGGCGACAACTTACGGCTGGCAACCCTGACTGCGGAAGCGCAAGCGCGTTTCGCCCTTCACCTCTGGCAAGGTCAACCAGGGGATGCACTGACTTTGTTGGTGACTGATTCGCTCTTGCTGATCGATGTAGTCGCCATTATCAGCACCCATGTGGATGACGCCCATCTGTATGCGATCGTGCAAATGGTGACCGGCCAACTGCGCTTGCTGACCTGGCATTTATCGCCGGATGGTGCGATTACCTTGCTTGACGCCGCAACGGTGCTGGCCGACGGCGTTAGTCACGGGATGAGCCAACGCTACCAAGATGGTTTTGCCCTGGTCTACCGCACCTTGGCCGGCGAACTTGGTGTCCAACAATGGCAACAACAAACCAGCGGCAATCTGGCTTTGCTTGCCGCCGGTCGCAGCCCCATTGCCCCCCAAGGCGAAGTGATCTGCTGCAATGAAGCATTGGAAGGCAACGCGCCCTTCCTCACCGGCGTCATCGACGAGCGGGGTGAAGTTACCCTGATCACCTGGCGCCAAGGGTAAGATTCACTCTGGTAGGGGCATCCGCTTGCGGGCGCCCCTACCATTAGGTTTTTAAAGCGATGATCCCTCTTCTCCTATCCCACCTTCCCTGTACCCGCGCCAGTTACCTCACTTTCAGGTGGTAAAAACGCTTCAGAAACGCCTGCCAAACGGTCTCTCCGCTACACTGCAAAGCAGATAACGTTAGTCAATCTGACCAGTGCAATGCACTTGTACTCAAAGGGAATTGGCGGAGGGAACTTGATGTCACAAAAACGCAAACTTTTCCAAATCGACCCCCATGCGATTGTGCGAAGCGGCTTGCGCCTGCTTTTGCAAGAGGAACCAACGCTGCACTATGTGGGCGAGGCTGAATCTTGTCGCGCCGCCTGGCCGTTACTGGAACAGTGGCAACCGGATATTGTCGTCATGGAATTGTGCTACCCGCAAGAAGATGGCCTGGATCTGGTGCGGCGCCTACGGCTGCGCCAACCGGGGTGCCACGTCCTCATCTTTACAGATAACAGCGAACAGCAGTGTATTTGCCGAGTCATCGACAGCGGCGCCACTGGTTACCTCCCCAAAGCTGTCAACGCCGATGAGATCTTGCAAGCGATCCGCACCGTGGCCCAAGGCGACCCAGCCTTCCACAGCAGCGCCCAACGCGTCCTTTTGCAACTGGCGCGCAACGCCCCCACCCCCGTCTCCGAATTGACCAACCGTGAACAAGAAATCCTGCGGCTGATTACCCAGGGTAAACGTAATCGCGATATTGCCAACCAACTTTGTCTCACCGAAGGCACCGTCAAGGGCTATGTCAGCACCATTCTCAATAAACTCGAAGTCGATGACCGCACGCAAGCGGCGATGTTTGCGGTCAAGCATCGGTTGGTGCCGAGTTTGTAGAAAGTTACGAATTACGAATTACGACACACTCGTAACTCGTAATTCGTAATTCGTAACCCGCCCTATCCCTAACTTTGGTTAGATCGAAAACCCAACCTTTTTCAGAAAAATCCTATCTAAAGGATGAGGAAGGATTGCAGAGTTTTCGCTATGCTAGTACTTGATGTTTCTATTCCTAATTCATAAAGGAGCAAAACGTATGCAACATCTCTCTCTCCCCAATCAGCGCCGACGGCGTTTGGTTGGCGGCCCGGTAATCACCACTGTGACAGCGGCAGTCATGGTCGCAGTCATCGTGGCCTTTTCCTCGTCTGGCTATCTTGGCTTGTTGGCCCAGGATGGTGAAGCCACCGGCGCGCTGGCGACTGCCGCCTTTGACACCCCGACCACCTCCAGCCCCATTGCCATGAGCCAGGACAAAAGCACCATCTGGGTCGTCAACCCGGATGATGGCAGCGTCTCAGTTTTGGGTAATTTGGACAGCACCCCCAGTGTATTAACGACTGTGAAGAATGTAGGGTCTGAACCCCAAGCCATTGCCCTGGATACGGGCGTTGGCGTGGCCCAGCGCGCCTATGTCGCTAGCCCTGCGGATAACGGCGTCACCGTTCTCAAGGTCAATTCCCTCAACCCCTTCACCGTGGTGGTCGAAAAACGGTTGACCACCGGCGCTGAACCGTGGAATGTGGTAGCGTCGCCCGATGGTGGTCGGATCTTTGTCGCCAACAGCGGCCAGGATACCCTGACGGTGATCAATGCCCAGAATCAGAGCATTGTCGGCAGCGTCAACCTGCGCACCAGCGCCTGTAATGTTGATGACACCAAACGGCGCTTCCAGCCGCGTGGTCTGGCCGTTACCCTGGATGGCACACGGCTCTATGTGGCGCGCTTCTTCTCCTACACCAAACCGAATGGTGTCCAGGGCGCGGACGGCGGCAAAGAGGGCGTGGTTTGCCAACTGACCATTCCCGCCGATGTCGCCACCTTACCGACGGTGGCCGGCGCCACGCGCATTGCCGCCATGAATTCCGGCTTTAGAAACCCCAATGGTTCCGCGGCGATCTCGCATCCGAATCAATTGCAGAGCATTGTCATCTTTGGCAATCAAGTGTATCTGCCCAACATTGGCGCCTCGACCGGAGCGCCGGATCGCTTTAACGTTTCCACCCAGTCTCATGTCAACGTTCTTGACAATGCCAACAGCGGGACACCGGCGGATGCACCAGACAAGGCAGTGAATATGCACTTGGGGGCGCGTGTCCCGGAAAGCGGTAAGAAAAAGCTCTTCTTTGCCAATCCCTGGGCCATTGCCTTCCGCGATACCGCCGGTACGGATAACGCTTATGCGGTCTCGTCCGGCAGCGATCTGCTGGTCAAGTTGAATGTTGATGCGTCGGGCGATCTCACCTTCACGGTGGGCGTTAGCACCACGCGCTACATTGACCTGAATGACCCCAACAACGCCCAAACCAGTGGGCGCAAAGCCGGCAAGAACCCGTTGGGGATTGTGATCCGCAACAACAAAGCGTTTGTCATGAACTACATTTCGCGCAATGTTTCGGTTGTCAATCTGGACACCGATGCGGTGGAGAATGTGATCGAAACAACGGCTTTACCGCTGGCGGCATCGACTGACGAACAGTTACTGGTGGGGAAGGAAATTTTCTTTGCCTCGCGCGGCCATTTTAGCGGCCCGGCCGGCCTGACGGTGGCCAACAGTGAACGCCTATCCAGCGAAGGGTGGCAAACCTGTAGCAGTTGTCACTTTGCCGGCGGCACCGATGGCAACGTCTGGTTCTTTGGCGGCGGCCCGCGCAAATCGGTGCCGCTCAACGCCACCTGGAGTCCGCATAACCCGGATGACCAACGGTTGCTCAACTATTCGGCCATCTTTGACGAAGTGCAGGATTTTGATCTGAATATACGCAACACCTCCGGCCCTGGTGCATTGGCTGCTGCACAGCCTTGTAGCGACCCGGCCCCCGGCGCTGCCGCAACGAGTACACTCGATCCCAACCACGGCTTGATTCTGGGTGACACCGATCCCAACAAAGCGCCCTGTGTGATCAACCAATTCCTCAAGCCGAATGCCGGTCGTAACCAAGTGACTGTCACCTTGCCGGGTAGCAGCAAAGCATGGCCGGCGCTGGATGCGATGAAAGAATGGGTGCGTTTCTCCATTCGCACCCCGGAAGGCGCCCTGACCGCCGAGCAGATTCCCGGCACGAATAACGACACCGGCGCTGCGCTCAATGCCGATGTGAGCGCCGGTCGCCGTCTCTTCTTCCGCGCCAGTTGCCATACCTGTCATGGCGGCACCAAGTGGACGATTAGCAACAAAGATTTCACCTCGCCGCCGCCCGCCGCCGAGCTGGCCACCGAGGCGCCCCTGACCGCGACCAATGCCTCTCAGTTGCAGATGTTTGACCGCATGTTGTTTGAAATCGGCTCGTTCAATCTCAATGTCGCCGGCCAGGGCAACACGCTGCCCGGCCAACCGGAAATCGGCGCGGTTGAGTTGAACAACGGCGGACTCAAGGCGCTGGGCTTTGATCACAACGGTGATGGTAAAGGCAACGGGTACAACATTCCGGCGCTCTTGGGGATTGGTGTGATGCCCCCCTACTATCACAATGGCGCCTGTGAAACCTTGGCTTGTGTGCTGACCAACCAGAAGCACCGCACCAATAACGGTCAGTTCCCCGATGTGTTGGCCAGCGCCGCTGATCAGGCCAAAGTGGTGGCCTGGCTGGAGACGCTGGATGCCGACACGCCCTTCCCGGTAGACCTTTCCGTGCGCAGCCATGACATCTTCTTTGACCCGCCGGTTCTCAGCAAGGGGCAGAAGGTGACTGTGGGCGCCAACATTCGTCTCTTTGGCACCAAGGCCGATCTGGCTGCCTTGTTACAGGACTTGGGCTTGACCGACATCAAAGTCCGCATTGAGGCCGATCCGGGGTTAGCGCCCGTGAACCTTGCGTTGACCGCAGCCTCTTTCAAGCAGGACTTTGGGCAGGCGGTCTTGACCACCACCTGGGATATTCCAGCCACGACAGCGCTAAATCGCGCTACGATCAAGGTGACGATTGACCCGGAAAATAAGCTCGCTGGCGACCGTACGGGCAATAACACCGCGACGCGCCGACGCCCCTTGCGCGCCGCACCGCCGGATACGACGGCGCCCAAAGTCAATGGCGTCTTTATCAGCGATGATGATCCCTTTGACAACAATGACCAGATCGCCGATTCGACCGATGTCAAGGTCAAGATCCAGGCCAGTGATGAAGGGGGCAGCGGGCTGGATTCCTACTGTATCGTGCGCTACCGCTACAAGCAGTCCGAACGTATCTGGGAACCGCGTGACTGCACGAGCTTCAGACCATTGCCGGCGGGGAACAATGGTGAATTTATTGTCGATGCCGAGTTGATCGACCTGGCCGGCGTCACCTATGCGTTCGTCTTCGTCAAGGACAAAGCGGGCAACATCTCCGGTACACCAGGCTTTGATGTGATCAACCTGGCCAATGGCAACCCGGTGGAGATGAACCGCAATGATGTGCGCATCTTCCGCTTTGTGTTGCCGGCAGGTGTGTCGTTGAATCTCACCTTCACGCCCAGCGCCGGTGATATCGATGTGTCGGTCTTTGACCACTTCCGCAACCTATCGCAAGCGCCGTCCCGTTGCGCCGTCAGCGCCAGCAATGGCACGGTGGCAGAAACCGTCACCGTACCCGGCACTTGCGCCGCCGATGCGGAAGACAATCGCTTCTGGCTTCAGGTGGAAGTCCACGCCTTTGCCAACAGCCGCTTCACCATTGCCGTGGCGCAAGGCGCCGAAGTTGGCGCCGCCGCGGCGACTGCGACCGAAGCTGTGCGCGAACTACCCGATACGCCGACCGTCTCCGGTCCGCCGCTCCGGGCTGCTGTTGATGAGGCCAGTGATGATAGTGGTGGCGGTAGTAATGGTGTCTACCTGCCGTTGGTGCTGAAGTAGTCTTTGTGTGAGTAGATCATAAAACAAAAAGGGGGTGACGGTTGCACCGTCACCCCCTTTTTGTTTTATGATCGCATCGCTAGGTTAATTCTTAATGAACTTCTCAAAGACAAAACCAAAGTCTTTGACCATGTAGAGTTCGTGGGCCTGCTTCTGCCAGTCAAAGGCATATTGGTTGATCGCCTTGAAGGATTCTTCCAATGCCGTGGGGCTGGAGGCGCGGTTGAGCGTTTCAGCCGTGGTCGTCAGACTGCGCTCGGCGTAGGCATAGAGTTTGGCGTTCTCCTGTTGGATCGATTTGATTTTGATCAGCGCTTTGTAGAGATCCTTGAGCGCTTCGATCTGGTTCTTGTTGACATCAATCGAATAGTATTGCTCGCCCATGCTAAATTTGATCTCAATATCCAAGTCGATAGCGCCGGCGGTTTCCAGGGCGACATTGTCAACCCGGTAGTTGAGATAGTCCAGCCGGCGGAGGGTGCGCTTCTTGCTCACTGCCGAAGCGCCATCCACATGGATCAACGCCTTGTTGGTGAAACAATACTCGTCACTTTTGGACTTGATCAGAAAGAAGATTTTCTCGTCATCCTCGTGCATGACATAATCATCAGCGTCCACTTTGTCATAATCTTTTGGGTGGATCACCGCACCAATATCGCTTAAGCCCAGAGCGTCGGCGGCTAGTTTCTTAAACATCGCTACGTCCTTTCAATGAGGCAAATGGGTAAACGGAAGAATATGGCTATCATACCATATCCCTTCTATACGCTTCAATCGGTGAAAGGTTGTAGGGTTGGGCAACTGTAGGAAAGACTTTAGTTTTTCCCCGACGACAAAGACTAAAATCTTTCCTACGGCTTTTTAGCCGGACGCGGCCTGATCAAATGCCACAAAGAATTCGCTGACCCGCTGGACCACTACTTCCAACAGTGCATTCCCTTCGGCGGCATTGGCTTCGGCAGGGTTATCGGTGTAACCGGTGCTGGCGGCCCAGGCGCCGTGGACTTGCATGGTGGCGCCCGTCAGATCGCCAAAGAGGCCCTTCTTGGCCTGCGACACATCGACCACCTGCGCCATGCCTTCCGGGTCGATCAGGTCGGGGCGCAGGGCCATCACCATTGAGGTTTCAAAGCGACCGGCATGACCGGGGATGCGGTTGCTGGGCATCAACCCTTTTTCGACAATAGCGGCGCGGGCAATGTCCCAGTAGGCGCCGGTGGCAATGGTCACATCATGGCCGCGCAGGTTAACAAAGTCCAGCCCGACCACCGCGTTGGAATCGGTGTTGCCGCCGTGACCGTTGAGGACGACCAGCTTGCGGAAGCCACTCAAGACCAGCCCTTCCAACACCTCCGTCACCGCAGCCATATAGGTCGCACTGCTCAGAGAAAGAACGCCGGCAAAGGGGCGGTGGTGGTGAGAGTTGCCATAGCAAAGCACCGGCGCCACAATCACCCGTGTGCTGCCGGCGGCCCGTTCCGCCGCCCGTTCCGCCGCCCGCTGCGCCACCGTGCCGCAGAGTAGCGTGTCGGTGATGACCGGGGCGTGGGGGCCATGTTGCTCAATCGAGGCCGTGGGCAGGACGGCAATGGCATTGGGGGCGGCCTTGCGGATCTGTTCGCGCGTCATTTCGGCGAGTAAGACAGTCATGGAGTTCCTCCTCTTATGGATTGGAGTTCTAGCTTTGTTGAAATGGAATTGTTGTATAGTGGTTTAAGTGTACACTTCGCTAAAAAGCTCAGGTCACCAGCTATAGAGACTTTAAAAGCCGTTCATATTCATCATGTGGACCTATCCAAAACCATATAACGGCATCACCTTCCAAAAGGCCAAGCGCACGGTAGCCTAACCCAATGCGTACAGAGTAAATTGGTTGTCGTTTCCCAACACGCTTAAAATAGAGTCCATGAGCGTGTGGGTTAACTTGCCATAGCTCATACGCATCATCAGCCCGCTCTCGTACCTCGTTCGGCAATGCCTCATAAAGCCGCCAGAATTGAGAAGTTGTAACCGATTTCATTCTGGTGTGAGCCGCCCGTCTTTCGTGAAAGTCATTGGGCGCGTTTTTCCTGCCCGATGTTCAGCTAATGCTTCGCCCGCCAGCTTCTCTAACAGTGTTTGTGATGTGTCGGTGGCCAGCAACTCATCCCAGCGTGCGTTATCAGCATCAATTTCTTCTATACTTTCGGTCTGGGCTAATTCTTCGGTTAAGCGTTGCGCCTCCAAAAAACGCGCAAAGTCAACTAGTTGCTCAACGCGGTGGGGCGGCAGAGTGCGAACGATAGCAACTAAAACGCTTTCGTAATTTTGATAATCTTTATAATCAACTGTTTGTACATTCATCATATCACCTATAATCTGCGTTCTATACGTGACTACCGATTTCTTGTTTGGTAGTATATCAGAAAACCGAAGCGAAAGCTATCCACTTTTATGGCTTTACAAAACCTCGCTTATCACTGGTTATAAATCGGCGATAAGCGAGGTTAGGAGCGGCATTATTTCTTCGGTGTCAACACATTATGGAACTTCCCAAAGGTACTGATATTCCCCTCACTGTGCGTCTGCCCGCCTTTCACCGCCGTATAAAGATCGGCAAACGCCTGACTGTCATCATCCGCCAGTACCGTCAAGCTTGACCCCTCTTCGCAGATGGGTTGGGCGTCGCCGGGGTAGGCCCACTGGAGTTCTTCTTTGCTACAGGCGTAGTAACGCGTTTCGCCATTGGCGCGGCTATATTGGTAGAGATGGCGTGGCGGATCGACAAAGGTATATTCGACCAGGTATTGCGCAATAGCTGTCTCGTCAATTTCAATCCCCAAACCGGCCCCTTCCGGCACGCGTAGGAAGCCCCCTTTGATCTCGTGCGCCGGCTGGATCAGTTGTGACTCCCAAATATTCATACAGGTGATGGCTGGCCAACGCGCCTGTTTTAGCACCGCGCCCCAATGCGCAGCCCAAGCGGTGGTAATGCCCGTCCCCACTAGTTGTAGCCAGAAGGGTTTGTTGTGTTCTTCACAGATATGCGCTTGTTTGAGCAAAGCCGACGCGCCGGCGCAGAGGACGAAACCATCGGCCACATCTTCACGTAGTGTTGTCGTGATTGGCGGGACGCCATAGTGCATGGCAAGGGGACGGTCGATGCGCTGGCGGATCTGCTTGTTGCCGGCCACATCCTGTTGCGGAATGGGGCTTTCGATCATCGTCACCTGCTCGTACTGCTCCAATGTGCTGAGGAACTTGACGGCATTGGCGGCATTGTCGAGCGTGCCATTAAAGTCCAGGTCGAGGATAAACTGGGGTGGCGTAACAGCGAAGACCGCTTGCAGCGCCGCGTGGAGATCATGCCAGGTGCGTGCCTTGAGTTTGGCCGACATATAGCCCTGTGCCACCGCATCTTGACACTGTTTCGCCCAATCAGCCGGCGCCATGTCCATCGCCCACCAGGAGATCGGACACCAGTCGCGCGTCTTCTGGCCGAGCAGACGATAGATGGGAACATTGAGCGTTTTGGCAACGGCATCAAAGAGCGCCATCTGCACGCCGGCGCCCAGCGTATCCTGCCAGAGCAGGGCTGCGGCTTCCTGGCCGATCAAACGTTCCTGGATATTTTCCGGCACTTTGGCCCAGGTGTAGTTGGGAATCGTCTCGCCCCAGCCAACAACGCCATTCTCCAGCGTGATCTTGCAAAGCTGGGTAATGCGCCAGTGAGGCAACCAATATTGCATGTGCTGGTTGGTGTGGAGCGTAAAGGGAACGTCCAGGTGGAAAAGTTCAACTCCGCTGATTTTCATGGTAAACTTTCTGTATTGGGTAATTGGGTGATCGGGTGATCGGTCATTTCGACAGGCTCAATGACCAATCACCCGATCACCTAATCACCGGCGGTTATTCTGTAGGACAAGGAATAGATCATGATAGAACTACTCTTTAGCGTCGCTTTGGGCATCGGCTTGAGCGCCGCCTGTGGGATGCGGATCTTTGCCCCCTTTGCGGTGATGAGCGCAGCAACGCTGGCGGGGCAACTGTCGCTGTCACCGGGCTTTGCCTGGATCGGCACCTATGAAGCGTTGGTGGTCTTTGGTGTGGCAACCTTGATCGAAATTGTCTCCTACTACATCCCGTGGGTCGATAATCTACTCGACGCCATCGCCACGCCCACAGCGGTCGTTGCCGGCGCCGTGGCGACCGCCGCCGTCCTCACCGATATGTCGCCCCTCATGCGCTGGACACTGGCGGCGATTGCCGGCGGCGGTACAGCCGGCATCATTCAGATGAGTACGACTTGGGTGCGCGGCATGTCGTCTGTCACCACCGGCGGCTTGGGCAACTTTGTCGTCGCCACCGGGGAATGGCTGGGTGCGTTTACTACGGCCACGCTGACGGTGCTCTTTCCCATTGCCGTTACGATCCTGGTCATCCTGCTCATCATTGTTGGCAGCCGCCGGTTGTTGCGACCGCACACGCCGGTTACGTCAGGGTAAAGTGCTTTGATAGCTTGCTCTGCGCGAGTCCATGACTCGCCCTAGACCGTTCCGTGTTACGGACTCACGCAGAGCAAGCCTTGTTCTTTTTACCGACTCTTACCCGCCCGCCCGCTTAGCGCTATAGCCCAATTCATTGAGCAACGCCACAATGTTATCGCGATGGTCGCCTTGGATTTCCAAATCGTCATCTTTGACGGCGCCGCCCGTACCAAGTTTGGTCTTCAGCACTTTTACCAGCGCTTCCTTGCCGTGGGGCGGACTCATAATGCCTTTGATTACGGAAACCGTTTTACCGCCGCGTCCTTTGCGCTCCAAGTAGACGCGCACCGGTTGATTGCGCTGGCGCGTCGGAAAAGGTGCGGCCAGATTCGGCGGTTGTGCCTCGGCCTTTGGCGCCGGTTCCGGGTTGGGATCGGTTGAATATGCAATTGGTCGCTTCTCCGCCATAAAGTGTCCTTTGTTCCTAGTCTGTAGTCCGTAGTTCTTTGTCATCTTATCATACACGCTTTTGGCAAAATAAAAAAGGACGGGTCACCACCCGTCCTTTTTTATCCATGTCTAGAATCCGCTCGTAATCACCGGCTACGAGTAGTTCCGTGTTTCTGCCTATTCGTGTGGACTCTCCTTTTCCTCGTCCTCACGCTTGCGGCGAAGGAAGCCACGGCGGAAGAGATCGGCCAACAAGACCAGCCCCAGCGGCAGCGTAATATTGTTACAGATCCCGTTGGTCAGGTCGCCAATGGGGATCAGATTGCCAGTACCGGTTGTTGGATTGGTCGTCGTGATTTCGGTTGATTTCACGCCGGCTATCTCTGCTCCTTCGGTCACTTGAAAGACGTTGGTGAGGCCCACCGAATCGGTCAGGTTATTGATCGCGTTCGTTAACGCCGACCCGGCCGTGCCGGTGTTTGTGTCGGTGGGGCTGCGATTGGCGCCAATCGCCGGCGCACTCACCCCTTCGGCACTGCTTTCAATGACTGGGATTTCACCCTCACCCTGATAGTCGCCATTCAGGCTAAAGGCGGCCCAGTAATAGGGCGAGGCCGAAGCGTCTCGTTCGAGCATCTCCACCTGCGCCAGCCGCAGCGCTTCGGCGGTTGTCACCTTTTCGCGCAGATGGCGGTAGAAGGCTTCAAAGAAGGTTGCGACACTGGCATCATCCACCCGCCAATTGGAGGTAAGCACTGCCGGCGCTCCGGCGTAGGTAAAGGCCCAGGCCAGTTCCGCAACTTCGGCCCCGCTGTGGAACTGTTCCAGGTTGCCCTGTTGGTTGCCCGACAACACGACCAGATTGGCGTTGCTCAAATCCAGTTTGCTAAAAACTTCATGAGTTTCCAGTTTGCCGTCCTCACCCTCGGTTGCGGCCAGCGCCAAGTAGGTAAAGAGCGGTTCCAGCGGTTGATACTTGCCGGCAGCGGCGATGTGCAAGGTGTCCACCTGTGGCGCATCGGCATAGAGTTGCGACTCGGTCGCCTGGTCGCCCATTACTGGTGTAACACCCAGCGCATCGCCCACGGCACGGGTTTCCTGGCGGGCAAAGGGGAGCAGATCGTCGCCGTTGCCCAAGACCAAGGCGCGCCCACTATCGATATTGCGTTTGTTGAGCAGATGCTTATAGAGCGTAGCGCTGGGGGCATAGCTCACAGCATAGTTTTGCACCAGATACTTGCCATTCTGGGCATCGAAGAAGGCGGCGAAGGGGGCATAGTTCAGCACGCCATGCGAGACGATCACCAGATTATTCTTGCGCACAAAGGGGCGCACCGGTGTAAAGAGACGGCCATAGAGACTAGCCGCTTCCGGCACTTCGGCGGTGCGATCCTGCACTTTGTCATAGAAGCCAGTGATCTGGTTGACCAACTCGTGGGCCGTAATGTCCAGTGGCACTAGGACAGCCCGTTCCTGGTCGATGACCCAGGCGACAGCCTGCTTGCGTAGGATGAAGTATTCGACCAGCGTCGTGTGTTGATCGAGAACCTGTGTGCGCACCTCGTCCAGGGTGATCGGGTTGAGGCCGAGGAAGGCGCTATATTCCGGGTCTTGGGTCTGGAGGCGCACCACAATTTCGTCGTAGGCAACCTGCTTCTCATCAAGCGCGGTGAAGAGATTGCCCAACAATGTCTGATTGCGTTGCGCCAACGCTTTGTCCATCTCGTCGGCGATGGCGCTGCGCAGGCCAAAGAGTTCACGACGCAGGCTCTGTTCCTGATCGGCCAGTTCGGGGGCCAGCTTAGAATGGATATTGATCCAGGGGTTGCCGTCACCATCGAGGAAGGTCTGGGCCAGCGCTTTTTCCATAAAGGTGAAGACATCCCCCAGGCGACCGGCATCCCAGAGCAGTTTGATGAGCCGTTGATAGGTTTCCAGGTTTAGCGGTTGGGCGCCGGCGGCGGTAATCGCCTTCTGGTAGTTGTCGATGGCCTGTTCCAGTTGGCCCTGGCTTTCATAGGCCAAGCCCATACCGGCGTAGGCTTCGCTGGCGGCGCTGCTATCACGCATGGCCTCGGCGGCGGTAACGGCCCGTTGGAACGGCTCAATCGCTTTTTCGTGTTGCAACAGGTTCAAATAGATCGTACCCAAGTTGTTGAGAATGGCCGCTTCTGCGCCCTGATCACCCAGGCGTTGCTGAATGGCTAACGCCTCTTGTAAAACTTCCAGCGCCAGTTCATATTGAGCGGTGTCGCGGTAGACGCGGCCCAGGCTGTAGAGGGCGCGGGCGCGTAACCCTTCATCCTGTAGCGTTTTGGCCAGGGCGGCGGCTTCTTCATACTCGCGCTGGGCGTCTTCATATTGGCCCAGATCCGAATGGACAACGCCCAGGTTGAGCAACTGCTTGGCTTCCGCTGCTTGATCCCCCACCTTGCGCACCTGTTCCAATGCCTGCTGGTACTGGGTGAGCGAGGCATCATAGTCATGTACCGCGCGATGGAGCTTGCCCAGATTGGTGTAGGTTTCGATGCTGTTGGTTGGGTTGGTATCGGCGCCAATCAACGTCATGGCGGTGCGGAAGGTGGCAATGGCTTGTTCGTAGGCGCCCATGCCGTAGTAGGTAGAACCGATGGCGTTGAGTGCGGCAAGTTCTTGGTCCGGCAGGGCAGCCGTCTGGTAGATCGCCAGCGCTTCCTGATAGCTGGGCAGTGCCTGGGCAAATTGGCCGAGATCGCTGTAGGCGTTGCCAATGCGGGTGTGCAGGTGCGCCACCGCCGGTTGATCACCCAGTTCCTGCTGGATGGTCAACGCAGCCTGATAACGCTCAAAGACGCCGGCATAGTTGCCGCTGGTACGTTGCAGATCGCCCAGGTTTTGCAGCGTGGCCGCTTCCAGGGGGCGGTCGGCGGTGGCTTTGGCGGTTTCTAATAGCTTCTCATAGGCTACAGCGGCTTCGTCGTAGCGGCTTAGGTTGCTGTAGCTCTTGGCGATGTTGGTCTGCGCCGTCAGCCCCAATTGCGTGTTGCCCAATTCCTCTGCCAGTTCCAGCACGGTCTGGTACGCCGCCAGCGCTTCATTGGCGTTGCCGCGCTCCCGTTGGATGCGGGCGATGTTGTCGAGGGCATTGGCTTCGGCGTTTTGATCGGCGGCAGCCTGCGCTTTGATCAGCAACTGCTGATAGAAGTCAAGCGCCTGGGTTAGTTGACCGGTGTCGCGGTAGAAGCGGCCAATGTTTTCCAGGGCGCGGCCTTCCAGTTCACTGTTACCGCTCGCTTGCGCCAGGGTCAATGCTTCCTGATAAGTTTGTAACGCTTGCTCTGTATCACCGGCATCGCGTTGGATGCGGGCAATGCTGTCGAGGACTTCAGTCTGAAGATTTTGATCGTTGAGCGACTGCGCCAGATCGCGTGCCTGCTGATAATAGGTCAATGCCTGCGTTTGATCACCTTGCTCGCGGTAGAGTTGACCGATCTTGACCAACGTCTTGCCCTCTAAGGCACGGTCACTCGCGCTTTGGGCGGTGGTTAACAACTCGGTATAACTGGTCAGCGCGTCTTCGTAATTCTTCAACCCTTGTTGAACCGGCGCCAGCCCCTCCAATACATTGCCAATGAGACGCTTGTCCGCCAGGTCGCGACCGAGGGCTAACGCCTTTTCATAGGCCGTCTGCGCCTCTGCCAGTTTGTTTTGCCCGGCATACAGCCCACCCATATTCTCGTGGATATTCGCCAGCAGGGCGCCATCATTCAAGGCTTCGGCCTTGACCAGGGCGTCACTGTAAGCCGCCAGCGCGTCGTCGGCCTGTTGCAGGTCGCGATAGACCTTGCCGACCTGGATCAGGGCGTTGACCTCCAATCTGGGTAGATTAGCTTCTTGCACCAGCATCAGCACCTGTTCGTAAGAGTCAAGCGCTTCCTGGAATTGGCCCTGTTCCTGCAATGACTTGCCCAGACCGTCGAGGGCATTGCTTTGCAATGTGCTGTCGCCCAGCGTGGTGGCAAGTTCCAGCGCCGCCTGATAGCGGGTGGCGGCTTCATCGGGCTTGGTCATGGCGCGGTAGAGCCGGCCAATGTCGATGAGCGCTTTGGTCTCGGCGATGGTATCGCCGTTCTGGCGCGCCGCCGTCAACGCCTGTTCATAGGGACCAAGAGCCGCTTCGTATTGACCGAGATCGCGATAGACTTTGGCAAGATCGGTTAGCAGATCCTGACTGAGATCCATAGCGCGCAGTTGTTCAAGCAGCGCCGTGGCCTCCTCGTTCCGGCCTAGCGCCGTATAAATACGACTGATGTTGGCGAGAATACGCGCCGTGTCCTCAGCATCGTTGGTGGCCTCGGCATAGCCACGGGCTATCTCGAAAGCTTGCAGCGCTTGATCGTAGTTGCCACTGTCTAACTGGATGGCGCCAATGCTCTCTTGTAGTACCTGCTCCGTGGCTGTGTCTTTGCGCGCCTGGGCGAGGGGCAAGGCCAAGGCAAAGCTACGCAACGCCTGTTCATCATTGCCAGTGGCGCGGTAAACCTTACCCAGATCGAGCAGCACGCGGCTCTCGGTTTCCTGATCACCGCTCTCCTGTACAAGCGCCAGCGCGTCAGCGTAGGCGTCCTGCGCCGCCTTGTAATCTTCCAACGCCCGGTAGATGCGACCGAGATTGGCCAGCGCGCGGCCTTCAGCGGCTTTGTCGTTCACTTCCTTGGCGCGCGCCAGCGCTTGTTCATACGGTTCCAGCGCTTTGTCCAACTGGCCGCTCTGGCGCAGTTGCAAGCCCACTTCGTTGAGGATCTTATCTTCCAGCGTAAAGTCACCCAGTTGTTGGGCAATCGCCAACGCCTCAGTGAAGTTCCCTTGCAGACGGTAGACATTGCCGATGGCCGCCAACATTTCGTTGGAAAACGCACTGTTATCGAGGCGAGCGGCAATTTCCTGTGCGCCCCGATAGGCGACCAACGCGCCATCCAACTGACCGAGCGCCTGATAGACCTTACCGATATTCTTTTGGATATTGGCTTCCCAGATGGGATTGGCGGCGTTGGCGCAGGCAGTCGCCGGTTGGATCAACCCTTGCACCAACGGCAGCGCCTTCTGGTAGTTCGCCAGCGCTTCGCCATACTGTTGGGCGGCGCGGTAGAGCGCCCCCAACCCTTCATAGACTTCGGCTTGCAGGCTCAAATCGCCATTCGCCAGCGCCAGTTGTAGGGCGCTTTGATAGGTTTGGGCGCCGGCGTCGTACTGCTGTAACTTCGCCTGCACTTGGCCGCTGCCCAGCAGGATTTCACCTTCTAGCTTCCGTTCGGCGGCGGGTTGCATCCGCACCAGCGTCAGCGCCTGGTTGAAGGCTTGCAACGCTTGGTTGTACTGTTGCAGACCAGCGTAGGCATTGGCCAACTCTACCAGCGTGGCGCCGGCCGCCGCACTTTGACCGGCGGCCTGTTGCGCCGTTCCGATCTCTTGCAGCTTGGCAACAGCCTGTTCGGCCTGACCGCTACTGCGCAACACCTTGCTGCGATCCACTTGCAGTTGGACCAGCAATTGCGGCTGGTTGAGGGTTTGCGCCAGGGCCAACGCCTGATCGTAACTCTGTTGCGCTGCCGGGTATTGGGCCAGTTCCCGTTGAGCCCGCCCGATCTCCGTCAACGCCCAGACTTGGGTGGTGACATCGTTCTGACTCTTGGCTGCCGTCAACACCGTTTGCAGGGCGCTGAGGGCGCGTTCGGCGTCGCCCCGGTCGCGATAATATTTGCCGATTTCGATTTGGGCCGCGCCAGCCAGATCGCTCAGGCCAAACTGTTGTGCGGTGGTCAGCGCCGATTGATAGGCTTGGACGGCGGCTTCACACTGGCCCAAGGCCAGGTAGGCGCGCCCGCGGCCCACCAGCGCTTCGCCTGCGGTGCGCTGATCGCTTGTTTCCTGGGCGAGGGTGTACGCCTGGTCGTAGGCATTCAATGCGTCCTGCGGGCGGTTCAGTTGCACATAGAGTTTGGCGGCATCCGCCAGAGCATCTTTGCGCAGATTGGGGTTGGTGAGGACCTGCCCCAGACTGAGGGTCATTTCGTAGTAACCGAGCGCCTGCGCAGTGTCGCCGCTGTCGCGATAGACGAGCGCCAGTTGCAACAGCGTCTTGGCTTCCAGCGTCTGGTCATTAGAGAAGCGGGCGAGTTGCAGTACCTCCTGGTGGGTGCGCAGCGCCTGCTCGGTGTTGCCCAGGTTTAGGTAGAGACCGCCGATTTCGGCCAACACCTCACGGGCGCGACCGGTGTCGCCCAACTGTTGCAACTGAGTCAGGCTCTGTTGATAGAGTACCAACGCCTGATCATACTTTTCCTGGTCACGATAGACGGCGGCGCTTTCAATCTGGCTTTCGCTGATCAGGTTGGCATCGGGCAAGCTTTGGGCTACCTGACCGGCAGTCTGGAAGCGGGCCAGCGCCTGCTCATATTGCCCCTGGTCGCGGTAGATTTTGCCCATTTCGAGCAAGGCCACTGCTTTGAGCCGGGGATCGTTGGCGGTCGCCTCCATTTTGAGCGCCTGATCATAGGAAGCCAGTGCCTGTTCCAGTTGGTTCATGGCGCGGTAGACTTTGCCCAACTCGGTCAATGTTTTGCCCTGCGCCAGCGGATCGTTGAGTGATTCGGCTACGTCCAACGCCTGCTGATAGAGCGCTAGCGCTTTTTCCTGTTGGCCGGCGCTGCTGTAAAGCTTGGCAATGTCGGTCAGCAGGTCATCTTTAAGCGCCAGGTTGTCGATCTGGTCGATGAGCGCCAATGCTTGGTCCAGTTGGTTCAAATCGCGGTAGACTTTGGCTAACTGCCCTAGCAGTTCCGACTCTAGCTCAGGGTTCTCTTGGCTGCGGGCAAGTTCGAGCGCTTCATTGTAATTGGTCAGCGCTTGTTGGTTGTCACCGCTGACGCGATAGGTATCGCCCAAGCCGCTATAGGCGCGCAACTTTAGGATCGGTTGCCCGGCAGCTTCAGCGGTGACCAGCGCTTCCTGATAGCTGCTAATCGCCTGGTCATATTGGGTGAGTTCACGGTAGGTGGCGGCAATGGCAAGTTGGGCCGTGCCAACCAACTCTTTGTCCTTCAACTCCTGACCAACCCCCAACGCCTGCCGGTAAAATTCGAGCGCTTTTTGCGGCTCCTTGAGGTCGCGATAAACCTGGCCGGTGTCAAGGTAGGTGTTGCCCAGCACCTCCAGATTTTCATTCTCTTTGGCGACTTCGACCGCTTCCTGGTAGGAGGCGATGGCCTGGTTGAAGTTGTTCTGGTTGCGGTAGAGTTTGCCCAGATCGACATAGACGCGCCCGGTCAGTTCCAGGTCGGTATATTCCTTGGCCGCGCTGAGGGCGTCCTGGTAATAGTCGGTAGCCCGTTCCACCAGCCCCTGGTCGCGATAGACGCGCGCCGTGTCCGCCTTGATGCGCCCCGGCAGTTGGAAATCGTCCAGCGTGCGGCAGGTGGGGCCAAAGAGATTCAGTTGGCGAAGATGGCGTTCAGCCAGATCGAGCGCCCGCTGATAGGTGTCCAACGATGGTTCATAAGCGCTCTGGATGCGGAAGACTTCGCCTTCGGCGCTCAAGACCTGGCTTTCCAGATCGAGATCAAGTAACTGTTTGGCAATCGCTTCAGCTTTGTCATAGGTTTCCAGCGCAGGGTCATATTGGCCCAGGTCACGCTGCGATCGGCCCATCCCCAGCAGAATTTCGCCCTGCGCGCGTAGTTGGCCTAAGCGTTGGGCCAACGCCAGCGCTTGCCGATAGGGGGGCAGCGACTGCTCATATTGGCCCGATTCGCGATAGGCGCCGGCCATGCCGGAATAAATTTCCATCTGTAAGCCCAACATATAGAAACGTTGAGCCAGTCGCAGCGCCTCTTGATAGGCGCGCAGAGCATTATCGAATTGACCGGCGCCACGGAAGGCATCGCCCTGGTTGGTCAACACCTCGGCTTCGAGGGCGTCGTTGTTGGTCAGGCGCACCAGTTGGAGCGCTTCCTGATAGGCGTCCAGTGACTCATCAAAGCGCCCCTCGGTGTCATTGACCCGGCCAATCGCCATGAGCAGCTTGATGATCCCAATCTCATCCCGTAGCAACCGGGCAAAGCTCAGGGCGCGCGCATAGGCGTCGAGCGCTTCACTACACTGGCCGATCTGCCAGTAGACTTCACCCAGATCGCCCAGCAGGTCGCCCTGCGCCAGTTGATCGCCCCGCTCCTCGGCAATGCGCAACGCCTGTTGATAGGAGGCGACGGCGCGATCGGGTTCGCCCAGGTCGCGATAGAGATTGGCGACCTGATTTTGTAACTTCACCATCTGGCCGACGTCGCCCTGCCCCTCAGCCAGCTTCATCGCCTGTTGATAGAGGTCAAGCGCCTTGCCCCGGTCGCCGCTGTCCAGCGTCAAGCTGCCAATGTCGGTCAGCAGTTGGGCTTGCAGCTTGCTATCCTTTAGTTGTTCGCTCAGTTGGAGCGCAGCCTGATAGTTTTCCAGCGCCGGTACGGTTTGGCCGAGGTCTCGATAGGTTTTGGCGAGATCGGCCAATACGCTCTTTTCCATCTGCCGGTTGTTCTGCGACCGGATCAAGGTGAGCGCCTGTTGGTAATAGGTCAGCGCCGGGTCGAGCTGTTTGGAGGCGCGGTAGGTGCTGGCCATACCGGCCAACACTTTGGCTTCCAAAACGCGGTCGCCGCTGGTCTGGGCCTGGGCCAGCGCTTCCTGGTAGGCCAGGAGCGATTCGTTGTACTTGCCTACTTCTCGATAGTTGCTGGCGAGATCAGCGCGGATGGAGCCGGTCAACCCGTCCTGGCTATAGATTTCGGCCAGGGTGAGCGCTTGTTGAATAGCAGCATCGGCTTCGGCATTGCGGCCCAGGTCGCGATAGATGCGCCCCAATGCCGACAGGGCTTTGCTTTCCACTTCGGGGTTGCTGGTCGTCTTGAGCAGGTCGATTGCCTGTTGATAAGCGTCCAGCGCCTGTTCCAGTTGCCCCAAGTCTTCGTAAGCATCGCCGATGTTGAGCAAGGTCTTAGCGGCCAGCCCTAGATTGCCCATGCTATAGGCGGCGCGCAAGGCATTTTGATAGACAAAAAGCCCCTGTTGCGGCTGGCCCAGCTTCTGGTAGATGTTGGCGATGTTATCGAGCGCTTGATTTTCCAGAGCAGGATTGTTGAACGCTTGGGCAATCGAAAGCGCCTGCTGGTAGGGGGTGACGGCCAATTCATATTGGTTGAGCGCCTGATAGACTTCGCCCACGCCGTTCAATGATTCGCCTACCAATTCCTGATTGCTTAGGGTGCGCGCAGTTTCCAGCGCAGCTTGATAGGCGGCCAGGGCCTCTTTGGGCTGCTGTTGCGCTAGATAGATACGGCCGGCAGTCAGTTGCGCTTTGCCCATCAACTCCTGGTTGTTGAGCGCCTGGGCGAATTGGAGGGCGGCCTGTTGCGCCGTCAACGCCTGCTCGTACTCTTTCAGGTCATAGAGTACCCGGCTTAGGTAGAGATTGAGCTTGGCCTGCCGTTCGGTGTCCCCCTTGACTTGGGCCGGCGGCAGCGCATTTTGATAGGCTTGTACAGCGCCGGTTAGATCGCCCAATTGCAATTTGGCATGGCCAATATATTCCCATGCCTGGCCATTGCGTTTGATGTTGTTGTAATATTGGTAGGTCTGCTGGACTTTTTCAAAAATTGCCAGCGCCGCCTGCCATTGGCCGGTATTGTAAAGTTCAATGCCTTGATTAAAAGTGGCGTCGGTGGCGTTCTGCACCGTCACTTGAGCCACCGGCGCTGCCACGGCAACGTTGGGCAACAACAGCGCAAAGACCAAACAGAGGCGCAATGCCACCTTGAGCCAGTAAACGCCTTTTCGCTGTGCAGCGCCCGGGTGTGAGTTCAACGATAAGTTCCCCATGTCTTTTCTCTCTCGGATAAATCTGGTGGAAGTCGTATAGTCCTGGGTCCGTAGTCCGTAGTCCTGAGTTCAGAGTCCTGTAACCCTAAGTCTGCTAATTCGTAGTTATGCAGTTCAGCACCTCAACGCTGAAGCTAGGCTTTAGACTCTGAACTTTGGACTCAGGACTACAGACTTCAATTGCTCTGCTGGATCCCCGCCCAGAAGCGGTTGAAGAAGCGGGCATAGCTGCCAAGCAGACTCGACGGTGCGCCCGTTGGCTGGTTTGGCGCCGATGATGAGTGCCATTCTTCGGTAAAGCGAATATTTTCCTGGTCGCCCTCAAAAGTGTTATTGGTCAGGAGATCATCAGGGCCGGTTTTGAGATAGATGCCGGTCTGATAGCCGGCTAGGCGATTACGGGCGATCTGGTTAGCGATCGCTTCTTCCGTCAGATAGATGCCATATTTGCTGCGACTCATTGCGTTGGTATAAGCAATGTCATTATTGAAGATGAAATTGCTCAACGAGCGGATGTAGATGCCCACACGGTTATTCTCCATTTGATTGCGGATAAACCAGTTGGCGCGTGACTCTTCATAGAGATAGAGGCCATATTGCAACGAATCCTTGACAATATTGTCGTAGATCACATTATCAGCCGAACGGCGATTGAAGCGCAGCCCACGCTTGTTGCCGACAATCTCATTGTTGTAGATAGTATTCAGATCCGACCGCCAAAGAGCGATGCCATCAACATTACCGGCCACATAGTTATCGTAGATCGAGTTGTAATTGCTTTCGCGATCCAACATGATGCCGTGCAGGGCATTGTCATAGGAACGGTTGTTGCGGATAATGTTGTTTTCACAGCGGCGGGAGAAGATGATGCCGTGGTTGCCGTTGTTATGCACCTCGTTGAATTCGACCAGAAAGTTGTTGGAGTCGTCGTGGGGGTCAAGGCCATATTCCAAATTGTTGTGGACTTTGTTATTACGCAAGACCATACCCGTGGCGCCAAAGGAGTAAAAACCCATGTAGTTGTCATGGATATTATTCTCTTCAAAGGTGCCGGTGGTTAGCTCGCGCTGGAAGCGGGCGCTATTTTCAATACGCCACGAGAGACCGTAGACGCCGCCGCCACTATTACGCAATTTGGGTTGTCCCAGGAAAGCAACTTCCGTCTTCACAAAGTCCATCCGCCCATTGTTGACGCGGATGTGGGCGCGGCCGTCATCCACGTTGCGATCCACATCGTTGAGCTTGGGATCCCAGGAGGTGATTTTGGTATTGCTGACCCCGATGTTGGCCGAATCGCCAAAGATGCGCACCGAACCATTTTCGTCGCTCTGTAACTTGAGCCAGCTTACCTGCGGTCCCTCAATAAGCAACACTGTATGGCGCTTTAATTCCAGATTCTTCTTTAACAGATAAACGCCTTCGCTCTCCTGGGCCAAGACCGAAGGATCGTTGATCAAACGGTAGATGGTGGGAATATCGACCACGGCCATGGCGCCAACCACAGTGATACCGTTGATCTCCGGACGGTACTCCACTGTTACGCCGGTCGATTCTGTAGCCAGAGGGGGGAGGGCGCGGCGATAATCGGCATAATTCTTAAAAGGCAACTGGATGGTGATGCGCTCCCCGATCTTCCAGGCGCCGGATTGGAGCGTAATGGCGCGCTCGTCAATGCCATACTTCTGGGCGATCAGAGGCAAGGTGTCGCCAACGCCGATTTCATACTGGGTTGTGCCTTGGGCAACGTTGCTGGCGCCGACTTTGGGCAACGCCGGTTCAAAGGCTGTGATGGTCGTATCCGCTTGTTGAATGTTGTAGGCGGGCAGTTCCGCTTCCATCCCCACCACATTGGGATCGGTGATATTGGCCAGCAAGCGCTGTTGACTGTAGAGTACGTTAATCACCACCACCACAAAGATCACCATGACGCCGGTGGCGGCATAGCTGAGCGCGGTGCGAATAAAGCCCAAGCGGCGCACCCGGCTCTGATCCCAGCGGGTGACCCAGCTTTGGTGGTTCATGGTGAAAAAGGCATAGATGCGAATGAGCGCAAAGACATAGGCGAAGAGAATGTAGATCGGCACAATCATAATGCTGGAACGGCGCCGACGAAGGTGCATCCAAATCTTTACCGTGCGCGAGAAGAGCCACCAGAGCAGAATGATAATGGTCATAAACCAGTCACGGTGGATGACTGATAAGACGAGGTAGGTTGGGGCGACCAAGGTTGTAAGCGGCTGGGAAAGACGGTCAATCGAGTGGAAGGCCAACACCGGACGACGCCAGATCCAACCACTAAAGAGCGCACGCAGGTCGGCGCGCCAACTGTTGCGCGCCCAGCGCACCCGTTGGCGAATGAATTGACCAACATTGGGGAAACCAGGGGTATAGACGCGCGCCCCTTCCTGATAACGCACCTTCCACCCTTTGGCTTGCACCAAATTGGTCAACCGTTTATCATCGCCAGCGATCACCGGCTGGCCCCAGAAGGTTTCATGGAGCAGTTCATCGAGCAAGGGCAGGATGGCGGTGCGGCGATAGACGGCGGTGCGCCCGGAGATACAGGTGACAGCATCCCCGGCGGCGGCCAGGAAGCGAATCTCCTCCAAGTAGCGAATGTCCAGGTAGAGATCAAAGAGCCGTTGCGCCACGGTTTTGGGGGCCAACACATTTTGCCGCGTGGTGACGCCGCCAACTTCCGGGTCTTCAAAAGGCGCAATGGCTTTGACCAGCACATCCTTTTCCCACATCGTGTCGCTATCGACCAGGAAGACAATTTCGCCGCTCGCCACCTGCACACCATCAACCAGCGCCGCACGTTTGCCCGGTTTGCGGGTGATGATCAATTTGGTGGTGACGGCGCCGGTGGCGGCACAGGCTTCCTCAAATTTACGAAACTCTTGAATACAGTTTTCGTCAGTATAATCGATGACCGCAATGATCTCATTCGGGCCATTGATCAACCACGATTCAAGGGCATTGCGAAAGGTCTGTGGATCTTCATTGTAGACAGGGGTAATAATGCTGGTGGTCGTTGTATACCCACTGGGGACCAAAGGACGATAACGAGCGCCTACAACTTTGCGCACCAACCAAACACCCCAACGCCAGAAGCCGATGACTCCAACTGGGATGAGAACAACCACCAGGTTGCCCAAACTTTGCAACTGTGTAAAAAGTTCGTAGATCAGATGGAGCAGGCGTTGAAATTCCTGCAACAGATTGTCAGGCATAGCAATTCACTCCGTGACGGTGGCATGGTGACAGCGATAACAACGATAACATTATGTAGGTGTTGTGTCGTCCATCATAACAGCGCTGATTATGTTTGCTAGTAAATTGTATTTATTAATTTGGTAGACGTTATAAACGTACAACAGATACGTTCTTTGGCCATATTCCTCATCCATTTTGCGTAGACCCAATCGTCAACTGCTATAGCAAATTGCGCATTTATCCCCCATCCATTGTACATAGTTCATCTTGAGTTATGGATGACAATTGACTTACAAAACAACACTTCAGCATGGCGTTTTGTCGATTGTGAATGCGGGGCGAGAAATTTCTAATTAATACTATAGCAGCAAGAATCGTCTTCTTTGACAAAATCCGTGCAAAGGTCAGCCGAAATCGCTACGATTACCCTACGTAATATTACGTAATCTCTTCATTTACTATCCAAAGCTTCTATGCTTGTACTGTAATGCAACTAGCCAAGTTGCGTACAACAAGGAAAAAGAAATTTTGCTATAGTATATAGTAAGGGAATTGCAAAGGTAATACACAATATGCACTACTGCTCGGAACATAACAATCTATTAGGCTCATGTGCGAAACGGGTGAACACTTGTCAGGTTTTGAAAACCTCACAGATATGGCCGGTTAAGACCTCACACTTTCCGTACATGAGCGTACATCATTAATGATAGGAGTATACCCATGTATCCCCAGATCTGTTTTCGGTCTACTGCAGCCAATCGTTCCCGGCAGTCATTCATTACACGCATAGTCGTCTGTTGCACTGCCATGTTGGCGCTTGGTCTCTTCTCTATAACCCCAGCCGTAGCCCAAGGAGATGAGCAGATCTATGGCGCACAGGCTGCCATCGGGCCTGGCGCTGAGGCGTGTATAACAGAAGCCAATGTCACCAACCCAACCATTGTGACGCCAGATAATACCAACTGGCACCAATTGCTCACGGAAGCGAAACCGGGCGCGATCATACTCTTGCACGGCGGCGTCTATCAATCACAGGACAAACTCTGGCTGCCCGCCGGCGCGCCTGATCAGTTTATTACCATAAAACCCTATAACTGTGAGCCGGTGACGCTCTATACCAGTTTACGGCCGCTCTCTTATACCAAGATCAGTGGCCTGACACTGGAAGCGAAGGGGGTGAATGACAGTAACTTTGTCATTCGGATTGACAGTGAATACAAAGGGAAATATTGGGGCAACATCACACAAGTTTTTATTCAGAACAATATCATCCGCGGCGGGAAGATTGACGCCATCCGGATCAGCGATGATAGCACCCAGGTTACAATCACTGGCAACCATATTGACGGTGGGGGAACGGGACATAATATCTTTGTTACATCAGAAAAGTTACTCCACAGACCAGATCAAATTGTGATTACCAATAATCGTTTAACGAAACAACTTTTTACGACCCCCGCCGAGGATATGCTCCAGGTGCGGGATGTTGGCTATGTCGAATTTACCTATAATACCTGCACCGGCGGGGTTAATATGGAGCAATGTGTCGATATTAAAACGACTACCCAACCGCTTCTGATCGCCCACAATCTCTTTGATGGCGCTCATTTGCACCAACGGGGCGCCGGCGAAGATGGGGCCGATGGCTGTATGGTGATCCATGAAGGTGACAGCATGGCTGATCAACACCGAATTGAGTATAACTACTTTAACCGCTGTCTAGGCTCAGCCATCCGCTTTGCTTCGGGTACACAAAGCGGGCTGACCAGCAGTGCGCTGGTACACCATAATGTCTTTTATCAGTCAAATTATCAGGAGGGGGAGATCCCTGTGGTGCGCGCACAGAATCTGCACTTTTTGCATAACACCATGATCTGTGGGCGCTTCAAACTCGGCAACGGGAATCAAAGCGCATTGCCAAGTGGCGCCGTGATCAAAAACAATATCTTCTACAAGACGCAAATTGAAGATAACACGACATTGCCGGCTTATCCGTACACCTGCGCCTATAATCTGCTCTATGCCACATCGGACAGCGGATTTTCCGTCAGCGGTTGTACAAATACGATTGATCGTGACCCGCAATTTGCTGCCGCTCTGGCCGCCGATTTTCGACTGCTCCCCACTAGTCCGGCCCTTCAGGCTGGTGAAAATCAAGTCACAGTAGGCGCACTACCGTTGTTTCAACCGGCGCCACAGCCACCACCTGATCCCACCTTACCATCACGGATCTACCTCCCCCTTATCCAACAAAGTAGCATGACACTGGAAGTAAATTGTACACCGTAGTCAACTGCCATTGCAGATTAACAAATTAGTACCGGCGCCCTGGAAGTTCGACTTCTCTGCTGGTACTATTTCGGCAATCCACAATAGCGCCGAAGATATACGTCAAAAGTACTATTATACAATCAGCAAAATGATTTAAGGAAATTAACGCTTTTGGCGCTCGTAAATTCCCCTTGCTTACATTAAACTATGGAGACTAATCAACCTGTTCGGTAAGCAAGATGCAAGGGCTATTTTTCCTAACCCGGCAACCGATCATGCTTTTTGCTTGCCCACAGCATAGCATACATTAGTAGGAATTAGTGTCTCAAAAAGAAGGGGCAATGTCTCAACATTCGTATGGTTTTCCAGTAAACAATTTTATTAGCATTTTTGGGGTTACACTTAGTCTTTTGCTGTGGCTTTGGCAGCCGTTTTATGCCCATCCACTTTATGCCAACGTAGATCCCCCCATTGCGCCTGCGGCAGATCCCCCTTTGGCACTGCCCACCTTGGTCGATCAGACCCAGCAGGTCAAGAGCATGGGCTATACCGATAGCCGCAAGATCGTGCGCGATCGCGCCGGCAAGCTTTATGTGGCCTATCGGAAAAAGTTCAAATTGCACTACGAAACTGCTTACCACATCTTTGTCGCCACCTCGCGCGACAATGGTCGCACGTGGACTGTACTCAACAACAATCGTCCCATTGCCGAGGTGGGGGATTTCAATCAGCGCGTGCCCTCAATTGCCATTGACCGGCACGATCGTCTCCATGTTGTCTGGTACGGCGCTGATGCTACCAGCGCGACGAGCGACGAAAACCAAATCAAATATGTCTACTCCGCCGACGGCGGCGCCACTTGGTCAACCTGGCGCAACATTGCGCCGGTGGCTGGTTATGCCGGCGCAGAGCGTTGGCAGGAACATCCAACGATTTTTGTTAGTGACAATCAAACCGTCCACATCGTTTGGGAAGGTCGTGATGAATGGTATCAGCGCGCCGCACAAATTAAAGTGACCCAATCTCATGATGGCGGGCAGTCATGGACACCCTGGCGTAATCTTGCGCCCACCAACTACAGCCGCAGCCGTCCTTCCCTGGTCGCCAAGGGGGACACCCTCTATGCCTTTGCTTACGGCAGCCGCGGCGGCATTCAACAAATTCTCTACACAATCTCGACCGATGGCGGCCAACAATGGTCGCCTTGGCAACCGGTGGCGGCCAGTATCCAGGATCAACGCCACGTTTCCGCCGCCATTGATCAGCGGGGTACGGTGCATATTGTCTGGCGGCAGCCTCCTTTTCGGGGGGCGCTGGAAGAGGGGCGGAACAGTCAAATCTACTATGCCAGTTTGGACGGCGCCGGGTGGAGCGCACCAATTCGCGTCGGTTCGCATGGGGGTGGTGCGCAAACCTATCCCAGCATTGCCGTCGCTCTGGACTACACGGTCTGGATCACTTGGTTGGAAACCAGTGCGCCCTATGATTTTCCACATGATGCACCGACCACCGGCGCTGTCTACTATGTCGCCAAGAATGAGCAAGGATGGAGTGAGCCAATTTTGTTTGGCGCCGGCGGCGGCAATTTATACCCCAGCCTCCGGCGCGATCTAGGCAGCGCCGGGACGGCTGTGGATGTCGTTTGGGTGGACGCACAGCCAGATGGTAGCCTGATCCGTTTTGGACAACTGGCGCGTCCTACTCATTTTGCGCCGGCAGCGGCCATTGATGAGAGCCGTGTCGGCATCTCGCCTTTTACGCGCATTGCTTGGGCCTTGGAATTTGATAATGGGCCGCTCCAAGCGCTCCAGATCAATCTTCTGCACCAACGGGCGGCGCTTTGGGACGAAGCCGCCGCGATCTTACAATTGCTTGCCTTGGTTAGCCTCTATGTGCTGATCAAATTTGCTATTACCCATTGGCTGCGCACAGCCTTTGAATAGCCAGCTGCGCACAGCCTTTGCATAGCCGGCTGCGCACAGCCTTTGCATAGCCCGTTTCTCCATCTTGGCTCATCTATACTCAGTAGACCGCAACGCAACCAAAGTGAAATGAATTGACTCTGGACTACGCGACTAACTGACTGCGGACTACTGATACTCAAATCAGATTTAGCTTTTGTGGTAACTACACCGTGCCTGGTTAGGCACGGTGTAGTTACCTTTTGTGAAAGAAAGAACAAATTGTCGGTCATCATGCAGTAATTGTAAAAAGCTTGTGTATAATCTATCCTGAACCCACCAGTGGGTCTTCGCTGATTACATACCGTCAAACAAAGGATAGCTATGAAGCAAATTACATTGGGCCTCGCCCTGCTCATTTTTTTACTTGGAATTGTTGCCTGTAGCAATGCCGAAGGTCAATCCTTGCCACCAACGCCTACAAACGAAACGGCTACAGTGTCAGCTACAGTGTCAGTCACGGCAACAACGCCGGTCAACGGCGCAACCGACAGCACTGCCACAGAAGCGGAGACTACTGGCCTGCCGGCAACCATTGCGGCGCTGCTACCCAATGCTGATCCTGAACATGGCCGCGAATTGACCGTCCAATATGGCTGTACAGCCTGTCATGCGTTAGAGGAAGGGGTTAACGTTGTCGGCCCTTCGTGGTATAACATTGGCGCCATTGCCGCCACCCGCGTCCCCGACGAAAGCGCAGCGCTCTACCTCTATCACAGCATTGTTCAACCCAACCAACATGTCGTTGAAGGTTTTTTGCCCAATCTCATGCCCCAGAGCTACCAGGATCAACTGAGTGAACAGGATCTGGCTGACATGATCCAGTATCTGCTTACGCTGCAACCATAAGTCATCGTCCCAAAATAACTTCACGCTCAACGCGACTGCATGACTGGCAATAGTCGGGGGCGAGTCACGGCCTGGCGTTGTGCAAATCTACAAGTTGTTTTGGGACGATGACTAAAATAAACCAACCAACCCATTAAATCCACTTCAGTCCAGTTTGGCTGAAGTGTCACCTTTTTGCTACAATAAGACAAATCATATTTTTTGTACCAACAGCTTACTGTTGACACTTTATACTATAGGGAACAAGGGAATAGATGGATCCCAAAATCAGTAGACCGCAACGCTATCGCGCCTGACGTAGGACTCTGGACTTAGGACTGCGGACTAGTGAAAATCGACAAGGCGACTCAATAAACCTTGTCACCCCATCCCTTTGTCACCCTGTCATGCCAAAAAAGGAGTTTCAGGCGTCATGAAAGCCATGCTGTATATGCAGGACAAAAAAGAGCCGGTTGCGGTACTGGACGAAGTCAATGTTGTCAAAATGAATGATAACCATAGCCAAAGTCCCTACCGCATTTCATTTTCGGCAGCAAAATTGAACGCTGGTCGCACGATGATCGAATTGCATCGCGACCAGAAGATGCGCATCCGTCTCGATGACGGGCGTGAAGCCAATGTGTTGTTGCAACACAGCAGCCTGGATAGCAAAGGCAATGCCGTGGGTGTGTTAAATGTGTTAGGAACGATCTGACGAATGAGCAATGCTCCTGCACCGCGACCGCCCAAACGGCCGCGACCAACGCCGGCCAATCGACCGGCAGCGGCGGCAGAATGGCCGGCGGAAACACCCGTAACACCGCCGTCCCCGCCCTTTGCCCAGCCACCGCGCTCGCTGCAACGGCCAACCCGACGGCTCTTTTGGGCCGGCTTTCTGACCAGTTTTCTGCTGCTTGGGCTGGTGAGTTGCGGTGGCCTGGTTATGAGTACCGGCCTCAATCGCCTGGATCTCGCCAGTTTACAAGGCGGAGAAGCGGCTTGGTCGCCGCCGGACGTTACCCCGACGCCAACGCCGGACCCGGCCCTTAGCGAGGCCGCTGCCGGTACACGTAATGGCATCTTTGCCATCGGGCAGACGGTGCGCAATGTCACCAACAGTCGCGTCAATATCCGACAAACGTCCGGCCATCTGGGCAAAGGCGATAACGATATTCTGGCCCAAATGCAACCGGGGGAGAGCGTCACCATCATTGGTGGTCCCACGCCGATGGACAATCTTATCTGGTGGCAAATTCAATACAGCGGCAATGGCCGCACCATTGAAGGTTGGACGGCAGAAGCCACCGGCAGCGGCGTGCAAATTCTGGGTCAATAGCCACAGGTACAGACAAATTTTACCGGTTCAACAATTGTTTGGTGATTAGGTGATTGGGTGATTGCCCAGCGCCCCA
The DNA here is from genome assembly GCA_026645575.1 of Caldilineaceae bacterium. The sequence continues at coordinate 149,603 of JAPKMW010000004.1, forward strand.
ATCACCCAATCACCTAATCACCAAGCGAATGACCATCACCAATCGCCCAGCGATGGGCCAGCCTACGCCGTACGTCTTCACGCCGCGGCCAGCCCAAGAACGCATATTGGCATACCAAGATGGGCCGATGGGGGTGAGCGCAGTGCCGGGCAGCGGCAAGACCTTTACACTCAGTCTCCTGGCGGCAAATTTGGTTGAACGGTTGGCAGGTACGGAACGACCAACCGCTGTCATGGATGAGCGCGAGGTGTTGGTTGTCACCTTTACCAACAGCGCCGTGGAAAATTTCCGTGGTCGCATTGGCAATATCTTGCGCCAGCGTCAGGGGTTGCTACCCGGCGTCGGCTACCGGGTGCGTACCTTACATGGACTGGCCCATGATATTGTACGCGAACGCCCTGGGCTGGTTGGTCTGAGCGAACGTTTTGACATTGTCGATGAACGCACCGCCACCGAGATCAAGCGGGATGCGGTATTGGCCTATTTGCGCACCCACCCCGATCTCTTCAGCCCCTATCTCCAACCCGACTTTTTACAAAACTTCCGGCGCATTGAGCGTTATGTGTTGGAAGATGCCATTGACATTGCCAATCTGGTGATTCGGGTGGGCAAAGAGTTACGGGTTGAGCCGTATGCCTTACAGGCGCGGCTGCGCCAGCAGTCGGGCACCTGGCCCTTGCTGGACTTTGGGCTGCATATTTACGCCGACTATCAACGCAGCCTCTTTGTGCGGGGCGCCGTGGATTTTGATGACCTTATTGCGTTGGCCTTGCGTGCGTTGGAAGCCGATGAGGATTTTCTTTTCCGCTTGCAGGATCGCTGGCCCTACATTCTGGAAGATGAGGCGCAGGATTCCAGCGCTTTGCAAGAGGAGATGTTACGCCGTTTGACAGCGCGGCATGGCAACTGGGTGCGCGTCGGCGATCCCAATCAGGCCATCAACACGACCTTTACCAGCGCTGATACGCGCTTTCTCCAACAATTTATTGCCCGCTACCCGGAACAGGCGCGCGATCTGCCCAACTCTGGGCGTAGTGCGTTGCCGGTCATTGAGTTGGCAAACTATCTGATCGAGTGGTCGCGCGAACAGCATCCGGTTTTGCCCCCCACCCTGGCCCTGGCGCCCCCCTATATCGAGCCGACGCCGTTCGGTGATCCGCAACCAAACCCGGAACCTGGCGAACCGGCGGTCTATCTCTTTGAACGCGCCCTAACACCCGAAAACGAAGTCGAAATTGTCGTCGCCAGTTTGAAACGGTGGCTGCCCCAACACCCGAATCACACCGTAGCGGCGCTAGTTCCTGAAAATAGCCGTGGCTTTCACTTGGCCGAAGCGCTGCAACAGGCCGGCTTACCCTATGACGATAGCTTATTGCGTTCCACCAGCGCAACACGTGCGGCAGCGCAAGCGCTCTCGACTGTTCTTAGTTACATCACCCAACCCCATGTCGCCACCCACCTCGAACGGGTTTGGCTCGATGTTTGGTGGCCGCGCAAAATTGCCGCCGCGGTTGCCGAAGCAGCAAACGCTGAAGGCGCCGAAGAACAAGCTAAAACGCAAAAACCAAAAGCGGAAATTCCCGAACCGGTAACCACCTTTGGCGCTGCCCTGCGCAAGTTACGGGAACCGGAGACCTTGCTCTTTCCTGCCCAGCGCGATTGGGTCGATTCCCTCTCCTGGCTGGCGGAAGTGGAGGGGATGCGGCCCATGGTTGAAGAATTCCGCCAGTCATTGCGACGTTGGACGGCGGCGACGATCCTGCCGGTCGATGAGTTGCTCTTGACGCTGGGCAACGATCTCTTTACCACGCCGGCCGATCTGGCCCTTACCCATCGGTTGGCTGTGTTGCTGGCCAAGCTGGGACAGGAAAATCCAACCTGGCGTCTACCCGATCTGGCCGGCGAACTGGAGAATATTGCCCAGAACAAACGACGCATCTTGGGCTTCACCGAAGAAGGCTCCGGCTACGAACCTAAACCCGGCCAGGTGACCGTGGCGACTATGCACGCAGCCAAAGGCTTGGAGTGGGATCGGGTCTACCTGACTGCAGTCAACAACTTTGGCTTTCCCAGCGGCAGCGCCAACGACAAATATCGTAGTGAACGCTGGTATGTGCGCGATGGCTTAAATCTGATTGCCGAGACCGATGCCCAAGTGCGTCAATTACAGATGGGCACCCTCGACGGCTATGATGCCGGCAAGGCGACGACGCAGGCGCGACTGGACCTAGCCGGGGAACGGCTGCGGCTTTTCTATGTCGGCATCACCCGCGCCCGGCGGGAGCTGATCATCACGTATAACACCGGGCGCAATGCCGAGCGCGATCCGAATCAACCGGCGCTAGCCTTCCAAGCCTTGCACCACTATTTGAATCGTACCCGATAGCGAGCCTCAACAGCATTGCCCTCTTTTCCGACAGGACACCACAATTTTTTGGTGCGCTTTATCAGAAAAGCAATGATTGTCAGGAAAGTGACAGCAAAAAATACGGTAAGTCAAAAGAGCGTTCAAATTACGAAGCTGTTTGCTTAATAAATTGCTATCGCTTTTAGCGTTCTGAACACTGTTCAAAATCACCTATTTAAACCACTTTTCTGCCTACTAGCCACAGCCACAGTCGAGTAAAATTAACTAAACGCATTCCTGGCATCATACAATTGTTATAAGTCTTTTGATTTGTGAATTGACTATTTTGTTGGTATTCTAGAAATCCGTAGCGTTTTTAGTATTGATGGCATACGATTACAGACCCAACCATCCCAGGGAAATTTCAACCGGAGATTTCAACGAATGACATTGCAGCCGCGTCTGTCCCGAAGTTTAGTTGTCCTCATCCTGTTCAGTTTTTTGCTGGTGCTTCTACGGTTTAATCCGTCAGCAGTGGTTGCTGATGCGACCGCATTACCCGATGTACAATATACCATTGCTACCAACACCCTGACCCTGGGCAAAGGCAACAGCAGTCAGGCCGCCACCGAAAGCATCACCATACCCGGACTCGCCGCCCTACTCAATGCTCAAGGCTTGAATGATCTGTTGGTTACTCAGGATCAGCAGACTTGGCTGTTAAAGGCCAATCTGGTGATCGAACGGAGCGCCCGATTGGAGGCGACCAGCGCGACCATCAAAGGTTTGCGGTTGGATAGTCGGCCGGCGGCTTTTATTACGATCATTGCCGAACGGGGCGGACATCTCTTAATCAACGGCATCACCGTTTCCTCTTGGGACAGTTCAGCGAATGCTGTGGACACGACCGTTGGCGACGGACGCAGCTATCTGCTGGCGCTGGAAGGCGGGCGCATGGACATTCTCAATAGCGATGTCGCCTACCTGGGTTGGCAAAGCGGTGAGCCAAGCGGTCTCTCCTGGCGCAAACGATACAAGGTTGATGATCCCACCACTGGCGCCACTGGCCGTTTGGAAGACAGCAAAATCCACCATAACTACTTTGGCATGTACAGCTATGAAGCCTATGGCCTGAAAATTTTACGCAACGAGGTTTACGACAATATCTATTACGGCATTGACCCCCATGACGCCTCGCAAGACTTTGAAGTCGCGTATAACAAAGTTTACCGCAACGGCACGCACGGCATCATCTTTTCCCGGCTTTGTGAAAATAATACCATCCACCATAACGAGGTCTACAATAATGGTCAGCATGGGATTATGCTTGACCGCGGCACCAATAATAATGTTATCTATGAAAATTTGGTCTATGGCAACCAGGATGGGATTGCCATCTTCCAATCCTCCAACAATATCATCCGCAATAATACAATTCGCCAGAACTTGCGCGGCATTCGCATCAATGCCACTTTTGACAGCGATGATGTCTATGACGGCATTTCCGCCAACAATCAGATTCTAGACAACCTGATCGAAGACAGCACCGAACAGGGCGTCTATCTCTATGCACGCGCCGACCGCAATCTCTTCAAAGGAAATCGGGTGTTGCGCAGTGGTTTACAGGGCTTTTATATCAAATCGGGCGGCAACCGATTGGAGAACAATATCATCAGCAATGGCGGCGTTGGCGTAACCATTGCCGGCGGCGAATATCGCGACAATCCACCCCAGGCCCTACCGGCGCTTGACCCTTCGGGTGACAATAATGTGATCATCAGCACCACCATTACCAGCAACAGCGACGTGGGGATTCGCATCTTGGGCGGCAGCAACAATCGCATTGGGCCATCCTTTCGTGCGCCGGTGACCAACGATGCCGGCAACCACATTAGCGACAACGGCAAAGATGGCGTGGCCATTGGCGACGCCGTCAACGGCACGGTGGCGACGGATAATCAGGTCAACCGCAATCAGATTCATAACAACGCCCGGCATGGCGTCTTGGTCACAGATCCAACGAGTGTACGCAACTTTATTAGCCAGAATAGCATTACCGGCAACGGTCAGTTGGGCATCAAAGTGGATCCGGCAGCCCAGGCTGGGATCAAGCCGCCGATCATCACCACCCTTTCCACCACCTATGTGCGCGGAACAACGGCGGCTAACGCAATGGTTGAAGTCTATGTTGATCCAGGCGTCAATGGCCGTCAGTTGTTTGCCAGCGCCGTGAACGGTGCAGTCGCCGCCGGCGCCGATCAGACAGAGCAAAGCTACCAGTTGACCGACTATGAAGGGCAGCAATATTTGGGCGCAGCTCAAGCCAATGCCAATGGCGTCTGGGAATTTCAATTTAACCAGGCGCAAAATACCGATCAGGTCTCTGTCCTGGCGATTGATGGGCAAGGCAATACTTCCGCTTTTAGCGGCAGCGCCAAGGGGGGCAATGAGATCTCCATCCAGATTGAAGCGGATGAGCATCAACAGAAACGGATTCGCCTCAAAGGGACAATTGGCGGCGAAGTGACCCTGGCCGATATCAAGAGCAAACTGGGCGCCGCTGATGTTAATCTGTTGCAGGAGTTGCCCAATCAAGTCTGGCTGCTCAACGCCAACTTGCTGATAGATTTTGGTGTTGTTCTCAACATTTCGCCGGATGCTGGTGTACAAGAGTTGCGCTTGCGCAGTCAGCCCAGCCCAGCCGGGCAAGCCGGGATTGATTATGCCTCCTTTGTCTATATCCGCACCGATGACAGCGATCTCAATATCGACAACGCCAAGGTCTTTTCCTGGGATGCACAAGCCAATGGCGGCGCCGGTGACTATGATCGCGATCCCAGCAATGGCCGTGCCTATCTGCTGGCGAAGTACAATTCGACAATGAATATTCGCAACTCCGAGATTGGCTATCTCGGCTCGGAAGATGGCGAAAGCTATGGGTTGAGCTGGCGCGATATTAATGATCCGGCAAATCCGGGCGAACTACGGGATCGTGTCGGCGGTGAAGTGTTGAATAGCGACATTCACCACAACTACTATGGCATTTATACCTACCAGGCCAGTAACATGCTCTTCCGTGGTAATAAATTTCGTGACAATATTCTCTATGGCTTTGACCCCCATGATTTTAGCCATAGCTTTGTTGTTGAAAATAATCAAGCGTACAACAATGGGTCACATGGGTTTATTCTCTCACGCGGTTGCCATAGCTTCACCCTGCGCAACAATATTTCTTACAATAATCGAAATCTCTCCGATAGTAGCTTAGCGCATGGTTTTATGCTGGATCCTGGTTCGCCCAGCTCGACCGATCCACAAGCGCCCTCTTATAGCAATATTCTAGAAAACAATGAAGCCTACGGTAATGAGGGGTATGGGTTGCGTATCCTTGGCTCTAATACCAATGAGATTCGTAACAACTACTTCCATAACAATGAGATGGGCATCAGCGTTGAGCAGAACAGCACCGGCAATGTGATGAACGGCAATCGCCTGCACAATAACAGCCGCTTTGGCCTCTTTATTCAGGAGACCGCGACCAAAAACCTCGCATCCAATAATGAAGTGATCGGCAACGGCGATAATGGCATCTACATTCGTGCAAACGAAAATCAGATTGAAAATAACCGTGTGAACCGCAATGCCAAGGCTGGTATTGCCCTGTTGGTCAGGACTGGTTTTGCCCCACCTACCAACAATATCTTACAAGCCAATACCGTGATCAGCAATGGCGCCAATGGCATTGACCTGCGCAGCGCTGTCGGTACGTTGGTGCAAGGCAATCTGGCCGAGCAGAACAAAGGCGATGGCGTCTATCTCAAAGACAGCCAGCAGAGCGCCATCAACGAAAATACGTTGCGCAACAATAGTGGTTATGGTATCGAAGTGAACGGCCCGACCACCACCCAAAATACCTGGTCGCGCAATGCGATTTATACCAATGGCCTGGTCGCCATTATCGCAACGGGTGGCGCCATCCTCCAAGCGACGCCACAAGGGTTGACAGTTGATGGGCTGACCTTGACCGGAACCGCTTCGCCCAACGCCATTGTCGAAATCTTTGCGGATACGGGAACGCAGGCCCAATATTATGTCGGGCGCGCCACTGCCGACGGTAATGGCAGCTTTACCTTCAGCGCGCCCAGTTGGCCGGCCAGTAACATTACAGCGATTAATGCCAATACATCGCCATTGAGTGCATCAGCGACGGCATTGGTTGTTGCTACCCCCACGCCACCGGTGACGCCTACCCCGCCGGACGTCAAACTCTATTTGCCGGTGGTGCAGAAGCCATAATAACCTTGTTATTTAGACGAGCAGTAGCCACAAGCGCATATATCCCATAACTCAACCAATGTTGCCAGTCGTTATTGCTCGTCCGTTAAGATCATTGCAGCCCATCGTTGACCAAAGTGTAGTAACCTGGAGAGGAACTGTTGTTATGATTTCAACAAAACCCTTGTTATTCAGATCAATCGTTGTTACCCCCATTCATTTCATTGCCTATCTTATCTGTAGTTGTCTTTTGCTTACCTTCCTGTCGAGCCAACCAGCCTATGCACAGGGAACGCCCAACGTTGTCTATACCCAAGGCAACAATTTGATTACCATTGGCAGCGCCGCCGGCGCCACCCCCGGCAGCCAGGTGATTTCGTTGGCAAATGTGGCGGCTGCCGTTAGCGCCGCCGGGTTCCCTGACCGAGTGGTCAATCAGAGTGGGGTCTGGCAGTTAAATGCGCGCATTCTGATCCAGACCACGGCACGTTTGGAAATCACACAGCCGGAGGTGAATGAACTGCGCCTCAATAGCGCCCAGGGCAACATTGTCTATATTCAGGTTGTCAAGGGCGGTCAGTTGCTCTTTGATGGCGTCAAGGTCGTTTCCTGGCAAAATAACGCTGTTGATGAAAACATTCTCGATGGCCGCGCCTACATTGTGGCGCAAGAGGGCGCACGCATCGATATTTTGCGCAGCGATCTTGGCTATTTAGGGGACGCGTTGGGCGGCGCCAGCAGTAGTGGCGTAGCCTGGATCAAGCGCGGTAACGATCTCGACCCGGCCACCGGCTCGACAGGCCAGGTGGAAGATAGTAAGTTCCATCATAATTTCCAGGGGATCTTTGTTTCCGAAGGCATCCAACTGGTTATTCGTCGCAATGAGGTCTACAGCAACTTAAATCATGGCATCATTTTGCGCGATGGCGCCACGCAGAGTGAAGTGAGCGGCAATAACGTTCATGACAACGGGAACAAGGGCACCAGCACCGGCAACGGCATTTTCCTCGACAACAATGTAAGCCAGATCAATGTACTCGACAACAAGGTCTACGCCAATGCCGCACACGGTATTTTTCTGGCGCGCAAATCCAATGGCAATACTGTTGCCGGCAACGAGAGCTATCAGAACAGCGACGGCATTGCCATTGATGAAAGCGACAACAATGTTATCCGGGCCAATCGCAGCTACAAGAATCGCAACGGCATTCGCGCCAGCGGCGCCCTGGAAGATCCGGCCAGCGGCAATCAAATTATCGGCAATACGGTAGAAGATTCAACAAACACGAATGGCACCGCCTATGGCATCTATCTCTACAATCACGCCGACAACAACCTGCTACGCAACAACACGGTTGTACGCAGCGCCACCATTGGCATCTACATCAAGAGCGGCGCCAACCGGCTGGAAGGCAATGTCGTGCGCGAAGGCAAAACCGGGATTACCATTGTTGGCGAACAGGAGAGCCTGGGCCAAATTCCACTGCTGGCGCCATCGGGCAGCAGCAATGTGATCCTCAGCTCCACGGTGAGCGCCAACACCGAAATTGGGTTGCGCATCGAAGGGGGCGTCAATAACAGCATCGGCATCGACCCGCAGAGTAGCGCACGCGCCGCTAATCTAATTGAGAGCAACGGCGGTAATGGCGTTGTTATCAAGAGCACCAGTGCGGGTTTCGGTTCGACCGGCAACGTGCTGGTGGGCAATACCATTCGCACCAATGGCGGTAGCGGTGTTAATATGAGTAACCCGACTACGCTGCGCAATAAACTGAGCGAGAATAGTATTACCGGTAACGCCGGCTCCGGCATCAAGGTGGACGGCGGCACCCAAGAAGGCATCCAACCACCAGTCATCACCCAAATTCGCGCCGATAATCTGGCCATTGGCACCGCCAAGGCGGGTGCGGTCGTTGAAATTTACAGTGATCTCGGCGGTGAAGGGGCAACCTTTTTGGGGACGGCGACAGCCGATGGCAGCGGCAACTGGACCTTCCAACTACTGCCGACCCAAGACCGCAAACGCGTTACCGCTACCGCAACCGACACCAACAGCAATACCTCGGCCTTTAGCCTCTCCTCCGGTTCTAGCGTAGATGTTTTGGTGGCGGTCACGGTTGATGAAAATCAACAACCGCTGATTCAAATCACCGGTGATGGGGCAGTCACCAATCTGACCAAGATTCAGAGCTTGTTAGGCGGCGCCAATGCTAATCTCTTGCAAAATAGCGGCACCGTCTGGCAGCTCAACGCCAACCTGAAATTGGAGACGGGCGTTACGCTCAATCTGACCCCGGAAGACAGCGTCACCGAATTACGGTTGCGCAGCGACGCCAGCCCCATCAGCGGCACGATCAGTTATGCCGGGTTTGTTTATATTCGCACCCACAATGGGACGATCAACATCAATGGTATCAAGGTCTATGGTTGGGATCCTGGCCGTAACAAAGTCGATGACACCATTGGTGACGGTCGCGCCTTTATCATTGCCAAGTCGGTGGACACAAACCCGGCTTCCGGCAGCTTTGCTGAATTGAACATTACGGCGTCCGAGTTGAGTTACCTTGGCTCTGCCGATAGCACCGAAAGTTATGGCGTTACCTGGCGTGACGGCAGAGCGAATCCCACGGCGGCAGGTGTTGACGAAAGCATGGCGCGCGGGGTAGTGACAGGCAGTAAGTTCCACCACAACTTTGTCGGCGTCCACCTCATGCAGGCCGGCAATATGACCTTCATCAACAATGAGTTCTATGAAAATCTCAACTTTGGCTTCCAGGCGCGTGACCGCAGCCACGACGTCACGTTGGAGAGCAATCTGGTCTACAACAATGCCTCACACGGCATTATGATCGCGCGCGGCTGCACCAAGTTTACCTTACGCAACAACAAAGCCTATACCAATGGCGCCGGCTTTGCCCACGGCATTGTAATCTCCCAAGGGTCGGCCCCTAGCGCGCCATCGGTGGAGAATCTGTTGGAAGGGAACGAAGCCTACGGCAATCGTGGCTACGGCATTAACATTGAAGGCTCCAACAACAACACAGTGCGCAACAACAATCTGCATAACAACCAGGTCGGCTTGAACCTGGAAGACGGCAGCACCGGCAACGTTATCGAGGGCAACACCTTCCGCGAAAATACGGCATCCGGTTTGCAAACCCGTGTTGGTTCCAACAACAATACGATCAACAACAACATCTCGACCGCGAATACAACCTACGGCTTCTACATTCGCTCCGATGGCAACAGCCTAAACGGCAACCAGGCCACCGGCAACACGGAGATTGGCATCAATGTCAAGTCGGAAAATGCCACCACGGTCAAGAACAATGAGTTGGTGAGCAACACCATCAGCAGCAATACCGGCGCCGGGATCGACATTCGCGTGGCCGAGAACACCGGCGTCCGCCGCAATCGCATTGAAAGCAACGGCAGCTATGGCATCTACCTAACTGATGGCGCCGTCGGCACCGTGATCGTCAGCAATAACATCAACAACAATACGGCCGAAGGGATTCGGGTGAATGGGGTCACGTCGTTTGGCAATCAATGGTCGCAAAATGCGATCTTTGCCAACAAAGGCGTTAATGGCGGCATCTATGTGTCGGCTGGGGCCAATAATGCCGTCGCTCGCCCCAAGATCACCGAGATCAAAGGGCGCACGGTGACAGGGAGCGTCAATATCCCCAATGCCGTCATTGAACTCTTTACCGACGAGCAAACGCAAGGGCGCTACTATTTGGGGCGCACAACGGCCGACGACGGGGGCAAATTCTCCTTGGTGATCACCGCCAGCAGCTACATTGCGCCCGGCGCCGTGGTCGTCGCGACGGATCCGCAGGGTAACTCCTCTGAGTATAGCGATACCTTTATCGTGCCGGATGTCACCCCAGACTTCCCGCTCTTTATGCCACTGGTGCGGAAATAAGGATCGTAGGGGCATCCCCTACGGAGGTGTCGGTAAGTAAGGCAAAGCGGGTTCGGTGCTACGGCGCCGAACCCGCTTTTTTTGATCCGGAACGACAGCTATAGTTTCTCCGCAGCGGATTGTCAGCTTGTTGCCGGCGGAAGGTCAGTGGAATTTCAGGGATGGATGGCAGAGACGGAGTATTATAGGTGCAACCAAACAACGCTACCTGCGTACTGATTGGGGAGGAATATCAGCGTTTTGGGCGCTGTGCTTGATATAACGCTTTAGTCTGCTCGTAGCCGGTCCGTGACCGGCGTCCGCAACGCCGGGGAGCGGCTACGAGAGGCGGATAGATAGATATGACAAATGGAGAAAATGATGAACTATCACGAAAAAAATCCGGGCATTGCTGCCGTCTTAAGTTTAATCGTGCCGGGGATCGGCCAAATTTACAACGGGCGCTTCTTGTGGGGCATCTTCTGGTTGATTGTTACCCCCGGTTTCTGGATCGGCACCGCTGGGCTGTTCGGCTGGATCTTTCACCTGCTCTCGGCCTACCAAGCCTACCGCCAGGCGGAACGGCATATGTACCGCTATCGGTAAGGGGCTACAACCCGTAAAAAACGCTCCCGGCGAGTCACAGACTCGCCGGGAGCGTTTTTTACGGGTTGCTGGCCTGGGCCGCAGGCGTTGGCGTTGGCGTTGGTGGGAGGAGGGGCGGGCGTTTGACCCAGGCATCATAGAGCACCTCCACCTCCGGCGTATTGAGCTTGCGCAGCGCCGCCAGCCACTCTTCGGTCGTGACGATCTCGTACATGTGCTCCTGTAAGTACTCCTGCAAAAAGCGTTGGAAGCGCCGGGGGCCTAAGGCCTGGCGCAAAGCGTCATAAAACAAGGCGCCTTTGCCATAAATAATGGTCTCATACTGGGGATCAGAGGCAAATTCACCGACGCCTTGCTGCAACGGTCGGTCACCGCCCTGACCTTTGATGGTGGTAATCGGCAGTTGCCAGCGTTTCTCTTGCAAAAGCGCCGGGTTATCGCCACCGTAGACTTGCTCCGTATAGAGTTTTACCCCGTATTCGGCCAAAGCTTCATCCAGCCACGGCTCATTCACCGGGTCATTATGCACCATCTGATACCACCACTGATGGGCCACTTCGTGAACCACCAATAGCTCCAGCGCATCACGATACTGACCATAGGTTTCCACACCGATCAGGCTGACCTGCGGATATTCCATGCCCCGATAATTTAAGGGGGCCGGCGCCACTCGCATATCGCGAAAGGGGTAGGGGCCAAAAAGGTCGCTAAAGATGCGCAAAGCCGCCACCGCATAGTTCAGCGCAGCGCGCCCGGCGGCTTCCTGCCCCGGCAGCCAGTAGCTGGTCACCTGTGTGCCATAGGCTTCCACGGTGGTCGAACCGAAGAGTGGACTGAGATGCAACAGAAATTCGCGCGATGGCCCTGTCACCCAGTGGTGGCGTGCCTGTCCGTCGCCAAGTACGGTTGACGTAATCAAGCTGCCGCTGGCGACAGGAACCAGATCGGACGTCATGGTTGCCGTCACAGCAAAAAGGGAAGCGACATTAAACGCCGCGTCGCCGCGCGCCGTACCAGCATCCTGCCACCATGTCCCCACTTGAACGCCCCGCAACGGTTTGTAGACAGCCAACGACGGATAGAAGAGCGGCAGGCTGGTCATCTGCTGACTTTGGCCGAAGAGAACATAGACCTTGCTCTGGTCGGCCCACCTGGGGATGTTGATCTGCCAGCGCAAAGTCACCTGCACGGCCTCATTGGGGCGCAACATTTCCGGCAAGAGTAACTCAATGGCGCTGTTCCCGGCCAGGTACGAGACATTGATCGTCTTGCCGTTGATGGCCGCGCGATGGATGACCATCACATTTTGCAACCCGCCGTTGTACTGGTTGAGCATGGGGTAAAGACGAAAGACCAGGCTGCGCCAGGGGTCAGGGCTGGTATTGACCAGATGCACCTGTTGTTCACCAACCAGGGTGGCCGAGAGTACATTGAGCGTGACGGTAATATCATAGCGCGGCAACTGGCCTAACGTTGTCAATTGTTCCTGAAATTCCGGGCGCATGGCCGGGGCATAGCGAGCCAGCGGATCGACCGCTTCCTCACCGCCACAGGCGGCCAGCAAGAAGAGCAAGAGCAAAAGCGCGCCAGCAATTGCGCAAGCTGTCCAAGCCCTTGCATAATGTTTGTCGAAAATCACATTTATGCGTATCATAGAGGGTGCATACTGCGGCTGAAATAAGTCATGCCAAATTTTATCGCTAGTATAGCATGGGTGCGGCTGATCGACAATCTCTTGGTAGCCGTTCGCTCTGATCACCCGCCAGTAGACGGTAAGTTTTGCCACTTCTTGCGGCTCTGACCTGTGTTATGCTGGGGTGTATTCATTGGTTGGCGAATGCAGTGGTTCCGACAGGCTCAACCACCCCATTTACCAACCAACAACGGGCAACAAAAAGCCATTTAAGGGAGCAGGGATGAGTCAACCAACAACATATGTTCTGCTGATTCGCCACGGCGAGAACGACTGGGTGGGCACGGATCGTTTGGCAGGCCGTTCACCCGGTGTTCATCTGAATGAAAAGGGGCAGCAGCAGGCGCAGGAGTTGGCCCATCTGCTACGCGATCAACCATTAGCGGCCATTTACTCAAGCCCCCTTGACCGCTGCTTGCAAACAGCGCAGCCACTGGCTGAGGCGCTCGCCTTGCCGGTGATAGTTGAGCCGGGGGTGTTGGAGGTGGATTACGGCGAGTGGCAGGCCGGTCACCTTAAAGAGCTGGCAAAGTTGCCCGAATGGCAGCTTGTGCAACATTACCCAAGCACCTTTCGCTTTCCCCGTGGCGAAACCCTGCGCGAAGTGCAGAGCCGAGCAATCAGCGCGATTGAGCGCATTCGCGATGCCCACCCCAACCAGGTCGTCGCCCTCTTCAGTCATGGCGATGTCATTCGCACGACCGTGGCCCATTATCTGGGAACCCCGCTGGATCTCTTTCAACGGGTGATTATCAGCACGGCGTCAGTGAGCATCCTGGCCTTCTTTGGGCAAGTGCCGTCGGTTCTAGGCGTCAACTACCGACCGACGCTGGCGAAATTAGAAATTAAGATGGAACAGGCGACTGCCGAGAATGAAAAAAAGTAGAAGAGCTACGCCCAAACGCCGGTCATGGACCGGCTGAGAGCGAGCTGCGTAGGTATAACGAAAGATTCCTGCTGTCTGTGAAGTGAGTGTAAAGCGCCTATGGCCAACTATCTCTATGATCTCAACCCCGTTCAACATATTGTCGCTGATGCGATTGGCGAACCCGGTCGCCGCACCTTTTTCCTACAAGCGCGCGCCGGTTCGCAACTAGTGAGCATTGTCATGGAAAAACATGATGTTGGCACACTTGCCGTTAGTGTTTTACAATTGCTCGAAGAGTTGGAAAAGACACACCCGGTTCCCGTCGGCACTTCACGCGGCAAGAAAATATTGCGACCTGAGCATCCCATGGATCCGCTCTTTCGGGTTGGCCAATTAAGCATTGGCTATGACGAAGATGAGGACAAAATCTGGTTGATCGCCAAAGCGCTCATGGTGAATGAAGAAAACCAATTTGTCGATCCCAGCCGGGATGATGTGCCGGGGGTGCGCTTTGTCGCCAGCCGTGAACAGATGCGCGCCATGAGCGAACATGCGCTGGAGGTGATTGGGCAGGGTCGCCCCATCTGTCCACTCTGTAACCGCCCGATTGACCGCAATGGTCATTTCTGTTCACGGACAGATGGGCAGGCAATGCCGATTATCTTTTGAGGTAACTGCCCGCTCCTAGTCAGTCTGTGACTGGCGACAGGCCGCCATTCATGGACTGGCTAGGAGCGGGCTGAGTAATTACCTTTTGTGTAGGATGACTACATCCATGAGTGAATCAATCCCATTGACGGAAGATCAGGTCTTACACACCTTAGCGACCGGTGTTCTCAAAGAGCAGGGGCTGTTGCCCTATAGTTCGAATCATAGTTTTCTTGTTACTGTGGCCGATGACGCGTTAACGCTGCCGGCAGTCTACAAGCCCCAACGGGGCGAAAATCCGTTGTGGGATTTTGAGTGGGGTACGCTTTGCAAACGCGAGGCCGCCGCTTATGTCATCTGTCGCGCGTTGGGTTGGCAATTGGTGCCGCCGACTGTGCTGCGCGAGGGTACCCGTGGGCTGGGCAGTGTCCAATTTTATATCGATCATAATGCCGAAGAGCATTATTTTACGGTGCAAGATGATGCGCGCTTTGCCGATTCATTGCGCCAACTTGCGCTCTTTGACTTTATTGTGAATAATGCCGACCGCAAAAGTGGTCATTGTCTGATCGGTGCGGATGAACGGCTCTGGGCCATTGATCATGGCATCTGTTTTCATACGGAATACAAGTTGCGTACAGTGATCTGGGAATTTAGCGGGGAGCCGGTGGACGTTGAATTACTGGCCGATCTCCAACGCTTGCGCCAACAGCTAACCGATCCGGAGCGCCCGGTCGCGCAGCAACTTTGTCGCTTGCTGAGTGAGGAGGAACGCAAAGCCATGCTCAGCCGCCTGCAACAGTTGATTCGCAACGCAGCTTACCCCGCGCCGCAAGCCCATCGCCGCAACTATCCCTGGCCCCCGGTCTAGTAGCTATCTTTCTACGCTGACGTCGAAAGGAGTTCGCCCGCATGAAAGCAGTCGTCATGGCTGGTGGTGATGGCGCTCGTCTGCGCCCATTGACCATTGGGCGGCCCAAGCCGATGGTGCCGATTGTCAATAAACCGGTGATGGGCCATATTCTTGATTTGTTGAAGAGCCACGGCATTACCGATGTTGTCGTCACCCTCCGCTATCTGGCCTCGGTCATTCAGGACTTTTTTGGCGACGGCAGCAGTTTGGGCATGAACATCACCTATGTCATTGAGGATGTCCCGCTGGGTACGGCCGGCAGCGTCAAAAATGCTGCGCCTTATCTGGATGAGACCTTTCTAGTGATTAGCGGCGACGCGCTGACCGATTTTGACCTGACCCACATTATCCACACCCACAAAGAACGTAACGTTCTTGCTACCCTTACGTTGACCCATGTACCTAATCCCCTGGAATACGGCGTTGTCATCACCAACGAAGTCGGCTATATTGACCGCTTTTTGGAAAAACCGGGCTGGGCCGAACTGATTTCCGACACGGTCAATACCGGGATCTATGTCCTGGAACCGGCCGCACTGGCGTTGATTCCGGCAGATGTGCCGTATGATTTCTCCAATGATCTCTTCCCAATCATGTTACAAAAACGGCTGCCTATCTACGGTTACATTGCCGATGGCTACTGGTGTGACGTGGGCAATATTACGGAGTATCAGCGGGCGACGGCCGATCTGCTCTATGGGCGGATTAAGTTAGCGGAACCGATTGGCACCCATGTCGGCGGCGGCATTTGGGTCGGTGAGAATGTGGAAATTGCCCCCAGCGCGCAACTCTTTGGGCCGGTTTACTTGGGGAGTGAAGTCAAGATCAAGGGCGATGTGCAAATTTACGGCCCCAGCGTCATTCGCGACAATACCGTTGTTGACAACTATAGCCGGATTGAACGCAGCATCGCCTGGCGTAACAATTACATCGGGGAAAATTGTGAAATTCGCGGCGCCACTATCACCCGCCAATGTACGATCAAGCCCAAAGTGGTTATCTATGAAGGAGTGGTCATTGGCGACAACTGCGCTTTGGGGGAAGGCTGTGTGATCCATGCCGATGTTAAACTCTGGCCCCACAAGCAGGTTGACGACGGCGCCACCGTCAAGGAGAGTATCATCTGGGGCGAACAGGGACGGCGTGCGCTCTTTAGCCGCTTTGGCGTCTCCGGTGTGGTCAATGTAGACTTGACGCCTGAGTACGCTGCCAAGTTGAGCGCGGCACTCGGCGCCATGTTGCCCAAAGGCAGCTTTGTCGCCATGAACCGGGATGGGCATCGCAGTTCCCGTATGTTGAAACGCGCCATGATCAGTGGCTTGCCCAGCACAGGCATTAACGTCTGGGATCTGGGGAATGTTGCCATTCCGGTAGCGCGCTACTTTGTCCGCACCCATAGCGACACTTCTGCCGGTGTGCATGTGCGCATCAGCCCCTTTGACCAGCGGGTGGTGGACATTCGCATTATGAACGGCCAGGGCATGAACCAGAACAGCGCCGAAGAGCGAGTGATCGAACGCAACTTCTTCCGCGAAGATTTCCGTCGCTCCTTTCTGCAAGAGATTGGGCTGATCGAATATGCCAACAACCCTATCCAGGAATATGCCCAAGGCTTTCTCCAGCACGTCGATGGGCAGCGCATTCGTCAGGCGCAATTCAAAATTGTGGTTGACTATTCTCACGGATTGGCCGCTGACACCTTTTCGACTGTTCTCAACGGGTTGGGGGTCGATGCGTTGCAAGTCAATGAGCGGATGGATGAGAGTAAGTTGGCTATGCTCCAAAGTGAGTTTAAGGCCAACCAGGAGCGCGTCTCCAAAATTGTCCGCGCGCTGGGCGCCGATCTAGGTGTGCAGTTTGATGTAGGTGGCGAAAAGATTTTTCTGGTGGATGAACAGGGCAATGTCCTCGATGACATTACCACCGCCGCCTTGATGATGGAATTGGGGCTTTTTGCCCGGCCTGGGAGCGCCGTGGCCGGGTTGATCACCCTGCCCAATGCCTTTGAAACCATTGCCGGCTGGCATCAGAGTCAATTGGTGCGCATCGGCAACCACATGCACCGTTTTATGCTCGCTGCCCACGATGCCGGGATTCTCATGGCGATTGATGGGACAGGCAACTTTATCTTCCCCGATTTTCATCCAACGGTTGATGGCTTGATGGCGACGGCGCGCCTGCTCGAATATTTGGCTGTGCGTCAATTGCCCCTCAGCCAGGTGGTGAGTTATCTGCCACCCATGTATTTGGCCAAAGCCGCGGCGCCCTGCCCGTGGGAAGCCAAAGGAAGGATGATGCGCCTCTTTAGCGAACGGTACAAAGATCGGCGCATTGAAACCATCGACGGCTTAAAAATTCATTTGGACAATAATGAGTGGATTCACCTATCACCGAACCCGGATAAGCCGCAGTTTGAGTTGCTGGCCGAAGGCAATAGCCCGACACGCGCCGGCGAGTTGATCGATGAATACCAACGGCAATTTGCTGCCATTTTACAAAATCAGTAGACAGCATCGCGCATAGCCGGTCCGTGACCGGCGTTCAGGTCGCCGGTCACGGACCGGCTATGCGCGGGCTTAGGGTTCGTAAAACTATAACCTGCTACACCGCTCACCGCGAGTTCGTGACTCGCCCAGGCTGATTGCGAGTCACGAACTCGCGGTGAGCGTTTTAACTTATATTTTTACGAACCCTTAGTCGTTACAAAAATCGTTAATTGACTATGTTGACTTTTACGACTATCACCCATTCTGCTGCCGAAACGTTTCAATTGGGCCAACAACTGGGGCAGAGCGTACAAGCCGGTCAGGTTATTGCCTTGCATGGCGATCTGGGCGCCGGCAAAACGGTGTTGACCCAGGGGCTAGCCAACGGCCTGGGCATCACCGCCAGAGTCACCAGCCCCACCTTTACCTTGGTCGGCGAATACCCGCGCCCCGCCGGCGGCTGGTTGATCCATACCGATTGCTACCGGCTGGGCAGCCCGACACAGGCGGATGGTTCGCTGGAAGCAGCCTTCTTGGGCATGGAAGAGCTTCTCGACCGCACCGACGCCGTTGTCGTCATCGAGTGGGCCGAGCGAGTTGCCACTCTTCTACCACCCGATTATCTTCAAATCACCCTCAGCTATGACCCGGCAAGACCGGAAGCGCGCCAAATTGTATTCACAGCCCACGGGCCGCAAAGTGGACAAGTGGTTGCGCAGATGCGAAGAAAAGCTAAAAAAGTGGCTTAACCAAAGCGCCCGAAGTACAGGTATAGATTACAAACCCCGCCTATGCCGCAACCAACTTGCTCGCTACCATCTGCCCATGTCCATTCCGCCCTGCCATCATCTCTTCCTGGCGCTGGAATTGACTCATGTAGAGATCGTAGTAGACGCCACGCTGCGCCAGCAACTCTTCGTGACGGCCCCGCTCCACAATCGCACCCTTGACCAGCACCAAAACTTGATCAGCATTGCGAATCGTACTCAAGCGGTGGGCGATGACAAAGCTGGTGCGCCCTTGCATAATCTGCTCTAGCGCGGCCTGGATCTGGCGCTCGGTGCGCGTATCGACGCTACTGGTGGCTTCGTCAAGAATCAAGATCCGCGGCTGGGTCAGGGCGGCGCGGGCGATGGAGAGCAATTGGCGCTGACCTTGACTGAGACCACTGCCCCGTTCACCCAACACTGTCTGATAGCCATCAGGCAGCCGCTCGATAAAGTCGTGGGCGCGGGCCAGTTGGGCGGCGGCGACCACTTCTTCATCGGTGGCCTCCGGGCGACCAAAGCGGATGTTGTTCATGACCGTGTCGCTAAAGAGAAAGCTGTCTTGCAAGACGACGCCAATTTGACGTCGCAGGCTGGGCAGGGTGACATCACGCACATCGACGCCATCAATCGTCACGGCGCCACCGGTGACATCATAGAAGCGGGGCAGCAGGTTGACGAGTGTCGTCTTACCGGCGCCGGTGGGGCCGACGATAGCAATGGTTTCGCCCGGCTCGGCCACCAGATCAACGTTACGCAAGACCGGCTCATCACTCTTGTATTCGGCACTGACGTTGGCATAGACCACTCGCCCCTGGATCGGCGGCATCGCTTTGGCGTCCAGCTTCTCCCCAATTTCCGGCATCTGGTCGAGCAGGTCAAAGATGCGTTCACCACCGGCAATCGCGCTCTGAATATTGGCCCACATGATCGCAATTTGGGCAATGGGTTGGTTCAGCCGCTGAACATAGCCCAAGAACGCAATGATCAAGCCGAGCGAAAGGGTAGCGCCGCCAATGGTCTGGCCGCGCAAGAGAAAAAGGCCGCCAACGCCGGTGACAATAGCAATCGCCACATAGCCCAGCGCCTCCAGCGTTGGCCCCAAGGCCGAGGTATAGGCGACAGCACGTACATTGGCATCGCGTACAGCGGCGCTACTCTGGGTAAAGCGTTCGATATTGGCATCTTCGCGGCCAAAAGCTTGCACCTCGCGCACGCCGGAGATCCCCTCTTGCAGTTCGGCATTGACATCCCCGACCTTCTGGCGCGTGGCGCGAAAGGCTTTGCGCGCCTGGCTGCTAAACCAGAGCGTCGCCACCACCATCAGCGGCAACACGGCCAGGCTTAGCAAGCCATAAACCAAGTTACTGCGCAGCATATTGTAGGCGATCCAGAGAATCAGCAGGCTGCCGCTCAAGACCTGGACGAGGGCAAAGCCAATCGCCTGTTGAATGGTGCTGATGTCGTTGGTAATACGGCTCATCAAGTCACCGCTCTCATGTTTGCTATAAAAACTGAGGGTGAGGCGGTGCAGATGTTCAAAGAGCGTCACCTGCAACTGGCGCAGCACCCGTTGTCCCGTCCAGCCCATGAGAAAGAACATGCTGCCGCCAGTAATTGATCCCAGCAAATAGAGCAAGAGCAACCAAAGCGAGATTTGTAACAGGCCGCTTAGGCGCGCTGCCGTATCGGCAGCGGCGGGCAGGGGGTCATACCAACAATTTTGGGCGCTGGCATTCACAATATCTGTCGGCGCGACAGCAACCGCTTGGGGCGCTAAATAACAATCAACAGCCTGTCCGATCAGCCCCGGCGTGATCACTTGCACCCAGGCATTGACAACCAGCAAAAGCGCAGCCACCAGCAACCAATGCCAGTAGGGGCGAAAATATTTGCCGAAGCGCCCCAAGGTCAAGCGCACACTGCGCGGCTTGAGGACTTCGTTCTGTAACATGCGGGTTGGGCCACCCATCATAGGCCGTTACTCCTTCTGGTCGAGCAAAGAAGAGATTGAGAGAGAAAGAGATTGATCTAGTGAGTTTGTAATCTCTCAATCCCTTTACACAGGTTGAGCCACCGCTTTGTCAACAGCTTCTTCTGCTGTCGGCGCCGCATCTTCCACCAACTGGCTGCGATAGATTTCGGCGTAGAGCGGGTTGGTTTCCAGCAGATCGGCATGTTTACCACGGGCAACAATCTGGCCTTTATCCAACACCAGAATCTGGTCGGCGTTTAGCACCGTGCTAATGCGTTGGGCGATAACAAAGCTGGTGCGCCCTTGCATCAGCCGGTCGAGGGCGCGCTGGATATGCACCTCGGTTGCCACATCGACGCTGCTGGTCGAATCGTCGAGGATGAGGATACGCGGGTCGAGCAGTAGGGCGCGGGCAATCGCCACTCGCTGTTTTTGCCCGCCGCTCAGAGTCGCGCCCCGTTCGCCGACAGGAGTATTGTAACCTTGAGGGAAGCTTGTGATAAAGTCATGGGCGGCGGCAGCTTTGGCGGCAGCGATAATCTCCTCGTCGGTGGCGTCGGGACGACCAAAGGCAATGTTGTCGCGAATGGTGCCGGTGAAGAGGTTGGTTTCCTGCAAGACGATGCCGATCTGGCGGCGCAGTGATTCAAGCTGAACCTCGCGTACATCATGACCGTCGATCAACACTTTACCGGCGCTGACATCATAGAAGCGGGGAATCAGGTTGATGATCGTCGTCTTACCGCTGCCGGTGGCGCCCAGCAAGGCAACGGTTTCGCCTGGGTTTGCTTCTAAGGTGACCTCGCTCAAGACTGGGTCGCTACTGTTGAAATAGCGGAAGGTCACATCTTGGAAAACCACCCGCCCCTGGATCGACGGCAGCGGCTGGGCATTGAGCTTGTCGGTCACTTCATTTTTGGCGTCGAGAATTTCAAAGATGCGGGTGGCGCTGGCGCTGGCCTGGCTCATTTGGCTGATGATAAAGCCCAACTGGCCAATCGGGAAGAAGACCAGAATCAGATAGAGGCTGAATTTTTGCCATTCACCGATGGTGAGCGTATTGCCGATGATCTGCCGACCGCCAAAGTAGATCACCACCACCTGCCCCAAGTTGGCGATCAGAAAGATAAACGGGAAGAGAAAACTAAAAATGCGCGCCAGGGTGATCTGCTGCTGCATCAACTCATCCGCCGCGCTGCTGAAGCGCCGCTGCTCCACCCCTTCACGAGCAAAGGCTTTGACCACCTTGATGCCGGCCAGATTCTCTTGCAAAATGGTGTTGAGCGCCGACAACTTGGCCTGCACCTTGCCAAAGAGCGGCTGGCTAACCGCGCCAAAAAGCATAAAGAGCAGCAACGCAATCGGCAGAATGGGCAGAACGTAGAGGGTCAAACTCCAGTTGGTGATGCCGAGCAACACCAGCGCACCCACTAACAAAACAACCGCTTGCAGGGCAAAGAGCAAGCCCTGACCGATAAAGACGCGCACCTTTTCTACATCGTCAGTGGCGCGGATCATCAGTTGGCCGGTCTGGTTGCGGTCATGATAGCTAAAGGACAAATGCTGGATCTTGGCAAAGAGATCATTGCGAAAGTCAAAGGCCATCTCCTGGCTCACCTTTTCCGCCATGTAGGATTGGGCAAAGGCAAAGAGGCCGCGAATGATGGCAAAGAGCAAGGTCAAGCCAATGGCCCAGAGCAGCGCGCTTTCAGCGGCGGTGCGCGTCTGGAGCGGATCAGCGCCATTTTCCAGCGCCGTCACCGCGTTAGTCACGGCGTCCAGAATATTCTGTACGGTTTGCGGCACCACCAGTTGGGCCGCCGTGCTGAGAAACAAGGAAGTATAGGCCAGCGCAGCCGTGCGCTTATAGTGACCAAGATAACGAAGGGCGCGCCCCAGATGTTTGAAGCTGCCCCGCTCCCTTGGCTCGCCGCGTCCGCGCCCTTGACCGCCTTGCGGTCCGTTACCCCGTCCTGCTGCTGTCATGCTTCTTCTCTTTCTGTTGCTTGCGCTTTGGGGGCGACCAGCACTTTATCGATCCGGTAGCCGTCCATATCCGCCACCTCGAAGCGCATGTTGATGGCCTCAAACGCTTCGCCCACTTTGGGCAGACGGCCCATTTGCATAATGACAAAACCGCTCAGGGTTTCAAAGTTGCCGCTCTCTTCATCGGGCAATTTGTCCAGATCGAGCAGCGCCTTGAAATCATCAACCGGCAACATGCCATCAAGGAACCAGGAGCCATCCTCGCGTTGGACGGCGTAGGGTTCATCCGATTCATCGACCGCCGGCAGGTCACCGACAATGGCGCCCAAAATATCGTTGAGCGTCACTAAGCCTTCAATACTACCATGCTCATCGATGACCATCACAATATGAGTGCGCTCCTGGCGCAGTCGTTCCAGCAGACGGATAGCCGGCAGCGTCGCCGGGACAAAGACGGGGGGTTGTACGGCGCCAGCCAAATCGATGGCTTTGCCCTCAATATGTTGGCTGAGCAAATCCTTAGCGCGGACAACGCCGATGACTTCGTCTAGGCTGCCCCGGCAAACCGGAAAGCGTGAATAGACCCGACTGCTGAGAATATCCAGATTCTTGGCTAGCGGATCTTCCAAATCGAGCCAGACAATGTCCGGGCGGCGGGTCATCAACGAACTGACCGTACGGTCGCCAAAGCGAAAGATGCGTTCCACCATATCCTGTTCTGCAGCGGCAAAGACGCCCGACTCCGTGCCTTGTTCGATCATCACCCGGATCTCTTCTTCGGTGACGGGTGGTTCGTTGTTGGTTTGGATCCCCAGTAATCGGAGCAGAAAATCGGTTGAGTAGCTGAGGAAAGTGACAAATGGCCCGGCAATGACCGACAGCCGCCGCATAGGCGACGCCACCATTGTCGCAATTTGCTCCGGGTTTTGCAGAGCAATGCTTTTGGGAACCAGCTCACCAATAATGAGCGAGAGGTAGGTGATCACCAAAACAACCAACCCAAAGCTGATCGAATCGGCATAAACACCGATATAGGGCAAGGGCGCCAGGTAAACGGCAATTTTCTCAGAGATGGTTGCACCGCCAAAGGCGCCGGCCACAATCCCAATCAAGGTGATGCCAATTTGCACCGTCGAGAGAAAGCGACTAGGATTCTCCGCCAAATCGAGGGCAATTTGGGCGTCGTGATCCCCTTCCTGGGCGCGCTGTTGCAGGCGCGCTTTACGCACTGCGACAATGGCCGCTTCTGAAAGGGCAAAGACGCCATTGGCCACAATCAACAGTAACACAATCAAAATTTCAATGGAGAGGTTATTCATGCTTTTATCTTTATTTGATTTTGGTTAAACGTTCACCAATATTAATGACATACGCCCAGTCATCGCCGTTGTCTTCAATAGTCCAGCAAGCAGAAAGTACGGCTTGGGCAATACCCCAAGCGCGAATGCGCGCCCGGTCAAAGCCGAGCTGTTCCGCCAGGAGGTCAATACGCCGTTGCAGAAGATGATCTAGATTGGGTCGTCCTGTTAGATCCGGATTGTACAGAAACGCGCCAACTTCATAGGCCGGATCGCCCACCAAGCCTTTGGGATCGATGGCCAACCAAGGCTGGCGTTGGGCGCGTAGAATGTTGTAGTGATGCAGGTCGCCATGCAGCAACATGGCCGGTTCATTGGCCGACAACAAGTCGCGAAAGTTGGCTTCCGCCGCTTCAAAAAGCGGCTTCGGCAGCGGACCAACGCCGCCGGCAAAACGGGCGCGATGGCGTTGCAATCCTTCCGCCCACTTTGCCACCGTTGGAAAGGTATGGTTCGTGGGCGCAGGTCGCCATAGCTTACGCATCACCGTAGCCCCAATCACAGTGGCTTCTTCATCGTCGGCCAACGTCGAAAGCATGTCGCCCGGTTGTAACCGTTCCAGTAACATTATGCCCTGATCTGGGTCGGCGGCCAGCAATTGCACCATGCCGTCACCGTTGTAGAAATGTAATGCCGCAATTTCATTATGGAACTCAGCACTGGGATAACCGGCCTTGACCACCACTGCGCTGCCATCGGTGTGCGTAGCCGATAGCACATAATTGTAGGAAAGGGAAAAAGGTGAACCGAGTTGGAGCGCCCAGCGCTGGGCGTAGTCATCAAGCAACGTCGGAAGCTGTTGTAGCCAAGCCGCTCCTTGTGCACCGTGGATCGCAACAATGGTTTGGCGAAAGGCTATGGGAATGACAGTAATCATGCTGTTGTTTCGTGTTGTACCTACGCTGTTGCGTTATCAACGTAGGTTTACCGATCTGCTATCAAGTTATTGTACTTGAAAGCTGTGCTTTCGCAAGCCGGCGAATAACAAAATAGCGCCATCATAAAAGATCCCATGACTTTGGGCAAAAGTATGTCTGTTCAGCTACACTCTCAGCGAAATTCAGTAGTCCGTAGTCAGATAGTTGCGTAATCCAGCGGCAGGGTATTGCGCTCTCGGCTGTGTTACGGTCTACTGAAATTAGAGGATGAAACGTAGTTGATTGATAAAACTAATTTCGCTCATCTACGGCAAGGGTGAACACCTACCAGGTTTCGCAAACCTGATAGGTGTGTCGGGACGGAACCTCACGCTTTCCATACTTGAGCCAGCTAGTTTTGTAGCTCTGCTTACTTGACAACTGCACCATTTAGATGTTAACCTGTATGCTATACTCCCCCCCCCAGGGGGTAGGGGGCAAATCGATAAGAATGAGGCGATGGCATGGACGAAACAACCCAAAAAACCATTACCCGCCGGTTGGCCAGTGCCGCCGGCCATCTCAAGGGCATTGAACGCATGGTGGCGGAAGATGTCTATTGCATCGACATCATCAAGCAGATCCAGGCCGTCCAAGCCGCCCTGAACAAAGTCAGCACCTTGATGCTGGAAAACCACCTGCGCACTTGTGTCACCACCGCCATCCAGGGCAGCGACCCCGATGAGCGCGAACGTATGTTAAAAGAAGTGACCAGCGTCTTTGAAGTGTCGAGTAAAACGTAAAATAATTACGAGTTACGAATTACGAGTTACGATGGAACGTAATTCGTAATTCGTAACTCGTAATTCGTAATTCATCAAATCATAAGGAGAAACTCATGAATACCAAAACCGTTACCGTTCCCAACATTAGCTGTGGGCATTGCACCCATACCATTGAGACCGAAGTGGCTGACCTGGCCGGCGTGCAGAGCGTCAAGGCGGACCAAAACAGCAAGCAAGTCACCATCACCTGGGATGCCCCAGCCAACTGGGACTCGATCAAAGCGTTGATGAAAGAGATTGACTACGCGCCGGTAGAGGCGTAAAGAGACGCGGATTGAGGTGGCGCGGATATATCTTTTCTAAAAAATCTGCGCCACCCCAATCCGCGTCTGTAAAAAGGAGCCATCATGGCCGAAATGAAAACATTAACCGTACCCGTGCTGGGCATGACCTGCGCCAACTGTGTGGCGTCAGTGGAGCGCAACGCCAAGAAAGTTAATACCGTCGCTGATGCAGCGGTCAATTTTGCCAGTGAACGCCTAAGCATCAACTACGATCCGGCAATCTCCACATCCAAAGATGTCTTGACCGATGTGATTGCCCGCGTCGGTCGCGCCGGCTACACAGTGCCAACAGAGACAGTCGAGTTGCCCCTGCTGGGGATGACCTGCGCCAACTGCGCCAATACCATTCAGCGCCGGCTCAACAAGGTGGAGGGGGTGTTGAATGCCGAGGTCAACTACGCCAATGAACGGGCGACAGTCGAATTTGTCCCTGGTGTGACTTCCCAGAGCGATTTGGTGGCAGCAGTGCGCAAGGCGGGCTATGATGTTGTGGAAACAGCGGCCACAGCGGCCAACGACGATGCCGAAGCCGCCGCGCGTGCAGCGGAATTGCGCCATCAACAGATTCGGCTGCTGGTCGGCGTAGTCTTCTCGCTGCCGCTCTTCCTCCTGAGCATGGCGCGCGATTTCAGCCTGGTGGGAGCGTGGGCGCATGAGCCGTGGGTCAACTGGCTCTTCCTGGCGCTGGCGACGCCGGTGCAATTCTATGTCGGTTGGGACTATTATGTCGGCGCCTACAAGAGCTTGCGCAACGGCAGCGCCAACATGGATGTGCTGGTGGCGATGGGTT
The DNA here is from genome assembly GCA_026645575.1 of Caldilineaceae bacterium. Next base: position 176,208 of record JAPKMW010000004.1, read on the forward strand.
CGTCGGTCGCCTATGTTTATAGCGTTGCCGTCTTGATTGCGTTGACGCTGGGCAATCATACACTGGGCCACCACGTCTATTTTGAAACGGCGGCAGTGATCATTACCTTGATCGTGCTGGGTAAGTTGCTGGAGGTACGCGCCAAAGGACGGACTAGCGAAGCGATCAAAAAGTTGATCGGTCTGCAAGCCAAGACGGCGCGTGTCATCCGCAATGGCGAGGAGCGGGATATTCCGATTGCGGAAGTCGCCCGTCATGATATTGTGTTGGTGCGCCCCGGCGAGAAGATCCCGGTTGATGGCGTAGTGACCGAAGGTCACTCGGCCGTTGATGAGAGCATGATCACTGGGGAAAGCTTGCCGGTGGAAAAAGCGGTCGGCGACACGGTGATCGGCGCAACGATCAATAAGCAAGGGTTGCTCAAGTTCAAAGCCACCAAAGTGGGCAAGGAGACGGCGCTGGCCCAGATCATCCGGCTGGTGGAGCAGGCGCAAGGCAGTCGCGCCCCGATTCAACGGGTGGTCGATCAGGTGGCGGCCTATTTTGTGCCGGCGGTGATCGGACTGGCCGTGTTGACCTTTGTGGTCTGGTGGCTGGTTGGTGGCGACTTTGTGCCGGCGCTCATTCGCTTGACGGCAGTGTTGGTCATCGCCTGCCCCTGTGCGATGGGGTTGGCGACGCCGACGTCGATCATGGTGGGCGTGGGCAAGGGCGCCGAGAATGGCATCCTCTTTAAGAATAGCGCCGCCCTGGAGCAGGCCCACAAGTTGACGGCGATTGTGCTGGATAAGACAGGGACAATCACCAAAGGGCAACCTTCTGTCACTGATGTGGTCGCCAGTGGTCACGCAGCGTTGAACAGCGATGAATTACTGCGGTTAGCCGCCTCCGCCGAACGTGGCTCCGAGCATCCATTGGGCGAATCGATTGTGCGGTCGGCCAAGGAACGAGGGTTGGCCCTGAGTGAGCCGGTCGCCTTTGAAGGCATTGCCGGTCATGGCATTGCCGCGACGGTGGATGGTCAGAAAGTTCTGTTGGGCAATCTGCGGCTGATGCAGCGCGAAGGCGTCCACTTGAATGGTCTGGCGCCCAAAGCCGAAGCGTTGCAAGCCGCCGCCAAGACAGCCATGTGGATGGCCGTTGATGGGCAGGCCAGTGCATTGATCGGCGTAGCCGATACCATCAAGGAAGGCTCCAAGGAAGCGGTCGCCGCTCTACACAAACTGGGCTTGACCGTGGTCATGATGACCGGGGACAACGAAGCAACCGCCCAGGCCATTGCCCAAGAAGTGGGTATTGACCGGGTCTTTGCCGAAGTGCTGCCCGGTGATAAAGCCAAGCATGTCGCCAAGTTGCAAGAAGAAGGCTACCAAGTGGCGATGGTGGGCGACGGCATTAATGATGCCCCCGCCCTGGCCCAGGCCGATGTCGGCATTGCCATCGGCACCGGCACGGACGTGGCCATTGAAACGGCGGATGTCACCTTGATGCGCGGCGACTTGCGCAGCGTCCCCCAAGCGCTGGCCCTTTCCAAAGCGACTATGCGCAACATCAAGCAGAATCTGATCTGGGCCTTTGGCTATAACATCGCCCTGATCCCGATTGCTGCCGGCATCCTGGCCCCCTTTCCTTGGGCGCCCGATTTTCTGCGCCAGTTGCACCCGATTCTTGCGGCTGGAGCGATGGCGTTTTCAAGTATTAGTGTTGTAAGCAACGCCTTGCGACTGAAAAAGACATCGCTCCCGCAGTTTCAGGATTAGCTTCAAGCTAGCCCTGATCCATGGCTGACGGGGCAAGGATACCTGTTTCCGGCGGATTGGCGTCGTCCCAGGTTGCTGGACAATTTTTTATCTGATCGCTTCCCATAACCCGTGGGGCAATACAGCACTATTTCCGACTGTGTTGCCCCCTTTCTTTTTTCCAGCGGTTCCCTGATGTGCGCTTTGCGCGAGGGCCATCCCGTTCCAAAGGAAACAACATGATCCTTTTGCGCTCAGCAGCGTTTCGTCGGCTCTGGTATTCGAGCCTGGCCTTATCTAGCGCGCAGGCCATGGAGCGCACGGCAACGGCTTGGCTCATTTTAGAAACAGGCGGTGGGGCGGTTGCCGTCGGACTGGCCTTTGCGGCGCGGATGCTGCCGTCACTGTTATTGGGATTGGCCGCAGGAACCCTCGCCGATCGCAGCGACCGTCCGCGCCAACTCCTAGCCGTTGCGGTAGCCGCGCTCCTCCTGATGGTAGCCTTTGGCTGGTTGATTGGCAGCAGCGCTCTTCAGGTCTGGCAAGTCATTACCTTCTCCTTTGCCGCCGGCTGTGTCCAGGTGTTTGATACACCGGCACGGCAGGCCCTCGTGCTAGATATTGTTGCACGGGAGACGGCGCCGCGCGCACTAGCGCTGAATGCCTTAGGCACACGGATTGTCTTTGCCCTCGGTGCATTCGCGGCCGGTATTCTTATTCCCTTGGTCGGCATTGCTCGTTGTTATCTGCTGATTGCAGTAGCCTATGGGCTGGCCGCAGGACTAGTGGCGACCTTGCGGGTATCACAAGAACATCGCACCCTGGTCAAACCGCTGCCATTCGCCCAAGCCTTTCAAGAGGCGAGCCGCCTGATCTTGACGGTGCCGGCTTTGCGACTCCTGATCGTCGCTGGCCTCGTTTGTGAAGTATTTGCCTTCTCCCACTCGAGTGCGTTGCCTTTCTTGGCGCAGGATGTGCTTGCCGCCGGGGCGGAGGGACTCGGCACGCTGAACGCTGCCGGGTCGGTTGGGGGAGCCATTGCCGTTCTGTTGCTGGCACTGCTGCCGGGACAACGGTGGCGCCAACCTTTGCTGGGCGCCGTCTTTTTTGTTTATGGTCTGGCCATTGTGGGATTAGCAACCACTCGTGAGCTTCTGGCAGCCGCAGCCGTGATGGTTGTCATCGGTATGTGTGCAGCAGCCTTTGATGTCCTGCAGCAGACGCTCATCCAGATGGCCGTGTCCACCGAGCAGCGCGGGCGGGCCGTGGGGCTGTGGGTGTTCAGTATCGGCTCTGCACCGCTTGGACACCTAGAGATGGGGATATTAATTTCGGCGTTGGGCGTTCCCCTTGCCTTGCTGATCAATGGAACGTTGACGGTCGTTGCCGCCATGACCTTCCTTGCCCGTGCGCCAGCCTATCGCTGGCTATCAAGCTCAGAACCAACGTTGCGTTAAAGCGGCACGGTGGGTTACCGGGGGAATACCTCGTACTGTAGGCCATCGTGTTGACTGACCCCTCATTCAGCAATGGCAAAACCGTTGCACGGAAACCCAGCCTATGAGACAATAAGCATGAGCGGTTCGCGAATGTACTCGTTGCATAGCGGAAAGAACCGTAAAAAGCACGTGTCTGTGTGCAAAAGGAGGAATCATGTCCAGCAACCGGAAGTGGAATAAACAGGAGTGGGATGAACGCAACCGCCAAGTGATCGACCAGTTTCGCGCCAATGGCGGTAAAGTTGGCGACGGTAAAACGCCGCACCTGCTATTGACGACCACGGGGGCGAAAAGCGGGGTAACGCGCGTCAACCCCTTGCACTACTCCACTGATGGCGAGCGCCTCATTGTCATTGCCTCTAAAGGCGGGTCGGCCACCCATCCCGACTGGTACTATAACCTGGTCGCGCACCCAGTGGTGACGGTTGAGGTTGGCACGGAACGCTACCAAGCACAGGCCAGCGTCGCCGAGGGGCAGGAACGGGAGCGGCTCTATCAACAGCACGCAACCCTGATGCCGCACTTTGCCGGCTTCCAGAAAAAAAACAGACGACAGATCCCAGTCGTTATCTTAGCGCGAATCCGTTGAGCGCACCAGGGTATGGCTTGCGCTATTGAAGCCATATCAAAGACGCTGCCTGAGAAGAAAAGGCCAGAGAACGATGTGGAGCAGGCTGTTACCTATCCGCTCTTTACGCCTTTAGAGCAAGAAAAGGCCACCACGCAGCTTCAACAATTTCTGGATAAGCAACGGAATTGATCATCTGGTAGCGTATCCCCATTTTCAAGATAGGATTCAATCAGTCGTTGCGCCACATCTTGAGCAATTTCTATAGTTTCGGCAATTGTCCGCCCTTGGGCCAGCAAATCATCCCAAACGGGACTGGTCGCCAAGTAACCACCTTCTTCTAATGGTTCAACGGTGAGTGGAATCAAGGCTTCATTCATCATCTGCCCTTTCTTTACTTGATTTCCGGTTGGGCCAAGCCCACCAGATACGCCTCAATTCGTTGTAAAAAGATGCGGGCTTGGGCATGATCGGGCAGCAAAGTCAGTAATTCTTCTAAATCTTCAACAGCGCCTTTTAGACAGGGGATCGGTGCATTGCCATTGATGGCTTCTAGTAAGAATCTTTCAGCCGAAGAATTATCGTTAACTACCAAATGATAAAGCATCAAGTTAAGCGTATTCCGCCAATCATGAGGATCTTTGGCATAATCAAGATTCGCTAACTCAATCGCGCGGCTTAAGTCAGACTGAGCCGCTGCTAGCTGGTTCTGTACCAAGTAAGAAAGTCCGCGACAATAGAGGCGCCAGTCGTTCTCTTTAATAGAAAGCGCTGTCACAAAATCTGTATGCGCTTCTGTGTAGAAGTGCAGTAGAAGGTAAACCAATCCACGACTGTTAATCGCCCAGGCATATTTTTCATCAAGTTGGATGGCATGATCAAAGTCAGCCAGCGCTTCTTTATAACGTTTGAGTGCTTGATAGACTTGCCCACGGCTGGCAATAGCCCAGATATATTTTTCATCGAGTTGGATGGCACGGTTGAAGTCAGCTAGCGCTTCTTCGTAGCGTGCCATGAGGCGGTAGATCTCGCCGCGGTTAGCAATTGCCCAATCGTATTTGTCATTGAGTATGACAGCACGGTTGAAGTCTGCCAAAGCTTCCTCATAGCGCTCGAGTGCTTGATAGACCTGCCCGCGACTGGCAATCGCCCAGGCGTATTTTTCATCGAGTTCGATGGCTCGGTTAAAGTCAGCTAGCGCTTCGTCGTAGCGCTTCATGAGTCGATAAGTCTCACCACGAAGAGCAAAGGCCCAGGTATTTTTTTCATCTAGAGCAATAGCTTGCGTGTAGTTCTCTAATGCCTCATTATAGCGTTCCATTTGACGGTAAGCATCACCACGCCTATTAATGGCCCAAGTCCACTTCTCATTAAGTTGGATGGCGCGATCAAAGTCAGCCAGCGCTTCTTCATAGCGTTTGAGCGCTTGATAGACCTGCCCACGGCTAGCAATGGCCCAAGCATACTTCTCATCCAGTGCAATGGCACAGTCAAAGTCAACCAACGCTTCTTCATAGCGCTCCATGAGGCGGTAGGTCTCGCCACGAAAAGCAATAGCCCAGGTAAATTTTTCATCGAGTTGGATGGCAAGGTCAAAGTCAACCAGCGCTTCTTCATAACGCGCCAGGAGGCGATAGGTCTCCCCGCGCATTGCAATGGCCCAGGTGTACTTCTCATCGAGGGCGATAGCACGGTCGAAGTCAACCAGCGCTTCCTCGTAGCGATTGAGGGACTGATAGACTTGCCCTCGGCAAGCAATGGTCCACGCATCCTTCTCATCAAAGGCGATGGCACGGTCAAAGTCCACCAACGCTTCTCGGTAGCGTTTCATGAGGCGATAAGTCTCGCCACGCACTGCAATGGTCCACGCATCCTTCTCATCAAGAGCGATGGCGCGGTCAAAGTCAGCTAACGCTTCCTCATAGTGTTCGATAGACTGATAGACCTGACCACGACGGGCAATGGCCCACGCATCCTTCTGATTGAGGGTGATGGCGCGATTAAAGTCAGCCAGCGCTTCCTCATAGCGCTTCATGAGTCGATAGATCTCGCCTCGCCTCGCAATGGTCCACGCATCCTTCTCATCGAGGGCAATGGCACGGTTAAAATCAGCCAGCGCTTCCTCATAACGCTTCATGAGCCGATAAGTCCCACCGCGCATCGCAATGGCCCAGGCGTACTTCTCATCGAGAGCGATGGCATGGTCAAAGTCAGCCAGCGCTTCCTCATAACGCTTCATGAGCCGATAAGTCCCACCGCGCATCGCAATGGTCCACGCATCCTTCTCATCGAGAGCGATGGCGCGGTCAAAATCAGCCAGCGCTTCTGCATAGCGCTTTAGAAGGCGATAGGTTTCGCCACGATACCCCCACGTTCGGGCATCGTTTGGGGTCATTGTCAACGCTTGCTCTAATTGCTGTAACGAAGCTTCGAGATCACCTTGATCACGATAAATATCGCCTAGTTCAGCCATCCAAACGGATTGGCGCGCTAGGTCACCTGTACTACGGACGCTTTCAAGGCGACTGAGAACAAAATCGCGTTTGTGAGTATCAATTTGTTCACGCCATTTTTCCGGTTCATTGGCTAATAACACAGGCAGTTGCTCAGGGGATGCAAATTGTTCTAGTGCTTTACGTAAGTAGTGTGTGCCCTGTTCATCTTTTTCCCGTTTGCCGTGATTGGCAAGCGCCTCAGCCGTCCAGTATTCCTGGCGTTCTAGTTCTACTTGATCGACAGGCTCTAACAAACCTAGAGCAATCAATTCACGATAGTTGCGTAAGAGGTTTTCTATGGCTGCAAAATTACCATTGTTGCGATAGGTACGAGCGTGCGTTTTGAGCACAGCCCGCCCCTTACCGATATCCAAAAGCAACTGGTGATAAATTGATTCAACTTCGGTTTGGGAATTGGCAGTAAAATTTTGACCGCTCAAATAATCTTGAACGCGCTGGCTATATTGCTGCAATTCTGCTACCGCATGAGTGGCAAGATACACCAAAATACCGCTACGTGTCAGATCGTGGAGAGTATGTCCCAAGTCGCCAAAGGGCTGGACAATCGAAAGCTGTTGTAGCGCCACATACCGTTCTTCCGCTTCTTCCATCGACAGGTCAAGCAAAGCCGCCAAAATCTCTGCCGTAAACCAGTGGGGAACCGCGGCGGCGATCACACTCTGGCGGATAGTGGCCGGGTAAGCATTGAGCAGGAGTTCAGTAATGACCCAACTTTGGGCGGCGCTGTTGTCGGCTTGTTCCAGCCGTTCGGCGAGGGTGGTTGGGTTGCTCATAAGGGTTGCCCTTGTTGTTGTAGACGCAAGGCGTTGATGTAATCGACATAGCTTTTGGGCGACGACTGGAACGCCGCAAACAACACGTTCATGACGGTGGGTTCGAGTTGGACTTCATAGTGTCTGGCGTACTCATAAAAATGCTCAATCTGCGGAATTTTGGGGGTAAAGAAACGCACCCACTCCAGATGTTGCACCCGCTCTAATTCAGCATGACCAGCCAGCACCGCCAACAAAGGTCGATCCGCCAAGCGCATCACAAATTTATCCAGCAGCCAGTTTCGCAAGGGCTGATCGGCCTTTTCCAGATGGTCGAAGAAGACAAAGAGCGGGGTGGCTGTGCGCTGGCCGCGCAGATCGGTAAAAAAGGCGTGGGTCAGTTCCTCGTGCCAATCGGCCTGGCGATTGAGGCTCTCCGGCTTCTTTTTGCGCAGACTCTGTTCAAAAGCGGTGAAGCGGGCCGGCTCGGCGCAGTTATCGACAATTCGTTCCAGACAATGTTCAATTGTCAGTTGTCGGCTCAGATCGAAGACGATGACCTTGCGTTGTCGGTTTTCGGCAAGGCGGCGATATTCGCGCAGTAGGCGGGTTTTGCCACAGCCATGACCGCCCTGTAGCACAATCGCCCGTTGGTTCGTTTGCTCATGGTCGAGCAGTGCATGAAAGGCAGCGATTTCATTGACACAGTTCATGAGCGGTTCATTACTCGGCAAGAGATCGGCGCGGCGGCTTTGGGGAGTGCGGTGCGCGGGTGCTATTATGCGCCGATAAGCGGTGCAAGCCAGTTGCAATTCGTGGTTGGTTCTGTACTCACCCTCGGCAATCCGTAACAACATCTCGATTTGGCCCAATTTCTCGGCTTCATTCAAGGCAGAATGCCAGTCATTGGTCGCGTTCGACGTAAATTCAATGCGCGCCGCGGTCAGGCCGGCATCATCCAACACGCGCCGTATGGTGCTGACATCTGGGTAGAGAATCACTAAGATATTACGTAGGTCGATAAGTTCTGTCTTCACAAGAGAGTACCCGCTATCAGTCGGCAGAAAACCGATCAGGAAGCGCTCGTAAAGTCGATTGGGCGCAGGTTGGGGGAAACGATGAGTAGATCCTAGCTTTCACCACAGTCAGTTTGGTTATCATCGTTTTCCTCACAGGGTTGTGAGAGCGCTTTACAATTGTGTCGTGGCTATTCTATCATTGCTATCCTTTTCAAACAACTTCCTAGGCAGTAGAGCATAAGGTGGCCACCACATCAGAAGTGCCAGCCACCTTATTGGTCGCTATGTCCTCGTTTATCACGGATTCGGTCGGTTTGTAATTCGACAAAAGTTTCCTTGAAAACTATAATTCCATATAGTTTCCAAGGAAACCATATGGAATGGAGAGGGTAATGAGTGATACGCCGGTCAACAAGGTATCCGCATTGGAAGATCACCTAGGCTACTGGTTGCGCACTGTTTCCAATCATGTGTCGGGCGCCTTTGCCCAGGCATTACAGGAACGACAAGTTTCGGTGGCTGAGTGGGTGGCTTTACGGCACATCTACGACCGCCAAACAATCACCCCCGGTGAGCTGGCAGACTTGATCGGCATGACACGCGGCGCCGTCTCCAAGGTGTTGACGAAATTGGAAAGCAAGCAGTGGATTACGCGTGCAATCGATGCAACAGATAGCCGGGTACAATGGGTTACACTGACACCCGCCGGTCAACAGATCCTGCCCCAACTGGCGCAACTTGCTGACCAAAATGACGCCTATTTTTTCGGCTGTCTGAGTGGAGCGGAACAGCAGACCCTGCGCCAGTTACTGGAGAAACTAACCCAGGTCCATCAGTGGCATAGTGTTCCTGTTGAGTAAACAATGAAAGGAAAGCGGAAGATGAGCAACGCGATCACCAATTTACAAGCAGCCCTGCAGCACGCTATGGCCATTCGACCGCCAGTCGGCGGCTTTCCCTACCTGGCGGAAGCCTTGCGGCGCGCTGGCGTACTGCACAACCGCTGGACCCTACCCGCCGCGCAGAGCCTCTACTTGACGGCGGATGGCCCTGTTGTGATGCAAGGCGAACCCCTTGTCAATGGCTTTGCTGATATACCCCCGTTTGACCAGGCAGCGCTCATTACGGCCTTGCGCGCTGATCAGGCCGGGAAGAGCAGCTTTCCCGATTTTCTGGCGGCGGCCTGGCTGGCTGGCGTTGTCCGCTATGATGTTGATTTGGCTGCGAGAACGGTCACTTACTATGGCAGCAATGATGAGGCCTATGTCGAAGCCTATCCTGCGGTTGCGATTGAAGAGCGCTGAAGCTACGGGGCGTTCTCATAAGTCCGGAGCGCAAGAGGCGCGCAAACTTTGCTAGAACCGATCGGCGCTCATGCGTTATGGCTGCGACGCATACGACTAGGATCACAGTGCAAGGGTGGATGGTTTTGATCTGAGCCTTTGGCTATCCTACGACCGCCGGATTCCGTTTAAGGGAATGCACAGTCGTTATGTTATACTCATCCCATACTGGAAACGAAGCACGCAGCACAAAGGACGGAGCAACCCATGCCTATCAGCACATCCTCGTTTGGCGACGAACGAGACAAACGCTACAACGAATATGAGAGTGACGAGACATACGAACAGGAGACAATGGAATTCCCCGGCATCACCCCTGTCCAAGCCGAAACCTACCTCAAGCGGCTGGGCGGCGGCGTCGAGGAGAAACTCAAGGTGGTGGAAGGCATTGGCTGGAAAGCCACCATTGCGCCGGCCGATGGCGGCGTCACCGTCACCTTCCAGGCGCACGACGAACTGTTGGATGATTTAATCCGCCGTTTTGAAGAGTGGGTGGAGCGAGGCGCCTGATGAAAGCCACCATTCGCGCCGGCAGCAACATTGCCTTTATCAAATATTGGGGGGTGGATGACGCCACGATCAATCTACCCCAGAACAACTCGATCAGCATGACCCTGGCCGACGCCCACACGACGACCACCCTCGAATGGGTGCCGGCCCGCGATTTGCCTCGCGATGAAATCAGGTTGGACGGCGTTCCTCTGGATGAACGCAAAGCCGCTCGACTGGTGCGCCATCTGGACCGGCTTCGCGCCCTGGCTGCTGTCGATTATCGCGCCCGTGTGGTCAGCCAAAACAATTTCCCGATGGCGTCAGGCATTGCCAGTTCGGCCAGCGGTTTTGCCGCCCTAACCACGGCGGCCTGTCATGCGCTGGGGCTGGATCTGGATGCCACCCGCCTCTCCGCCCTTGCGCGACGGGGTAGTGGCTCGGCCAGCCGGTCACTCTTTGGCGGCTTTGTCGAATGGGAACGGGGTTACGATGACGCCAGCAGCGTCGCCCGTCAACTACACCCTGCCGACCACTGGGATCTTTATGATGTCGTGGCGGTCGTCAGCGGCGCCGAAAAGGCGGTGAGCAGTGAGCAGGGGCATCAACTGGCCGGCAACAGTCCGCTGAACCGAGGGCGCGTCGCTGGTTTAGATCAGGCCCTGACTGAAGTACGTACCGCCCTGGCTGACCGGGATTTACAGCGCTTAGGCCCCGCCATCGAACAGGACGCCCTTGCCATGCACGCCGTGATGATGACCAGCACTCCCAGCCTGCTCTACTGGCAACCCGGCACGCTAGAGATCATCCATGCTATCCGTCACTGGCGTGAGCAAGAGGGTCTCGCTGCCTACTTCACCATTGACGCTGGCCCGAACATTCATGTCATCTGCGAAGCCGCCACCGCACCAACCGTCCAACGCCGCCTGCAAACCTTGCCCAGCGTTCAACAGATCATTGTCAGCCGCCCTGGCCCGGCGCCGGTGGTGTTGAACGAGCATCTGTTTTGACAGGGTGAAGGGGTGACAAACAGATGCACTCACGCATCGTGACCGGAAAAGAGGATTATGACCAATCTTCGGAGCGCGCGGAGCGGCGGCCAGCAGAATCTACCTGGCTTTCGCACGCCAAGACCGCATCAACGGACAGCCCAACCCGCGTTGATCACGCAACCGCAAACCTACCACGACTTGCAACAGGGCGTTGACACGATCATGGCGGCGATCCGGCCCACCTTAGGCCCGTCGCCGCGACTGGTCGCCCTGGCCCGTGCCAGCCCTCACGAAGCGCCGGAGATCCTCGATGATGGGGCGATCATTGCCCGGCGGATCATCCAGATCACGCCCCGTGGCGCTGATGTAGGGGCGATGCTTCTGCGCCATGCCCTCTGGCGGATGCACGAGGAAGTCGGTGACGGCGCGACGACGATGGCGGTGCTCTATCAAGCCATCCTGAGCGAAGGCGTGCGAGCGATCACGCAGGGTGGTTGCAACGCGATGTTGTTGCGCGCCGGTTTGGAAAAGGGATTGAGCGCAATACAGGAAAGCTTGCAACAAGCCGCCCACCCTTTAGTTGGTAAAGCCGCCATTGCCCGTTTTGCCTGTGGATTAGTGCAAGGGAACTGCGCGCTGGCCGAGATGTTAGGCGAACTTTTCGATATTGTGGGCGCTGAGGGGTTGGTCGTAGTGGAAAAGGGTAATCGCCTGGGGTTGGAACGGGAATATATTGAAGGAACGTATTGGCATCTCAGCGGCTGGTTTTCGCGTCACTTTGTTACCGATGCCACCCGCCAACAGACGACCTTTGAAGATGCGGCCCTTTTAATCAGCAACCTTGCCATTACCGAGCCAGAGCAACTCATTCCGGTGCTGGAACAATGCGCCAAGGCTGGGGTGCGCAAGTTGGTGATTACCGCCAAAGCTATCTCTGATCGCACAGTCGGTCTGCTGGTGCAAAATAACCAGGCCAAGACGGTCAGCACGCTGGTTGTGCGCACGCCACGGGTACAGGAAGCCGATCAAGTGGCGGCAATGGAAGATATGGCGGCGTTGACGGGCGGTCGTGTCTTTTATGCCGCGGCTAATCCTGATTTTCGCGCTTTTCAGCTTGCCGATTTGGGGTATGCTCGCCGCGCCTGGGCGACACAAAGTTTGTTTGGTCTCTTTGGCGGCAAAGGTGACCCGCGCCAGGTGCGTCAACACATCCGCCACTTGCGCGGTCAATTGAAAACCGCGGCAAGTGAGCATGAAGAACAGATGCTCCGTGAACGGCTGGGGCGCATGACCGGCGGCACCGCCATCCTGCGCGTGGCTGATGCCACCGATACCGGCAGCGCGGCGCTCAAAACATTGGCGTTGCGGGCCGTTACAACGTTGCGCCATGCCCTCAACGGTGGCGTTGTGGCGGGGGGTGGGGTGGCATTGCTTCAGACGCAGCAAGCACTGGCGCACCTATCAACCGCCAACATGGACGAAGCAACTGCCTATAACATTTTGCAGCGTGCTTTGGAAGAACCCTTGCGTGTTCTTGCCCAGAATGCCGGTTATTACCCTGCGACGATTGTTGAACAGGTGAAAGCCGCTGCCCCTGGCTGCGGTTTTGATGCCCGCAGCGGACAAGTGGTCAATATGGCGCAAAGCGGCATTCAAGACGCGCTCTTGATTTTGCAAAAGGCACTGGCTGTTGCTGTCAGTGGCGCCACACAAGCGTTGACGACAGATGCGATTGTCCATCACCGTAAACCGCAAGAGTGCATTGCGCCGTAACTATCCCTTGCCCGGTGGAGAAATAGAAAACGCCAATGAACGATCTTCAATTTGGCAACACGCCCTCCAGTTCCTCGTTCAGCAGCGATGACCCGTCGCTTGGTACAGTGTCGGCACTGACGATTGGGCAACGGGCAGGGCAAACCACAGTGTTTGTCGGCACGCGTACTGGAGTATACACGGCTCCGGGTAGCCAAGCTCCGCAGGTCGCTTGGCAAAGGTTGCCTCAGGCGCCCACCGAAATCCTGGCCTTGGCCGTCTCGCCGACCTACGCCGAGGACGCCACCATTCTGGCCGGAACCGGACATGGATTGTTTCTATCACACAATGGGGGCGCACAGTGGCTGGCCTTGCGTACCCCTATGCCCAATTCTGTAATTCTCTGCCTCTGTTTCTCACCCAACTACAAGGCCGACGGAATTATCCTTGCCGGCACGCTAGAAGACGGCATTTACTATAGCGACAATCGCGGCGAACAGTGGTCGTATCGCGGCTTTGGATTGCTCGATGCGGCAGTCTATGCACTGGCAATTTCCCCCAATTTTGCCCAGGACGAACTGCTCTTTGCTGGCACGGAAACCGCCCTCTATTACAGCTATAACGGCGCACGAGCCTGGAAGCAACTCGATTTTCCTGAGGATGCCGCACCCATCCTCAGCCTGGCGTTATCACCTCAATTTGCAAAAGACCAAACGATCTATGCTGGCACAGAACAGCATGGTCTCTACCGGTCGCCCGATCTGGGCAACAGCTGGCAGCGCCTCGATCTACCTGCTACTTGTGTCAACGCCCTGGCGGTCGCGCCGGCGGATGGGCGTTTGTTCGCGGCGACAAATGGCGGTCTTTATGGCGCTGATCGTAGCGGGACGGACTGGCGTTGCTTGCTTGACCAACCTGATGCCTTTAGCCTCGCCGTGAACGATGACCGCCTGCTTGTTGGGCTGATCGAGCAGGGGGTATGGCTGAGCAGAGATGAGATCAACTGGCATCTTTTTTAGGGCTTGGCCCATTCGTCGCCTGGTCGTATTGTCTGTTCGTCGATGACAACTCGACTAAGCGTTGCTGACTACGGCCAATTGTTGGGGGACTAAATTTTCTTTTTCAAAAGGTAACTACTCAGCCCGCTCCTAGCCGGTCCGTGACCGGCGATGGGACACCGGTCGCCGGGAACCCCGCGGGGGTGCGGCTAGCGCTGAGTAGTTACTTCAAAAGATAGTTCAGTAAACAAACTTCCTCGTTACTCTGTAAAACTACGAAAACTACCGCCGGCATGGTATCATATAGCGCATTTGTCGAAATAGTTTTGGCTAGGTAAGGGGCAATTACGAGGAATGATCGTAGCACAAGAAGCATTAGCGCGCCTACAAGCAGGAAATCAACGCTTTGTCGCCGGCGTGCGCGATGTCCATACATTGATGAGTCAGTTACGGCGGGGGGAGTTGGTGGCCGGCCAAACACCCTTTGCCATTGTTCTCGGTTGCTCCGATTCGCGCGTGCCGGCGGAGTTGGTCTTTGACCAGGGGGTGGGCGACTTGTTTGTGATCCGTGTTGCCGGCAATATTGTAGCGCCATCGCAAATTGGTAGTATCGAATTCGCGGCCGAACGTTTTGGCACGCGGTTGGTGGTGGTGTTGGGCCATTCGCTCTGTGGCGCGGTGCAGGCGACGCTGGAAGAGTTGGAGCGACCAACGGAGATGCGCTCACCCAATCTACGCTCGATTGTGGACCGCATCCGACCCGCCGTCGAAACCTTGTTGGAGACGAATCTGCGCTACGACCGTACCGCCTTAATCCGCCACGCCGTGCGCGCCAACATTCGTGCTTCGGTCAACCAGCTACGCCACGGTTCGCAAATTCTCGAACAACTGATCCAACATGACGGGCTGCTGGTGGTGGGCGCCGAGTATTCGCTGGAAACCGGCGTTGTCGACTTCTTTGATGGTCTGCCAAGGGCCAGCGGGTAGCCCTCCCAGTGGAAAGTCATAGAAGTTGGCTCATTAGGAATTCAGGGAGTTGACACGTAAATCTTCCCGGAAGGTCGGCCTCCTTGACCGGACGATCCTGTCAAACCTTCCGGGAAGATGGTTGGCAAGCCCCTGTGTTCCAGGTGAGCCTAGAAGTTAACACGGATAGGAAAGAACACAGATATTTTAGTAAAATCCGTGTTCCTTCCTATCCGTGTTAACGAAAAGGTTTACCAATGGTCCACAAAATTGCCCCATTTGATATGCAGAAAAGGTAGGTATCCGATGAAAGCAACCGTTCAACGCCACAATGGTGTGCCGACCCTCTTCTTAAATGATCAGCCAGTCTTTGCCAATTGTCATCTGATCGGCGGCCTAGACCCCAACGCCATTGAGGTAATTCAGGAAAGTGTACGGGCCTTTGCCCGCAACAACATCCATATCTATTCGATTGACAGCGTCGGTTCCGAATGGACGACACCCCGTTCCGGCGACAGCTACACCTTTGACTTTAGCGAAACGGCCCCGCGCTTGCAGGCCATTGTGGACGCCGACCCGGACGCACTCTTTCTCTTGCGCATGGGTTTTGAGACCTACTATTTTGACTGGTGGCGGCAAGCATACCCCGATGAAGTGGAGGTGTTGACCGACGGGCCATCTACTTCCGCCTCCTATGCGTCACTGGCCTGGCAGAAGCAGGTCAAGGATCTGTTGCGGGGGTACATTGCCCACTTGAAAGAGGCAGGCTTGTATGATCGGGTGATCGCCTACCAAGTGGCGACCGGCACTTGTGGCGAGTGGATCAAATCTTGGTCGTCCATGGACCCGGCCTGTGGCGACTTTAGCGCGCCCATGCAGCGCTCCTTCCAGCAGTGGCTACGCCGCCGTTATGCTGATGATGTAGCTGCCCTGCGTGCTGCTTGGGCGGATGCAACCGTCACCTTTGAGAGTGCAACGGTCCCGACCACTCCTGAGCAGATGCAGACCACTCATTGCTTTTTCCGTGATCCCCGGCGCGAACAGCAGGTGATCGACTTTTATGATTGCTACGCCGAGGTGACAGCGGACGCCATGATTGGCTTCTGCGAGGTCGTCAAGCAGGAGACGGGCGGCGAGAAACTGGCCGGCGCCTTCTTCGGCTACATCATGGAGATTTCGTGGAACAATAGCTTCTTCAACAACAACTACGGTGATCTGGCGGCCAGCGAGGTCTCGACCACCCAGCGCAGCGGTCATCTCGGTTTATGGAAAGCATTGCGCTCACCTCACGTGGACTTTTTTGTCAGCCCCTACACCTATGCCTTCCGCGGCGTCGGCGGCGACGGCTTGCCCATGCAGCCGACTGAATCGCTGCGCCTGCACAACAAGCTCTACTTCTTTGAAGAAGACACCTTGATGCATAACAACTTCGATCCCGGCGGGCGGATGCACCCGGTGGAGAATTCGATTGCCATCTATCAGCGCAACTTTGCCCAGTGCGTCACGCATGGGCTGGGCATTACCTGGCTGGAGAACAATATTTTTGTCGAAAGCCCGCTGATCATCGACGAGGCGCGCCAGTGGTATAAGCGTTTTGATGATCTGGGCCACTGGGCGTGCACCCTGGATCGCACCCCCAGCGCCGAAGTGGCGGTCTTTCTGGATGACGAATCCTTCTACTATGAAGCCAATCGCAATAATATCGACATCCCGCTCATCTGGCACCAGCGCGTCATCAGCCTGAACCGCTTTGGCGCGCCCCATGATCTCTATTTGCTCAATGATCTGCTGGAAGGGTCGCTGCCGGAGTATAAGCTCTATGTCTTTCTCAACCCATTCCATTTGAACGAGCGGCGGCGCAAGGCGTTGAAAGAGATTGTTTGCCGGGATAACAAAGTGGCGCTCTGGCTCTACGCCGCTGGTTACATCAACGCGGACGACGCGGACGCGCCAATCCACACCAACCACATGACCGACCTGACCGGCTTCCGCTTTGGCGAGGGGCGCAGTTATTACGGCCCGTTTATGCACCTCACGAACTTCAACCACCCCATCATGCAAGGCTTATCACAAGAACTCTTCTGGGGAACGACGCGCGCCATTGCCCCCAATTTCCATCTGGAAGATCCCGACGCCACCACTTTAGGCGAAATTGTCTACACACTCGGTCGTTGCCGCCCTGGCTTTGGCGTCAAGAGTTTTCACACGGCTGACCCCAAGGCGGCCTGGCATTCGGTTTACTGTGCAACGCCCAACATCCCGGCGCCGGTGCTGCGGGGGATTGCGCGCTTTGCCGGCGTTCACCTCTACAACGAGTTGGGGGATGTATTGTATGCTACGCCTGATCTGCTAGCTGTCCACACGGTGGCCGGTGGGCCGCGTACTTTCGAGTTACCACGCCGGGCAGAGGTGGTTTATGATCTCTACCATGATTGTATGCTAGCGCGCAACGCCAGTCACTTTGAGGTGAAGTTACCGCCGGCTTCGACAGCGCTCTATTACACGGGTACAGCAGACAGGTTGCAAACGTTGCCACCGAAGAATTGGCGCTAACGATAAGATTACCCGACGTAGCGTTCTGGGACGGGGCCACAGGCGTGCCGGCGCACGGAATAGGGGCGCGGATTCAGGTGACGCAGATCGTTTCCCTAGCCTACACCAATCCGCGCCACCTGAATCCGCGCCCCTACCCATCTTGCATAAACGCGGCCACATCCATGATCTGCCCACCCTGACGAGCCGAAGCCCAACCGGCTAACACCGGTGCTAACGAATAGAGACCATCATGGTAATCGCTCAGTAATAGGCTGGGATCCTTCTGGCGTACGGCTTCGATAAAGCAGCGGCTCTGTTCAAACCAGGGGTCGAAAGAGTCGGCGGTATAAAGCGTTTCGCCGTTGGCTTCCAGCCGTTCATAGCCGTGAAGGGCCAGGTAGCCGCCTTCGTAGAAGAGGGTGAACCACGGCTCGTTGGGCGGGCGCACAGATGTTGTGCTGAGAAACGTCATGGTCATGGGCGCACCGTTGCTCAACCGGTAATGAAACGAGTAAGAAAGTGGCAAGGCATAGGCCGCCGACTGTTGATAGAAGGCTTGCGCCTGGTTGACCTCCAACCCTGTCATAAAGCGGACATAGTCGGTGGCATGAACGCCCCAATCCAAGGCCGCCCCGCCCGATTTATCCAGATCCGACCACCAACTGCCCCGCCAATCGACGCTAGCGGCGGGGAGATCGCCAATGCTGAGAAAGCGCACATGGGTAATGCGCTTGTCGGCCAGCCATTGGCGCGCCTGTTGGAAGAGCGGTCGGTAGCGTTCGCGGAAGCCTACGGTGCTGATCACCCCGCATTGTTGAATGGCGTCGTCAATGCGCCGGGCCAGCGCCATCTGCAAGGCTTGCGGCTTTTCGCTAAAGAGATGAATGCCCCGCTCAACGGCGGCGATCTCCACATCGCTGCGCACATAGGCCGGCACAATCGAATAAAGTGCGTCGATGGGTTCTGCTGCCAGCATGGCATGGGCGTCGGTATAGCGCGCTTGAATGCTGAATGCCTCGCCCGTGGCCTGGACAACTTGCGAGTCAGCATCACAGAGCGCAACCACTTCTACCCCTGGCAACTTGCGTAAGTTGGGCAGATGGGTTTGATTGGCAAAGCGGCCACAACCGTAGATGGCGACGCGGACAGGTGACAAAGGGTGCATGAAATGTTCTCCTCTAGTCTAAATCCGTTCCGCAACCGGCGCCAGGGGTGGCAATCCGCTTTCGGGCCGGTTGAGATAGAAATAGGCGCAACTCGACCAATCATCTTCGCGCTCAAAGAGGCCGAGCGCGCCAGGCTTGCTTAGATCGACGGGTTGCATCTGCGTGTCGTAGATCGTCTCACCGGTCGCCTGCATTCCATCGACCCATGCCTTCTCCCAAGCGGCCCCGATCTGTTGGACGGCAACACGAATGTCCGCATAAAAGTAGATCGGGTCGGGGATGTGGAAGCGATAGAAGGCAAATTCATACGTTTGCAGGTCATTGAGTGGAAAACCTTGGTAGGCATGGGCATAGGTGACATCGCTGTTGCCGGCCCAGCCATTGCCCACATAATCCTCAACACCGGTGCCGCAAAGGGTAGGAAAGTCGGTGTCGCCATCGAGATAGACCTTGATCTCCCCCTCACCCCACCACGAATCGGCATAACGCGACCGATCTGCAATGACGCCCACACTCATGCCGAGAAAACGGCCGCGGCCGGCAATTGTGGGCAACACGTCGTAGTCGCGCTGATACGTGGTGGGATTTTCGCGCCGCCAATAGGTGTGAAAGTAGAGCAGGTCATCACCAAACGCGTCGCCGATGGTGTAGTCCACATCGTAGAAAAAGTGGGAGAGATCGGTCGTCCCCTCGTTGATGACGACCATCTTCATGCCGCTGCGAAAGGGCATGGGGATCACACAATTAAAGCTGCGCCCCTCTGGACTGCTGAACAAAGCCGATTGGAAGGGGACGCAACGCCCCGCGGCATGACCAAAGAAATCGCCAATCGGCGCAGAAACGGCGGGAGTTGACGCACCATCCCAATAGATGTCGAGGCGGATGCTGCGCAACATGTGGGAGCTGCGGTCGCGGATCGTACACCAGATGCGGCGCACCATGCCGCTTGTGCCGCGCACTTCGGCCAGCGTCTGTTGTTGGCCGGCTTTGAGGGCAAACCAGGCCGAGCCTTTGCGCCCCTGGCCGGCTTGCCCACCAACACCTTTCTCCCCTCGCCAATTTTCGGCGCTGGCCCACCGACTCTGTACACCCTTGGGCATGGCGAATAATGATTGTTCGGAAAACATAGGCTGCTCTTTCTGTTGGTGCCATTGGTTGAAGTAGGGGCGCACCCTTGTGGTCGCCCCAGTGGGGGTGACCACAAGGGTGCGCCCCTACAGAATGGTTGCTTGACAAGCCCGTTGACCCGTCATAGAATCGAGACCACAGGTAGTATACAATGAATCGACGGAGCAAAGAATCAGAAGGAGCAGCGAACAACTATGAATACAAGAGCAAATAGCGCACTGAAATTGTTAACCAACGCCGAAGTCGCACAATACCAGCGCGATGGCTATGTCATTGTGCCGGATCTGATCAGCCCAGCGGCAGCGCTTGAATGGAAAGCCCGCTTAAAGGCGCGACTGCAAGAGGAAGGCAACCTGGAAATCCCTTCCGGCGTGCGGGTTTGGATGAGCGATAAGATGGATGAGTATAGCCGCGAACAGTTGCAAAGTGAGCGCATGGTCGCCATCTTGCAACAGTTGATCGGCCCCGATATCGAGTTTTTAAGCTATAAGGCTGTCTTCAAAAACGCCAAAACCGTCTTTAGCTCTCCCTGGCATCAAGATTGGGCCTACTGGCAGGGCAGCGCCAAAATCTCCGTCTGGATCGCGCTCGATGACGCCACGCCGGAGAACGGCTGCCTCCGCCTGATCCCTGGCAGCCAACGGGAAGTGATCGAGATGAAAGAGGTGGACGATGTCAAAGGCTTTGGCCGTCGCATTACCGACGATCAGGTTGTCGGGCTGCCAATGATCGATGCACCGGTGCCACGGGGAGCCGGCATCTTCTTTCATGATCTGACCCTACACGCCTCCTGCCCCAACATCAATGGCGCCGACCGCTGGTCGGTCATCCCCACCTATCGCAACGCCGCTACGCCCGATAGCTCTACGGTCTGGAAAAACTCAGTCGTGTTAAGCGGTTCCAGCGTGAATACAACAGTCTAACGCCATCATCTCATCCCGTAGGGGCTTGAGTTTAGGGGAAAAAGGGGAATCTTCGCTCTAAACGCAAGCGTTATTCAGAACCTAAGGGTCCGTAAAAGAATAACGTAAGCGCTTGGCGAGTCCGTGACTCGCCCCAGCCCAGCAGCGAGTTACGGACTCGCCAAGCGCAGGGGACGGCGTTATACTTTTACGAACCCTAAGCTTGCAACCGGGCCATCACCGGTAGAGAAGGCGCCCGTCATGGCCTGGCTGTGAGCGAGCTTAACAGAACAATATCTCGCGAATCCTGTGATTCGCGATGATATGGTCAGCAGCCGTCACCGCTGAAGCACCTGCGCAACCACAGCCTGTAAGCGTTGCGTGATCACCGCTTCGCTACAGGCGGCTTGATATAATTGATGGCCCTGCGCGGCGAGACGGATGCGCAAAGCCGGATCGTCGTGTAAGGTCAGGATGGCGGCGGCCAACGCTTGCGGATCGCTCGGATCGACCAGGAGCGCCTGTTCCCCCGGCGTCAACAAGGCGCGATTGGCAGGGGTGTCACCGGCGATCACCGCTTTGGCCATGGCCAACATCTGGTAGATTTTGCCGGGAACCACCCGTCCAGCCTTGTCACTCTTACCAAAGTGGCCCCCCAGACAAATATCGGCTGCGGCCAACGCCCTGGCTAACTCGGCGGGTGGCACTGGCGGGGCAAAGGTGAGGTTGGATAAGCCCAACGTTGCGGCCAGACTTTGCATGGCCGGCAGCAATGGCCCAGCGCCGATCAACTGGAAGTGAATGGGCGCCGCTGGTAAGCGGGCTGCGGCGTGGAGAACGGTCTCCATGCCGTGGAGAGGTAGGAAGGTGGTATAGCTCAAGACAAGGGCCCGCCCAGCGGGGAAAGCTTGCGCGTCCAGCGGCTTGGGCTGCGGGTGATAGATCGCCTCGCTGCAACCGACCGGCAGGGCAGTAAACTTTGCCCGTGACAGACCGAAGGTCTCGACAAAATAATCGATATGTTGCTCGGTGTCCAACAGCACATGATCGGCCCGCCGGCAAGTCGACCGGTCCAACCAGAAAGCAGTTTTCCCGGAAAGCGAGTTGGGGGTAAACTGTTGGCGATCAAAGCTGAGAGTGTCATAGGTCGAGACAAAGGCGTCGAAGAGAAGCGGTTGCCGAATCAGACCACTCAGCAAGCGCAGGATGAGATGACCATAAAAGCCGATAAAGACCAGATCATATGACCCGGCCAAGAGGCGGGGCAGGGCGGCCGTTGCAATGCGCAAGCTATTTGTGAGCAGGGAAGCCGGCTGCTTTTCGGCGGCGATTACGTCAACGGCGCCAAAACGTTGAAAGGCGCGTAAGAGCACTTCGTTGCGTGCATAGGTGATTTCTCGACCGGTTAAAAAGAGAACTCGCATTGGTAGCTATCCACTCATGACAACCATCATTCAATCACCACCCAAAGTGCGTGCGTATCTGCCCTACCCGGATTTCCCCTTTGGTCTTGGCGGCGCGCACCGGCATTGGATTTTGAATTTGTTGGCTAATGCCCAGGGCCGGTATGGTGACATCTATTGTCTGGATCTTGGCGTGAAGCAAGCGGTGATCCTGGCCCATCCTGATTATGCTCAGCATGTCTTGCGTAGCCAGGCCGCCAACTATCCCAAAGGGGGCGCGCTCATGACGCCGTTGCGTACAATTTCCGGCGCCGGTGTGACCACAGTCAGCGGTCAAGCGTGGCGAACACAACGCCAGGCCATCCAACCTTTTTTTCAACGACAACACATTGCGGCGCAAATTCCTGCGCTCCAGCGCAGCCTTGACGAACATTTTGCCCGGTTGGCCCCCCAACCGCTGCGGGCCACTCCCGTCAACATGAGCGCATTTTTTGCCCAGATCACTGCGCAGCTTACCGCCACCAATCTCCTCAGCGCCCCGTTTGCACTCGAACAAAGTCAGCAATTGGATCGCGCCATCAATCGTCTCAGCCAGCAGGCCCTCCACGGCATTGTAGCGCCATTGGCGCCAGCGTGGTTGCCTGTGCCCGGTCGGCGGCGGCATCAGACAGCCATCCGGCAGATCCATAGCGTGATCGATGCTCTGATCGACGCTGGTCGGCAACCGAACGCCGGCGCGGAGACCCTCTTGGCAACCCTGGTGGCCCGTGCGCAAACGGTGGCTGATCCGGTCCAGGCCCGTCAACAGCTTCATGATGAAGTACTCGCGCTTATGGTGGCCGGCTATGAAACGACCGCCACCGGCTTGAGTTGGGCGTGTTATCTGTTGAGTCAACACCCGGCGGCGTTGGCGGCTGTGCAGCAAGAGATTGCTCAGGTCATCGGCAACCGGACGCCCACCGCCGCTGATCTGGCGGCCTTGCCCTATCTGGCCGCCGTCATTTATGAAACCTTGCGGCTCTACCCGCCGAGTTGGCGCCTCTCCCGCATGGCCGTGGCCGCCGATCAGATTGACGGCTTTCAGATTGCGCCGGGGCAATCAGTGCTGACGCTGGTCTATCTGATTCACCGGCATCCAGCCTTTTGGGCCGAGCCGGATCGCTTTCGCCCCGAACGCTTTCTGACAGAACCGGCCGGCTTCCCCACCACACCGGCGTGGCTTCCGTTTGGTCTGGGCGGCCGCAAGTGTGTGGGGCAGGATCTGGCGCTGATGGAAATGAAATTGGCCCTGATTGCGCTCTTACAGCGGTATCACCTGGCGCCCCACACGCCCCATCATCCCCGTTTACAACTCGCCATGATCCTCAAGCCACGGCACGATCTCTGGCTCCGGTTGACAACACGGACCGCTGCTGGATAAGCTCGCTTGCCCACCGCTCTGGGCGAGTCACGGACTCGCCTAGAGCAAGAACGGATCCTTTTACGGGCGCTCAGGTTGACAACACAGGCTGCTGCTGGATAAGCTGGTGCGCTTGTGGGTGCTGCCACTGCCGCTGGGCTTGGTGCTGCGGATGGGGTGTGAAGGAACGCCGCACGGCACCTGGCGTAGTATTGCCGACAACGGTGATCGCAGCCAGATCAGCGACCCCTAGCCCGGCTTGCGCACAATAAGCGAGATAGCCCACTTCGTCCAGCCGAAAGCCCATGAGATGGGCGGCCAGCACATCCACCGCCAGCGGATCAGTTCCTGCCAAGGCAATGCCCCACGGCGCCGGATCGCCATCAACTGGGCCGGCGCCCTCCATCGCCACAAAGCCATCCAAAATACTCAGATGGGGGCGCACCAGCGGCGCCAACTGAGCGAGGTAGAGATTGATCAGCGGGTAACTTTGGTGCATGGCCCGTTTGTCACTGCCCCAACCGTTGCCATGTCCCAGAAGGATCTGCCCCAACCGATCTAGCCAATGGGGGCGCGTGTGCGCCTTGGCCGCCCGGCGATTGACCAGCGCACCCATGATCATATTTTTCAACGCCATCGTCACCAATACCGTGTCGTGGGTCTTGGGCAGTGAAAGCGAGATGCGGCAATCACTCTCGACGATGGTGCGCGCCAGGCGTAAGGTCAATGGCTTCTTCGCCTGATTCGGCAACAGCACGGCAACGGTTTCATCACCATTCAGATCGAGCAGTTGACAATCATAGCGTTGCGCCAGCGCCGGATAGCCATGCGCCGCAAAGGCGGCGGTGGTAGCGTGCAGCGCGGCGCCCTCGGCAATGGTCAACGGGCCACAGTAGTGATCCCGAATCAGGGCCAGCACCGTCTGTAGCGTATCGGGATGGGTGTTGGCGTAAGGCCGATCATACATCACAAGATTTGGTTTGACGACCACGCGTTCATAGCGATGCCACGGCAGCGTAGCGATGATTGCGGCTAATGCCTGGCGAACCGCCGTCGTGCGTTCGGTGCTATGATAGAGGGCAACTTGGGCGGTGCGGTCTGGTTGTGGTTGCATGAATCGTTGTCCTTGCCAAAATCTTATGATCGGTAGTAAAGACTTTAGTCTTCAGGTGTCGGGGGAAGACTAAAGTCTTTACTACGGTTCTACAAAAAGCCCCGTCGGCACCCTGCCATCCATTGCCGGCGCCGAGGCCACGCCGAGGGCATAGAGGGCAATCGGCCCAATGTCACAGAGCGATGCCGTCAGTTGCACCCCCGGTTTGACCCCCGCCCCGGCGACTAGGATGGCGCCATCGGGCGTATGGTCGCCCGTGATCAACGGGTGCAGGTTGGGCGCAATCACAGCGGGGTTCCAGGTCAACAACAGGTCAGGCAGCAGATGTCCAGCAATCATTTCTGTGGCTGCCGGATTGCGCTCGACCTTGGTGAGATAGGGGACGCCACTCGCTTCATCACGCCAGTCGAGCAACGCCGTTATCACCCGCGCACAGAGGGCCTCGTACTCAGCCGGCGTCACAGACCCTGCCGCTTGCCGGCCCTGGCGATTCACCCACAGTTCCAGATGATCGAGGGCGGCGTAGACTTGGGTGCGCGGCCAGTCGATGCCGCCAATACGCAACTCGGTCTCCACCAAACGGCGCAGCGCCGGCAAACTTGCCAACAACTGCTGCCGACGGCGAAAGCTGATCAGCCGGCGCATGGCGGAGAGCAACCAGCGACTGACCGTGCGTTTGGTCGAACGGGTTGTGGGCAGATAGTGGAGAAACCCTTGCGCAGCCAGCCAGCGGTTGAGATGATCGCGCGTGCCGGTAAGGGGGCCGAAGCCATGATCCGAACAGAGGATCAGCACCCCATTGTCCGGCAGATGGGCCAGGAGGCGGCCAAGCTGTTGATCGACCAGACGGTAGCCCTCGCTCATCTGGTTGTACCCCATAGAACCGGGCGCAGCGCCCCAATAATAATGTTGCCAGACATCGGGTAGACTGTAGACCACCACAAAGAGATCCCAAGCTTCTTGCGTCAGTAGATACTCAGCAGCGCGCGTCCGTTCTTCCGTTTCACGCTGGACAGCTCGGCGCCCGGCGTCGCGTTGGCCCCGTTGCATATAGGAAGCCAGCCCACAGTCGATCATATAATCAATCCCCTGGCGGCGCAGCTCCTGGTAGAGCGTTGGCGGATGGGCAAAGCCGGATGCGCGTTCGTTAGGGGCATCAATGCCGGCCAGCAGCACCCCGTTGAACGGCCGGGCCGGATAGCTCATGGGTACATTGAGGACAATGGCCCGCCGCCCAGCCTGGCCGGCCACTTGCCAGAAGAAGGGTCGGCGACAATCGGCGCCTTTGGTCGCCTGCAATTGATAGCTGTCAGCTTGATGGTGAAAATCGTGGAGAATGCCATGTTGGGCTGGTAGGCAACCGGTGGCAAAGGTGGCCCAAGTCGGCCCAGTGGTCATGTTGGTGACCGATTGCAGAACGCCATGCGCCCCGGTTGCCAGCAGGCGCGCCAGGTGCGGCAACTGCCCCTGTTCAACCAGGGGTAAGAGCATCTGTAATGTCAGACCGTCCAGCCCAATCACCATCACCTTGCGGCTACGATCCATCTTCCCTTTTCCTTGAATAACCGTAGGGGCGTCCCCTACGATTTGAAGCAACTTGTTCAAAAGGCGCCCGCAAGGGGACGCCCCTACAATTTGAAATCACTTGCTCAAAGTTGATCGGCTTATCGAAAACTATCCTTTTACCCGCTGTGCGGTGTATACTATGCTCATCTTAAACAAAGTATGGCCGAAGAACAAATGCGTACTCACCTGATTTATCCAATTATTGTCAACTGGAATCTGGCCGGCGAGACCATTCCCTGTGTTGAATCATTGCTCACGGCCGGCATACCGGCGGCGCAGATCATTGTTGTAGACAATGGTTCGCAGGATGACTCCGTGGCGCAACTGACGGCGCGCTTTGGCGACGGGATCCGGTTGATCAGCCACCCAACCAATTTGGGCTTTGCCGGCGGCAACAACATCGGCATTGAGGTTGCGTTGCAGACCGGCGCCGAATGGGTGTTGCTGGTGAACAATGATACGGTGGTGGCGCCGACCTTTATGCAAGAGCTGGATGCGGCCATGACTCAACAGCCGGACTACCGGATTATCGGCCCGTTGATTCTCTACTGTGACGAGCCGAACCGCATCTGGTCGCTCGGTGATCGGCTGGTGCCGGGAACGCTTATCACGCGACGGCTCTGGCACGATGAGCCGATTCCTGAGCCATTGGCCGCGTTCATCCCGGTTGATTTTCTCAACGCCTGCTGTATGTTGATCCACCGCACCGTCTTTGAACAGATTGGGCTGCTGGATGCCAGCTACTTTATGTATGCCGAGGATGTCGATTTCTGTTGGCGGGCGCGGCGGGCGGGGTTCAAATTGGGCAGTGCAACCCGGGCGCGCATTTGGCATAAAGTTTCACGCAGCACGGGGATCTATCACCCCCAAGCACGCTACTGGCGCATTAGCAACCAGATCAAGGTCTATCGCACCCATGCCTGGCGCTGGCAACTGCCCATGATGTTTGGCTTTACATTGATCCGCAGCCTCAAATTGGCGGCAGTTGATTTCTCACAAAAACGGACGCTGCTGGCGCAAGAAACCCTGCGCGCCTGGCGTGATGGATGGTGGCGTAATGGAATCAGTACCTTGTAATCTTTGTGGCTCGGCAGCAACCGACCCCTTTACCGAAGTTGTCGATCTGCTGTTGGAGCGGTTGAACGTCAAGACGACGTTGGTGCGCTGCCGGCAATGTGGCTTGGTCTACCAGAACCCGCGCCCGACGCTGGCAGAGATGGGGCAACATTACCCGCCCCAGTATGAATCCTACACCGACCAGACCGTGCAGACCAAACGCAACTGGCTGTTGCAAAAGGCGGTGCAGCATGGCACGAACAAGCGCTGTCGCTTTGTCACCAAGCACAAACGGGCCGGCAAGTTACTGGACATCGGCTGCGCCATGGGCGGCTTTTTGCTGGGCATGCGCGACCAAGGCGGCTGGACGTTGAGCGGTGTGGAGGTCAATGGGGCGGTGGCGGCGGCTGCCAGAGAACGGCATGGCCTCGATGTCTTTGCCGGCACCCTGGAAGAGGCCAATTTTCCCACCGCGTCCTTTGATGCCGTCACGCTGTGGGATGTCTTTGAGCATCTGCACGACCCCCACCATGCCTTAACCGAGATTCATCGGATTCTGCGCCCGGATGGAATTGTGGTGATTCGTATTCCGAATCTAGCCAGTTGGGATGCCAAACTCTTTGGCCCAACCTGGGCCGGGCTAGATTCGCCGCGCCACCTCTATCTCTTGACGCCGGAAACGCTGACGGCCTATTTAACGAAGGCGGGCTTTACGGTCGTCGAGCATAGTTGCGCCATTGGCAGCTATATGACCTTTGTGCTGAGCATTCGGTTTTGGCTAACGGCGTGCGGCGTCTCGGCCAAAACTAAGGCGATGCTGATGAAGTTGTTGTATCACCCGGTGGCGCGTCTGCTCAGTGCGCCGCTCTTTTACCTGATTAGTATGACCCGGCGTGGACCGTTGCTTGTCACGGTTGCCCGCAAAGGCGGTGTGCCAACTGTTGTGTAAGGGTAACGACTAACCCCTCCCCTGACAAGGGAGGGAACCGTTCCTCCCCTGACCAGGGGGAGGTTAGGAGGGGGGTAGCAGGTACGCGTAAAACTCACTCCCCCGCTGGGCCAATCGGAGAGTTACACAATTTGTGCTACACCGCCCCTGCAAAGTTGAAGCGAAACAACCATGATCGAAATTCGTCACCGCACCATCCGCCAGGGGCAATCGACCCAAGCGGCCTATGATCACTTATATCAGGCGCGCGAAATTCTCATGCGCGACTCCTTTTATTTGTGGCTCCTTGAATTGATTGCGCCCCAACCGGGTGAACTGTTGTTAGATGTTGCTTGTGGCCAGGGTCGTTTGGTGCAACTGGCCGCGCAACAGGGCATCAACGCTACGGGCGTTGATTTTTCCTATGCTGGCATGGTGACCGCCGCCCAACAGACGCCCAGCGCCAAATGGTTGTTGGCCGATGGCGAAGCGTTGCCCATTGCCGATGGCTCGATTGATTGTCTGCTCAATATCGGTAGCCTGGAACATTACGAACATCCGCTGCAAGGGGTGCGCGAACTGGCGCGCCTCTTAAAACCAAACGGGCGCGCCTGCATTCTCTTGCCTAATGCCTTTGGGCTCTTCGGCAATATTCAGCAAGTCTGGCAACGGGGCGAAGTCTTTGATGATGGGCAGCCGTTACAACGGTATGCCACCCGCCGTACCTGGGAAACATTGCTGGCGCGGGGCGGGTTACAGGTTGAACGGCTGGTGCCCTATAGTGAATTTAATGTACCACGCACACCCCGTGATTGGCTCTGGCTGGCGCGCCGCCCACAGAAAATTGCGCGCGCTTTGCTAACAAAGAACGTTCCAATCAACTTAGCCAACCATTTCGTTTTTCTATGCCGGCGTGCACCACAGCGGCCAAGCAATGAACCATATCCGATGTGGGCGCTGTCATGGTAAAGCGCCTGACCAGCCGCTCCCTGCCGCAACTCCTCCTGGCTGGCGGAACTCTGTTTTTTTCCCTGGCTGTGCTGGCCCTCCTCCTCTATCGCGAGTGGGATCGACTTTTTGAGATTCAATGGCGGCTTGATCCGCGCCTCTTCGCCGGTGTGTTACTGGCTTATCTAACCGGTCTTGCCATTGCCTCTTGCGTTTGGGCCGATCTGATGCGGCGCTTTGGCAGCACGTTGCCGGCGCTCACGCATATCGAGTATTTTTGTTTGTCACAGTTGGCCAAGCGGTTGCCGGGCACGGTTTGGTATATCGCCGGGCGCACCTATTTATATAAGCAAGTTGGCGAGTCGCTGCGCTTGGTCACCTTTGCCAGCAGCGTCGAACTGTTGATTACAGTCCTATCCGGCGCTTTAGCCACGCTCCTCTTTACCGGCTATACCCTTAGCGAATGGACGCCGCTGCCGTGGTGGGGGTGGCTACTCTTTATCGTTTGCGCTTTGTTGTTGCTGCATCCACGTTTGTTACAGTACTGGGTGCGCCGTTTTAAGCTTGGTGAGCCGGCGAGGTTGCACTATCGGCATCTACTGTTATGGGTTTGTCTCTATATCTGCAATTGGCTCCTTGGCGGTTTTGTTTTGTATTTTACTAGTAATTTGGTGACAACGATTCCCCTATCGCAACTGCCTTATCTTATGGGAAGTTGGATTTTGGTTGGCACGCTTGGCTTTGTTGTCTTCTTCCTGCCAACCAATCTAGGTTTTTTTGAAGTAGGGTTGAGCTTACTACTGGCAACGATCGTCCCTTCTACCTTGGCTGTGATTATCGCCATTGTCAATCGGGTTGTTCTATTGATCACCGAGATTGTTGGTATTACGCTTGCCATTTTGTTCATTCGGCTTGCACAACGGAAACAAGCTATCAATGAATCTTGGTGAATTTTCATGAATTTTTCGTGCTGCTTCCGTTTATTATTCGATGAGCGCGGCAAGCTGTGCGCCCTTTGGTCAATGGGTTTGGTTGCTGTCGATGAAGCAAGTTTATCGGCGTTTCTGTTTCAGATCGATGTTGTCACCTTGCTCTACCAGTGGTAATACCCCGTTCGGGTTAGTCATTTTTGGGTATTTTGGGGGTCGAAGAATACGCCATAAAAGGTATTGAAACGAAAGGGAAAAGGGCATACAATAAGCTCCGACAATGTTTTGCCGTACCACGTTGTTGTACTAAAGTTGTCATCATGTCCGATCAAAAATTGACATTCAATGGTAAGCGATTGAATAAAGGAGAGTTTAAAATGAATAAGGCAGCACTACGTTTGTTGCTGGTCTTTTCGCTCATGGCCGCCTTGATTGGCGCCTCGAGCGGGGCCGCTATGGCCCAAGGTGCGTTCCCGGCTTACACCTCTGGTGTGCAGGTGGCGAACTTGGAAGCGACCGAAGCCAATATCACCTTGAGTGCGTTCAATCAGGACGGCACAAAGAATGGGAATGACCTGACCGACAAGATTCCAGCCAATGGGTCCAAGACCTACTTCCCCATTAGCAATGTGTCGGCCGGCTTCAATGGTTCACTGGTCTTCTCCTCGGACAAGAAGATTGCGGCTATCTCCAACATTCTGGCGATTGCCGACGGCGTGACTGGTAAGGCCGCCGCTTCCTATGTCGGTCGCGACACCGGCGCCACCACCATCCGCCTGCCGCTGTTGAACAAGGGCAACTCCGGTTTCAACACCTGGTTTAGCGTGCAGAACGCTGGTACGGCCGATGCCAATGTCTCGATTGACTATAGCGACAACGGCATTGGCGCCGACGTGACGGCGACCATCAAGCCGGGCGCGGCCAAGGTCTTCTATCAGGCCCAGGAAACCCACACAGCGGCTACCTTCGCCGGTACAGTGACCAGCACCAACAATCAACCGTTGGTGGCGGCTGTGATCCAGGAAAGCACGGCTGTTATGTTTGCCTACACCGGCTTCACGGGCGCTGGCTCAACGGCCCCGGTCTTCCCATTGATCAACGCGAATAATGCGAACTATATCACAGGTTTGCAAATTCAGAATGCCGGCACAGCTGAAACCTCAGTCACAGTTTCTTATTCACCATCAGTGGCTGGTACTGCTTGTACGGAAACACAGAGCATTGCCCCGGGCGCATCCAAGACCTTTGCCTTGGCCGCCTTTGCCAACTCCAGCCTGGGTGCAGCGGAAAATTGCGCCAATGGCGCCCGCTTTGTCGGTTCGGCCAAAGTGACGGCGAACTCGGCCAACCAACCGCTGGTTGGTATCGGCAACCAACTGCTGCCGGGCCGCAACGGGGAAGCCTATGGTTCGTTCAGCGCTGACGAAGCGACGGCCAAGGTTGTCATGCCCTTAATTATGGATCGCAACGGTGGCTTCTTCACCGGCTTCAGCATCCAAAACGTGGGTGATGCGGCCACCAGCGTGAGCTGCACCTTCACCAACTCCAGCGTGACGATTCCGGCCACCACCCTGCAACCAGGTGCAGCGTTGGCAGATCTGCAATCCAACAAGCTCGGCGACCGCTATGTTGGCGCCGGCACTTGTACGGCCACCGCTGGTGGCAAGATTGTGGCGGTTGTCAATCAGCTTGGCGCCAGCGCCACCGCTGACCAACTCCTGGTCTACGAAGGCATTGCCACCCAGTAAGGCAAGCACGTTCATAGTGTGACGAGACCCAGGACATAACCCACATTATATCACTAAACGGTTATGCCCTGGGCGGTTCATCAATATCAACGTATAAAAAGATGAGAGGGTGACATCGGGCAGGCCCGGTGTCACCTTTTTTATAACGCTTTGAATCATCAATACCGTTTGGGATAACGATTATGAAGAAACCCATTTTGCAACAATTACCACGTTACGTACTCCTTATTCTCTGCCTTTGTCTGGTATTGGTCGCTTGTTCGGATGAGGAACCAACACCGGAGCCGACGGTCGCCGCACCTGCGCCGACGGCAACCACGGCGCCTGCCGCCACCCCGACGCCTGCCCAACCGGAGTCGCCCCTAAATGCTGATTCGCCCTTACCAACGCCAACCGACGCCATTGAGGCGGCAGCGGCTGCCATTCCTGTTGGTGAGCCGATCAATCCACAAACGTCAGCAAGCGCTGGCGCGGTGACAGGCAGAATCTTCATCAACAATGAAAAAGGCTTTCGTGCGGTCTCTGGTCTCCTTGTTGGTTTGGCGGAGGTGATTAAAGGTGATGATGGGGTAGAAAAAGCCGCCGGCTACGATCCCTCTACCGCCCCACGCGGTGAGCTACGGACAGATGGCGCCTTTGTGATTGACAATGTCCCGCCTGGTCGCTACGGCGTGATCCTAGATGCAGTGACAACATCCATCTTGCTCAAAGAAATGGAAAATCCTGATAATAGTTTGGTTATCACCGTAGAAGCCGACAAAGTGACGGATTTGGGCAATATGGTTTACCCCTCCATCCCCTTACCCGGGGTTGATAATTAGCGCCCCGGAAGACCGGAAAATCTCCACGAACAGTGGACAACCGGTAGCTTACACAAATTAGCGCGTTTGAGCAAACCTTCTAGAAAGCCCTCTGGCTCTCAGGAAGGTTTGTCTGTTTGTAACGACTAAGCTCATAGCCGGTCAGTGACCGGCTATGAGCTTAGTCGTTATGTCTGTTTTGTGATCCTGCTCAAGTAATTTGCCAATTCGTTATTTCCTCTGCTAAAGTACACTTATCGTCGTTATTATAGCAGGAATGATTGCGGAAACTATGTCCAACCAACCCAAAATTACCATTCTCGTCGTCGATGACGAGACGCGCATGGTGCGTTTTGTCAAGATGAATCTTGATCTGGAAGGCTACATCACCCTGGAAGCCAACAATGGGTTACAGGCGTTGGAAAAGGTGCGCGATCACAACCCCGATCTAGTGCTGCTGGATGTGGAGATGCCGGGGATGGATGGCTTTGAGACGCTGAAGCGCGTTCGCGAGATCAGCGATGCCGCCGTCATCATGCTCACTGTACGCTCCGATGAAGATGATCGCATCAAAGGGCTGGATCTGGGCGCCGATGATTATGTCACCAAACCCTTTAGCCCCCGCGAGTTATCCAGCCGCATTCGCGCTGTCCTCCGTCGGATTGAACCGGCTAGCCGCCCCGACAAGCAACTGCTCAAGATCGACGACCGCTTGCAGATCGACCTGCAACGCCGCGATGTCATTGTTGAAGGCGAGCGGCTCAGTCTGCGCCCGACCGAATATCGGTTACTCTACCATCTGGTGCAAAACGCCGGCTGGGTGGTGCCTCATGAAACACTGCTCACCAAGGTCTGGGGCCACGAATATATTAATGACAACCACCTGTTGCGCCTCTACATCACCTACCTACGCAAAAAGATCGAGGTCGATGCCGCCGATCCCCGCTACATCTTCACCGAGCGCGGCCTCGGTTATCGCTTTGTCGATTTCAAAGCTGATGAGTAGGCGATAGTCTTCAGAAACTCGCAAACGATGATAGAGCCAACAATGAGTACAGTGCGTGACGATTTTGATTCACCGTGGAAAGAAATTCTCGACCCGTATTACCCGGAGTGCCTGGCCTTCTTTTTCCCGGCCATCTATGCCGATATTGACTGGTCCAAAGGCTATGAGTTTCTGGACAAGGAGTTGCAGGAGATGGCGCCCGATGGCGTTGAAGGGCGTCGATATGTGGACAAACTGGTGCGGGTCTACCGCATGAATGGGGAGCAGAAGTGGGTCTATTCTCATCTCGAAGTGCAAGGTCAGCCGGAGAACAGCTTCACCCGACGCATGTACATTTACCGTTATCGCTGTGGGGATCGCTATGGGGTGAATGTTTCCAGTGTCGCCATCCTGTGTGACACCGACCTCAACTGGCGCCCCAACCAGTACCAAGAGGAGTTGTGGGGCAGCGAAGTGACCTTCAAGTTTCCGATTGTCAAGCTGGTCGATTATGTAGACCGGTGGGATGAACTGGAAGCGAACGATAACCCCTTTGCCACCGTCGTGATGGCCCATTTAAAAACGTTGGAAACCAAAAACGACGAAAAAGCGCGCAAACAGTGGAAGTTCTGGCTGACCCGGCGTCTTTATGAACGTGGGTACAGCCGGCAGGACATTATCAACCTCTACCGCTTTATTGATTGGATGATGCAGTTGCCCAAAGACTTGAATCGGGAATACAAGCAAGAGGTACTGTTGTACGAGGAGGCAAAACGAATGCATTACATTACTAGCATTGAACAACTGGCGCTTGAAGAAGGTTTTGAACAAGGTCTGGAACAAGGTCTGGAACAAGGTCTGGAACAAGGTCGCAAAGAAGCCTTAGAGATCGCGCAACGGCAGTTGGTGCGCGTGTTACAACATCGTTTTGGGCCAGTCGGGCCGCAATTGCTTGAATCGTTGCAACCTTTTTCGCTGAACCAACTCGAAACTCTCACCGATGCCGCCCTAACAGTCTCTTCGTTGGAGGCGTTTACAGCCAACGTAGCGCAGCTATCGACCCCATTGGCGCATCAATAGACCACCGCATAGAGAGTGACAGATCAGCATCCGCTAATCTGTCACTCTCTACCTCTGTTCAAACGCATTCCATTAGCTGAACTATCCGTATAGACCGCCTGCCACACCACCACGGCAGTGGCGTAGAGTTTGCTCTTGCGTTACATCTTTTCATAGTGATGGGCTTTGCGACAAGAAGCGAGGCAAAATTTAGACTTGACAGTCTAGACCTATTGGTCTATACTTGCGTTATCATAATCGAAGATCCGGTTAGGAGCAGAAAAATGAGTTTTCAGCGTTCATTTGAACACAGCCAAGCGTTGTTTGATGCAGCAATTGCCGAATTTGTCGGCCAGGGATACGAAGGAGCCTCCATCAATACGATCCTGACTGCCGCTGGGATGAGTAAGGGGCAGTTCTACCATCATTTCAAAAGCAAAGAGGGACTTTATTTTGCCATTATCGAGGTGTTGATGGCCCGCAAACGGGATTTTATGGCATCGGTGATGCAGCCAAGCGATTTTCAACAAGATCTGTTCACCATTCTACAGAGCCAGATCCGGCATGGGTTGGCCTTTGCCCGGAGCTACCCTGCCATCAACCAGTTCGGGGAAAGTTTTATGCGCGAGCGCGGCAAGCCGATCTATGCAAAAACGCTGGCGAAATTCAACTTTCAGGGTGACAACGGCATGGGCGCTTTGATCGAACGCGCCCATGCAAAAGGGGAGTTGCGCACTGATCTGCCGCTGCCCTTTATCAAAGCGATCTTCACCTTTCTCTTTACCCATGCGATTGAAGCCGCCGATCTCCAAACACCGGAGACAATTGAGGAACGGCTGAACCATCTCATCGCCGTGATGAGGTCGGGACTGGAAAAAAACCGTGACTACCAAGCCCGCTCGTAGCCGGTCCGTAACCGGCGGGTGGGTCGCCGGTCACGGACCGGCTACGAGCATAAAAGATTAACGTAATCTGAAGCAGGCATCATCAGGAGAAACGAGTTATGGCGAACCAACACAGTGCCATTGCCCAACGCAGCCTGACCAAAATCCATTTTGACCACAAAGACATGGATTACTACCTGATCTGGATCATGGGGCGCGAACTTTATGAGGGTAGCCGCGCTGCCGAATGTTTGGCAGTGGCGGCGCAGATCAAGGACGCTGATGCGCAAAGCTGGCAACAGGCGTGGTCGGCATTGGCCCAACAAGTCGAAGCTGAGGCGCAGACCGCGCTGCAACAGGGCCAGACTGCACTTGCCCGCGAACGCTTTTTCTGCGCCTGCACCTACTACCGGGCGCCCCTCTTTTTGATGAGCGCCCGGAACGCGGCGTTTCACTCGACTGTGCAGAAGATGCAAGCCTGTTTCGGACAAGCGGCGGCGCTCTGTCAACCGTCAATCGCGCGGATTGACGTGACTTATCAAAATCAGCCCTTAACTGGCTACCTGTGGACCGTGGACGCCAGCCAGCAGCCCTGCCCAACGTTGATCGTCATCGGTGGCATCGAAACCTTTGCCGAGGATTGCTATTTTATGATCGGGTCGAGCGGCGCGGCGTATGGTTACAATGTACTAACTGTTGATCTGCCGGGACAGGGGGTAACGCCGGATCAAGGCTTGTACTTTGGCGCCAGAATGGAACAACCGTTGCGCGCGGTGATCGACTATGCGCTCAGTCGCCCAGAAGTTGACGCGGCGCGCTTAGCCCTCTTTGGCTTTAGCTGGGGCGGGCATATTGTCTTCAAAGGGGGCCAGCATGACCGGCGCATCAAAGCGCTCATCGCCAACCCGCCCATGCCCAATGTCTTTCGCTCGGTGCTGGCGCAGCAGAAGGGGCATAACCGCCATGACCCGCTGGCCCGTTTGGCATTTGACCAGATTGTCTGGCGCATGGGCTTGCGCATCAGCCTCAACCCGCGCGACATTGGCCGCCGCTTCGCCAAAGCCTATGACTACTTCTTCTATGGCAAGGCCGACCCGCGTCAAATCCCTTGCCCGACGCTCTTGTTGGCTGGCGACGGGGAAGCGGCGATTACCCTGCAAATTGCCCGTGAATGTTACGCACAGTTGCCCAACCCGCAGAAGAAGCTAGTGATCTTTACCAAGGAAGACGGGGGGGAGGCGCACTGTCAGATCGACAACCTAGCGCTGCCCAATCGAGTAATTTTCGAATGGCTGGCCGATGTGCTGTAGAGAGGCGAGAGGTTTACTTTCTCTCTGTTGCCCTAAGTCTGTTGCCCTAAGTCTGTTGCCCTAAGTCTTACGCTGTCAACAAATGCGCGGCAACTGCTCCCCAATCTGCATATCCACCACCCGCGTCCCGCCGATGCCGGTGCGGGCGACAACGACGCCGGGGTGTTGCGCCGTCACCTGGCCGATGATGGTCGCTTGCGCACCCAGCGGGTGTTGACGCATCTGTGCCAGCAACGCTTCGGCCACAGCGGCGGGGACAATGGCGATCAACTTGCCTTCGTTGGCGACATAGATGGGGTCCATGCCCAGAATATCACAGGCCGAACGCACCACCTCCGGCACTGGTAATTTGCGTTCATCATAAGCAATGCCCACTTTCGATGCTTTGGCAATCTCATTGAGCGATGAAGCGACGCCGCCACGGGTGGGGTCGCGTAGCACATGAATCTCTTTGGTGACGGCCAACATATCTGTCACCAGACCATTGAGGGGCGCAGAATCACTTTCAATCACGACATCAAATTCCAGCCCCTCGCGCACGCTCATGATCGCCACACCGTGGAGACCAATTTCGCCGCTGAGAATAACCACATCGCCGGGGCGCGCTTGGGTAGGGGCAATGTGGACGCCTTCGGGGATCAGGCCAAAGCCGCTGGTGTTGATAAAGACGCCATCACCATGCCCCTTGTCCACCACTTTGGTGTCGCCGGTGACAATCGCCACGCCGGCGCGCCGGGCGGCGTCGCCCATGCTTTGGACAATCGCGCCCAAGCGTTCCAACGGCAAGCCCTCTTCGACAATAAAACCGGCGCTAAGGTAGAGCGGTTGGGCGCCACTCATGGCAATGTCGTTGACTGTGCCGTTGATCGCCAGATCACCGATATTGCCGCCGGGGAAAAAGAGCGGGCGCACGACAAACGAATCGGTGGAAAAGGCCAGCCGGGCGCCGGCCATTGATAGCACTGCCGAGTCGCCCAGCGTTGCCAGGGTCGAGTTGTGAAAGGCGGG
This sequence comes from Caldilineaceae bacterium, assembly GCA_026645575.1. Next base: position 213,709 of record JAPKMW010000004.1, read on the forward strand.
GACAAAGAGATGCTCCACCAGTTCCGCCGATAATTTGCCGCCCCCGCCATGCCCCATGACAATATTGGGGTGGTTGCGCAGAGGGACGGGACAACTCCAGGCGGTGAAATTAAGTTGGGTGGTCATGCTGTAAACCTTATCTTATTTCTATCCAATCACTTGTACCCTGTCGTTGTGACCGCAGAGGGCGCGCCATACGGGTACGCCCCAGACCACAAGCCTAACGCCATTGTACTCGAAAGTCTGTTTTTCGCAATCTGCGCTACTGGCAGCAGGTTGATCTGGCAGAGCGCTAAACAATTTCCTACTTTTTAACTTTTCATCCGCTTATAACTAAAATACTCGTTTTCATCACCATTTAGTTGGGTTATTGTTTGGTAATCGTAATTTATTTGTAATTAAACCAATGGTAGAATTACAATAGCTACTACCAATCACAATCTCTTCGTCACCACCAGCGCGTAAGCCGAAGAATTCATGAACGGGCGAGTAGCCAACTTACACCAAAAATAAGGAACATGTATGTCAACAACTTCGCAGCATTACATACCTGCTCGTTTGCGCCCTCCCATGCGCAGCAGAAAGCACAGCCTAGGTCAGCTTGCGCTGCTCGTTCTGCTATTATTGACCGCGCTGCTGCCAGGCCGGTCAACGCCAATCGTTACCGCACAAGCGGCGCCGACCCATAACTATGGCGAAGCGTTACAAAAAGCGATCTACTTCTATGAAGCGCAAATCGCCGGCCCCAAGCCGACCTGGAGCCGGGTCGAATGGCGAGGCAACTCCGCCTTGAATGACGGCGCCGATGTGGGCAAGGATCTGACCGGCGGCTGGTATGATGCCGGCGACCATGTCAAATTTGGTTTTCCCATGGCCGCTTCCACCACCCTGTTGGCCTGGGGTGGGATTGCCTATCGTAACGCCTATAGCAGTAGCGGCCAACTGCCCCATCTGCTAAATAACCTGCGCTGGGTGGCGGATTACTTTGTCAAAGCGCACACTGCCCCCAATGAACTCTATGGGCAAGTGGGCAATGGCAGCCAGGATCACGCCTGGTGGGGACCGGCGGAGGTGATGCCGATGGCGCGCCCGGTTTACAAAATCAGCGCCAGTTGTCCGGGCAGTGACCTGGCCGGCGAAACAGCCGCCGCCCTGGCCGCCACCTCGATCCTCTTCCGCAGCGAAGGGGACACGGCCTATGCCGACACTTTGCTCACCCACGCCGAACAACTCTATACCTTTGCCGACACTTACCGCGGCGCCTATAGCAATTGTATTACCGACGCCAGAGCCTTTTACAACTCATGGAGCGGCTACGACGATGAGTTGGTCTGGGGCGCGCTCTGGCTGCACAAGGCGAAAGTGGCCCAAAACGCCGCCTATGGCAATGCCTATCTGACCAAAGCCACCAGCTATTACCCCACCATTGCCGGCAAGCATATCTGGACCCATGCCTGGGACGACAAGAGCTATGGCAGCTACGTGTTGTTGGCGCAACTCACCGGCCAACAACAATATCAGGATGCCGCCGAACATTGGCTCGATTTCTGGACCAGCAACTACAACGGCGCCAGCGTGACCAAACTGGCCGACGGCTTTCCCGTGCTGGACGATTGGGGTTCGTTGCGCTACACCGCGAATACCGCCTTGGTCGCTTTTATCTATAGCGATGGCTTGCCGAGCGGCCATGCCAAGAAAACGCTCTATCATGACAAAGCCGTGAGCTGGATCAACTATATCTTGGGCAGTAACCCAGCCAACCGCAGCTATGTCGTCGGCTTTGGCAACAATCCACCCCAACACCCGCACCATCGCACCGCGCACAGTTCCTGGGCCGATAGTTTGAGCGTGCCGGCCAATCACCGCCATATTTTATACGGTGCGCTGGTCGGCGGTCCCAACCGGTCGGGCGTCTACAATGATGTGATCGGCGACTATCAATCCAATGAGGTTGCCACCGATTACAACGCCGGCTTTACGGGAGCGCTTGCCCGCATGGTGCAGGAGTTTGGCGGCGCACCGCTGGCCGGTTTCCCCGCGGTGGAGACGCGTGACAATGAAATTTTTGTCGAAGCCAAGGTCAACGCCAGCGGCAGCAACTTTATCGAGATCAGCGCCTATCTGACCAACAAATCGGGCTGGCCGGCGCGATCGGGGGACAAGCTCGCCTTCCGCTACTTCTACACGGCGGATGACAGCAGCGCCATCACCGTGAGCCAGAACTTTAGCGGTTGCGGCAACAATGTGGTCTCTGGCCCGCAATTGTGGAGCGGTAATATTTATTATGTGACCATCAATTGCGCGGGGACGAACATCTATCCCGGTGGTCAGAGTGCGTACCGCAAAGAAATTCAATTTCGGCTGACAACCAGCGGCGTCTGGAACAACAACAACGATCACTCCTATGCCGGCGTCAGCACCAGCGGCGCCCATGCCCTAGCCACCAATATGCCCGTTTATGACAACGGCGGGCGCGTCTTTGGCAATGAACCAGGCAGCAGCGGCCCCACCCCGACCTTCACGCCGACTAGCACCGCCAGCGCAACGGCAACCCTTGGTCCCGGCAACACCCCCACCAACACGCCGGTCGCCGCCACCCCAACGCTTGTGCCGCCGACGGCCACGTCCACCAGTACGCCGACGGCGACGCCTGGTGGGCCAGTGGCGGCGTGTCAGGTCACCTACACTGTCACCAACCAATGGGGCGATGGCTTTACCGCCGATGTGACGATCAGGAACAATGGCGCCAACGCCATCAACGGCTGGCAACTCCAGTGGACTTTCGCCGGCAACCAGCGCATTGTCAATCTGTGGAACGGCGCCCTGACCCAGAGCAGCCAGAATGTCACTGTCGCCAACCTGAGCTACAATCACCTGATCGGCGCCAATGGCGGCGTCCAAACCTTTGGCTTTCAGGCTGCGTTTACGGGTAGCAATGTCAACCCGACGACCTTTGTGTTGAATGGCGTTGTCTGTAATGGCAGCCCGTCGGCAACCAATACGCCGACACCGACAGCCACGTCCACCCCCACCCCTGCGCTGCCAACCAATACGCCGACATCGACAGCCACACCTACCCCTATCGTGCCGACCCCTACACCGACACCCACGGCTACATCTGGTGGTACGGTTGGCGCTTGTCAGGTGCGCTATACCATTACCAGCCAATGGCCGGGTGGTTTTACCGCTGATGTGCTGCTCAAGAACAACAGTGCGACACCGATCAACGGTTGGACGGTGGCCTGGAGCTTTGCCGGGGATCAGGTGATCACGAACTTGTGGAATGGTGCCAAAACACAAAGCGGGAAAAATGTCCAGGTCGCCAATTTGAGCTACAACAACCTCATCGGCGCCAATGGTGGGACCCAAGCTTTTGGCTTCCAGGGGACATTTAGCGGAACCAACGCCGTGCCGGGAAGCTTTACTCTCAACGGCGGCAGTTGTGGCGTGGTGACAGCAGCGCAAACGCAACCAGCAGAAGAAGAAGGCGCTGGTATGTTTATGTATCTGCCCTTGATTAGCACGACCAAGTAGAAAGGCATTGACCGCGGCTCGCGCAGGGCCACGACCTGGCTAGGGCCATCCGTAACGCCAATGAATTGGGAAACAACGAATTGGCTATGGGCGGGACAGTTCGTTATTCCCCCAATTCGTTGGCGTTGGCAGGTTGAATCGTCACAACCTTTCTTCTAATTGCACAAAGCGCCCATATTGATAGTAAGCGGCACAGGCGCCCTCACTCGATACCATTGTTGCACCGAGTGGGGTGCGCGGTGTGCATTCCTTGCCAAAGGCCGGACATTGATTCGGTTTGATGCGGCCTTTTAGCACTTCGCCGCTATGACAAAGCGTCGATTCCTGAGTGCGAATATCGCCAACCGCAAAGCGAGTCTCGGCGTCAAAGTCGCGATAGGCTTCGCGCAGACGCCAGCCACTTTGCGGGATGACGCCAATGCCACGCCAGCCGCGATCTGTTACCTCGAATACATCGGCCAGCATTTTTTGCGCCGGTAGATTGCCTTCGGGGCGCACGGCGCGCGGATAGGCGTTTTCCAGTTCGGCCCGCCCCTCCTCCAACTGTTGTACCGTGCGGCGAATCCCCTCCAGCACGTCGAGCGGTTCAAAACCAGTCACCACAATCGGCGCCTGATATTTTTCGACGAGTGGCTCATATTGCCACGTTCCCATGACACTACAGACATGACCGGCGGCCAGAAATGCCTGCACCCGATTGCCCGGCGACTCCATGATGGCGGCAATTGCCGGCGGTACCAGGACATGGGAAACCAGCATGGAAAAGTTCTTCAACCCCAGTTGTTTGGCCTGATAGACCGCCATTGCATTGGCCGGCGCCGTCGTCTCAAAGCCGATGCCAAAAAAGACCACTTCCCGTTCGGGGTTTTGCTGGGCGATCTTCACCGCATCGAGGGGCGAGTAGACAATGCGTACCTGCCCCCCTTCGCTCTTGACGCGAAACAAATCTTTGTCGCTGCCGGGTACGCGCAACATATCGCCAAAAGAGCAGAAGATCACGCCGGGACGACTGGCAATCGCCAATGCTTTATCGATAATTTCCAGTGGCGTGACACAGACCGGACAGCCGGGGCCGTGAATCAATTCAATCTTGTCCGGCAGCAATTGGTCGATGCCGTTGCGGATGATCGAATGGGTTTGCCCGCCGCACACCTCCATGATCGCCCAAGGGCGGGTGGTGATGCGCCGAATCTCGTCAAAGAGGCCGCGTGCTAGCGCTGGGTCGCGAAATTCATCCAGGTACTTCATGGGCTTGTTCTCCCTCTGCTTGTTCTCCCTCTGGCGGATGGGCGCCAAACTCTTCGTCCAACAACCCCATCTCCTGAAAAAGACGCAACGACTCCTGCGCCGATTCTTCATCCAGTTGCGTAATGGCAAAGCCGACATGGACAATGGTATAGTCGCCCACGCCGATTTCGGGCAGATAGGCCAGACAGATCTCTTTGCTCACGCCGCCAAAATCAGCTTTCGCCATGCGCACACCATTTTGTTCGTAGATTTCGGTAATTTTTCCGGGTACACCGAGACACATAAGCAATTCTCCCAATCGCCTTGAATTAAAATTCAGGCTGAAAGCACAAGTCGTCTCAAGACGACTATTATTCCGACGACAACATGGCACCACAGTTTGCTTATGAAGGTTGCGCATTCGCCACCAGCACTTGTCCCAGCGCCAACCCGCCATCATTGGGCGGCGTCAAACGATGGGTCAGCACTCGAAAACCAGCAACCTGTAGACGAGCTACGGCCAGGCGCAACAACAGTACATTCTGAAAGACGCCGCCACTTAATGCTACTGTGTTCAGTTTTTCTTCCTGACGGACGAGCAAGCTCAGTTGCAGGAGCAGGTCGGCTACCGCCTGGTGAAACTTGATCGCAATTTGCGCCGTCGGCACCCCTTGCAAGACATCAGTGCCGATGGCCTTGACCACCGGCGCTGCGTCAAAGGTTTGCCCCTTCCATTCTAGACCAAAACGGTAGGGCGCGTCTTCTTCGTCACCCACCAGCGCTTCAAACTCAATCGCGGCCTGCGCTTCATAGGTGGCGGTTTGACGTACACCGGCCAGCGCCGCCACGGCATCAAAGAGCCGCCCCATGCTACTAGTTGGCACGGTGTTAAAGCCCGTGGCAAACTGGCGTTGAAAAATGCGCCGTTCGGTTGGCGTGGTGGCAGCGACCGGCGGCAACGCCTCATCCCATGCTACGCCTGCCGCCCACAGATGGGCCAATGCCGTGCGGCTTGGGTGTTTGACCGCCGCATCGCCTCCTGGCAGCGGGATATAACGCAAATAAGAACGGCGGCGAAAACCAGCATAGTCGGCCAGCAAGAGTTCACCACCCCAGATGGCGCCATCCGTACCATAGCCGGTGCCGTCAAAACAGAAGCCGATCACCGGTTCGCACCCATCTAACCCATGCTCGGCCATCAGCCCGGCCAGGTGGGCGTGATGGTGTTGCACTTGCACCAACCGCGCTTGCCCTGTCTGCTGACGCGCCCACTGACTCGATAGATAGGCCGGGTGCAGATCACAGGCCAGCAGTTCCGGCTGAATATCAAAAATGGTCTGGAAATGGTTGACAGCATGGGTGAACGCCTGCAACGTCTCCAGATTTTCCATGTCGCCAATGTGTTGGCTCATAAACGCAGCCTGACCCGCCGCCAGACAAAAGGTATTTTTCAGTTCGCCACCGCTGCCCAACGTCGGTCGCACTTCGACCGGCAACCGCACCGGGAAGGGGGCATAGCCGCGCGAGCGCCGAATTGGCAACTCGTGTCCATCAAAGACGCGAATCACCGAATCATCACATGGCACATGAATGTCACGGTTGTGCAAGAGAAAGCCATCGGCCAGCTCCACCAGTTTCGTCAGCGCCGCAGTGTTGTCCTTGACAATCGGCTCGTTGGCATAGTTGCCAGAGGTCATGATGAGGGCAGTGTGTTGGGTGTTGGGTATTGCGTGTTGCGTGTCTGCTGCTAGTTCGTTGAATAACAGGTAATGCAATGGGGTGTAGGGCAGCATCAGACCGACATAGTGATTGCCGGGGGCGACGAGGGTGGACAGCGGGCTATCATCCCGTTTGCGGAGCAGTACAATGGGGCGTTCGCGACTGGTAAGCAAGGCGAGTTCATCGGCATTGATCTCAGCGCATTGCTGGGCAGTCGCAACATCACGTGCCATAACGGCAAAGGGCTTATCGATCCGTCCCTTTCGTTGGCGCAAGCTTTGCACCGCCTGATCATTGGTTGCATCACAAGCCAGGTGAAAGCCCCCCAACCCTTTCACCGCCACAATCCCGCCATCACGCAACAGCGCTTGTGCTGCTTGCAATGCTGCTTCGCCCATGATTCGTGTTGCGTGTTGCGTATCATCGACTTGGTCACTCGCCACAAACGCAAGCTGCGGCCCACAGATCGGACAGGCCACTGGCTGGGCGTGAAAGCGGCGATCTAGCGGATTGGCGTATTCCTGGCGACAGGCGGGACAGAGCGCGAAATCGGCCATGGTGGTAAATGGACGGTCATAGGGCAGGGTGCGAATGATCGTGAAGCGGGGGCCGCAGTTGGTGCAATTGATAAAGGGGTAACGGTAGCGTCGGTCCTGTGGGTCGAATACTTCACGCAAACAGTCATCACAAAGGGCGACATCAGGCGAAATGAAGGTGCGTTGGGCATGATTCGCCTGACTTTCAATGATGACAAACGTCGTTGCGCCTGTTGGTTGAACCAGGGCGACTGTGATATCCTCAAGATGGGCCAGTGGCGGCGGTGCGGTGACGAGCAATTGATGAAACGTGGTCAGCGCGGTTGTATCGCCTTCGATCTCGATAAAAACGCCAGCGCTGTCATTGCCCACAAAGCCGGTCAGGCCAAGCTGGGTGGCAAGGCCATAGACAAAGGGGCGAAAGCCGACCCCTTGCACCACGCCTGCCACCCGTAGGGCATGACGCTCTTTATGTGGCGTAGGGGATGACCCTATCTGCTCATCCAACCTGTACATTCCCTAACATAAGCCGATGATTTCCCGAATCGGTAACGGCCAAACAGTCACGACATCACAGAATCGTGTAGCGCTACGTTATGATACCACATATGGCCGCTTTGGGCGATTTTCGCTATTGATTGGCAAATCGGGTTATGCGCACGCACACAATGGATCAGCCGACCTTGACCCACACCTGTCCATCATGGATTTGCACCGGATACTGTTGGAGCGCGGCGCCAGGTACAGTAATACAGTCACCATTGGAGACCTGATAACACCAGTTGTGCCAGGGGCAGAGTAAGAGGCCGTCGCCGGCCAAGTAGCCAGCGTGGATCGGCATGTCCTGGTGCAGACAACTATTGCGAAAGGCTGTTACTTGACCGCCAAAGTTGATCACCACAATGCCATCATTGCCAAAGTCGATGGTGCGGGTGGTCTTGTCCGGAAAGTCGGCCAGCTTGGGGCCGGGGAGCCAGTTTGGTTCAGCCGGTTGGGCTGTCGTCGGTTCGTTCATATACGTCTCTTGATTCTTATAGGTCAACTTGTGGCAATTCCTTTCAACGCCAATTCTTTCGCAAAGTGACAACTAGCGTAGTGGCCCGGTTCGATCTCGGTCAAGCTTGGTTCGCTCTGTTGGCAGAGATCCTTAGCATAGCGACAGCGCGGGTGAAAGACACAACCGCTGGGCGGATTGGCGGGGCTGGGGACATCGCCTTCCAGTACAAGGCGCTGCATTTGAATATCCGGGTCAGCCGGCGGCACAGCGGAGACAAGCGCCTCGGTATAGGGGTGCAACGGATGGCGCAGCAGTTCTTCTGATTCGGCCATTTCGACAATTTTGCCGACATACATCACAGCGATACGGTCGCAGATATGCTCGACCACCGAGAGGTCGTGGGCGATAAAGAGCATGGTCAGGCCCAACTCTTCCTTGATCTCCTGCAGCAGGTTCAACACCTGCGCCTGGATCGATACATCGAGCGCCGAGACCGGTTCATCCGCCACGATCAGCCGCGGGTTGAGCGAAAGGGTGCGCGCCAGGCCAATGCGCTGCCGTTGACCGCCAGAAAATTCATGAGGATAGCGCCGCATGTAGGCCGGGTTGAGACCCACGTCGCTCATCAATTTGGCGACGCGGTCTTCCAGTTCCCGCCCCTTGGCGACCTTGTGGATAATCAACGGCTCGCCAATAATGTCACGCACGGTCATGCGCGGGTTGAGCGAGCTAAAGGGATCTTGGAAGATCATGCGCATCTCGCGGCGCAGGGGTTTCATTTCCTCGGACGTAATCTTCACAATATCGATGCGTTCGCCGCTGGCTTTGCGATACCAGACTTCACCAGCGGTGGGGTCGTAGAGCCGGAGAATCGAGCGCCCGGTGGTGGTCTTGCCGCAACCGCTCTCCCCGACGAGACCCAGCACCTCCTGTTCACGCAGGAAAAAGCTGACGCCATCGACCGCTTTGGTATGACCAACCACGCGCTGGAAAAAGCCGCTGCGGATCGGAAAATGTTGTTTTAAATTTTTGACTTCCAGAATATAATCGTCGCTCTTTTTGCCGTTTGGCTGTTGCCAGGCAAACTCGACGGGGCCGCGGCTTTGGCTTTGATTTTGGCTCATGGGATCCCTTGTTGTACTACCCACAATAAATTAATAAGCAGATTGATATTTGAAGCTTTATGCAGGAGCAAGTTCAAATTCTCTCTGCGCAAACTGAGTCAAACCGATCTCTGCTGCTTCCTGTAAACGCGTTTCCAAAGACTTCATCTTTTCCTGCGTTACGACCAACTCGTGCTGCATTTCAGCAACTTGTTCTATCGGGCTATAAACCCGTACAAGAATTAAAGATCCTGTCTCGACGTTGATGTCTGTGATCTGTTCGCCAATCTTTTCTTGTAACTCATCACACTCTTCTTCGGTCCAGGAAAGGGGAGGATAAACAGCAAGATTGGTCAACTCACATTCATAGCTAACTCCTTCATCAATAACACGCACCTCAGGAGCAAGTACCCTAATATAATCCATCATTCGATAGATTAAGGAGCGCGCATATATCTTAGCGTCCATGTTGTTTCTCCTCTACTTGCCTAACGAACTCACGCGCCCATTGCAAAATAGTACGCGCTTTTCGTTCTGATAACATCTCATTGCTATAGTCTGCCAATTGCCGGGTCTGAAAGCCATTGGGCAGAAAGCTGGCAAAATGTCTCGGATACAACTTGCGTTGTCGAATCAGTTGATCGGCGAAGACAGCTTGTAACGTGTCATGACCCCAGGAGCCTTTGGTAGCATAAACACCCACCCGCTCCAAGGCAACGATCGCTGCCTGAAACATGGCATAATAAGCACGGTTAGCCGTCGAATTATACATCTTCTCCTGAAAACAAAGTTCCGCTGCACGCAATGATTCCAACGCTTTTTCCAGCATCATAATCATAATCCTATTATACAACATTATGCGAACAACGGTTATTTCCTTGTCGCAGTTGTAAGTGTCATCTGCTCCATGACAATATCGGTATCCGGCCAATCTTTCCAGTCGATCAATTGTTGATAGGCCCGGCGGTAGATCAAGTTCACTTCGACGGTGGCAGCTCGACCGGCAGGCGCAGCAAAGGTATACTCGCTCAGATCAGTGGCTAAAGCAGCAATGCGCGTATCCTCCACCAGCTCGATTTCCCGCCAGTAGGCCGCGGTGGGCGACTCGCCACTCGATTTATCGCGCAGAAGCTTGGCAAAGTAGCGACCAGGTTGCCCCGCATAGTTGCCGGCCCAGCCAGGTAAGGTTTCCCCGCCCTGCAACCGCAGCGGGCGACCATTGCTGTCTTTGGCCGTTACCACCAGCAGCAGATGACGCAATGGCGAATCGGTCGGCACGCTATGACCGGTCTGGTCATTGGTGATGCTCACCACCACGCGCAACCCGCCACTCACCATTTGCACCGTTCCCGTCATGGTGACGGCATTTTGCAGCAACTGTTCATCATTTGTGCCGGGCATCCGGTGGTTACGGACGGCATAATAATCGCGCTGTTGGCCGCCCTTTTCCGGGAAGACAAAATAGTCGCTATCCAGCGTCGGCATGTGGCAATCCTGGCAGGTTTTGCCCGTCTTGGGGTTGCTGTAGGGGCTGGCCAACCATTCGGCATAGGAGCTATAGATCAGCACACCACCCGTCACCCGCATATCAGCAACTACGCCACCCAGGACGCCATGATGACAAGCCGCACAGAAGGCGCTCTCGCTTTGCAGCGGTAGATAGCTATCGCGCGGCTCCGGCAGATCGGTGCGCACCACGTCGGGCACCGGGCCAAAGAAAACATCATGCCCCGGCTCCGGGCGATGCAACTGGAGGGAGAGAATGCCGGGGGCATCTTCATAGGGCAGGCCGGTCTCTTCATTTAAGCGCACCGCGCTAATCTTGTGACAGAACTCGCACGAGATACCTTCGGCGGCGTCATTGATAAGGTAAAGCGGACTGGCGCCCTCTTGGATCAAATCGGAATATTGCGCCGTACCGGAGGAATGACAACCCGACCAACTACAGCCGTCACTGGTCGGTAACTTGGCCGCCATCGGTGTGTGACAGGTGGCGCAATTGCCGGCGCGACTGGGGTTGTCCAGCCGAAAGCCCGGCCCGTAGTAAGGCTGGTTGGGATCAGGCGGGGCGTATTTCCCGTCACTGTCATAGCGGCTGAGGGGACTTTTGTTGCCATGAATGTCGGTGCCGGCGTAGAGATTTTGGAAGCGGTAGTTGATAGCGGTCTGGGCATGGGCATCTTCCTGCCACTCTGTGTAGGCTGTATGGCAAATACCGCAGGCCGCCGAGCCTTCCACCCCATCCTGCTCAAACCAGTTGTATTTCACGTTGTCAGTGAGGTAGTAGGGGTTCAGTTGCAGTTTGACTGGCGCCTTGTCAGCGGCGTTGACACGCGTCCAGGCAATATAGTAGCCTTCTGCCCAAGCTGTCAGTGTTATCATGTCGGTGGCAGCTAGATTGCGGAAGGTGAAAGCGCCTTTTTGATCGGTGGTCGCGGCCTGTTCGGTCAAGTGGACACGCACGGTTGCACCGGCGACGGGGCCGTTAGCATCGACAACAAGACCGCGGACTTGATTGATTGGACGTGCGGCTGGTTGCGCTAAGGCTTTCGGTGTGGGCGTCGGTTTTGCCAACGTGGCGGCAGTGGCGGGTTGGTTGAGCGCCATTAGGGTCAAACCAAAGGCAAATGCGACGCTAATTCCTACAAGCAAATAAAATTTTACAAATTTAAACATGGGCAATTGATAAACATTACGTGTCATGTTGCAAATAGGGCCATACGTCCCAGTTATTCAAGTAGTGGCTAAAATCTTGTCCAAAGCAGGTCACCTGTGCATCAGAAAAAGTCACATACAAAGATAAGACTCCCTGCTGACCCTTCTGTAACCCTAATTTATGTTGGCTATAATAGCCAACTCTGGTCGTGGCACTACCAAGAATGATTGCCAGCGCCCTGCACTCCTGTTGGAAAAAACATACCAAAGCTCTGGGGCGCTCAATGTGAGTAGCTGATCGAGGCGAACAGCATAACGCGCGTTGTAACCATGTTTTGTTTCAGTAACAAGGGCAGTTTTCACCTGAATTCTTGAAAACTCACCGTCACTATCGCGCACAACAAAAATATCATCACCAACATCAACTTCTGGGACAGCAACGTTATAGCCGCGCAGTAGAAACTCTGCCATCGCAGCCATTTGTCCGGCACGCCCAACATACAGATGATTTCGTCTAGGCATGAACATGCACCACAGGGTAAATCTCTTGTTGCGTTACCGGATGTACAACGACAAAGCCACCATTTTGCTCAATTTCGCTCGTTGATAAGCCTGTCAGCAGTTGAGAAACATGTTGCCAGACAGAACCATCAACTTCCTCAGGGGAACGGCGTTTATCGTAACCGATAAATACACTATCGGTTCGACGCCGATCGGGGTAGCGCTCTTGTAACTGTAAAAAACTGAGTGGGTGTAATCGAAAAACGTACCCATCGCGCTGGGAGCCATAGTGAATAATAATCTTATCAGGCTGTATTACAGCTTGCTTAGAAGCTCTTGCTTTCATCGTAACCTCCGCTGTACGTTCACCCACCAAACTAATGATCTTTTCCAATTATATCACAAGTTGGAATAAGGATCAGCAGCATCGCGCAGGCCATCGCCCAATAGATTGAAACCCAGCACAGCGGCGATGATAAAGCCCGCTGGCGAGATGATCCACTGGCGGACGCTAAGGGTGTCGAGCTTTTGCGCATCCTGCATCAGCAAGCCCCAACTGATCAGGGGACGTTGAATGCCTAAGCCCAGGAAGCTCAGAAACGCTTCGGCCAGGATAATGCCGGGGATGGTGAGGGTCAAGACGACGATAATATGGCTCAGACAGTTGGGCAGCAGGTGGACAAACATAATGCGCCAGTCGGAAGCGCCCATCTCTTTGGCGGCCAACACAAAATCGGTTTGGCGCAGCGCCAACACTTTGCTGCGGACTTCGCGTGCTAAGGTTGTCCACGACAACAAGGCAAAGATAAACGCGATGATGAGAAAGACCCGAAACGAATCCCAGGTGCGCGGCACAACGGCGACCAGCGCCAGCCAGAGTGCTAACTGGGGAAAGGCGGTGATAAATTCGACAAAGCGCTGCACCAGATTATCAATCCAGCCGCCGTAATAGCCGGAAAAAACGCCAACCAATGCACCGATAATCACGCTGATAAAGGTGCCAAAGAGGCTCATGCTCAAGGAAATTCGACCCGCTTCACAAGCCTTGCTCCATAAATCCGAGCCGAATTGATCGGTGCCTAACAGAAAGATTTGCCCACCTTCTTCAACGCCAAAAAAGTGGCGGTCCATGGGAATGAAGCCAAATAATTCATATTCCCAGCCCTTGACAAAGAAGTAAAGCGGATACGCTTTGCTTGTATCTTCTTCCCATATAGGTACAAAGGTCTTTGGGTCGAGCGTGACCACTTTGTTATAGGTAAAAGGGCGCCAATGAAAATTGCCTTCCTCATCCCAAAAGTGGATACGGCTGGGCGGAATAAAGGAGCGCTTTGAGTCAAAGACATCAAGCGGATAGGGGGCAAAAAACTCGGCAAAGATCGCCAGCAGGAGCAGGAGCAGCACGATCAGGCCGCCAACAACCGAGGCTTTGCTCCGGCGGAAGCGCCGCCATACCAATTGCGAGTAACTTTCCGAACTTTGGGCCTTATGCACCGGTTCGGGATTAAGAGCGGTCGGCTCCATAGCAGTGGTCGTCATGCGTTGCAACTCCAGTAACAGCTAAAATCACAAAATCAGATGCGTATTGTGGCGTAATTCGTGACTCATGGCCTTCGACAAACTTTAGGCCACGGTTCACGCCACACGAATCACGTAGCACGTTTAACTATAGCGAATACGCGGATCCAACACAGCCAGGAAAAGATCCGAGATCAAATTACCAAAAATAACGAGCGCGGCGATCATTAACAAAATGCCGCCCGATAGATAAATATCTTGCGAGGTGAGCGCCCGCTGGAAAATCGGCCCTAAGGAGGGAATAAGCATGACAATGGTGACTTCCAATTCGCCCTGAATCATATAGGGTAAAACCGTGCCTTGATAACCGATAATCGGATGCAGGGCATTGGGTACAGCATGGCGGTTCATTACCTGCCGTTCCGGCAACCCTTTGGCGCGCGCCGTAGTCACATATTGTGCATTGAGGACATCCAGCATATTGGCGCGCATAACACGCATATTACGTGAAACGCCACCCAAGCCGGCAACTAAAATGACCGGCCAAACATGTTTTAACAAATCAACAAATTTACCCCAAGACCAGGGCGCAACCGCGTAATTAAAGGAGAAAAACGAACCAACATCCTCCTGTTTCATCACATGCACCAGCCAATACATAATGACCAGCGCCATAAAAAAGCGCGGTATCGAAGTCAAAAAGAAGGCAATCACCGCCAAAATATTATCCGCCCAACCATATTGACGGGGCGCCACATAAATGCCAAGCAAAATACCGACCAGGCTGGAAATTAAATGGGCACAGATCGCCAGCATAAAGGTCTTGGGCAAGCGATCGAGGATGATTTCGCCGGCATCGGTGCGATAGGCAAAGGAATAGCCAAATTTCCCTTCTGTCACAATGCCTTTGATCCAATACAAAAATTGGATCGGCATCGGTTGATCCAACCCGTTCTGCTCGCGATAGAGTTGGGTCATCTCCTCTGCTTTGTCTTCCGACAATTGCGCCGTTTGGATCAGAAACTGTTTGTACGAACTGGCAAAATCCCCCGGCGGTAACTGGATAATAAAGAACGAAGTCGCCGCAATAAAGAAGAGCAGCACAACGGAGATAAGCAAGCGGCGTAGGATATAGTTAAGCATGGTGATTTCCCATTTACATTACGACATTATTACTACTGAAAATCATCAATGATGGTTTTCAACATACCTAAAATCAAATCGACCTTCTCAATGTAAATTCTTTCCTCATCCAAGGTCAGCGTATTGTCCGCCAATTTGAGAAATTGCCATAACTCGCCGGTCGTAATACAGCCATAGATGGTTTCAATTGCGCTCTGGTGACGTTGATTAAAAATGCGTGCGGCTACCATTTCCGCAGCACATTGACCAAGCGCTTCTTCCAGGTCATTCTTTTTGGCTTCCACCATCATGATCACGGGTGCTTTGACGACAGGAAAAGGTTCACTTTTACTAATGATAAAATCACAAACGCCTTTTAAGCCTTGGGCTGGCTCCACATCAAAGGTTGTGCCAGAGTAAATATTGACATCAGGCGCGATTTCACGAAAATTTAGTAAAATCGGGGCAACAATAAATTCAGAACGGGCTTTTTCGCTAACCAAGGACAAGCGTTTACTACGTTGCAATACCTCGATTAACCATTCGGCGGGCTGAACGGGCGTAACCTGTTGGAATAAACGCGCCTCTTTGAAAAGAAGCTGAAACGTATCGATGACATACGCAATTGTCATCGTGCGATAACTGAGTGATTTGCTGTCTGTCAGTGTTAGTTCTTCCATGCGTTACCTCGCCGACAAGACACGCTCGCTAAACACATCGCAAAAACTAGAATCGCTCAAACACAAATTTGTAGTAAAGACTTCAATCCTTCTCCGATCTGGCAAAAGACTGAAGTCCTTACTACAATCAAACCTGACTACTTTACTGATTCACTGGCCTACTGACCATACTCTGGAATCACATTCGGGCGCACCTGCTCCTTGTGTTCTTCCACAGGCGTCCAGATGATTTCCGACATGATCGCATCTTCCACCCACTGGTATAAGCGGGCCGGGATGCCACCGGGGACGTTCTTGAAGCGCTTGGCCAAAGCCAGACCCTTACGCCCGATGACCGTACCGATGGAATAGTTGTGGTAGGTCCACAGGTAGTTCCATTCGTTGATCAACTGCTTGCGGGCCGCCGGGTCGCGTTCGGCGCAGTAGGCAATCGCCTTGTCAGCAATCTGTTGTTCCCAGTCGCGCAGCACCCGTTCGCCGCCGGCCTGGCGGTTCCAGCCTGGGGTTTGCGGTGTGACCGGGCCGAGATTGTTACAGCGGGTAAAGGGCAACAGATAATCATCGGGGCGGGTAATACGCATATCCCATTCGCCGCTCTCATTGAGGTCAGTCATGGTCTGGCTGTTGAAAGGTCGGGCATTGATCTTAATCCCCACGGCATTGAGCATCACGACAATCTGATCGGCAACAATCTTGCCTTCGGCCTGATCTTCATAGGAATTCAGGCCGAAGACCAGATCCTGACCAGCGCCGGGGCCATCGGCCGGGAAGTTAAGAATGCCATTGTTGTCGGTGTCAGTCAGACCAAGCTCAGCCAACAGCGCTTTGGACTTTTCAACATCGAAGCCGTAATAGACGACCGAAGCGGGATCAAATTCCGGCGAACCGGGGAAGAGACCGCCGGGGAAGGCGCGCAGCAGCGGACCACGGAAAATCGACTGGGCAATGCCATCGCGATCGAGCGCATGGCTGATCGCCTGGCGGAACTTGTCTTCACGGAAGAGGGCGCGCACTGCCGTATCACGATCATCCTTGATACCAGCCGTTTCGGATTGGTTCAATTCCAGGTTGAAGGCCAAGTCTTCAGGTCCCCAGTTCATCTTGAATTGCGAATCCGGTTCGGCGGCAGCCTGCAACGAGGTCAGATATTCACTGGAAGGATTTTCGACGTTGGTGTGATCACAACCGCCGGCGATCGTACATTCGGTGCGACCGGCGCCGGTCGGCCCCTTCTTGTAGACCGCTTCGTCGATGTAGGGCAGTTGGTTGCCCTGCTCGTCAACAGTCCAGAAATAGGGATTGCGGCGCATGATCAAAAGTTCGTCGGTCTTGTATTCCACCGGCACCCAAGGCCCCAAGGTGACGGCGGGCAGCAGATCGGGCGGCAGCGCATCAGCGAACTCTTTGTAGTCCATCTCCGTGTTGTACTTCGGATGGAGCGGCTTCAGAATGTGTGAGGGCGAAATGTTGAAATCGCCCTCATCCATGATGTAATACTTTTCCAACGGCTTGGACGCGGCAAAGGTGAAGCGGATGGTGTACGGATCCACCATCTCCAAGGTCGTCGGCTGACCATCAGTGTTCCAGCCATCGCCTTTGGGGCCAAAGCGCACAACTTGCGGATCGTTGATCAGATCTTCCCAGGTGAACATGACATCTTCGGCATCAAAGGGATCGCCATCCGACCACTTGGCGCCTTCGATCAGGTGCATGGTCAGTTGTTTGCCATCTTCGCTCCACTCCCAGCTCTTGGCCAGGTTCGGAATCGGCTCGACATCCTGATTGATGCGGTAGAGCGGGCCAGTCTTAACCAGCGATTGGTAATTGAATGACATCGATTCAATGCCAAACCAACCGGAGGTGACGCCGGCGCCGTTGTTCCAGCCGGCCGTGGGGCAGGCAGAGAAGTCGCGCCAGACATCGCCATAGACGCCCACGCCATCGACCATACCGGCGGCCAGGATGACTTTGGGTTCCGCCGGCAAGCGCTCGGCAACCGGCGGCAGTTTGCCTTCGTCAACCAACGCCGTCACCCACTCCGGTTCATGATATTCGGGCAGGG
Organism: Caldilineaceae bacterium; assembly: GCA_026645575.1. Next base: position 231,363 of record JAPKMW010000004.1, read on the forward strand.
CTTTGTAGGCCATGATCTGGTCGATAGCCACCGGCTCGACGGTGGTGCCGCCTAGATCCAGTTCCGGCGGTGCCGGGAAGGGAATGGCGCCAGCGGGGATGGGGCCAAAGGCGCCTTCGGCGGCGGGAGCGGCCTCAGCAGCCGGGGCGGCGGCTTCTTCTTTGGGAGCCTCGGTAGGCTTGGCTTCTTCGGCTGGTGCGGCTGCTTCTTCGGCCGGGGCGGCAGGGGCGCCACCACCACAAGCGGCAAGGAGCAGAAGCAGCACAACCAGCGGTAGCATTACGTAATACCTGGTTCGCATGGGTCCTCCATAAAAACACAAAAGAAAAATCAATTTTTATTCTGAAACGAGACTATGGAAATAGCTCAGTTCATTCAAGTTGGATTATAACAGCCCAGCCGCGAGGTAGTACTCTTCGACGCCGTAGCGGGTGTAAAAGACAAACTTATCGGTCATTTCCTGTTTGCGATTACCGGGCGAGAGAATTTCAAAGACGACTTGGGGCGCGATGTCCTCTTCCAGCCATTGTAAATATGATTCCCGCCGTCCTTTTGGGGCGCCCCAACGCCACCATCACATCCGGCGCCTGACGAATCGTGTTGTCCCCTTCCACCGGATACCAGAGCAGATCGCCGGCAACAAAGACTTGTGACCTCATCGGTCGTAAAGACTTTAGTCTTTCCCCACCGGGACAAAGACTAAAGTCTTTACGACCGAGTTACTACTCGTGCAACCAACATGCCGCCTGATGGCCTGCTTCATGTTCGCGCAAGGGCGGTTCTTGTTGCCGACAGATCGCCATCACCTGCGGGCAGCGACTGGCAAAGGCGCAGCCCTGCACTTTTTCGGAAGCGCTGGGCACCATGCCTTCAATCGGAATCAGCTTGGCACTCTTGCGCCCCAGCACCGGCACCGATTTCAACAGACCAACGGTGTAGGGATGGAGCGGGTTGTGGAAGAGTTGTTTGGTGGAACCATACTCCACCACCTTGCCCAGATACATCACGGCAATCTGGTCGGCCATCTGCGAGACAACGCCCAAGTTATGGGTGATGAGCATAATCGAGGATTTGAACTCGGCCTGGAGTTCGCGCATGAGATCGAGAATCTGCGCTTGCACCGTCACATCCAACGCCGTGGTCGGTTCATCGGCCAGCAAGACCAGGGGGTTACAGGAGAGCGCCATGGCAATCATCACCCGTTGGCGCATACCGCCACTGAGTTGATGGGGATATTCTTGCAAGCGCTGACGGGGGGCGCTGATGTGGACGCGCTGTAACATCTCTTCGGCCCGTTCGAGTGCCGCACGCTTGCTAACATTTTGGTGGAGCAAAACCGCTTCGGCAATCTGGCGGCCAATCGTATGCAGCGGGTTGAGCGAGGTCATCGGCTCCTGAAAGATCATGCCAATCTCGCCACCGCGAATGGCGCGCATTTGGGCGCCTCTGGGGTCAAGTTTGACCAGATCAATCGGCGGTTTGCCGTCGTCGCGATGCAATAAAATCTGCCCATCCACCACCTTGCCCGGCGGCCATTTCACTAGCCGCATCACCGACATGGCGGTGACGCTTTTCCCACAACCGCTTTCGCCCACCACGCCCAAGGTCGATTGGCGCGCCAGGGTCAGGTTGACGCCATTGACGGCTTTGACTGTCCCCTTTTCCAGAAAGAAGTGAGTATGTAGATTTTTAATCTCTAAAATCGGCGGCGTTGCCTCGCTTTGGCGCGGTTGAGAAGCATTGACGGGTTGGTCAAGTTGGGTGGTTGGGCTCATCGCTCCACTTTCATCGCTATTATTAGACTTACGAGAAGACGCACAAGCTGTATAGGAAGCCATCCATAACCGGCATATCCATGATTATGCCCTGACGCGCGTTGGTGGATTCCAAGCAAACCAGGGGCCAATGACCTACATCGGTAGACCACCAAAGATCCGCTCTTACCGCGCTCGCCAGCGGGTAGTGGGTTGTGCGGAAACGCCAGAGACTAGAGCGGGAATGCGACAGCCTACGAAGTTGTGCTAGCTTCAGCATCAGGCTGTGCTGAACCGATCACTGTCTACTGGGAGCTTGCGTGATTATGAACGATTGTGATCAGGGACAGCAATCAGGTTGCCTTGACGAAATAGTGCCGTTCGTTGGGAGTAAAGTCATCATAGCGTAAAGGCGCTTTATCTGTCAATTTTGGAAATAGTCAAGGGTGTATTTCGGTTTTAGGCTGAACTTTCGCTCTGTGCCAGTCCGTGACTGGTAATGGGTCGCCAGTCACGGACTTGCTGGGAACTGAGTAGTTACGTTTTACAGCTACTCTGGTGTTACATAGGCTGCCGTCAACCCGCCATCGACCATAAAATCGGTGCCGGTCACATAGGAAGATTCGTCTGAGGCCAGGTAGAGCGCGGCGTAGGCCATCTCTTTCGCTTCGCCAAAGCGCCCCATGGGGACATGAACGAGGCGCCGCTGTTTCTTCTCCGGCGTGTTGAGATAGCTCATCAGCAGCTCGGTGCGCAACGGCCCCGGACAGAGCGCGTTAACCCGAATGTTTTCACGCGCATGAACGACAGCCAACTCACGCGTTAAGGCCAGAACCCCCCCTTTGCTGGCTGTGTAGGCCAATTGCGGCGTAGCTGCGCCGACAATCGCCACAAACGAAGCGGTGTTGATGATCGAACCGCCGCCAGCGCGTCGTAAGGCTGGAATGCCATACTTGCAGCCTAGATAGACGCCTTTGAGGTTGATCGTCATGGTCAGATCCCAGACGGCCTCTTCGGTGTTGACAGCGTCGTCATCGTCATGCCGCATAATCCCGGCGTTGTTAAAGAGGACATTGAGCTTGCCAAAGCACTCTTCGGCCACCTGCACCATCCTGGCGCAATCCGCCGCTTTGGCAATGTCGGCATGGACATAGACTGCCTTGCCACCGGCGCTCTCTACCAGGCTGACCGTCTCCGCTCCCCCCTTGTCATTGACATCGACCACCACAACGGCAGCCCCTTCGCTGGCAAAAAGCAGCGCCGACTCACGCCCAATACCGCTGCCGGCGCCCGTAATCAAAGCAACTTTATTTTCTAATCGCATAGCTTCTCCATCCATCAAAATTGGAATGATTCGATCCGCTCCTCACCACTCCCTAGGCATTCCCGATGATCGGCGAGAAGCAGGCTGAATCGGTATGTATAAATTAGGATTCTTGACTCACGGTAGGACCGGGTTCTGTCGCGGTTGCCTGAATAGCCGTTGCTTTAGGGCGCAAAAATGAACGACGGCGCGGGGCGTTACGTTTGAGATCTTCCCCTTTGACAACGCGCCGGTAGGTGAGGCGCGGCTTTTTACGTGGGAAACGACCATCTTGGAAGGGGGGGTAATCGAGCAGCTTGGCGTGAATATAGCCGCCGAGAACACGCAGACTGGCAATGGTCGGCGCAGCGAGGAAGGCGCCCAAAATGTTGCCAACACTAAAGCCGATGACCACACCAGAGATGACAATCACCGGATGGAGGTGGACGCTATCACCGATGACACGGGGAACGATGATATTGTTTTCCAACTGCTGAATAATAAAGTAGATGGCAACGGTAATCAGCGCAAAGCTGACATTGTCAATGCCGTAGGGTCGCAAAACGTCGCTGCCCTGGATCAGCGCCACAATGACCGCCGGAATCATCGCCATCGTCGGTCCCAAGTTGGGGACAATTTCCAACACGCCGGCCAGAATCCCTAAAATCAAGGCGCCGGGCATCCCGGCAATTTCCAGCGCCAGCCAGGTCGTCGTGCCAATCAGCAGACAAAGAATAATCTGTCCACGAAAGAAGGCCTGCCAAATCAACCCCACCCGCCGCAACAATTCGCCAAATTCCGGTTGGTAGGAGGCTGGGAGCAGACTCTGCGCGTAGTTGCGAATGGCCGGCGCATCTTTGGTCATGTAGAGACTCATAAAGAAGGTGACCAAGAAGGTGAAGAGGAACTGCACAATGCCGCCAACGACGCTGATGCCAATAACCGCTGTGCTACTGACCACAGTCGTCGTCGTGCCAATAACCTGTTGCATATAACTCAGCAACTCGCCAATGGTTGGCATGACCAAATATTGCTGAAAGTTGTTGCGCACCTCATCCACCGTTTCGGCAATGGAAAAGTGAAAGCCCATAAAGGTGATGACATCCGGCCAGGTGTCAACAGTGGTGTTGAGCCAGCGCAGCACATTCAGGGAAACAACTGTCGGGTTAAAGGCGCCAAGGCGGTTCAATTGCTCTAGCAAGACCGGCACCAGAAAGACCGGCAGGAGAATAAAGGCTAGAAAGAGGAGCAGAAAGAGAACAATCGTGCTGACGCTCCGTGGGATGTAGATTCGTTCACAAGTATCGACAATCGGGTTGAGCAGATAGGCGACCAGCGCCGCCGTGATGACAATCGGTAGGACTGGCTGACTAAGCCAAAGCACAAAGCTGGCGCCAATGACCAATAACACAATGACTGTCCGCTTGGTGGCGCGATCCCAACGCGAACTCGCCGGCACGTCAGCGTCAGCGTCCGACGCAATCGTCGGCACATTCGTTGTGTCGACCGGTTGCGCCTCCTCTGCCTCTCTGTGGTCATTGGGCGCTACGGCAGAGTCCAGGCGCCCAATGGAAAATTGTGCTTCCGATGCAGTTGCCATATCACCAAAGACGTATGCTGTCTAGTGCAAGTTTCAAAGTCGGCTTCCACCAATACATTTACCAAAACACAGCACGGTTGTAACACTATCAAAAACCCCGTTCGTAGCCATTGGTCGCGCACAACTATTCAGCCGTAGGGGCCACTCCCTTCTAGGAAGAGGGTGTCAGGCTGAATAGGTATAGTTGCACAATCTACTGTATCACAGAATGTGCGAATCGTATATTATGAAACAATGGTTGTTGCACAACCGTTACAGTGTGATTGCGCGGTTCGGCTACCGGCGCGCCTGCTTGCTCATAATTTTTCGCGTCTGTTGCAGTGTCATGCCCGTTTCTTGCAAAAGCTGTTGGTAGTAGGCATAAAACCGTTGGCGATCCTGCTGACTGATCACCGCCACGGCATCGGCCGTCTCGACGGCATACGGATAGCCGCTGCCGACCACACATTCGGCCCGCACCAGATCCATCACATCCTCGGCGCGACCGGCGTCAAGCAGCCAACGGGGCATCTCCACCCTGGCCGGCGGATGATCGGCGGTGAGGCGGACATAGGCCAAAAGCACCTCCTGATAAAAGGCCGCCTTGCCCCATTTACTCAATTCATCTTCACGGGCGCAGACAAAGAAAGGGCTGCGATCCCCCCATTTGGGTAGACAATCAGCCAGCAGCGTAGCATCGCTCAGCGGAATCGAACCGGGGCTATGTTGCACCGTTTCAATCAAGGTGGTGATGTCGTGGCTAAAGGAGCGATCGACAAAGCCCACCAGCGGCACCTCGTAGCGTTCCGAGCATTCCAATAGCTCCTGCACAGCGCGCGTATAGGGGCTGGCATCGGCCATCTTGCCGGCAAAGCTGATGATAAAGGAACCATCAAAAAAGCAGAGCGGCTTGGCTTGTGGTGCGACGTCAGCGTAGCTTGCCATCAACTCACAGAGCTTTTCACATTCGCGCACAAAGCGGATACGGTTAACCTGTTGGTTGAGAAAGCCGCTATCGCTGCTGCCGTCGGCGTCCTCTTCCAACTCATCGGGCGCCAGCACATCAAAGAGCAGATCTTTGGTGTAACTACCGCCGGCGCGATGTTCGTTGATAAACCAGCCAATCTGAATCGCGGCCACTGGCGGCCAGATATCCTTAGTCGGCGCGATCTGGCTGCCATCAACCGCCAACACCGGACGATTGAGCAACACATTGAAGGCCCACGTGCGCGCCTCGCGATGGTCGCGCCAGCGTTCGGCAAAGGGCAGACAGAGTTCAGTCGCTTGATCTAACTCAACAGTCGGGCGCGACCCCGGCCAGGCACGTTCACTGATGGCCGCTTCAATCGCTTCCCGGCTCATGCCATAGAAGCGTTGCAAGCGTTCTTCCAGCCGTTCCTGTTGCTCCTGCTGGCGGACGCTATAGGCCTGAAAGCGACTCCGTTTCTCTTCCAGTGCGGTAATTACTTTGTTGCGATCAAACAAGTGAGCCTCCTTAATTGTCGCGTAGTCGCGTAGTCGTTTGGTCGCGTAGTCATTGGGTCGATAGTGGTCTAGGCTGGGCTGATTATATTTGCAAAAATATCAAATTAGTACATCCTACGCGACTATGCGACCAAACGACTACGCGACTACGCGACTGGTACCCCGCCCATGACAAGCCTTAAACTTCCGCCCGCTGCCACAAGGACAGGGATCATTGCGTCCGACGCCAGCAAAGCGTTGTTGCAAGGCACGTTCTTCTTGGGCCAGGATCTGCACAATATTCGCCGGGGCGCGACCGGCGCGCAGTTCGTTCGCCATGATGCGCATGGGGCGGTCGATGTGGTTGAAAAAGGCGCGGTAACCGGTGCAGAGATAGTTCAAGCCTGCTTCGCCGTCGGGGGTGTGGCTAAAGCGATCTTTGGGGCAACCGCCATTGCAGACAAAGCGCACCTCACATTCACGGCAGTAGCGCGGCAACTTGTCCCGCTTGTCCAGGCCGAACTGGCGTTGCTCTGCCGAGGCAACCATGTCGATGAGTGGGATCTCCTGGATGTTGCCCAACCGGTAGTTGGGTTCGACAAAGTGGTCGCAAGCAAAGAGGTCGCCGTTGTGTTCCATCGCCAGTGCCAGACCACAAGTCTCTTCAAAGATGCACAACCCTGGTCGTTCACCAGACCAAGCCGCCAGCGCCACATCAAAAATTTGCACAAAGACCCGCCCCACATCGCGGCGCACCCATTCGTCGAAGATGCTGATCAAAAACCGGCCATATTGCTCACCAGTCAACGAGCGCTCTGTCACCTGGTCGCCTTCCTGGAAGCCAGTTTCGTTGGCCCGTTCGACGATGGGGATAAATTGCATAAACTGCGTCCCGATTTCGTCGCGCAAGCAGCGGTAGACTTCGGCGCCATGTTCGGCGTTGGCAGCGTGAACCGTGGTCAGAATGTTAAACTCAACCCGATGCTTTTTGAGCAGCGCCAGCCCCGCCATCACCCGGTCAAAGGTCGGTTTCCCGCCTTTGTCAACCCGGTAGGCGTCATGCAGATGCTTTGGGCCATCGACGCTGAGACCGATGAGAAAGTTGTGTTGGTGAAAGAAGCGACACCAATCCTCATCGAGCAGCACGCCATTGGTCTGGAAAGCATTGTGAATCTGCATCCCCGGTTTGCGATACTGTTGCTGGAGTTCCACCGCCCGCTTGAAAAAGTCCAACCCCATGAGCGTTGGTTCACCCCCCTGCCAGGCAAAGGTCACCTCGGGGACACGTTGGGCGTCGATGTATTGTCGCGTGTAGGTTTCCAGCAACTCGTCGGCCATGCGAAAGCGACTACCGGGGTACATCATCTCCTTCGACAGGAAATAACAATACTTGCAGTCGAGATTGCAGATCGCCCCGCGCGGCTTTAGCATCACATGAAAGGCAGCGGGCGTCACCGGATTCGGCCCAGCGGTCAAAAAGCTCATGCTGACTCCTACTTTAGTCGAGTTCACAGAGAGCGCAGCGGCGACACAGAGATTTGCAGAGATCAAAGAGAGTCTCTGGGCGTCTCTGTGAAATCTCTGCGCCCTCTGTGAACATTTTTATTTAGCCTGTACAGCCGCGTTCCACGCTTGGCGCAGGGCTTGGGCGCGATTGGCGAGATCGGCCAAATCCTGGCCTGGCCCGGTTACCAGGGCGCTGCCGATGCCGGCGGCAACAATGCCGGCTTTCACATACTCGGCCACGTTGTCCGCCGAGATGCCGCCGGTGGGAACAATTTCAATATCATCGAGCGGGGCGCGGATCGCTTTGATATAGCGCGGCCCGACAATCTCTGAGGGAAAGAGCTTGACCATGCGACAACCGGCGACAAAAGCATTCTGTGCTTCGGTGGGGGTGAAGACGCCGGGCAAGTGGAGCAAGTTATGCCGTTGGGCCGCTTTTACCGTCGCCAAGTCTAAATTGGGCGCAACGGTAAATTGGGCGCCGGCGGCAACCGCTTCTTCTAACTGTTCTGCTGTACGCACCGTGCCGGCGCCAACGACCATGCGGTCGCCAAATTGGGTGCGCAACTGGCGAATGCTTTCCAGTGCGCCAGTGGTGTTGAGCGTCACCTCCATCACCGGAATCTGGTGGGCCAGCAGCGTTTCGGCAATGCCAATGACCTGGTCGCGGCTGAATTTACCGCGAATGATTGCGATCAAGCCGGTCGCCCGCACACTTTGCGCGACGGCTTCTGCATGAGTGGACATGAATGGACTCCTACTGGTTATAGCTAGATCGGAACAACAGTTCTGTTGGGTAGCATACCATAGATAGCTTTTATTTTCCAGTCATAACAAGCAGGGGTGCGTATTACTACGGGTTGCTTGTTGTCAGTTACAAAAATAGTAGACAAATGAGAGATCAAGATCATGATTTTTATGGTATATTATTTTCATCATCCTTATACATAACCCATCAATATTGTTATCAAACTGAGGGATGTGAGTAGAGAGGAAACTATGCACCACGAATTAATCAATGCAACCCAGGAAGAACGGGCTGAATGGCAGCGGCGGTATGCGGCTGTTGATGCGGCGTTGCGACAGACAGAGGCGCTTCTCACTGATCCGCAGGTGACTTTTACCAGAAAGGCGACAATTGCCGGCGTGGTGAAACAGTTGCGCGCCTTTGGTGAAAAGCAATTTGCCTTTTTTGATGAAGGCTTTCATCGGCCAGACCCCTTCTTTACCCTCAGTGATGATCCACTGCAAGGGGTGGCGGCCCAGTATGTCTTTGGCACCATTATTGACCAAATCGCCCATGACAGCAGCGTGCTTGATCAGATCGAAATGCAACGGCGCGATCAACGCTATGCCGCAACGCTGGCGGTGGCTGATCGCGTCGCCTATGACGCCCTGGGGTATGTGAGCCATCTGCTCAACACGCCATCAACGGTTCTTACCTACTTGCAAAAATCCCCTGATGCACGAGTGATCCCCTATGCGCCGGTGGCCTTGATTGGCATCCCGCGCACTTGTCATCCGTTGCAAGCGACATCTCCGCAGGGCGTCGTGCGTGATCTGTTGGCAATTCCCCATGAATTGGGCCACCATCTCTATTGGAATGGTCATGAGGCCGAGGACAGCGGCAAGCAACTGCGCCATCAGCCCCCCATCAACCGCTTGCAGCCGGACAAACCAGCCTGGTTGGCTGCCTGGTTTGAAGAGATTTTTGCTGATGTTGTTACCTGTGTCATCGGTGGGCCATTGGCAGCGTTGAGTATGCAGGAACTGCAACTACAGGCGCGCAATGATTGGTTGTTGGTTGACAATGGCGTCCATCCGGTGGCGGCGTTCCGCACCTATATCTATCTTGTTGCGCTGGAGGCCATGGGGATGCCAACGGCTGCGGCTAAATTAACAGCCCGCTGGCACAAAAAGTTGACGGATCGCGCCCTTGTATCGCCAGGGCGCGATCCCCTTGACTACCTCTGTTTCTTACCCTCTACCAACGAAGCGCCACTGACCTTTCGGGCTGCCTTAGAACGAATGCGGACGTTGATTGTGGCGTTAGTCCATCTCTTTCAAAGCGGCGCTGCGTCAGCCGACAGGAATACCCTCAGTGCTTGTGCCGGCGTACAACCGAGCAACAACGGTCGCTCACCCTGGTCTGCGGATCTCTCAGCCGACGCCGATCTAACTAACGATGCCGAGGTGGAAGCGCTTTATCAACAATTTGAGCAGTGCGTCCTCGATACTTTTACCGATGGGCAAACGACATCGAATCAACAGATTGACAGTAAGTTGGATCCATATTGGAAGCCAGAAAACTGGCTGGAATTAGTAGCGCAACGCGGCGTTACTTTTGAAATCGCCGAGGAAGTGGTCAACAGGCGCCGCTTGCCATCATCACAATTTGTCATTGATCAGATCAGCAGATGGTATTCGAGGGAACCCCAGGACCCCAAAGACATTCCCCTTGAATTCGCCGAGTGGATCAAAATTCTCGAATTTGCCGGCTGGTCAACCGAAGGGCCGACCGATGGCAATCTCTCTGGTGGTTAAAGCGTAGGGGCGGCCAGCTTTTGTTCAATTTTGGTGAGAAGGGCGTGCTGGTGTTTGTCGGCGAGCGCCCTTGCTTCGTGCCAACAGGCGTCAGCTTCTGCCGACTGCGCCAAGGCATGATGGATCTCCCCCTGATAGTAGAGCGCCGTGACCAGGTTGAATTCATCGCCAACGGTGCGCAGGATGGCGACACACTGTTGTGCCGCTTGTAAGCCGGCGGCATACTCCTGGCGCAAGGTGTGAATCCGCCCCATCTCGTGATACGTAAAGGCCAGAAAGGTGCGACTGCCGATGCGTTCAAAGAGGGGGCGGCTCTGCTGGATGCTTGCTTCGGCCTGGGCCAGATCGCCCAATTGGCGATCAATTTTGCAGAGACTAAAGAGCGCTGCGCCTACCTCCCCTTGCTCTTGGCTGGCGCTAGCCAGGGTATGTGCCTCCTGGGCATAAGCGCGAGCGCCGGTGAGATTATTGTCGGCCAGGGCAATGTCGGTTAAAAGCCGTAGCGTGCGGATCCGTCCCAGCGGATCGGTTTGTGGCGTTTGGGTGGTCAAGCTTTGCTGGCAGAGCATGGCTGCCGCCGCCAGCGCCCCCTGGCGATAGCTGATGAGCGCCTGCCAATAGTCAACGGCGGCGACGCCGATGGCATCTTGCAACTGGCTACGAATGGCACGACAACTGGTGAGCAAGGGTTGGGCCGCGCCATAGTTGCTCTGCTCTACGGCGATGCGCGCCAGATCCCACTGCACATCGCCGATCAACTCATCACTCTCCACTTGCATAGAGAGCGCTAACGCTTCGGCCAAGAGCGGACTGGCGGCGGCATAGTCATTTTGCTCGATACAGACGCTGCCCCATCGGCGCAGGTTGATGGCCAGCGCATCCGGCTGGCCGGTTGCGCGCGCCGCGGCGACGGCCAAGCCATAGCCCTGGCGCGCCTGGTCAAACCGCCCGTGGGTAAACCAAGGCTTGGTCAACACCGCAGTATACGCCAACACCAAGTTCCATGCTTGCAAACGGTGAGCTGCCGCCATGCCGGTCATGAGATGATCCCACTCCGGTTCCAGCGGCGCCGCAGAAGATAAGGCGGACCGGACAAAAGCCAGTTGCGTTTCGGCAAACCGTAGCCACGCCGTCGGCGCGGCGCCAAGCTGTTCCTGGGCAAAATCCGCTAACAAAGGGTGTTGGCGATAGCGCTCCAGCGTTTCGGCGTTGACCAGCGAACGGGCCGCCAGCGTATCCAGCCCCTCAATTACTTTCTCAATCGCTTCGTCCAATACAGCCGCCAGCGCTGTTGCCGCAAAGGAACGCCCGGCAAAGAGCGCCAGATGGGCAAAGAGCCGTTGCTGCTGAGTATCCAATGCTTCCCAACTAACCAAAAATGAGGTGCGCACGGCCCGATCGCTGATCTGGAGATCCAGGCGATAGTGGAGATCTTGCAAACGCTGGGCCAGCGCCGCCAGGGGACGCTGGGGACGCGCGGCCAGGAGTTGGCCCACGATTTCCACCGCTAGCGGCCAATGATGCACCGCCGCACAGATGGCGACGGCCGCGTCCGGTTCTTGCTCCACCCGTGCGCGCCCCAACAGTCGAGTTAGCAACTGCACACCTTCGCCGGGCGCCAACGCTGCCAGGTCAAAGGGACGGCTTCCCAATGCCGCCGCCACATCATGGCTGCGTGTGGTGAGTAGCACGCCGCTCTGTTCGCCGCCCAAAAGCAGTGGGAGCATCGCTTGCACACTGGTCACATCATCCAAAACAAAGAGGATCTGCTTTGCCGCTAGCACGCTGCGGAGGGTCATGGCGCAGCTTTCCACGTCGCGCAGGGCGCTGTAGTCATAGCCAAAGGCGCGCGCCCAACTGTTGAGAATGTCCAGCGGGGTGCTGATCGCGGTCTGCGCCCAGAGGGTGCCATCGGGGTAGTGGGCGCGCAGGGCATGGGCCAGTTGTACGGCCAGCGCCGTCTTGCCGATACCCCCCATGCCGACCAGCGCAATGCGCCGCGGCGGCGGGGCAAGGGGAAGTTGGGCTGCGACCTGGGCGACCAATGCTTCACGACCAACAAAGTGAGGCGGCAGCGGTGGCGCTTGCCAGGGAACGGGCTGCGCTGGCCCCATTGCGGTAGCAGGCGAGGTGATGCCAGGGCGAGGGGCGGTGGTCAGGCGGCGCCATTCGGTATCACTCAGGGGATCCCATTGCCACTCCTCGACCAGTATTTCCCAGATGGCGGCAAAACGTTCGGGGTCTTGGCGCAGGCGCAGACCATCCCACAAATAGTGCAAAAAGGCGACGCGTCGGCTGGCATGGGGCGTCATCGTGCCGCGCTCCCAGGCGCCGGCGGTCTGATGGCTCTGGCGCCCTTGGAGGCCGCAATGGCGCGCCATGTCGGTCTGGCTGAGACCGGCTTCCTCACGCAGGATGCGCAATTGGTCAAGACGCTGGGCGTCGGGCATACGGGTTGATGGCTCCGAATGGCTCTTTGATGGGTGCATTGATGGGTTTGCCGGGTGACAACCCCTCCGCCATTCTGCCATGATAGAGGGGCTTAAGCAAATCGGGGGAATGAGTAATTGCCAACGGCACATGGTGCGCTCCCCGACGCCATGACCCGTTGCCATGCCGACAAAACAATGCTGATAAGGAGAATATTTACCATGAATACCACGTTTGTTTCTACCCGTCGTTGGCTGGCCGCCCTGATCGTCGCCGCCGTGGTCGCCGTCACTGCCGCTTATGGGCCGGTGTTGTTAAGTGAAGGGGCTGGTATGGATGCTGGAACGCCAGTGTATGCTTGTAACGCCGCCGGTGGTGGCTGCTAATAGTTAAAACAGATAAAAGTTGCCTCTACGGTAGGGGCGTCCGCAAGGGGACGCTCCTACCGTAGAGGCGGAGTCTATGTATTTGTTATAATAGAGCAATACTTGCTTTGTCCAAATGCGTTACTAATTTATCACGCAAATTTTCATAATAAGGTGTACCTTGAATTTCCGGCAACAATGAAATTGCTTGCCGTAAGATTTGGCTTGCTTGTTCGTAGTGCAATGAACCGATCAGCGCTAAAGCCAAACCATCCAGTGCATTAATATGCCAAATCATATCTCCTAGCTCTTTATAGAACGCTGCTGATTGAATAAAGGCGGTTTGCGCTTTTGAATAATCTTTCTTATCTAGACTGACTAGCCCAATATTTGTGAAGATTCTAGCGAGATTTAATTTATCATCATACTGACAAAAAATGTCTTGAGCATTAGCAAAACAGATAAGCGCCAGATCCGGTTCTTTGGCGCGTTGATAGGCAATCCCCAGATTCATTTGAGCGATACTTCTGTGATAATAGTCACCAATTTTCATAAGCGTTTGTTCAGCTTGTGTAAAATATTTGATTGCCTCTGCAATTCGCCCCTGCTCATTCAATGCATAGCCGATATTTTGTAAGCTCCAGGCAGACCTTCGAATATCACCAACCACTTGAAATAGTTGTAACGCTTGGTTATGTAATTGCTCTGCTTGAGACCAATTCCGTTGTCCCATTGCAATCATTCCTTGAATCCGATAGCTTACTGCTTGTTCGACCTGAAACTCAATCGAAGAATTAGAACGATACAGAGGCAAAATCTTATCTAAATACGCACTTGCTTCCTCATATTGATGAACCAAATGTGCCTGCCATGCTAACTCATTATAGGCCCGCACTTGACCTAGCAAATAAGACAAATCTTCAAAATGTTTGAGACTGGCCCAAAGCCATCGCCGGGATTCAGCAAAACGGCTCAACAACCGGTAGAGCAACCCAATTTGTAATTCACATTCCGCTACCGTTTGGACATCGTCTAAGCTCTGTGCAACGTACAGGCCCTTTTCTAAATAGGGAATCCACTCCTCGCGGAAGCCGGCCTGCTCCATTTTGGGGGCCAGCGCCAGCAACAGTGCGCGCGTCGCCGGCCATGCACCCGGTGTATTGAGGGCAAAGCTCAAAATATGCCACGCCTGTTGGCGGTCCGCTTCCGACACAACGGCGGCTGCCTGTATGCGGTCAAGGGAAGTCTGGACGCCAGCGATAGTATAATGGGTGAAAAGCGCACTGATCGATTGCATATTACCGATTTGTGTTCCACTTCAATACCTGCTCCTGCAAAAAGGTGCGTGTCAGGGCGTGAATGGTATAGCGCCGTTCATGCAACCCGCCGCGGCTATCGACCAGACTGAGCGCGACCAGGCGTTCCAAGGCGTCGCTAACGGCGGCGGCACCCAAATTGGCGGCGGCGGCCATGCGCGTCAGATAGTCGAGATCGCCGCCGGCTTCCGTCACCAGCGGCATGAGCAACAAGGTCTGTTGCGCGACTGCGTCGAGTTGTTCCCACACCTGCCAGTAGATGTAGCGGTAGAGCTGTTCCACGCGATAGCCTTGGGCGGCCTGCAAGGCGGACAGCACCCGGTCAAGCGGGTGAATATGAGTCTGCCCAACCACCAGCCGTAAGGCCAGTGGGTTGCCGCCGACGGTGGCATAGATTCGCTGTAAGGTAGTGTCATCTGCCCCGACCAGATCGGGAAGATTGCGTACCTGCGCCTCCTGCCGCACCAACAGCAACGCATCGGTGGCGCTCAACTCTGACAAGGTGTAGTGAAAGATGTCATTCTCATGAAAGCGACTGACGCGACTGGTGAGCAAGAACTTGGTCGGGTTGGCCAGTTCACGCAAGAGGCTCAGTAGACTCTCGATATCGAGTAGCGTCTCCAGATTGTCGATCACAATCAGGTGAGGTTGGCTGCGCAGCCGCTGTTGCAACATGGTCCGCTTCTGTTCCAGGGTGAGAACCGCAGTGCCGACAGCGTCGCTCAGCAATTGCTTGACCAGCGCATCGACCAGCGCCTCTGTTGTCAAGGCTGGTTTGGGAACCGGTTTAATGGCGCCGCCGCCATTAAAAACCTGTTGCCGCGCCGTAACCCAGGCAAAATCCTGCCACTGGTGGCCCCCTAACAAGTGGCGCGCCAGCGCATCGGCCAGCGCTGTCTTGCCGATGCCGCCAATGCCCTCAATGGCGATCAACCAGGGCGGGCCGGCGCCATTGATCTGGTCGGCCAGCCTGACCATATGGACTGTACTACCAATCAGTTGGTGATAGGTGGGTGTCTCCAGGCGAGTAGCAAAGCGCGCCAAACGGCTGGCGCGCGCCTCATGCTCCTGCTCTTGCAAAAGAACCGTTAAGCGAATCAGCGCCTCGCGTTGCTTGCGCCAAACGGTGCCTTCAGCAATATGCAAGATGTTGGCAATACGGTGGCCCGGCTCCTCCCGAAGAAAGCGTAGTTCCAGCACTTTCTGGTACTCTGGCTCTTCGCGGGCTAGCAAGGCAAAAGAATTCGCTAAAAGTTCGTTCGTCGTGCGCCGAATTGCGCCATCATAGGTGGGTGCGAGTTGTTGCCACAGGAGCAGATCGCTGAACGGTGTACCGTGCGCATCGCTCTGGCGCCAAAGGGTCAATGCTTGATGGACGGCTTCTTCGGTCGGAATCGGCGTTACCGTCGCTGCGACCATAGATGGAATCGCCTCCGCTATAAAGTTATGAACAATTATTTCGGGACAACCATATATATTGTAAGTTGTGTGATAGCTCAACAAGAATTGTCCAAAGCATAACAAAAGTTTAATTGATTGTCAATGGTTTTTCAAAAATAGATCGCATTGTTAGGAAACCGCAAAGTCAATAGCTTACCTGAAGAAAATGTTATGGTTTTTGATAGAAGAAGATGAGTAATGCGTGAGTTCGCGATCAGAATGCGTATAGGAGTATAAGAGCATCAGTGTTGGCAAAACGAGAGGATAGAAGCGCATGGCGATCAACCAACGCTGCGCGCTGGTGCTATGGGGCGCAGCCTGTGATGAAGCGGTTGCGGCCATCTTTGTAACGGGATTGCGCAGCGCTGGTCTGCGGGTATGGGTCGTTGGCGTCAGCGGGCGACGCGTTGCCGGCGCTCATGGGTTGCGCATTCAACCGGATCTGCTGCCCCAACAAGCGCTGGCTTTGGTCAAACAGGTTGGCTGTGTCGTGATCCCGTGCGCCGAATTGTTGCTGGCGCGTTTTCAGGATGATCCGAGCGTGGATGCGTTATTACGTAGTACAGCGGAAGCGCAAGCCCAGTTTGTTGTGCCGGCCACCTGTACCCAGCCTGTGTTGGCCTACACCACCGCCTTGCTCATCTACCCGTCGGTGGAGCGATTGGTTCCCTTTGTCGCCATGCTAGCGGAAACAATCGCGCCGGGGATGCCATAGAACCAGACCGCAGTAGCCGCAATCAGGCCGGGTTATGAGTAGCGTCAACGTAGGGGGAGTCCCTAGACTCCCTACGCTGTTGCTGTTACTGGAATTTCCATGGCAAAAGCGTTTATGGATGGTAGGCAGGAGTTGCGCACCTCCTGTGCTGACAGATCTCCGGAGACCGGTCAGCGCTGCCTGGCGCGTGTATAGCTTTTGTAAGCTTTGTTATTGAATGGTCAATGCCAAGAAAGGAATCTCCCCGATGTCGTACACTTATTATGCCAACGGACAGCTAGTTGAACTGGAAGTGGATGAAGATGTGGTGGCCGTGCGCTTCACCGAACCGGCGGAACACAGTCTGCGGGCGGCAGTGGCGGGGGCGGCTAACCTGGCCCCCTTTGGTGAACGGATCGAACTGCCGGAGGAAAAGTTTACCATCTTGCCGGTAGCCCAAATCGCCAAACCGCGTCATGAGCGCTATCTGGCCGCCGTTGCGCAACTGGAGCAGGGCGATGAGGTGACGCGCGTGGCGCCGGTCTTCAAACTGGGTGACAAGCGCGCCGTCGCCACCGACCGTTTGCTCATCGGCCTGAAAGAAGCGGGCAAGAAGGCGCGCAAGCTATTGCGCGATCACGGATTGAAGGTGCTGGAAGAGTTTGGCGACGGCGCCGAGTTTTTAGTGCAACTGCCACCTGAAAGCGATCCCTTTGCCACCCTGGCCGACCTTCAACAACTGGCCGAGGTGGCCTATGTCGAGCCTGATCTGGTGATTGTCGGTCAGCATACCAGGCGGGTGGCTGTCTCCGGGGCTGCGGGCAACGATCCGTTGCTGCCCAAGCAATATGCAGCGCAAATTACTAAAGCCGTAGACGCTTGGACCAGCCAGCAAGGACGACCGGAGATCAAGATCGCAATTCTGGATGAAGGCGTGGATACACAACACGAGGATCTGGTTGCCGCCATCAAAGGCGGCTTCGATGCCACGGATAATGATGAATTTCAGGAACCCAACCAGTGGGATGGGCATGGCACGGCTTGCGCTGGCCTCGCTGCCGCTGTTTCCAACAACAATCTGGGGGTGCGCGGCATTGGCGCCGGTTGTTCATTGTTGGCCGTGCGGATCGCCTATTCGTCGGAACCTGGCTCCGATCACTGGGTGACGAACAATGGCTGGATTCGGCGTGCGATCGACTGGGCGTGGCGGAAGGGGGCCGATGTTTTGAGCAATAGTTGGGGCGGCGGTTGGCCCTCAACGGCGGTTACCCTGGCCTTTGAACGGGCGCGCACGCAGGGGCGCGCTGGCAAAGGCTGTGTCATCGTCATCGCCGCCGGCAACGACAGCGGTCCGGTGGACTTCCCCGGCACCTTACCCAACGTCCTGACCGTCTCGGCCAGCAACGAGTTTGATGAATTTAAGACCAAGAGCAGTCGCGACGGCGAACAGTGGTGGGGATCGAACTTTGGCCCGGAAGTCACTGTGGCGGCGCCCGGCGTTCACAACTACACCACCGATATTACCGGCGCCGGTGGCTACAATGGTCAATCCAATGGTCATTATGTCTCCAATTTCAATGGCACTTCTTCGGCGACCCCTATTGTGGCCGGCGCCGTGGGCTTGATCCTTTCGGCCAACGCCAACCTGGGCGAAGCTGCGGTGCGCGCCATCATTCGTGATACCGCCGACAAAGTGGGAGGCCAGCCCTATTTTCAGGGGCGCAATGACCAGATGGGCTATGGTCGCCTGAATGTGGCGCGGGCGGTGGCAGCGGCGCGCGCCCAGAGTGGCGGCGCCGTGGGGCCAGTCACCAACGGCCTGCCGCCAGTCACCAATGGCGTGCCGTCGATCATGGACGCGGCGGCGGGCGGACAGAGTTTACAAGAGAAACTGGAACAGATTGTCGCCTTGACGCCGGAGCAACGGGTGTTGCTGCTCGACCAGGCGCTGCACTTGCTGGATAACTACTATGTCCATCTGCCACTCAAACGGGCCATGCACGCCATCGACCCGGTGCAACGGCTAAAATTGTTGCGCAATCGCCTGGACAGCCTGAGTGATCGCCAGTTCCACAGCGAATTGCTGGCGATCTTCAACGGCCTGCGCGATTTACACACCAACTATCTGCTGCCGGACCCCTACCGGCGGATGCGGATCTTCCTGCCTTTTCTGATTGAGGAGTTCTACGAAAATGGCAAACGCGCCTTTATGGTCTCCAAGGTGCAGACTGGCTTTACCCACCCAACCTTTCAGCCGGGGGTACTCCTCACCCACTGGAATGGGCTACCGATTGCGCGCGCCATTGCCCTCAATGCCGATCGCAACGCCGGCAGCAATGACGATGCTCGCCATGCCCGTGGCCTGGAACGCATGACCGTTCGCCCGTTGATCATGACCTTGCCGCCAGAGGAAGAGTGGGTGGACGTGCGTTACAAGGTCGGTGACGTCAGCTATGATCTGCGCTTTGTCTGGCAGGAATTGCCGCCCCTGGCCGGCGACATCCAGTGGTCGAGCGCCGATCAGAGCGACCTGGGGCTGGATCTACAGACGGAAGCAGCCCGGTTGATGAAGAAAGAACTCTTCGCACCGGCTGCCATGAAGATTGCCGAAGATGTCGCCCACTATCGGGCGGGCGCTATGAGCGACGCTGCCGCGCCCGACCTGAACAAGGTGAGTTTGCTGCCGGATAATTTCGCCTTCCGCACGGTTGCCACACCGCACGGCCCGATCGGCTATCTCCGCATCTACTCCTTCTCACGGCAAGTGCAGGTGGAGACCTTTGTCGAGGAGTTCGTCACCGAGTTTCAACGGATTCTCGGCCTGTTGCCCGCCACTGGCTTGATCATCGATGTGCGCGGTAACGGCGGCGGCTTTATTTATGCCGGCGAATTGATTCTTCAGTTTCTGACCAAAGAACGGATTCAGCCAGAACCGTTCCACCTGATCAACACCTTTGCCACCCAGCAACTCTGTGAACAGGTTGCCTTTATG
The DNA here is from genome assembly GCA_026645575.1 of Caldilineaceae bacterium. The sequence goes on from JAPKMW010000004.1 coordinate 250,750, forward strand.
CAGGAATGGCAAGAATCGATTGCGCTCTCGCTACAGACCGGCGCCGTCTATTCCCAGGGCTTCGCCTTAACCCCGCCGGCGCTGGCAAATCAAGTGGGCCGCCTCTATCAGGGGCCAGTTGTGTTGATTACCGATGCCCTCTGTTACAGCACAACCGACATCTTTGCCGCCGGTTTCCAAGATCACAATATCGGCCCCATTCTGGGCGTCCACGGCAATACCGGCGCCGGCGGCGCCAATGTGTGGACCCACACCTTCCTGCGCGAGCAGTTTGGTGGCGGCGGTTTTCAACCGTTGCCGGCCAATGCCAACTTCCGCGTCGCCATTCGTCAATGTGCGCGTGTGGGGCGTCGGGCCGGGCTGCCAGTGGAAGACCTGGGGGTGCGCCCCGATCACCGGCATGAGATGACCCGCCGCGATTTGTTAGAGGATAACCACGATTTGATCCAGCGGGCGGCGGCGCTGCTCTTCCCATAGCTGCTGACGTTTTGTAAAAAAAGCCTTAATCGGTTCACCCATCCCGTAGGGACGCATGAGTTTAGGAACAGGTCTGCCCTTGCCACGCCTAAACTCATGCGTCCCTATAGGACAAAAGCGGAAGGTGCTGTGATGGCAAAATTCCTAGTTTCCACGACACCACCGATTGCAACGCGGCGTGCAGTTGCGCCCCTGTGGGCGGCCCTAGTACAGCCAGGCGCCACCTTTGCACAATTGGCTGCCAGTGAGCATGGCCAGGTGTGGCTGCCGCTGGGAAGCGCGCTCCTGACCTTCTATCTACACACCTTTGTCCTGACTATAGTGCAATCGGCGCCGCTGGATTGGCGCTTTGCCAGCGGCGTTCTCAACATCCTGGTGGGCTGGCCGCTGCGCGTTGCTCTGCTCTATGGCATCGCCCGCTGGATTGCGGGTCCACCGGCGTTGCGCCCCCTCGCCATTCTGAGCGCCTGGGCCACGCTGCCCTTGACACTGCGGAGCGCCGAGCAAACGCTTTACTTGCTCACCACCGGCCACCCCGTCATCCATCCGGGGTTGGCTGGTCTGCTGGCGGGGGTTGATCCGGCGCTGCCGCTGGTGAAGCTGGGAGCTTTTGCGCTGGGGTGGCTCGATCTCTTTACCCTCTGGCACCTGGCGCTACTGGTGGTCGCCGTGCGGATTGGGGCCGGCGCTGCCGCCAGCCGTGCGATCATCACGGTTGCGTTTTACAGCGGGTTTTTCCTGTTGGCGGGTGGTCTGCTAGCATTGCTGTTCTAGTCTTTGTTCTACCCATCCTGTTCTCCCTGTCGAGGCGCACATGAAACTTCCTTTCCGCTACTATTGTTACCTGGGGTTGTGCTTGCTATTCGCGGGTTGGGTTGGCTTGTCCGCGCCCATTGTATCGGCGCAATCGCCGAACGATCCGATCATTCCCCCGAAGCCGACAGCCACTAATACGACGGAACCCAAAGCCAAATTGGAAATCGTGCGCTACGAGACGGATCCGGCAGAAGTACGCGCACAAGAATCATTTACCCTTATTTTAAAGATCAAAAATCTAGGAACATCTGCTGCAACCGAGTGGGCCATTCGTCAAGATCTTTGTCCTGGCAAAGATTTTGCCTTTGAAGATGGTTGTATTCGATCGATCCCCACGCTACAGCCAGATGAGAGTATCACGGTTTCTTTCCGTGTGCGTTACACACAAAAAGTCAATGCCGATCAGGTATCAGCTAAACTGCTGAGTCTTTTACTCCTTGATGAGAAGCAGGTGCAATCTGGCCTAAACAGGGAATTATCTATTTTTGTGCTTGCCTCACGTACCATCGGAGACGAAACGCCGGTGGTAAAACGGCCCTTTCCCAAACCCCTTTTGGTTGTCCACCGCACCTGGACAGCGAAAGCACGCGCAACCGTCAATGAGCTACTAACCGCCGTGCCACTTGTGATCAACAAGCTTTCCATTAGTAACGGGATTGGCGGCCCAGAGTTTGAAGTGGTTGTCGAGTTGCAAAATCAGGGGTCAGTAGATGCCAGCAATATTTTTATTGATTTCTGTGATACCGGCGACAACTTTAACCCTGTCTACGCCGGCTGTCGGAAACAGGTGCCAACGACCTTAGCGCCTGGCGCCAATGCCATTGCGTCGCAGACGATGGCTTATAAAAACCAGCTTACACCCCCGGCAACACCAACCCAGCGCGGCGATATGGTCAAAGTTGAGATCACTTACGAATTTTGGTATGAAGGGCAGTGGCTACGCGAGAGTATCAGCGATACCGTCTACTTATATCCGCAATTTTTCCCAGCAGTAACGCCGATTCCTGCATTAACAGGTGATGAGCATAACATTGATCCTGATCTATTCGTGAATACACCGCAACTTAATGTCCGCTCTGGGCCGGGTGTAAACTATCCTATCGTCGGCGTCACCTACCAGGGGGCGCGTTTTCTTGTCAAGGCTCACCATCAGCATGAGTGGTGGCAAATTAACTTTAACGGTGTCTTGGCCTGGGTTTCTGCCCAATATGTCATTGCCCGTGGGGTGGAAAAAATTGAACAGGTGACAACCACCCCCGTCCCCCCACCGCCGACGCCGGTCTTCATCCCCAATCCCAACCCGGTGGGGGGAAGCGATTTTGCCGCCACCACCATCCCGGTGAAGTTTGCCGACGCACCCGTGACCCCAACTGCCACGCCGACGCCGCTACGACAGGCGCCCTTGCAACAAGCGCATGGCGAACCGGCGACGCAGGTGCTATTGGTCAACGCCGCCGCTGAACAAGGGCAAAGCGGAGGTGTGACCGTGGCGTCCTTGGCGAATGCGCCATTGGTGATGGTCGAGCGCTATCAAGCCCTACCGGCCCAGCCGCAACCGGGCGAACCCTTTCGGCTGGAATTAGTGTTGCGCAACATCGGCGCCAGACCGGCGCAACAGTTGCTGCTTTCTTGGCAGGGTACGGCGATTATCCCGCTGGGAACGGGCACAACGATCGCACTGGCCGATCTGTCGGCAGGGGATGCGGTCACAATCCAGGGTCATTTTGTCATCAACACAACAGAACGCGCACCTGTAATCTACTTGCCAATCCAACTACGCTATGCCGATGAAGCTGGGCAGATAACGCCCTATACTGAGCAATTGGCGCTGTTGCCCCAGGCTGCCGGCGGCGTCCTGCCCTGGCAACCGGCAGAAGTAGACACCGAGCGCCCGTTATGGCTGCGTGTGCTTTTTGGATTGCTGGGGTTAGGAGCAGAAGAATGATGAACCACTGTTTGCTACGCTGGGGTTTGTTACTCTGCGCCTTGTGCCTTTGGCCGACGACGATCTGGGCCGGCCCGTTGCCGCAGGGTGACGGCACGGTGCCGACCGTCACCGCAACGGCAAACCCGCCGATTGATGTTGTCATTGAGGGATTTTACACGCTGCCGCAGATTGTGGTTGCCGGCGATGTCTTTGATCTCAACGCGCGTTATCGCAACGCCGGTCAGATCCCGTTATTCAATATTGCCGTGACCATTACTGATGTCCAAGCTGACTGGGCATTAACAGCCCTGGCTGGTGATAAGACCAGCTATCAAGCCGATCTCACCCCCGGTTCAACGACGACCGATTCGCGGCGCTTTCTTTATACGGCAACAACGACAGGCAATCGGGAGTTGGCCTTTCGGATCGCCTACACCTATCAACAGAATGAACAAGTGCTGACGGGAGAAGTGGTTAAACATGTTACATTGGCTGTGGCGGCGCCAACGCCAACCCCCACACTCACCGCCACACCGACATCGTCCCCCACGGCAACCCCTACACTCAGCCCCATCGTGCCGCCGACGCCGGTTGAAATTGTGGTGGTGGTGGCAACCCAGCCTCCGCCCGCCGAACCCACTGGAGAAAACCCCCGGCCAAGCGGAGACAACGCAGAGCCGCCTGCGGATACAACGGGAAATGGCGTCTCCCCGGCTAGGCCAGGGATGGGGCCATCATCGCCAGGCGGACCGGGAGACGCGTCCAATGAGGTGCCAATGGACGCGTCATTGATCGTCTTGTTGGAATTTACGACACCGATCATGGTGCAGCCGGGGCAACTCTTTCTGATGGACATGACCGTGCGCAATCTAAGCGCGCTGACGTTAACCCAGGTTGTGCTGGAATGGCAGGGCTGTGCGCAACCGGTGATTGCGCCGACAGGCGGCGGACAGTGGTATTTTACAGAACCGATTGCAGCCCAAGGCAACGCCACCATCCGCCAACAATTTTTTGTTGTGGAAAGCGCACCGGATGAAGCACAGGAGTGTGCTGTGCAAGCTACCTTTGCACAGGAAGGCAGGCGTGGACAACAGGAGGGGGCGGTCTACTTATGGGTGCAAGAGGGCGCGCTCCTGCCGATGGCAACGGCTACTGCGTCGCCCACACCCACCCCGATGTCCACTTCCGTACCGACAGCAGCGCCAGACGCCGAACCGCTTTGGCTCCGTCTGCTGCGTTTTCTCATCGGTCGGTAAAGGGCCAGCCAGCGGCTACTGCCAACGCAGGCGCTCTGTGCATGGAAAAGAAAACCTGTCTCTACTACCTTGTTGGAGGTGTTTGTGCAACGCCGTATGATTCACTGGCTTTCGTTGATTGGCGCCCTTCCAGTCGGGCTGCTCACCCTCTTGCTGCTCTTGCTCTACCCAACCGCCACTGGTCGCCAACCGACAGTGCAGGCTGCGCCCCCTGGAACAGAGACGATCACGGCCACGGGCGTCATAAGTACAAGCGGATTGCTGACCGAAACACTACCCTTTAGCTATAGCTATTTACCTTTCATCAGCCGGCAGGATCTGATTGTCGCCCACGGCGGATTTGAAGAGGGGCCGGGGATCTGGCAGGAGTTTTCGCGCAAAGGAGAGCCATTGGTGAAACCAGCGGCAGAATTGGCAGTTCCTCCCCATGGCGGCAACTGGGCAGCGCGCTTAGGCGGGGTCGATGATGAGATTGCCATGTTGTCGCAGGGCATCACCATTCCCAAAGGGCAAAGCTGTTTGGTCTATTGGCAATGGACCGTTTCCAGCGACGCCTGCCGCGCTGATTATGGCGGCATTGGGATCAATGGCAGTTGGGTCGTCAAAGAAAGTCTGTGTGCCGGCACAGCCACCGGGCAATGGGTGCGCCGACAAATTACCATGAGCCGCTATACAACACAAACCGTTGTTCTCAATTTTGCCGTCACCACTGATTATTCCAGCCCCAGCATCATGTATATTGATGACATCGCCTTTGCTCCTAACGCCTTCTGTACGAGTCGCAACCAGAGCGCCTTCAACGCTACTGCCCTGTCGGTTATGGACAGCCACCACCCCATTATTCCCACCAAAGATCACCTCGCCTCATCATCCACGCAGAAGTGACGAGACTTCCATGAGTCATCTCAAATTTTGAAGAAGGAAAAGAAAAAACGGGAAGAAGAGAAGCGAGCGAGAAGCCGCCCAAAGTTTAGCAAGAGCCTCCCTGAGGCAGGCAAGAGCAGTTTGGGCTGTGCGCTGGATGTATCTGGCCAAGCATGAAGGCGTCGATTCACAGTGGCCTTAATGTCTTTCATTGTCAGGAACGGTTTTTATCACGTTACAGCGTATCTCGCGCCAAGCCCGGCACAGGTTTGCCCAAAACCCCAAGATATGCTATAGTATGGACTCATCATGGGTCCCTAGCTCAACGGTAGAGCAACGGCCTTTTAAGCCGTGGGTTCTGGGTTCGAATCCCAGGGGGCTCATTCTGACCCGATAGGGGTATAGTTCAAGGAATTTGAACCGTAAGAAGAAAGAACGAGAATACTATCAGTCGTTCTGTTGGAAATGTGAAAGCCCAGACAGCTTTGTCTGGTTTTCAGATCGCCTTAATGCTATAATTGACCATATGGTGCTACGAACACCGGTCAATGTTTGTTAAGGTGCTTTGGTTACGGAAACCGTTTTCACTTTATCGAGTGAGAACGGTTTCTTTTTTGGAAGAATACTACGATTTGGCAGAATCTTCAAATTCAAACTCGATCAGATCACTGGTCTCCAGGTGGCCCAAGTGCCGGCTAAAGAACGTTAACAGCGCATCAATACTTTTCAAACCAATCCGCTTTGGCTCATCGGCCATGACCAGATAGGCCGTGGATGTTGATAAGCCGGCTTCACGTAACAGGTCACTTGCTGTCAAGGCGCGTCCGGTTGTTTCTTCGTATCGGTGTCTCAGTTGCGCCATTCGCCAACGAACCATGCCCCCTCCCTACGCGGTAAACAGTTGTTCTTTCTGGTAATCAGTTCCGGATCCTCGCGCATCTTACCAGAAAATATGTTCGTTGGCAATCGTTACTTCACACAACTTTTATGAGTAAATGAAGCGAAGTGGCAAGTTACTAGCTCATTTTTCCTCTTGGCAATGATGAATCCCCCTTTCAGTCACGTACGGATTGCCTTGTGACGTGGCTTCCATGCGAAATTGTGCTCGGTTGCGGGCGAATTCGGCTTGCTGTTCTAACTGTTCCGCCAACACCATGAGATAGACTTGGGCATCGGTTGCCGGCGGCGCCAGCGGACAACCGTTGCAATCCTGGGCAAAGCGCAGGCTAGCGAGTTCATAGGCCAGCCGATAAGCCGTCGCTTCAATTTCTTGGAGAATAGCTCGGGTCTGCGCAAAGGGCGTTCGCTTGGCTTCGACCTCGGCCAGGGCTACTTTCGATTTCTGGGCGATGATGCGTAACTCTTCTTGGGTCTGTTCAAGGTTTGCCAAAAATTTCTTCGGCAAAGGGCGGGCAACCGGCATGACGGCCTCCACGGTTTAGAACACCTTCGTTCACACCTTACAAAAAATTCACCAAAATCAAGCTTGACATTGATTACGAACAAT
>JAPKMW010000047.1 GCA_026645575.1 Caldilineaceae bacterium
TTATCATCCCCTTTTTCCTAAGGGGTCTTTCGTTTCCTTGTCATCGAGGTTTCCCCCGATGACAAGGTGTGGCAGGTCGAAACCTCACACTTTCTGTACATAAGCGAAAATTATCTTGCGGGTCGGTACTGCGGTCGCTGTTGTTGACCAAAGGATTTCGTAAAGCCTGGCGCTGGTTTAATGGAAAAAGTTCATTTCGTAACGGTAGCAGACCAATTTTGTAACGGTAGACCCCACTTTTTATAACGATAGACCCCACTTTTATAACGATAGTGTGATATAGTAGCAAATAAGAAGCGGGCAACAGCAGCCTGCAAGCCAATCCAGCAGCCAACACGATCTTGTAACGGAAAGTAACGGTTACTCCTATGAGCAAAAAACAGTTCTACACGTTATTTCTTTGCAGCCTGATTCCTTGGATTCCCGGCAATGGTCTGCTACCCCTATTGCCCGTCTATGCCAGTACACTGGGGGCAACGCCGGCCCTCGTTGGCTACTATCTCGCTTTCGCCTACTGTGCATTAGTCATTGGCACGCTGGTGGCGGGTTGGTTCTCGGATCGCTGGCAAATGCGCAAACCATTTCTGATCATGGCGGGTGTAGCCAATCTGCCCTGCCTGTGGCTCATGGGCCAAGTCGCCAACCCCTGGCAGCTTGCGGCGTTAACCGCGGTCGTCTGGTTTCTGGGGGGCGTCACTTTGACCTTGATCGGCATTCTGGCCGGTTTGTTCGCTGAACCCACGGCGCGCGGAAAAGTCTTTGGAATGCTGGCACTGACCAGTGGGCTGGGAGCCTTGATCGGGGGGCTGACCGTTGGCCGGATTGCTGATCAATGGGGCTACCCAACCATGTTTCTTTGGCTGGCCTTGTTTTCCGCGATTGGACCAATCGCCAGCTTACTGCTGGAAGATAAACCAACGATCACAAGGGCAAAAACACCAGCCACGGCACAACGTTTGCCCTTGCGCAGCGGCTTCTATTTTCTGATTATGGCGAGCGTGGTCGCCAGCATCGCGATTTTTGCCGGTCGCTTAGGCACCTCACTGTCGATGCGCCAGCTTGGTTTTCTTTCGGCCAACATTGCTAGCACGGCCGCCATTGGCGGTTTGGTCACCTTACCCCTATCGCCATTGCTGGGACGCCTTTCTGATCAGGTGGGCCGGAAAAGGTTGTTGGTTCTCTGCTATCTAACCGGCGGGGGTGGATTGCTGTTGCTCGCCATCGCCACCCACCTCTGGCATTTCTGGTGCGCCGTTGCCCTGCTCTCCATTGCCAGCTATGTGGGGAATGGCATTGGTTCCGCCTTTGCCGCCGATCTGCTGCCCAAAGAATTGCTGGGCCGGGGGATCTCAGCCGTCAACGCAACCAATTGGCTTGGCGGCATTATCGGCTTCGCCGTTGCAGGCAACGCCATTGGCACATGGGGGATGCAGCCGACGCTGATCATGTTTACCTTTCTCCTGCTAATCGCCATCCTTTTATTACTGCCGATCCGCCAGACCCAACAGGGCGAAGCTGACAACGCTCTCAAGCCAGTGGAAATTCGATCATAAACCTTTGTTCAGAACAGGTATCATGCCTGATTGGCACCGAAAATAATGAAACTTTCTACCGTTCGGCTGAGCTCACGTCGAAGCCGCCAAGTACACGAAGAGCGCAAAGGGGTGCGTAAGATTTTCCTTCGCGCTCTTGGCGACCTTCGCGGTGGGTATTTCCACATCAGGTCACATGCCTTGACGGCACCGAAAACGATGAAAATCTCTACCGTTCGGCTGAGCTCACGTCGAAGCCGCCAAGCACACGAAGAGCGCAAAGGGGGGCTTAAGGTTTTTCTTTGCGCTCTTGGCGCCCTTCGCGGTGGGTATTTACAGAACAGGCCACATGTCTGACGACACCATAAACGATGAAAATTTCTACCGCCAAGCACGCCAAGAGCGCAAAGGGACGCATAAGGTTTTTCCTTTTTATAACTTTGCGCTCTTGGCGACCTTCGCGGTGGGCATTTACAGAACAGGAGCTACCTATGCCATCCTTTGCCACAACTGAGATGATCAACCCAAAACAACTCACGGTGGAAGCGCGTCACCAATTGACGGAAGCCTTGTTTGCCGTTCAATGCCAGATCTATGACGGCGCAGACAAGACCGCCTTTGTCAACACCGTGATGGCCTCCAAGGCGCAAGAGACAACGATCCATATTCACAAGAATGCGGACGGCGCCATTGTCGGCTTTTTTGCCTTCCACATCTATGAAAAAGAACTCAATGGTCGAACGACGGCCATCTTTCGCATCCAGGCGGGATCGTTGCGCGAATATCGCGGCAACAACGCGTCTACCCGCATCCTGTTGAATAGCATTTTCCGCTACTGGGTGAAACACCCGCTGCGGCCCTTTTATTATCTAGGCATCCTCATTCACCCCACCAGCTATATGCTCTGCGCCAAATATGGCACGGTTGTCTGGCCCCATCGTGAACAGCCGCTGCCGCCGGCGATTGCCGCCTTTATGCTCGAATTGGTACAGATGTTTGGCACCAAAGCGCCCGATCCGCAAAACCCGTTGATCGTCTCGTATGGCTTGAGTACCCGCGAAACCGAGGCCGAACGCAATTACTGGCGCACTTGTGACAAACCCGATGCGCGTTTCTTTGTCGAGCAGAACCCTGGCTACAGCAAAGGCGATGGGCTACTCACCTTGGTGCCGCTGTCGGGGGGGCATCTGGCGCGCGGCGCCTGGCGCATGATCAGTGATCGCGTCCACCGCACCCTGGCGCCAACGGTGACAACCTTGCAACAACTACCAGGGCTGCGCCAATGGTTGGGGGTGCGCGACATTCAACGCCGCCTCAAGCAGACGCCCCTCTTTGCCGAGTTGTCAGATGCTGATCTGGCCGCAGCGGCGCAGGCGACCGAAGCCATCACGCTGCCGGCCGGGCGCTATCTCTTCCGTGCCGGTGACGCAGGCGATGAATTGTATGTGGTGGCGTCCGGCAGTGTGGTGGTTGTGGTCGAGCAAGGGGGTAATGAACGCATCATCGACCAAATTGCCACCGGCGCAATGTTTGGCGAGCTTGCCATGCTCTCTGGTGAACCCCGTTCCGCCTCGATTCGGACCGCGACCAAAACCACCTTGCTGCGCCTCCAACGCAAAGTGCTGTTGAACTTGATGGCCGCCCACCCCCCCATGCACGCGGCCATCTGGGATGCTTTTGCCAGGCGGCGCTTCCTGGATATGACCGCCAGCAATACACGCTTGGGCGCACTCAGCCGCCAACAACGGCTGGCCTGGCTGGCCGGCGGGCAGAAGGAGACGCTGGCCGCCAAAGCAGAGAAGACTGTCCAAGCGCCGTGGCTCTTTGTCCCCACCGGCGCTGTCGAAATTCAACAAGAGCAGCAGTGGTCAACCCTGCGCGCCCCAGCCTTAATCCAAGCGGCTGGCGCGCTTCATCTGGTGGCACAGGCGCCGACCCAATATGTTTGCCTGCCGGAGCCGGATCGGCACGCCCATGCGTAGGCAGGCGGACAGCGTTGTTTACTCTAACAGAAGTCTCAATCACTCAATGCCTATGACCACTTATCTTGTAACCGACCCTGCGCCACCGTCAGCGCCCACTCTGCTCGCATACCTTACCCTGCCCACGGTTTTTGGCGCATTGCGTGAGGAGACGCAGCATGCCTTGCAATCTGAATTGGAAGCGGTGCATCTGGCGCCCCGGCAGACGCTCTTTCGCCAAGGTGAGCCAGGCGACAGCCTCTATGTGTTGGTGGCTGGGCGGCTGGCAATTCAAATGCAAAACCCAACCGGCGCGCCCGTGGTGGTCGATGAAGCCACGCCTTATCAACTCATTGGCGAGATGGCCTTGTTGACCGGCCAGAGCCGGGGCGCCACCGTCACCGCCCTGGCCGAAAGCACGCTGCTTCGTCTATCGCGGGCAAGCTTTGAACGGTTGACCCACCGCCACCCTGCGCTGGTCGAGCATCTGACGCAACGGATGCTGCCCCGGCTGCGTCAACAACAGTTGCTGCAAATTTTGACCAACCTCTTTGGGATGTTGGACAAGTGCGCCCTGGCCGACTTGCAACAAAAGCTGGAATGGCGCCAGCTCATCGCCGGGGAAACCTTGATGACCCAAGGGGAAGCCAGCGACGCCGCCTACATTGTGGTCAACGGCCGGCTGCGTGTGACCATGCACCACGCCACCCGGCCAGGAGCAGCCGGCGAACACTTTATCCGCGAGGTGGGCGCCGGCGAAGTGATCGGCGAGATCGGCTTGTTGACCCACGCGCCACGCAGCGCCACCGTCAAGGCGATCCGCGCGACAACGGTGGTGCGCCTGAGCGCCGCTGTCTGTGAAGCGTTGGTGGTGCAACACCCCCAGGTGATGGTGCAGGTGGCGCGCCTCATGGCCGCGCGCCAGGTGGGGGCGCCGGCGCCGAAAGCCCATACCCTGGCGGCACTGACCTTTACCTTGCTGGCCAGTGACCCAGCCGTCCCGCTCGCCACGGTGGCCGAACGGCTGGAACAGGTTTTCAGCGGCTGGGGACCAACGCTCGTTTTGGATAGCGACCGCTTTGATGACGCGTTTGGCAAAGTCGGCGCGGCCCAGACGCGACCGGAGGATCCCCTGCACCTGGCGGTTAGCGGCTGGTTGGCCCAGCAGGAAAACCGTTATGCGTTTATCATCTTGCTGGCCGATCCCACCTGGACGCCTTGGACGGAACGCTCCACCCAACAAGCCGACCGCAATTTGCTGGTCAAACAGGCGCAGGGCGATGCTGCCGTTGACCGATTGGAAGCGCAACTGGCGCAACGTCATTCCTTGATCCCTCAGGAGCTACTCCTGCTCCAACCGGCGACCACAACCCACCCCAGCGCCACGGGGCGTTGGTTCAGCGGGCGACAGGTGGCCGCCCATCACCATCTGCGCATGGACAATCGCGGCGACTGGCAACGGCTGGCGCGGCGCCTCACGGGGCGATCCATTGCCCTCGTCTTGGGTGGCGGCGGGGCGCGCGGCAATGCCCACACCGGGGTTATTCGCGCCCTATTGGAAGCCAAGCTTCCCATCGATCTGATTGGCGGCACCAGCTTTGGCGCCGTGATCGGCGCCCTCTATGCCCAGACCCTTGACTACGACAAGATGATGCAGCATACACAACACCATTCTTCCCGGCAACAGATCCTGGATTATACGCTGCCTTTGACCTCGCTCCTTGCCGGCGCCAAGACTGTCCAGCGCTTTCGCCAGATCTTTGGCGAAACGGCCATTGAAGATATGTGGCTCCCCTTTTTTGCCGTTTCCTATAACCTCTCGCGGGCGACGCTCCAGATACACCAACAGGGGCCGCTCTGGCTACTGCTGCGCGCCACCACCGCCATTCCCGGCGTCTTTGCCCCTGTGGCCTATGAAGGCAATGTGTTGGTTGATGGTGGGATTGTCAATAACTTCCCGGTGGATGTCATGCGGGAACTGTACCAGCCAGGTGCAGTGATTGGGGTCAACCTTTACCCGCCACGGGAAGCCATGCAAGGCTATCAGTTTGGGCCGAGCGTTTCCGGTTGGCAACAGCTTTGGCAGTGGCTCAATCCGTTGCTGCGCCGCCAGATCAAGCGTTCGTCAACGCCTTCCCTGATGAGCGTACTACTCCGCACACTGGAAATTCAGGGCATCGAGAGTCTGCGTACCATCCAAGACCAGATCGATCTACTGATCGAACCGGCGGTTGATCACATTCGCATTGACGCGTTTGATGCGTATCAAGCCGCACATGATCGCGGCTATGAAGCTGCCGTCAAAGCATTGGCGACCGCGCCCCCCACCTGGCGCCCGGATCGGTTGCAACCTTGAGCGCATATCTATCATCCAGATGGAACTGTTCGGCCAAAGCGCGGTTATTCTCACGGGGACGGCTGGATTGTCAGCGGCGGCAGGCTGTTGACAATCTGCACCGTTGCCAGGCTGACGGTGATCACTTGACCGATCAGGCGCAGGATGGCCTGGGGATCGTCGGGCTGGTTGGGGTCGTTGACAATGCCGCTGCGTTTGTCGGTGCTGACCTGATATTGGTCGATGACCCATTCCAGCGCCGAGCGGTTGCCCAGCTTGTAGTCGTAGACCTGGGGCGGGATGCCGGCTAGGGTGAGGAAATCGTTGTAGACGAGGCTGCGTTTGTCTTTGCTCAACTTCATGCGTTCGACCCGCCAGTCGAGCGGCTGATCCGGGTTTTCTACAAAATCGAGACGGTATTCGGGCTGCGCTTCATAGCCCACATGCAGCGCCGCCAGTTGCGCACCGGCCTGGACAAAGCCCCAGAAATCTGCCACAAAGGGAATGCGCGGCAATTCGCGCCGCAGGTTGGCAGCGTAGTTGGCGCGATAGTCGGGGTGGTGGAGGAGGGCGTAGACGTAGTGGAAGATGTCCCATTTGGTGATTGGGTGATCCGGTGATTGGGTGGCGTATTGGTGACGGAAGGCGGCGAGCGCCCAGTCGGTGATGTTTTCGCGACGGTTGGTGCCGTCTTCATCGTAGGTGTAGAAGGGGAAGCATTGAAAGCTATCTGTTGAAGCTAACAAATGCACGTCAACAATCGAGGTGATCACTAGGGTACTAAAATTTGAACGATGACCTTTATCACTTACACATATAGCTTGGTTTTCTTTGATTGTTTCATCGGTAGGAAATATCCTTGGGAATTGATACACTTCCTCGTTCAAAAGTTTATCAAAGAATAAATATTGCTTTACGAATGGTCGATAAACTGCACGCCTAATCTTTCTAAATTCAAATTCGGCCGTTTTTCCACGCTGTACGTCTAGTTTTAGATCTCGACTCCAACTTATTTTTCTACTATCGTTGTCGATAAACTCATCAATTGGTGGTTTAGGTGAGAGTCGTTCCCATGAGTATACATGCTCATTGTAAGCTTGTACTATTTGTTGTACATTCTTAGTTAACGTTACTTCATCATAACTATACACCCAAACATCTCTATGTGTTTTTACACCATTGCTATAAATCTGAAATATAGAACTTGTATCGACAACAGGTCTTGTATCCTTAGCCCCCAAAGCAATAAATGACTCAAACTCCTCCTGCATCCCCTCGGTCAGCCAGGTGTGGCGTTTATCGGGCGTGATGGGTTGCCAGGCCACGTTGCCGACGTGGCGTTGTTCATCCAGAAAGGCGTATTTCTCTTCTTTGCGCCAGAATTCGTCCAGGCGGGCGTAGTGGATGGTGGCCATACTAACGTTTACCTCTTGACAAAGTTCACAACTTGGCTGCCGGCAAAGTGCGCATACGAAGGCGTCGATCTTCCACGACGGCAAAGTGACCGCGCCAGTCGCTACGGCTGGACAAGGCTGCGGCCAAAGTGGACGCAGCCTCCGGCCCAGCGGTAGCTGTGGTGCGAAAGAGAATGATGCCACAGGTCGCCGGCAGCCCACGACGAATTGCCAGTTCACCAAAATCCTTATCGAAGGTGAGCAATACCCGATCTTCGGCAATGGCACGCGCCAAAACGGCTTCATCTGTGATGCCGGGCGAATCACTGCGCACCCAAGCCACATCATGGCCTGCTTGCCGTAGCACAGTCACAGCATCTAAGGGAAAATTCTCATTCGCTAAAAATTTCATGATCCTTCTCACGCTGGCTGCAATTGGTAGACTTTTTCTTCGCGTACAGTGTCGCGCGCGTAGGCCAGACACGCCAAAATATCGATTAACTCAATGCCTGGATAGTTACGCAGAATTTCGTTGTAGCTCCAGCCTTGGGTCAATAGATCCAGAATAAATTCGACGGATAACCGTGTCCCACGAATCACCGGTTTACCGACCAAAATTTGTGGATCAGCCGTAATCCGTGCTTCCCACTCCATAACCATGCCGACCTCCTTATCGTTGGTATATACTGTATTACTGACGTTTCCGTACTAGAATAGTAATACTAACCCCTACCTGAATGCCAAAAACATTATGCGTTGTGCCGGACAATTTCGGGTTTTTGCGCACATTGCCCCCTAGATCCAACACATAAATCTGGTCAAAGTCCTGGGCCAACGCTTTGCGCATCCCATCAAAGGCGATGTCGTTGATAAAGCTGTTGTTGGTGACAAAGGCGACAATGCCCTCGTCGCCCAGGCGGTCGGACGCCCAGCGGAAGGCTTTGACGTAGGGATCGGAGAGCGCATTTTTGTTGGTGGCGGCGGATGTTTTGGCATAGGTTTCGCTCACTCGCCGGTCAAGCGTAGGGTATTTGCGGTTTTTGTTGTTGTCATTTTCGTTGAGCTGCCAGGCGTTGTAGGGCGGGTTGCCGATAACGACAAAGATGGGCGCAGCCTGTTGACGCTGTACCCGTTCGCTGTTCTCGGCGCTAAAGAAGTCAAAACCACGCTGCTGCTCCTCAGCCAGTTCAAAGGTATCGACCAGACAGAGACCGTCAAAGGGGGCATAGTGACCGGTCAACTCGTAGTAGGCATGTTCAATGTTCATGGCGGCGATGTAGTAGGGCAGCAACATCACCTCGTTGCAATGCAGTTCGCTGCGATATTTCTCTTCCAGCCGGGTGCGTTTGATGCTGTGCATAATGCGCAACATAAAGTTGCCCGTCCCCACAAAGGGGTCGAGGATATGCACCCCCCGATCCGAGAGTGAGCGGCCAAAGTCCCGTTGCAGGATCTCCTCCACTGAGCGCACCATAAACTCGACAATGGGTTGGGGCGTGTAGACAATGCCGTGCGTGTCGGCCACCTTGACCGAGAAACCCTGGAAAAAGTTCTCATAGACGGTGTTGAGAAAGGCTTGTTTCTGGCCGAAGTCATCAATGGTGGCGGCGGTGCGCTCGATCGCCAGGTAGAAACGATCCAGCGGCTTGAGAAATTCGCTGCGGCTAAACTGGCGCGCCGTCAACGCCTGCACTACTTTCTCGATTTCATGGGCGATCACATTGCGTTCAACAAAATCGGGGTTGTTAAAGACGGTGCGAAAGATGCGCTCGGTGAGGATATGTTGCACCAACATCTCTTCCACCGCCTGGGGCGCAAGGTTGGGGTTGATCGCCTTGCGACAGAGTTCGGTAAAGGCGCCAAAGGCGGCAATAAAGCGACGGTTCTCACGCCGCTCCCGTTCAATGATGTCGAGCAGCCCACGGGCAATCTCGGTCACGCGGCCTTTGAACTCTACCACCGCCTCTCCCCACTGTTCATAAGCCGGCGGCTGGTATTCAAAGAAGGCCCGCAGCGCTTCCACCAACGCCGCCGGTTCACGAATGTCGCTGCGCAGCACCTCGCGGCCATTCTGCCAGAGAATGATCTGCTCCGGCGCCTGAAAGAGAATGTTGTCGCGCGGGTAGCCGATTTGGAGCTTTTTCTGCACCTCTTTGGGCAGATCGTCGGCGCTGTCTTTGGCCTCCCAATAGCCATGCACCAGGTTAAAGGCATCGACCAACGCACCATCCACCCGCAGTGTACGCCCATCCCGTTTGAGCGGATATTGCTCGGCCAGCGTCCACTGAAACTGGTTGGCGCAGGCGCGCAACAACCCGGCAAAGGCCGGCGAGACGGCGCCTTCCCCAAACATCCGCAATTGGGCTAAGTTGTTGATCTCGGCGTAGTAGGTGGTGATGGCCTTGTGGTTGCTCTTCAATTTTAAGCTGGGCATGAGGGCGACAGACCTTCTTTACAGGCAAATTACAACAAATGACAACGTTCCCATTGTAAGGGAGCGGCGTTGGCCTGTCAAGTGGGTGAAGACAGGGTGAGGGGGTGACAGGGTGACACGAGATCGTCTCCACCTTGTCATCTTGTCATCCTGTCCGCCAGCCGTAGATCAGCCCACTGCCGATGGTGTGGAAGCCGGCGCGCTCATAAACCCGCCCCGCCTCCGGGCTGCCGGCGGTGAGAAAGACAAGGTCGAGGCCCTGGGCAAAAGCCGCCTGAACTGCC
Source organism: Caldilineaceae bacterium (assembly GCA_026645575.1). The sequence goes on from JAPKMW010000047.1 coordinate 9,941, forward strand.
GCCGCCGTCACTAATGCGCCGATGCCTTGGCGGCGGAAGGGGCGCAGGGTGGCGATGCCGGCGATCTCAGTCACGCCTTCATGGGGTGGTTGTAGACAGGCGGCGCTGACCATGCGCCCATCAACCGTCGCGGCAAAGAGGCGAGTGGTCTGAAAACGGCTGCGAAATTGTTCCGCTTCGGTTTCGGTCACGGCGGTGGCATCGTCATCGCCAAAGCTGCGCCGTTGCACGGTCAGGAATTCCTGTAGGGCAGTCAGTGGCGCCGCAGCCGTGAGTTCCGTCACGGTGACATCGGGGATGGGTGCGACTGATTGATAGCTCGCCGGGGTACAGAGCATGAGCAGGGCGCGCATCTCTTCGTGAAAGCCGTGGGCTTGCAACAGCGGGGCTAGATAAGGTGTGTACTCTTCAATAAATTCAAAGCGGGGCGTCCGTCCGCGCGCCCCGAAGATCGACGGTAGGGCAGACAACGTTTCTTCAACAGCGCCGATGATCGACGTATCAGGAATGGCATAGTTAGACCACGGCGAAGGATCATCCGGGTTGATGAAACAGGTAAAGGGCGGCACGGCGAGGGCCTCATAATTCTGGTGAGCGCTGGCGCGCAGTTGTGCCTGAATACGCTCGAAGATCGACACCGGTTCTTTGGCGATCAACGCTTCCACCTGAGACAAGGTCGGCGCACCCAACGCGCCCTGCGCCGATGTCACCACCAGCGCCGCCACGGCGTTGGCAAAGCGGGCGGCCTCTGTGGGTGTTTTGCCTTGGTGGATGGCATAGAGAAAACCGGCATTAAACGAGTCCCCCGCGCCCACGGTCATGCGGGCATTGACGGCAAAGCCCGGCACATGAACCGTACCGGCCCCCTTGGCCTGCACCAAAGCGCCTTCCGCCCCCCGCTTGATCACCACGCAACCGGCGCCATGGGTTAAAATCTGGGCCATGCCCCCAGTAGAGCCGCCGGCCGTCTCATCCACATCACAACAGACGCTTAATTCATGTTCGTTACAGATGAAGTAGTCCACGTAACGCAGGAGATCGGCAATCTCCCCCAGCTTTACCGGCTGCCCAATGGCCGGGCCGATGTCGAGGGCGGTGATGATGCCCTGTTTTCTGGCTTGCACCAGCAGGTCTAAAAAGCCATAGGGTCGCCACTGATCTAGGAGGGTAAAGGCGGAAACCAGCAACACCTTGGTGCGCGCCAGCAACGCGTCTGGTAAATCACCCGGCGCGTAGTGGTGCGAAGAGCCGGCATGGTGGAAGGCCAGCCGGTTGCGCGTCTGGTCGCTGACAACAGTGGTGGTCGAGGTGGCGGCGGTGGGGTGGCACAGGAGACCATTGGTCTCCACACCGGCGGCTTGTAGCCAGCTTTGTAACAGAGCGCCCGACGGATCGTTGCCGATGGCGCTGCCGATAGCAACCGGCGCGCCCAACCGGGCCAGGGCATAGGCTGCAATGCCGGCATTCCCGCCCAGCAACAGTTGGAGCGGTTCCTGGCAGAAGACCAGACTATCGGTGGTAAATTCGTCGCCGCGCACGGTGGGCATCTGGGCGATGCCGCCGTTAAAGAGATCCAACGTCGTGGTGCCGATCACAAGAAACATAGGATTACTGTGCCTGAAATTCTTTCGAGATCTTTTGGGGCGCAGTTGCGCCGTTTCCCAATTGTAGGCAAAATCTTATCACAGGTGATAAGGCTTGGCAATCGGTTTGCCCCGGCTTTGGCAAAGCGTGACCGTAACGGCTAAGGCTATTCCAAGCCATAAAATAGCCATCCCGTAAATAGCCATCCCGTAGAGTACGCCCCTACGGGATAATCAATTTTGCGGATTAGCATTATCCGCATTCCCGAAATCCGCGTCTGTACCCTATTCAACCCAAATGCTGATCATTCAAAACTTGCAATCGTGAACAACGTGTGATATGATCACTTACCGTTAGATGCGTTTCTTTTTGTGTTCGTAAGTCGTCATGAATTTTAGTGGCGACAAGTCGGTGGGGACACAAAGGGGAAACAGGGGTGTCAGTAGCAGAGTAGTTCGTCGAGCGAAGTGGGGAACCCCCACTTTTCTTGTTGTAGGGGATAAAACAACGTTAGTTGTGGGCGGTATGTCAAATCCTATGCGCACCGGCATAACACCCATCTGCTCGGGCAAGATGGGGATGGACGCAAGAAGGTGCGCAGGTAATTGTGCTATACCGCCGAGTTGTGAAGGGTAGTCATCGCCATGTCAAAAGCTTTGATCGCTGGCATTAATCAGGTTGCCACCGATAAGGGGCTGGACCGTGAAGTAATCTTTACGGCCATTGAGGCAGCACTGGTATCTGCCTATAAGCGCAATTATGGCTCCGTTGCCAATGTTTCATCGGAAGTCGACCGCATCACCGGCGATATGCGCATCTTTGCCGAGCGTGAGGTGGTGGAAGAACTCTTCAACCCGCGCACGGAAATTGTGGAGGCCGAGGCGCGCAAGCTTCAGCCGTCAGCCCAGTTGGGGGATGTGATTCGCGTGCAGACCAATCCTGATGACTTTGGCCGTATTGCCGCACAGACCGCCAAACAGGTGATCTTGCAGCGGATTCGCGAGGCGGAGCGGGATAACGTCTACGAGAATTTTGCCCATCAAGTCGGCGAGATCGTGCGCGCCCAAGTGCGCAGCATCGACGCCCAATCCGGTGCGGTGACGGTTTTGCTCGACGACAAGCACGAAGTGCTGATGATGCGCGATGAGTTGATCGCTTCGGAAAAATTACGCCGCAGTGATTTTATCAAGGTCTATGTGGTTGATGTCCACAAAAGCACCCGTGGCCCGGTCATCAAGCTCAGTCGCACCCATCGCAATCTCTTGCGTCGGCTGATGGAACAGGAGATTCCCGAAGTACGCGACGGCATTGTCGAAATCAAGTCGATTGCGCGCGAACCCGGCGCCCGCAGCAAAGCTTCGGTGGTGGCGACCGTTCCCGGCGTCGATCCGGTGGGCAGTTGCGTCGGGATGCGGGGTCTGCGCATTCAAAATATTGTCAACGAACTTTCTAACGAAAAGATTGATGTTGTTGAGTGGAGCGCTGACCCGGCGACCTATATTTCCAATGCCCTCAGCCCAGCGAAGGTCAACAATGTCATTTTGGACGAAAAGTCCTCGTTGAAGACCGCCGTGGTGGTTGTACCCGATCGCCAGTTGAGCCTCGCCATTGGCAAGGAAGGGCAGAACGCACGTCTGGCGGCGAAACTGACCGGCTGGCGCATTGATATTAAGAGCGAAACTGAAGCCAAAGCCGAAGGGTTGGATCAGCTTGTCTTTGAACGGGCCAAAGCCGAGGTCAACCGCAAATCCGATGACCTACTCAGTGTGGCCGAACGCATTCTGCTCAGTGAACAGCAATCCAGTTCCAACGACCGGCTGTGGGAAGTCGCCCAGTCGTTGCGCAACACCGCCGGTGACGATGACGAGGTGCAAGACGCCTTTGGCCACACGGGGTTGGACGATGTCTTCCCGTCGTTTGACGATGAGCGTGAGAGCCGCACCATGCCGGCCCTGCCTGATCTCAGTTCGTTGACCGAAGCGCCCATGCCACGGGTGACAGAAGATGCCTGGTCAGCGGCGTTGGCAGCGGCCAAGGACGAATTGTCGATGACGCCGGAAGTCTCTTTCGACGAAGAGGAAGCGGCAGCGCCGGTCGAAGCAGTACGTCCGTCGCGCAAACCGGTGGAGGAGCCGCGGGCAGTGCAGCCCACGATGGAAGAAGTGGAAGAAGAGCCGACTGCCGCCCCCATCACCCGTCCGGATGAACTGCCCCAGGTGATCACGGCGGACATGTTGCGGGCGCGCATGGCGCAGCGGCGACGGGAAAGCCCCTTCACTGAGGCCGAATTTGAAATTCCCGAAGAACTCCTCGCCGGCATTGATGAAGAGGCGCCAGTCGATGAGGAAGATGATATTTGGACCGAGGCCACGGACCACAAGGCCAAGGGCAACAAAGGCAAGAAAGCTAAAGTGGTCAAGAAGGGCCAACCTGAAAAGTTTGATAAAAAGGCGCCCAAGAAGAAAAAGCGACGTACTAATTTGGGTGACGACGACGATTTCGGCGGCTATTTCTAGTTGTAGTATGAAACGGCGGAAGCCAGTAACACAGTAAGACAGTCGGTCAGTGTGACAGTAACTGACCATCTGTCTTACTGTGTTACTGGTTTACTGGTTTGTGATCAGAAAAGATGGACAAAAAGCAGCAGAGTCCGCGCGTTAAGCACGTTCCACAACGAACATGTATTGCCTGTCGTGAAATCGCAGGCAAACGGGGCTTGATTCGGGTGGTTCGCACCGAGCAAGGGGTCATACTTGACCCCACCGGCAAAAAAGCCGGGCGTGGCGCTTACATCCACCCGACGCGTCGTTGTATGACAATGGTGTTACAGAGCAATCGCCTCAATCAGGCGTTGCGCACAAATGTTACGGCGGAAGACCGTAAGCAGTTAGAAGCGTTTCTGGCAACTTTGCCGGAAGTAGAGGACAGTGGTGGTTCTAGTGAGTAACAGAAAAAGAACCGGCACTACTAATGAAAGTGCAGAAATCTGGAATAGGAACAAATGATGGTGCGGCTAACATTGGCGGCGGATAGTAGCTATGGCGACATGTAAAACCTGCTCCTTATGGGGTGCGGTGGACAGTGGCGAATGGTTGAGTGGCAGCGACCGACAACCAACCACCCTGAACATCACCAACAGGAGTATCGTTAGCTTGGCCGGTTGTGCTGAAATGCAGAAACAAGAAGACGTGAAGAAGCAAGGCGCGGAGGTCACCATGAACAGGTGACACTGGGAAAATGTCACCATGAACAGGTGACATTGGGAAACCAACTCTCTGCCCCTTTTTTCCTCGCTTTTTCTTCGCTCTGGTTGCCCGATAATTTGGGCTTGATTCTGCGTCATCAGGATCGGCGCCATGACTTTGGGTCATTCAGCCAACTCTCTACTGTAAGCGCGTCGCAGCAATTGTGACGACCCCCTGTTTTTGATAAGACAGGCGTCTTGACAAATGTGTGCGGCGATTACACACAACCGGCTGGGCTACGACAAACACCATAGCGCTTCCTCCGGTACACATTGGAATTTTGGCCGATATCGTTGCCGAACTGCGCGCAAAGGGTAGTACGGCGCATTTGTGCCGTACTACTGAACTCGTGAGCGCAGTCGGCAAGGCGGTATGCCAAAGGTTGACATGGTAAAAGTTAACCTAATTGGCGCCATACCGCTGTTGGCTGTCGTAGAGAAGGGAATCAAAAGAATGGCAACACAAGACAAAACGCAAACTCAACAACGCCCGAATAACAATACCGGCAAACCGGGGGGCGCACCAGATAAAAATAAAGGGGGCGGCGGGGGCAAGCCGCAGCAGAACGGGCAGCCGTCGCGTCCAGCGCAGCAGCAGAACAGACCGCAGCCACCCAAGGGTCAACCCCAACAGCCGCAACAGCGGGGTGGGGGAGGACAACAGCAGCCACAGCAGCGGGGCGGGGGTGGACAACAGCCGCAGCAGCAACAGCGCGGGGGGCAATCCCAACAGTCACCACGGGGCGGGCAGCCGCAACAGCCCCAACGGAATGCGCAACAGCCCCCCAGAGGGCCGCAGCAACCGGTAAAAACGGCCCCGGCGCCCAAAGCCGCACCGGCCGCCAAAGCGCCCACCGAGATTATCGTCGGTGACTTTATCACCGTGCGCGACTTGGCGACGCTGATGGAGCGCAGCCCAATTGATCTCATCAAAGTGTTGATGCAATATGGCATTATGGCGCCGATCACCCATAGCCTGGATCATGATACGGCGGTGATTTTGGGCGAAGAATTACGGGTCAAGGTCAAGTGGCCGGAGAACAAAGCCGAAGCGGAAGCGCCGGCGGCTGATGCCGAACCGGAACCGGCGGCGCGCAGCAAGCGTTCGCAAATCCAGAAGGTCATCCGCCAAGGCGCCGAGAAGGATATGGTCATTCGTCCCCCTGTGGTGGCCGTATTGGGTCATGTCGACCATGGTAAGACGACCCTCCTCGACCGTATTCGCAACACCGATGTTGCCGCTGGTGAGGCGGGCGGCATTACCCAACGGACCGGCGCCTATCAGGTTTCGGTTGATGGCCGGAAGATCACCTTCCTGGATACGCCGGGCCATGAAGCGTTCACCTCCATGCGCGCCCGTGGCGCCCAGGTCACCGACATTGTGGTGCTGGTCGTTGCCGCCGATGACGGCGTGATGCCGCAGACCAAAGAGGCGATCAGTCACGCCCGCGCCGCCGGCGTCATTATCATCGTTGCGATCAACAAGATCGACAAGCCCAATGCCAACCCCCAGCGTGTGATGGATGAACTGGCCCAGGAAGGCTTACAACCCGAACAGTGGGGCGGCGACACGATTATGGTGCCGCTCAGTGCGCTCAACCGCATCGGCATTGAAGATCTGTTGGAAAACATCCTGATCGTGGCCGAGGTGGAAGAGTTCAAGGCCAACCCCAAGGGCCAATGTGTCGGCACGGTCATCGAAGCGGAGTTGGATAAATTCCGTGGCGTCACCGCCACCTTGTTGGTGCAAAATGGCTCGCTCCACCAGGGTGATGCCATTCTGGTCGGTAACACCTGGGGGCGCATCAAGGCGATGTTCACCCACGACGGCAAGCCGCTTAAGGAGGCAGGGCCAAGTACGCCGGTGGTAGTGCTGGGGATTCAAGAAGTGCCGACCGCCGGTGATCACTTTGAGGTGTTGAAATCTGACCGTGAAGCGCGCCGATTGGCGGAAGAACGGCAGATGACCGCCACACAGGCTGCCAAAGCGCCGACTCGCCCGCAAATGTCACTGGATGATCTCTTTGCCCGCTTGGAAGGTGGCGAAACCAAGACGCTCAATCTCATTGTCCGTGCCGACATGCAAGGCACGTTGGAGCCGGTGGTCAATAGTTTGCAGGAGATCAAGAACGAAGAAGTCGAGATCAAGATTCTCCAGGCCAGTATCGGCGACATCTCCGAGTCTGATGTGATGTTGGCCGAAGCCAGTGAAGCGATTATTATCGGCTTTAGTGTCCATACCGATAAGGCCGCACTGGTGCGGGCGGAGAATTCCGGTGTCGAGATTCGCCATTATGACATCATCTACAAGATGATCGAAGATGTCGAATTAGCATTGCAGGGCATGTTGGAGCCGATCTACGAAGATCGGGTGTTGGGTCATGCTCAGGTCTTGCAGGTATTTAAATTACGGCGCGGCATGATTGCCGGCTGTATGATCCAAGATGGGCTGGCCAAACGTAGCGCCATGGCCCGTGTAATGCGTGGCGGCAAAACCGTCTTGGAGGGCGTGCGCATTGAAACCTTGCGCCGCTTTACAGAAGATGTCAACGAAGTGCGGACAGGCTACGAGTGCGGGATCAAACTGACCGGTCAGGATGACCTGATCGAAGGGGATATTATCGAACTCTTTGAGAAGCAACGGGTTCGATAAAGATTCGGGTAACTACTCAGTTCCTAGCCAGTCCGTGACTGGCTAGGAACTGAGTAGTTACGGATTTGGTGATTAGCTCGGTGGTTGAGCTTGTCGAAACCACCGAGCTAATCACCAAATCAACCAACCAACTCGACCAAGCCTGCCTGCATTTGTTGGATAGCACCGTTCTTAGATGGTGTGTTCGCTCTTCATCGCTTGCAGGTCAACCGATAAGCAGCGGCCATGCCGCCTTTATGACGAGGGAGAGTTGTTATGAATAATATCCGACAACAACGCGTGACCGAGTTGCTCTATGAGGAGTTAAGCATTATGATTAGCAACGAGCTGGATGATCCCCATCTTAGCTTGTTGACGGTCACGGGAGTTCAGGTGAGCCGTGATCTGCGGAATGCGAAGGTCTTTGTCAGCCATCAACAAGAGGATGTCTCGCGCGCCGAGATGCTCAGACATCTGCGCAAGGCGACACCCTACCTGCGCAGTCAATTAGCCGAACGCTGCTCCTTGCGGCTGGTGCCGGAATTACTCTTTTACTATGACGATACGCCAGAAAAAGTTGGACGGGTGCAAGAGATTTTGCAACAGATCGCCCAAGAACGGCAACAGCCGACTGCCGTTCCCGAAAGTGCAACGACCAGTTAACCAGTGTTGTTTATAGCCGTTGTCATGAGCGTGTAACCGCTGCGTTTCAGTCGAAACCTGGCGTTACACGCTTATTTTATGTAGGACTTACGCAAAACGGATTCGCCGCCAGAGACTTAATGAAATTGCATTAGGGTCTCACCGGCCCTATGTAATTGTCCAGAAATAACCTCACGCTCCTTGCGAGTCACGGACTCGCCTTGCTCCTGGCAAGTCACGGACTCGCAAGGAGCAAATCTACAAGTTATTTTTGGATGATTACTACTGGTCTGGGCTTGTGGGTAAGTTCTATGATGTTCACTTATTTGTTTATGACGACCGAACCAACCATGCTCGAAACAGTGATTGAAGTGATCCGGCAGCCGAAACGCATCCTCTGTGTCAGCCATATCAACCCCGATGGCGACGCTTATGGCAGCTTGCTTGGTATGGGCTGGATCTTGCGCCACTTGGGCAAAACGCCCGTGTTAGCTATGCACGACCGCACGCCCAGTGATTTTCGCTTTATGCCGGGCAGTGAGCAGATCATTGCCCCCGCGTCTGTGGCCAATAGCTATGACCTGATTATTTGTTTGGATGCGTCCAGCCTGGATCGCATGGGGGCGGTCTTCCGGCCGGACGCTCATGCCCAGATCCCGCTGCTGGTGATTGACCATCATATTACCAATACACGCTTTGGCACATGGAACTGGGTCGCGCCCGATTATGCCGCCACTTGTCAAATGTTGGTGACGCTGGCCCAGGCGCTCTCTGTCCCGCTCACCGGCCCAGTGGCGCAATGTCTACTAACCGGCATTGTCACGGATACAATCGGCTTTCGCACCAGCAACACCACACCGGCAGTGCTGGAAGCGGCGGTGCTGTTGATGAAAGGCGGCGCGAATATGGCCGATATCATCGCCCGCACGCTGAATCGCCGTTCTTTCCGCGTCTTCCAGTTGTGGGGCATGGTGCTGAGCGATCTGCACCTGGAAGAGGGGGTGATTTGGACAGTATTGACGCGTGAACAGATGCAGCGCGCCGGCACCAAAGATGACGGCCAGTTGAGCAGCATGTTAGTGACAGCCACCGAAGCAGAGATTAGTGCAACCTTTACTGAAAAAGTAGACGAAAAAGGGCAATTGGCGGTAGAATGTAGTTTTAGGGCCAAGCCCGGCTTTGATGTCGGTTCCGTGGCCTTTCAGTTGGGCGGCGGCGGTCATCCCCCCGCCAGCGGTTGCACCATCCCTGGCACACTGGCGGAAGTGACGCCACGAGTGGTCGCGGCGCTCAAGGAAGCGCAACGGCAGGGCGCAACCAAACAAGGATAATCACCCCCTCCTAGCCTCCCCCTGATAAGGGGAGGAACCAATGGCGCCGTCAACTGTTCCTTCCCCAAGCTGGGGAGGGTTAGGGTGGGGTTAGTAGTGATGGAGAAAAATAGCGCGTGCCTCGTCGTGAAAGCCACTATCACGGTCTCTTGATCGTGGATAAACCCGGCTTACCAGCCATCTCAGCGCACCCTCAGCCGGAGGGTGCGACGGTCGCAACACCCCTTCGCCTCCACACCAGCCATGATATTGTCCAACTGGTGCGTCGTTGGAGCGGGCAACGGCGGATTGGCCACACCGGTACGCTCGACCCAATGGCGAGCGGCGTTCTCGTCCTCTGTTTGGGGCAGGCAACGCGGCTGGTCGAATATTACCAGGGGCATGACAAACAGTATTACGCCGAAATCTCCCTTGGCGCTGCGACTGATACATATGATCGCATGGGTGCTGTCGTTGCCGAAAGCCCTGTTCCGCCGTTGACCGTGGCAGCGATTGAAGCGGCATTGGCGACCTTCCGCGGCGAGATTATGCAACTGCCGCCGGTCTATTCCGCCTTGAAACAAGATGGTGAAAGTTTGCACCATAAAGCGCGCCGGGGCGAAACGGTCACAGTCGAGCCACGTCCGGTGACAATTCATCAACTTCACTTGATCGATTTTCGTCCACCCAACCATGTCGCCTTACGCGTGACCTGTTCTGCCGGCACCTACATTCGCAGTCTGGCCCACGATCTCGGCCTGGCGCTGCAAACCCATGCCCATCTTTCCTCACTACGTCGTGAAGCGGCTGGCCCTTTTGCCTTGGCCGATGCCCATCCCTTGGCCACAATTGAAGCGGCAGGAGAGACTGAAACGCTGGCTCAACTCCTGCTACCACTGGGCCACGGTTTACCGCTGCCTGAGTTGAAGTTAGATGAAGAAGTGAGTCGGCGCTTAGGGCATGGGCAGGTGGTGGCGCTACCGAATCCGATGGCGCAACCCCGACCGTCACTGGCCAAAGGGGTAACGGCGGATGGCATGTTGGTGGGAATTTTACACGCTTTGCAACCGGCGCCATCCGGCCATGGTGCATATCTATGGAAGGCCGAAAAATGGTTTGCCGGCGCTTCGCTTTAAGGATCTAGTATAGGCAGATGGCTATGCAGAAGTTTGAGAATATAACCGGCGCACAGCTTACCGGGCCATCCTTTGTCACCATTGGCAATTTTGATGGCCTCCATCGCGGCCACCAGGCGCTCTTAGGACAAATGATTGCAGTGGCGGACGCAGCCTTTGCCGCCGGCGCCGTGACAGCACCGCCCCACACCGGTTTGATCACCTTTGATCCCCACCCGTTGGCCGTTCTGCGCCCGGAGCATCACCATTTTCTGTTGACAACACCGTTGGAAAGGCTCACTCTAGCTGGTCAACTTGGGATCGATTTTGGCGTAATCCAACAATTTACCCGTGAGATTGCCGCCTTGGAGGCACGCGACTTTATTCTTCGCTTAAAACAGCATCTAGGATTGGCCGGATTGGTCGTGGGTCCCGATTTTGCCTTGGGCCGTGGCCGCAAAGGTGATTTGAACATGTTGCGAGCGCTAGGCAATGAGCTTGGTTATACGCTACATGTCATTGACCCTTTTACCCTGAGCGCCCACCCTGTACGCAGCAGCACGATTCGCACAGCGTTGCAACAGGGCGATGTGACAACTGCCGCCGAATTATTAGGGCGCGATTACCATGTGACTGGTGCAGTGATTGATGGTGATAAGCGCGGACGGCAGATTGGTGTACCCACCGCCAATCTCCAGTTGACGCCCAATAAATTGTTGCCAAAGAATGGCGTCTATGCCACCCGGACAACAGTGCATATTGCCGGACAACCACAACTATTTCAGAGCGTCACTAACTTGGGTGTACGGCCTACGGTGGATGGGGTTCAGCAACGACTGGAAACGCATCTCTTGGACTTCCCGCCAACAGGGCATTCAGGTGATCTTTATGGACAATTGATTACCGTCGAGTTTGTTGCGCGTTTGCGCGATGAACAACGTTTTAGTACTATTCAAGAATTGATCGCTCAAATTCATGTCGATATTCAACATGCGCGCCTGGTGGTACAAGAAGCGTGATTGATGTTGCCCGTTACAAACTGCTGTTATGAAGCGTGCGAAAATAGCAGGTTGTAGGAGCGATTCGTCTACCGGCTTTGCGCCCAACCATGCCAGGTGTCGTCAATTGGGCGCGCCCACACCCCGATGTTGCTCTAACTTTTGTGTGTGGTCCTAGTTTAGTGGTGAGATTATGTTTTGTCGATTTTGGAAATTTTATCTTTCGCTAACTGTTTTTGCAGTAATCACAACCGCCTGTAGCGCTACCACCCCCACGCCTCTCCCACCCCAACTTCAACTACCCGAACCGTTGACTGTTGCCGGCCCCGTTATTCCCTTTCATGAACCAAACCTACGTGGCACTGTGGAAGTCAAGCTCGAACCATTTGAGAACATTGCACAACTCCAAGCGTGTCTGGCTTTGGGACAAACGGTCTATGGCATTGCGCTGCAAAATAGCAATGTACGGGAAACGCCGCAAGCCGCTTCTTGTCGCACTGGGCGCATTCAGCGGGGCAGCCTAGTGCAAATCACCGATTTGATCACTGTCAGCAACACCAGTCCGGTCGCACCGACCACGACTACGCTGCGCGTCACGGTTGAGGATAGTGTGGGCTACAAGGAAGATATTCAGCCAATCTTTCAGCGCACTTGTATTGCCTGCCATAGTGGCGTGGTCAAACAACTAAATTTACAAGTGACGGCCTATGATGCCTTGATGGCCGGTAGTATGCGCGGGCCAGTTGTGCTGCCCGGCGATGCAGCCAATTCAGTCTTGTGGCAGGTGCTGGAAAGCGGCAAGATGCCCCTGATCGGCGCTTTACCGGATGCTGACATCGAATTGGTGCGGCGCTGGATCGAGTTGGGCGCGCTGGCGCAACGGGCAACCGAAGTTGTTACCCGGACGACGCCCGTTGACCAGAACAACACAGCGGAGCGCTGGTTGCGGGTCGGCGCGCTCAATGTCGATCCGGTGAGTGATGTCTGCGCTAATCCGGTGGATGAGCCGCTGCAAGTGGTGAATAATGACCTGATTTTGCCGATCAGTTGCGGCGTCGAACCGCAAGCTGCACAACTGACACCCTTGCTCCAATCCCTAGCACTCGTCTCATCACCAGTCGCCGCAACCGGCATCCTGGCCGCAGCGGCGCCATCAACCGATGTGGCGACCGCCGGCGCGGCTGCCGAAGAAGTGAAAGCGGCAGCCCCAGCCAGTAGCGCACCGGTGCGGGCCGCGAGCGCGCCAGGTGGTATGCAAGCGGCCCTTGGCCTGCCCGCACCGGCAGATGGTGACGGCTGGTTGCAACCGCGCGGCGGCTTCTGCATCGATCAACATCTGCCGGACAATCAGCGGGGCATTACGGCATTGGCCTTCGCCCCGGATGGTCGCCTCTTTATGGCAACAGATGTCTCGCTGGATGGACAGCCCGACCCCAACATTTTGTATGATGCGTATCATCCCAGCCGATCCATTCTCGTCTATGACCCAGCCAGCCGTTATACGCCGCAGGAGATCATGCGCGAGTCGAGCCGCATTACCGGCATCACCTATAGTAATGGCGCCCTCTTTCTCAATCGCGCCGGCGAGGTGGGCTGGATTCCCGATGGCGGTAGCTATAAGCCATTGGCCGGCGGTTTTGCCGTCAACAGCCAACTTTTTCACGCCAATAATGGGATCGCTGTAGCCGGTGGGTATCTTTATGTTGGCACTGGCGGTGTACGCGATGGCTACTCGGATGGGCCAATTGTTGGCATGGCGGAAGCCGGGGCGCTCAATGTGGTGACGGGCGGCAACCGCTTTGCGGCGCGTCTGTTGCGGGCGCCGATTGACCGATTGTTGAGTGAATATAAGATCGAGGTCTTTGAGACAGCCGCGCGTGGTCTGCGTAACCCGTATGGGTTGACCACTGATCCGGCTGGTCGCCTTTGGTTCACCGATAATGGCGCCACCAATGTGCCGGAAAATGTGAGCGCCGGTGATGAGGTCAATGTCTTCGACCCTAGCAGTACACCGCCTGGGACGCCGGAAGAATCGACCCCCTATTATGGTTTTCCGCTGGCGCTCACGTCGCCACAGCCTTGGTATTCGCTGCCGGTGGTTGATCTGCTTAACACCTCGGCGCCGACGGGGATTACCTGGGCCTACGGCACGATCTTTTTTGGGCAATACGGTCGCAATCCGGGCCTCTACCGTGTCGGTCGCGCCACCGATGGGCAGATGATCGCCGAGCGGGTGATGCTGGTCTGGCCGCTACTGGCGGTAACGACGGCGCCCGATGGCGCCCTGTGGATCGGTACAGGAACAGGCGGTCTCTTCCGGTTGACACCAGGGTGTGGCTAGGGGCTGAGCAGTGACCAGCTAACTGAGCGTCCGCCGCACATCGACAATATTCGGCAAGCGATCAATTTTGGTCAGAATGCGCATCAGTTGCGCCACATCTTCGATTTCCAGCGTAGCGTTGATGAGCGCCAGGTTATCTTTCTGACCCGTCAAGGCTTCGACACTCAGCATGTTAATATGTTCATCCGCCACCAGACTAGCGACATCGCGCATGAGACCAGCGCGATCATAGGCGCTGATCTGGATTTTGACGGGGTAGATCTCCTGACCGCCGGTGGTCCATTGCACGTCGATCAAGCGATGGTTATGGCCGCGGCGCACGCAAGTCGCCACATTGGGGCAGGTGGTGCGGTGGATAGTGACGCCGCGCCCTTTGGTTACATAGCCGATGATCGGATCGCCCGGCACCGGGGTGCAACAACGGCCCAGTTGCGTCAACAGCCCTTCCACCCCTTGCACCATTAAGCCATCCCCTAGCTTAGAGGTGCTGCTGCGGCTGATCCGTGCTTGAATCAAGGTGCCGTTGAGGGCGGCCAGCCGTTCCTGTTCCCGCCGCTCATGGTTGAAGATCGCCTGGGCAATCTGCTGGGAGTTAATGTCACCATAGCCGATGGCGGCGTAAAAGTCTTCGGGTTTGTCATGGTTAAAGAGTTTAGCAATCCCTTCCGCGGTCAGGTTGACCGAGAGGCGGCGCATCTCTTTTTCCAACATCTGCTTGCCGCGTTGGACATTCTCTTCACGGCCCTGTTTACGCAGCCAGGTGCGGATCTTGCTGCGGGCGCGTTGGGTGGCGACATACTCCAGATCGGGGTTCAACCAGTCGCGACTGGGACCGCCCCGTTTGGCGGCAATCACCACCACCTGGTCGCCATTTTTGAGCTTGTAATCGAGCGGCACCAGACGACCATTGACGTTGGCGCCCCGGCAGCGATCGCCCAATTCGGTGTGAATGGCATAAGCGAAGTCAATCGGCGTGGCGCCGGCCGGCAGATCGACCACATCCCCTTGCGGCGTAAAGACAAAGACCCGGTCTTTGAAGACATCGGTCTTCATGCTGTCCATAAACTCGTCGGCGTCGGTCACTTCCTGGCGCCACTCCATCAACTGGCGAATCCAAGCCACCTTGCGCTGAAAATCGGCGTCATGCTTGGCCTGCTCTTTGTATTGCCAGTGGGCGGCAATGCCATATTCAGCCACCTGGTGCATCTCATGGGTGCGGATCTGCACTTCCATCGGGCGCCCGTTGCGCTTGCTAAGAACAGCGGTGTGCAGACTGCGGTACATGTTATTTTTGGGGTTGGCAATATAGTCGTCAAACTCACCGGGAATGGGGTGCCAGAGGCTGTGGACGATACCCAGCGCATAGTAGCAATGCGCCTCGTTCTCGACCATGACACGGAAGCCGTAGACATCGTAAATCTGGTCGAAGCTGACCTCTTTGCGCTTCATCTTGCGCCAGATGCTGTAGATATGTTTGGTGCGGGCGCTCACTTCGGCGGGAATGCCGGCTTTGGCCAGTTCGCGCTCGATCTCGGCCTTGATGCGAATGACCCACTTATCGCGCTCATCCTGCTTTTGCTGGATTGCTTTGGCAATGTCGCGGTAGCTGGCCGGCTCCAGATAGCGGAAACTTAAATCTTCCAGCTCCGATTTGATCTTCCAGATCCCCAGGCGGTTGGCAAGGGGGGCAAAGATTTCCAGCGTTTCACGGGCAATGCGCCGGCGCTTGAAATCCTTTTGTGTACTAAGCGTGCGCATATTGTGCAGCCGGTCGGCCAGTTTGATCAACACCACGCGAATATCCTCGACCATGGCCAGAAACATCTTGCGCAGCGACTCGGCCTTGCTATCCGACATGGCCGAGCGGGTATTGCCCAGTTCATTGATCCGTTTTAGCTTGGTCACGCCATCAACCAACATACTGATGACCGGCCCAAAGTGTTCCTGGATGTACTCAATGGAAAATTCGGAATCTTCGGCCACGTCGTGGAGCAGACCAGCGGCCAGGGTATTGACATCCATGCGCATATCAATCAGGATTTTGGTGACGGCAATGGGGTGGAGCATGTAGGGTTCGCCACTCTCGCGCTGCTGGTTGCGATGGGCATAGCTGGCGACGGTGTAGGAACGCAGGAGCAATTCATACTCTTTACGTGTAAAGTTGGGGGGCAGCGCCTGAAAGAGTTGGTCAAATGCTTGTTGCTCTTCTTTGCTGGGTTCAATCTGGATGGGGCCGCTTTGGTCCGCTAGCGGCAGTGGTGGCAACTTTTGCAGGGCAACGGCAACCGGTTCCAGGGGTTGGTTTGGCGGCGGACTGTCGGCATCGAGCGGCACTCTGGTGGGCAAAGGCAGGCGATTGGCGAGGCCATTGCTATGTCCATTTGCGCCGGTGAGCGCACGGTTTGACGGCGTAATGCTAGTCACTACGGCCGGATCAACCGTCGTGTCCAACCTGTCAATATCAGAATGAAGAGTCATAATAAGTTCCTTTTAACCAACCCAATCTGCTCAGGCGCACCCATTGTGAGAAATAAATGTGAGAAATAAATTTGGGTCATCAATGAGTAAAACAGTCTGATAAGTGCATCGGTATGATAAGCGCCTGGTTTCAGCCCCTTTGCTAGTGCTTCGTTTTATTGTGCCTAACGGATTATAGACCTTTTAGTAAGTCTATGCAATGCGCAAAAAAATGTGCGATAGGGTTCATTTTATAAACGCAATCGATCATCCTTTTACTATACCACAGCCAAGAACGCAGCAACGTGAGCGTAAATCCGCTCGGCTATGGTTTCAGGTGTAGTTTCATCAAGGGTAAACCAGACAATGTTGGGCATTTTCCGAAACCAGGTGGCTTGATGGCGGACATAACGATGGGTTTCGGTTTTGATCTTTTCAATGGCGGCTGGCAATGGCAGTTCGTTTTCCAGGTAAGCGATGATCTCGCGATAGCCCAAACTGGTTATCGCCGGCAATGGTGGTCGATAGCCGGCAGTCAGTAGACGGCTGGTTTCCTCGATCAACCCTTGCTCCATCATTGCGTCAACACGCCGATCAATGCGTTCATAGAGTTGATCACGTGGTCGATCCAGCCCTAGCAGGAGGAAGCGATAGGGCGGTGGCTGTGTCCCCTCCATCTCTACTTTCGCCTTGCCGGTCGTCAGGAAAATTTCCAGCGCCCGCAACACCCGGCGCGGGTTTTTGCCATCGATCACCGCCGCCGTGGCTGGGTCGAGCGCTTGCAGCCGTAGAAAGAGGGCTTCGCGTCCCTCGGCGGCTAAAAACGCCTCTAATTCCGCCCGCACTTGGGGATTCGGCGGCGCTTCAGGAATGCGCAGGCCATCAACAACGGCGCGAATATACAGCGCCGATCCGCCAACCAAAAAGGGAACTTTCCCCTGTGCATGAATGGCAGCGATGGCAGCGTAGGCGCGCTGTTGATAGTCGGCCAATGAAAAAGGTTCGTCTGGAGCGCAGATGTCGATCAGGTGATGGGGAACGCGCGCTAGTTCAGCAGCGGTTGCTTTGGCCGTGCCGATGTCCATACCCCGATAGATCTGGCGGCTATCGGCGCTAACGACTTCACCGTGAAAGTACTCACACAGGCCAAGACTTAGCTCCGTCTTGCCCACGGCAGTTGGCCCCAGAAGAATAACAACAGGCGGCAACGATGTGGTTGAAGCGTGGGCAACAGCAGAACTATCCATTTGCCTTACCCTGTCACGGCATGGCGTACATGCTCAACGGCCAGCAATCGTCCACTGCTATCCATTTGCACCGCCACAAAATCGATGCGCCACGGACCGGTCCAGTTGTGCGCTTGGACATAATGTTCAGCCACTTCGCGTAATTTGGCGGCTTTGCGCGGTGTAACCGCCTGGAGCGCAGTGCCAAACGCCTCGCCCCGCCGGGTGCGCACTTCTACTAAGACCAGCCAGGGCGCTTGTGGGTTGCCACTGACAAAATCGGGCGCTGTCTCCTGGGCAATAATGTCCAGTTCACCGGCGGCGCAACGCCAATTGCGGTCGAGAATAGTCAAACCGGCGGCGGTTAGGGCTTGCAAAGCCAATGTTTCACCGGTGTTGCCCAGTTGCCGGCGTTGGCTGCCGGCGGGGCGTTTTGCTGGTGAACTCATAAAGCAACCCCGGCTCTCAGCGGGTCAAAGAGGGTAGCGGCTTGGGCAATGGGCGCAAAGGTGTGGCGATGTTCCGCACAGGGGCCGTGACGCGTCAAGGCTGCCAGGTGTTCCGCCGTGCCATAGCCTTTGTGCCGGGCAAACCCATAAACTGGGTAGCTGTTCTGCAAATCGGTCAGGAGTTGGTCACGGTAGACTTTGGCGAGGATCGAGGCGGCGGCAACGGAGACAATGTGCCGGTCGGCCTTGGTAAAACTCTCTTGCGGCAGGTTGACTTGCGCCAACGTAACCCAATCAATGAGCAGGTAGTCCGCTTTGACCGCTAACGCCGCCACCGCTTGCGCCATTGCTTGCCGGGTAGCCGCCGCAATGCCGATTTGGTCAATGGTGAGCGCCGTCGCCGCGCCAATGCCCCAGGCCAACGCTTCGGTCCGAATCTCTTCCGCCAGCCGGGTGCGCACCATTGGCGTCAGCAACTTGCTGTCTGCCACCTGTGCCCAAACGCCCTGTTGCTCAATCTGCGACGGCACAATGACCGCCGCCGCAACGACCGGCCCGGCCAGTGCGCCCCGTCCAGCTTCGTCGATGCCGGCAATGCGCTGGTAGCCCATCTGCCAGAGGCGCTTTTCTTGGTGCAGGGTTGGGAATGTGATTGCGTGGTCGGCCATAAGAAAAAGTAACTATCTAATCCGCTTCCAGTCGGTCACGGACCGGCTGGAAGCGGTGTAGTTACAACAAAAAGGCACTGACGTTGCTGTCAGTGCCTCTTCAGGATGCAAAAACCAAGAGCAAAGAAGCAGCCCTAGACCTTGAGGAAGCGCTTCTCCCGTAAGCGGGAGGCCTTGCCCTGGCGGTCACGCAGGTAGTAGAGTTGGGCGCGGCGAACTTTGGCCTTGCGCAACACTTCGACCTTTTCAATGCTCTTGCTAAAGAGCGGGAAGGTGCGTTCGACGCCGACACCATGTGAGCCGGTGCGGCGGACAGTGTAGGTGGCGCCGGTGGTCTTGCCGCCGCGCATGGCGATGACAATGCCCTGAAAAACCTGAATGCGTTCGTTGCGTCCTTCAACAATGCGTTGATGGACGCGCACGGTGTCGCCGGGATCAATCTCCGGGAAATCCGCCGGCAATTCCGGCTGGAGTGAAGCCATAAGTGCGTTCGTCATGATTGAATTCCTATCTTACCCAAATTTCACAAACCTACGATACAAGAGTCAATTTTTTACTGGTACAGTATCCAGAAATCTATTCATTGAATAGATGGTTGTCACTATTAATTTACAACAACCATCATCGTCTTTACCGACTCAATGGCGTTCGGCAAAAGTGCGCCTGACAGTTGTAAAAAAGCTTTGCAGAAAAAGTGATAGAGAGAAAAATGTCTGCATCTAAATGCAGACAGGCTCGCTCATCAAAATGATAACTCGCATAGTTTATCACAATTGGGATAAGATAGACAAACTTGGGTAATTGTAGTTTCGCTTTATGCTTTGGTAGGTATGGGGAAAGAATATGGACACGCGAAGGACTTATCCACGTTATCGAGCAGGTGGCGGATAAGTCTTTCAACTTTCAACTCAGTAATTGGAGACCATGTTTAGTACACTGCTCTCGAATTTCCGCGGTAGCAGCCGGTGCAATAAAGAGACCGCGCACCCGCTTCTGTGGATTTTGGGTGCGCACAAGGTTGACTTTCAGTGCAAAGAAACCGACGTCACTGACTCGGCCCGTTGACTTTACTTCAAAGACAAGCAATTCGCCATTCTCAGCAATAATGTCCACTTCTGTTTCAAAGCCTTTGGCAAAGACCGTGCCTTCGTAGTCGACCAACTTTTGGCGCAAGCGTACATTTTCTGGTGCAATATCTGGATTCTGTAGCTTATAGCGCAGAGCAGCCGCAGTAATTTCTTCTAGGGCGTTACCTTTTTCGTTGCGAACCACACCGTTGACGAAACTCATCCAAGATTCTACACCATCCATCCGTTTCATCATGGACTCTTGCCCAGCTTTTAACTGGATTTGTTCGCGTCTGAGTAATAATAACGAGCGGTCAATGCCGTCAAAACGTTTGTCGATCTGCTCAAACCGACTATCGATCTGCTCAAACCGACTATCGATCTGCTCAAACCGACTATCGATCTGTTCAAACCGACTATCGATCTGCTCAAACCGTTGATTAGTCTCGCCACGAAACTCGCGCACTTCACCTAACATCCGCGCCAGTTCATCGCGACGCGGAAAATGCTGCGCCAAAATTCCTTCAATCGTAGTGCCAATTTCCGGTTCTGTACGCAGCAACTCTGGTAATATTTTGATGACATAGTCACGTACTTGCACGAGTTCCACTTGATCTAACATTGCCATTATCCTATGAACCAACCACTCCTGCCAGGGTAGCAAACATTGTTACGCCTTGACAATCGGGTACTTTGTTGTTTATAGTACCCGATCTACGGCCTGCTGTCAACCAGAAATTAGCAGACGACCTACACTGTCTTTAGTCTAAGGTCATCGTCAATGTAGCCGAAACCTCATCCAACGCTTTGCGTACCTCTGCGTCCAGCGTCCAGCCGACGCCGCCCAACACATCGTTGAATTGCTCGACCGTATCAGCACCACTGATGGCAACGGTGACTTCCGGGTGGGACAGCACCCAGGCAACAGCCAGTTGGGCTGGTGTTTTGCCCAGTTCGCCGGCTAGGCGATGCACGGTGCTGATCACTTCGCCCACATCGCCGGCCATTGCTTTGGCAAACCAATCTTTGCGCCGTGTCGCCCAGAGCGAACCGGCAGGCGCTGGTTGACCAGGCTTATACGCGCCACTCAACAACCCAACCGCCAGCGGACTGTAGGCCATGTACCCTAGCTTGACTTCGCGCACCAGGCCAAACATCTCCTGCTCGACACGGCGGTTGAGCAGGCTGTAGGGATTCTGCACACACATAAAGGGCGTAGCGTTGATGCTGTCAGCAATCCACAGCGCGCGACAGACCTGCCAGGCGGCATAGTTACAACAGCCGATATAGCGCACCTTACCACTGCGCACAAGATCGTCCAGGGCGCGAATGGTCTCTTCTTGGGGGACGGTGGGGTCATAGACATGCACCAGATAGACATCAATGTGGTCGGTTTCCAGCCGTTTGAGCGAATTTTCCACTTCGCGCATGATGTGCAGGCGGGACAAGCCGACGTCATTCGGCCCTTTGCCCAGCGCCCCCGCCACCTTGGAGGTGATGACGACATCATCGCGTTTGCCTTTCAAGGCGCGACCCAAGACAATTTCCGATTGGCCGATGTGGGCGCGATCATCCATGGTGCCGTAGATGTTGGCGCAATCGATCAAATTCACGCCTTGGTCAATGGCATATTCGATCATGCGTTGGGCGGCAGCCGCATCCCCTTGGCCGCGTAAGCCCAAGCCGAGTGCTAAGGGGCTGACCTTGACGCCGGCCGCGCCAAAATTGACATAATTCATGGTTTCCTCCTGAAATGATCGAGAAGCATTTGGTTTCTGCCTGACAAGCCCCCGCTCGTAGCCGGTCCGTGACCGACGATGAGGACGCCGGTCACGGACCGGCTACGAGCGGGAGAGCGGTTGTTGTAAAATTGTCTAAGTTGGTGTAAACTGGGGGCATGAGCAAAGGAACTTCCTTTATCGAGCGTCTGCGTGACGCTGGCTACAAAATTACGCCACCGCGCCTGGCTGTCCTAGAAGTGATCGAGCAAGAGGGTGAACATCTGGACCCGGCGCAGATTTTGCGGCGCGCCCAGAGCATTCACCCGGCCATCGGTCGCGCCACGGTCTATCGCACGCTCGAACTGCTCACCCAGCTTAACATTGTGCGCCCTATCTATGTTGGTGAACATGGCCCGACCTATATTCGCGCCGAAGGGGGCCACCATCACCTGGTTTGCTCCACCTGCGGCATTGTCATCGACTTCGACCAGTGCATGGCTGGCGACATGATGCGCGACCTCACCGACCGCTTCGGCTTCCAAATTCAGAGCCATCTGCTTGAGTTTTATGGCGTCTGTGCCAATTGCCAAGATCCTGTGTATAAAAAGGAAGAGATTGAGAGATTGAGAGATTGAGAGATGGCTGCAATGCCAGCTACGAATCTCTCAATCTCTTTATCTCTTATTCTCCTCTTCCTCCGGCAACTCAACCTCCACCATCACTTTCCCGGCGGCGGCGGCTTCCAGTGAAGCAGGCACAGGCTGGCCTTCGGCGTCGAGTTCGACGTTGAAAATGGTGGCAAACTTGGGGGCGACTTGCAAGTGTTGTCCAAAGAGTTCAAGGACATCCTCTTTGTCTTCGTAGGCTTGGGCAAAGGTTTCAATCGTTTTGCCCCGCAGGACGATCTTCACCGGCGCGCCACCGCGCAGGTTGCGCCACCAAGTGCGATGGGCATGACTCAAGACCGAAAGCACATCACCGTCGCGCACATAGTTGACCGGCGTCGTGTATTGCTGCCCCGTCTTGCGTCCCGTGACGGTGATCAGCATAATATCATTGCTGGCGACCCCATGCCAGGGAGAACGCAACATCCATTTTATCAATAGGTTGCCGATGATCAGCGATAGTTTTTTTTGTTTTGCCATAGTGAATTCATTAAATAGAGATTGAGAGATAAAGAGATTGAGAGATTGTGTCGCGTGTCCCTAATCTCTTTATCTCTCAATCTCCCTCAACTTAAACAGGTTTTCCAGTGAGCCTTTGCCACTCCGCCGCATAGGTGGTCGCTTCCAGGCCCAATCCCTGGATATAGGCAAAGGTCAATTGTAACATTGTCATCGCCGGGTCAAAGCGGGCCAGCGACCAGGGGTGCCAGATAAGGGAGATGTAGGGTAAACCCAGTTCGACAGCACGATCAATAAAGAGGCGGTTGACCGCAAACTCTTCCTCCGCTGTTTTGATGGGACGAAGCGGCACTGCTTCGGGGAAGGGCGATGGCCAGGCAACAATCCGGCGCGCTTGCACCGTCAAGTTGTGGGCCTTGAGGAGGTTTTCATGCCAGCCATGCCCCGGTAGTTCCCACAAATTCGGTTGGCCTTCGGCCGCGTAGGTGTAGGGTGGTTCCAACAGGGCCGGCACGGTATAATCCGGCCCCCAGAGGACAGAACTGACATAGCGAAACCCAACATCAGCGATCGTGCTGGTCAACCAGGGGTCGCCACGCAGCCCTTCAGTAAAGCCGCAGCCGGGGCGCAGCCCCACACACTCACGTTGAAAGGTCTGCTCGATCCAGGCTTTGCCCTCGCGGATTTCCTGTAGGCGCGTCACCTGTTCTGGTGCGGGACCGCAAAAAGGGTGGTCACGCAGCATCTTGTGGGAATAGGTGTGTGAGGCAATCTCAAATTCAGGAACCTCTCCCAAAACTGCCCGGTATTCGGCCCCCTCTTCTTCCAGCCGTTTGCCGACAATAAAAAAGGTGCCGGGAACCCCAAATTGTTCATGGACAGCACGTATCTGGCGACAGGCGGCCAGACAATCGTGCGCCTTTTCGGTATCATAGGCAGCGATATAGCGAGTCGTCATGATCCTCATCCATCATCATTGATGATATAGGGTTAAAACGGTAGTAAAGACTTTAGTCTTTCGCAGCTTAACAAAGACTAAAGTCTTTACTACCGTTTCAAAGCCAAGGTGTTGCGGTTGCGTCGGCGGTACAGTAGGCCGTCAAGACTTTGTTGATACCGGCGGCGATGTGATCACAATCTTCCGGTGCGTACCACTGGTTCAACCCAATCGAGATATTGCGGTTGTAGAGATCATCCGCCACCGGGCATTGACCTTTATGGTATTCCACATGGCCATCGCGTTCTTGATAGATGGGCTGGTCAAAGGGCTGATCGCTCGGCATGGTGCCACCCTTGAGCGTAATCGGGAACATGTCGGCGTAGACGTGCCAATCGGGTCGCGGTTTTTCACCACGCATGCCACAGCGGATGCCTTCGGCGTTTAGCGCTTTGATAATCTGTTCCCCCAGCGTATAGCTTGCCGGGAAGAAGCGGAGCAGATAGCCGATTTCACCGTCAACATCATTTAATTTCTGCGGTGTGATCTCACGGAAGGGCTTCAACTGTTGTAGAATCCGCATTTTGACAGCGTGAAAGCGTCCCACAATCGCGTCTAGCTTGCCCAATTGCACCACATCTACCGCCGCTTCCAATTCGGACATGCGATAGTTGACGCCATTGAACAATTCCCCTTCATAGCGGGGCGGCGCAAAGCGATCTGGGCGCCAGAGACCGCCCGCTTCGGCAAATTGGTTGGCCCGTTCCCAAAGCCGTTGATCATTGGTGATGACCAGACCACCTTCGCCGCCGCCGATAATCTTATAGGCCGAGATGCTAAAACAGCCTAGATCGCCCCAAGTGCCAACATAGCGCCCGTCGACCTTGCCACCTGGTGACTGCGCACAATCCTCAATCACTTTGAGGTTGTACTGGCGGGCGACTGCCAGGATCGGTTCCATATTACAGACGCTGCCCATGACGTGGGTCGGCGCGATGGCGACGGTGCGCGAAGTAATCAATTGTTCGATCTTGGTCGGGTCGATGCCCAGCGATTCATCGACATCGCAGAAGATCGGCACGCCTTTGGCGGCGACCACCATGCCGGCGGTAGCGTAAAAGCCGATGGCCGGGACGATCACCTCGGTTCCCGGCCCAACACCGGCGGCGATAAAGGCGCAATGGAGCGCCGCGGTGCCGGAGCTGACGCCCAGCGCATACTTCACGCCAAAAAGTTCACGCGCTAACGCTTCAAAGGCGACGCCTTTGGTCTGTGGCGGATGGGCGGTTGCATAACGGGCCAGATTTGGCCCGTTGCCCCAATCTTCAGCAATCACAGCCTGGTGAATGCGGTCGAGCGTTGGTTGGGAGAAACCGAACCGCTCGGCTAGGGACATAAATTCTTCAACGCCGATTTTCGGCTGTGATCGGCCCACCATACTGGGGAAGGCTGGCGGACCGCCATGGAGGGCGAGGGTTTGGTCACGGTTGGTGGTCATGATCGTTGCCCCAATCCGTAGATAAAGTAGTTGATCGTTGTTTTCACTGTCATCTCGATCCCCGTGCTGCGACATTGCGCCGCCAGTGTAACTGGATCGAAGTAGTTTTTGACAATCTGAAAGGTGCGCCCGTCATTGAGTTTGCGCGTCATGATCTGTGAACCCACCGGCGGCAGATGTTGATCGACCGAGGTGGTGGTTGATTCACGCAGGTTGTCCACAAAGAAAACTTTGCCGCCCGGTCGTAATGACTTGGCAACCGTGCGCCAGAAGTCATCCATCCGTTCCAACGGCACATGGGAGAGCCAGAAGCCAAAGCAGATCGCGTCGTATTGCCGGTCAGGTTGCCAAGTAAAGAGATCGGCGAGAATGTAGGTGACGCGATCACTCTGTACACGCGCCCGGTTGAGGGCGATCATCTCCGGTGAAGCATCTACCGCCGTCACGGTGTTGGCGGTAGCCAGCAGCCGTTGTGTCCAGTTGCCGGTGCCGGGGGCCAGTTCCAATACGTCGCCAGTCATGTTTAACGCGTCAAAATCGGCCAACACTTCGTCAATCTCGGCAAACCAGAGGGCGTTGTGTTCCGGACCGCGATCATAGCGTCCCTGACGTTGCCACCATTCATCATACTCTGGGGCGCGGGCACGGTAGTAGTCGACCATTTCGGTTAAAATGGGTTCGGGTACGGGTGAGTTCATAGGTATTTTTCTCTATCGTTACTTGCCATACCCCATGCGCAACCCTTCCACGAAATAAGGCTGGAAGAGAATGTAGAGCACCAGCAGTGGAAGTACAGTTAACACCGAGCCAGCCATAATTAACCCGTATTCAGGATGATACTCACTCTGGACCGTCGCCAGCCCGACGACAAGGGTGCGCATGGTATTGGAGCGCAAGACAACCAGCGGCCAAAGAAAGGAATTCCAGGCATTGATAACAGTAAAAATACCAAGCGCGGCCATGCCTGGTAGCGATAGCGGGATAATGATCGACCAAAAGATGCGTAGCTCGCTAGCGCCGTCAATTTTTGAGACTTCAATCAACTCGGACGGCAAACTGGAGATAAATTGGCGCATCATAAAAATGCCAAAGGGTGAGGCCAACGCCGGTAGAATCAAGGCCCAATAGGTGTTAAAAAGCTTCAAATAGTTGATCATCAAAAAGGCGGGAATCAGCGTGACGGCGCCTGGCACCATCATTGTTGCCAACATCAACGAAAAGAGAAAATGCTTGCCGTAAAATTCTTTTTTTGCAAAGATATAACCAGCCAATGTATTTAGAAGCAGACTACCAACCGTAATGATCAGGGTGGTAAATAGGGTATTGAAGAACCAACGGGGAAAAAGGCCATTCTGGAAATTAAAGATAATCTCCCAGTAGTTGCTCAAAGATGGGTTATCCGGCCACAACGTCGGCGGGTAAGTCATCATGGTAAATGACTGGGTGAGCGATGTCGAGAACATAAAAAGAAAAGGGACAACCGTCGCAATGGAGATCAAGATCATCAAAAGATAACAGAAAGCCTGCCAGAGATAGGCGCCCCATTTAGCTTGCACCCCTGTGAAAGTAGCCAACATCAAAATGCTCCTTTTGTCTGCTGTTTGCTGATCTAATATTCAATATCGCTACGGAAAAAACGCAACTGAATCAGTGACAGCACCAAAATGATTAATAACAAGACAACACCCATTGTGCTGGCAAAACCGAGATTATCTGCTTCAAATGCCTGTTGATAGACATACCAACTCACAGTCGAGGTTGACCAGGCCGGCCCGCCCAACGTCAAAACATAGATGGGGTCGAAGAGCTGAAAGTTAAAGATGGTTGCCATGATAAAACAAAAACCGAGGGCAGGGCGTAACAAGGGGATTGTAATGCTCCAAAGCAAGCGCAGACTGCGTGCGCCATCTATCCGCGCTGCTTCATAGAGTTCTTTGGGGATGGATTGCAAGGCTGCAAACAGAATAATGACATAAAAGCCAAAGCCACGCCAGATCTCCATCATGACAATGGCCGGAATGGCCCAAAACGGACTGCCCAGCCAGTCGATCCGTTCAATGCCAAACCAACCGAGAAAGGCATTCAGCGGCCCAAAGTCACGACTGACAATGTAGGCCCAAATATTGGCTGCAATCACAATGGGGATAATCAGCGGGAAATAGACCGTGCTGCGAAAGAACCCTTGCAGACGCGGCAGTTGCAGAATGATGAGCGCGACAATCAACGCGAGGACAATCACAATTGGAATCGTCAGCAGCGCATACAGGGCTGTGTTTTTTAGGGTTAACAGGAAGATCGGGTGCTGTGCCGCTTTGAGATAGTTTTGCAGGCCGACAAAGGTGTGCTTGCCAAGAATCCCCCCCTTGGTAAGGGAGTAGTAGATGCTCCACACCATTGGCACAATCGAAAAACCAAAGATAATGAGCAAACTTGGGGAGAGCAACAGATACCAAAAGAATGATTCGCGTAATTTTCGCCAACTGCGCCGCCGTGAGGGGCTGGTCGGTATCGTCCCCGCTGCCGTTCGGACTGTGGACGTAGCGCTCATCGTAACTCCCTTGTCAAAAAAGAAGTAGGAAGTAGGAAGGTTTCTGCTTCCTACTTCCTATTCCTTACCTTATTCGCCGTCCAAAATCGGGTTGATCAACTCTTCCGCCGACTTGAGGGCATCAGCAGCGCTCTTTTGTCCGGTCATAATGGACTCGACTTCCTGTTGCATGATCGTGTTGGCTTCGAGCCAGCGGATGCTGATGGTTGTACCGACACCCCAACCTTCACCCAACCAGGAAACCATCTTTGTCACGAGCGGATCAGCGTCGGGCAGGGGCGCAATGTTTTTCTTGAGCGGGAGCAGATCAACGCCCTTCTGCACATATTCGACCTGAATTTCATCCGTACTCAAGAATTCGATCAACTTAAAGGCGCCAGCTTTTTCGGCTGACTGTTGAGCCATAAACATAAAGCCAATATTTGCCCAACTGGAATTTTTGCCATCATCCGTAAGCTTGAGCATGGGAATGGCGTCAAGTTCCAAATCAGGGGCTTCCGTCCGCCAGGCTGCCTTGATGTAGGAGGTTTCCTCAAATTTCATGCCGACCTTGCCTTGGTGGGCCGCAGCATCAAATTGATCCTTGGTAAAGCCAAGGGGCGTACTGGATTTGTCGCCAGCCACAATCTGTTCGTAGAAGGTCTCGAAGATCGCCACGCCCCCTTCGGTGTTAGCGGCAAACTTCGTCAAATCTTCATTCATAAAGGTAGCGCCGCCGTTCGCCAGCAGCGGAATGTAGTGAATCCAGCTTGAAAACTTATCCTGCATAGGCGCAATGCCATAGGTGCCTGCGGCAGAATCGGTGCAAGCCTTGGCTACATCGCGGAACTCTTGCCAATTGGTTGGCACGCTAACCCCTTTCTCCTTGAAAAGGTTGAGGTTGCAGATCCAGCCCTGCGCCACACCCAAGAAAGGAACACCCCAGGTTCTGCCCTTATAGGTCGCGCCATTCCAACCAGCTTCGGTGTAACTATCTTTCCAACCACTGATCTTGTCAGTCAAATCAGCGATCTGTTCATCGCTCACATACTTTGGATACCACTCATCAGGTAGGTAAAAAACATCGGGCGGCGAACCACCAGCAAAGGCGGCGGTGAACTGCTCGGTCACGTTGCCCCACGGTACAACTTGGTGATCAATGGTGATGCCGGCATTGGCATCAGTGAATTTCTTGAGCAAGGGCGGCCATAGTTCCGCCTCTTTTGCACTATGCGGCGGCTTCCAGAAGAGAATCGTTTCCCCTTCCGCCGCCGGCGCAGCCGCTTCACCGCTACCGGCACTGGGAGCCGCTGCCGGCGCTGCGCAAGCGGCCAACGCCGCTACGCCTAGCATTGCGGCGGAACTCTGTAAAAATTGACGACGTGAAAAGGTGTGACCGGACATAAACATTCTCTCCTTCAAAAGTGGGTGAAAGAATAAGATGATGCAATAGTTATCAGGGTGTAACTATGTTGGGATTCAGGTCGCAAGCTCGGTTTGATCAGCGTCCTGGGTGCAGCGTTGTCTGAGCTTGTCGAAGGCAACGCTGCACCCAGGATAAGTCGTGTAGAATTATATGACCAATCGGCCTGGGCGTCAAACGAGTTAGGCGCTTCCTGGCCGGCCTTGTCGGGGTGTAGCCGGGTGGCGCCGCTGCTCAACACCTGGTTGGTCTCACTCAGGCTCGACGTTTTTGAGGTAGTGGTTGGGTGGGAATGACGAGATCGCCTAAACACTTGACCTGTACTAGTTGTTGGCTGATCTCTTCCAAAACCGTTTCGTCGGTAATTGCACGGATGCGTTGAACGACATCCTCAGGCAGTGGACCAAACATTACTGTAAGTAGCTTGAGTAACATTTTGCGTTCACCATCAAGGACACCTTCTTTGCGTCCTTCTTTGCGTCCCTCTTTGCGTCCCTCTTCCCGGAGTCGGTCGCCCCAACTAACCTCGATTTCGGCTATTGCTTCCATAATCTCCTCCCGTGGATCAAACAATTCTGCTGTTGGTGCATACGTGTTCGCGACCTCAACTAAAAACAGCTTGTCACCTGGGCTTAAACTACTGCCAATCACCGTTTGCAACGCGGCTAGTTTTACCTCTGCTCGGCTTTGGTGCTGTGTCTTCATAAAGAGCGCCAGCGTGGCTGCAATTGGATCCTGTTTTGCCAAATAGGTATCGGCAAACAAATCTCGTATACCCACTTGTCCATAACGGAAATTCAGTAAGGTTTCACCAAACAGCTCTTCCGTATAGCTTTGCCAACTCACCCCACCAGCGTTGGCGAGTAAAACAAAGGCAATGGGCAGCACGGCTTTGCCATAGGATACCCGCAACAGGACATAATATTCACTCATCCGTTGCGGCAAGGTGCGTTTATCGCGCCCTTCCACCTCCATATGAACCAGGACCGTTTCAGTTTCCCCTTGCCAGGTTTGCACTTCAGCGACTAGATCGCTGATGCGTAACACTTGCTTAGGAAAATTGATGACTAACTCTTTGTCCATAAAGCGGAGCGTAGCGAAATTGAGTCGTGCTGCTTGTTCAGGAAAAAAGAGTTGCAAAAACTGAGGCAAGAAGCGGCGCAAGAACTCTTTGAATAACCGATCATGTGACCGCCTTACCTTCGCTTTGCCGGTACGTTTTGTACGCGTTGCCATGACTTACACACTCGCTATGTATTGTATTGATGATGGCGGAAAAGTCAATATGAAAGAAGCGGTTTTGCTCTATCCATCTTCATGGTATGTCTTGCCAGTTCGGTAATGCCTTGCTGTAGGGAAACCCCGGTTGACCTTGAGAAAAGTTGGTTCATGCGTTCCGTCGCTGCGATGAGATTGGCGCGGTAATACGGAATTGCGGCCTCATCAGCGATATGCTGAAAGATCGGTTCCCGACCAACGTAACGGGCTGCGATTTCAGCGATTTGGGCAAAGGTAGTCATCTCTTGACCGGCAATATTGACTGTCACCGACTGGTCGAGGGTCAATGCTTGTACGGTCAGTCCGACAGCATCAGTGATGTGCAACGGGTTGAACCAGGGGCCGCCGCTTGCCAAAATTTCAATTGGCTCGCCCTGTACTGCCCGCCGAACGTAGGACGGAATCGGGTTGGGCGTGCCGACGCCATATGGAAAGAAATAGCGTAACACGACTTTGTGAAAATCACCAGCAGCAGCCTGCACAGCCAATTCAGCTTGCGCTTTGGTCAAGCTGTAGAGATCCATCGGGTTGGGCGGGTTACTCTCGCGCAATGGCTGATGGCTGCACCCATAGATGCCGCCAGTGGAGGCGTGAACAAAGGTGCGCACTCCTGCCGCCACGGCATATTCTAGTAAGCGCCAGGTGCCGACGACGTTGACCAGAAAGGGCGTTGCCACATCCACGCTGTTAGTATCGATCACCGTCGCCTGATGAATGATAGCGTCCAGTTGTTGGGGCAATTGAGTACGATCCAGCGGTTGCGCCAGATCTTGGCAAAGATAGTGAATAGTTGGCAGCGGTGCGGCCGGCACGCGCCGTACCAGGGCATAGACTTCATGTTCCGGCGCCAACCGTTCTACCAGATGGCGACCAATAAAGCCGGTGGCGCCGGTGATCAAAATCCGCACAGCCGCTACTCCTCGATCCATAGGGCGCGCACGGGGGAGGCGCAGGCGTCTTTGATCTTTAAGGGCAACGCCGTCAATTTACCCCGCGGTTTCTGCACCTGATCCATATTAACCAACGGCGCCAGCAGTAAAACCTCCGTTTGGAAAAATTTGGGGAAGAAGTTTTGGGGATTGTGCGGGCTGTCATAGCGTGGTGTGTCGCCACCCAGTAACGCGACCTGCCGTTCCAAGATCCAATCAATGGCCGCCGCCATAAAATAGGGCGGGTCGGTGACATAATTGGGCGCATACCATTGCTTGTCCCACCCCGTGCCAACGAGCAGCGCATCCCCTGGTCGCACTGTGACGCCTTGTCGTTGTTCGGCCTGAAGCAGATCATCCACAGTGATCGCTTCGTTGGCGGCTTTAGGAATCCATAAGGCCACCGCGTCGATCAGGTAGCAGCGTTCGAGCGGCAGTTGATCTATCGGCATCCGGGTGGGGTCCATGTGGGCGGCGGTCTCCAGATAGGTGCCACTCTGCACAGCAAAGGAGACGGTTTGCGAATAGACCGGATAATCGAGCCAGGCCGGCGGCGGAATCTGTTCGATACGGGGGGCTGGGTACGGGTCGCCATAAGCCCACATGTTGTCTTCAATTGGGCCACTGATGTCAACGATACGCATAAAGTAAGCTCCTTCTCTGTTGTAGAAATAGAGGTGCGGATGCCAATTACGCTGAAGACTTCCCTTCGGTGCGATCCTCCTGAGGTTGGGGTGGCCGCATGTCGGTCTGCACCTGTTCCCAGGCCGCTTGCGCATTAGCCGCTTGCACCGCGGTGGGAGCATCGGCAGCGTACCGGGCTTGATGATAGGCGGCAGTAAGTGCGCTCAATTGGTGAGCGGTTTCCGCCGTCGGCAGTTGCAAGGTGGCTTGATACTCGCTTGGTGTGGCGCCCGGTTGGCGGCTTTGGCCCAACGTGGCGGTTAGCGCCAACAATTGTTGATAGGCGGTGCGAATCCGGCGGCGGCTTTCCTCTTCTCCTGTCAGTGACAGGAAGGGATCGGCTTGGCCCGATCGCCGCCCAAACCAGCGATTCCACAAGCCGGCCAACTGTTCCTGCAAGAGATCCGTTGTCAGGATCGATTCGCGCACCTCATCCACCACCACCGCCGGGGCCGTGCGCAAACGGCGCACCGCCAGGGCAAAGATAAGCAACAGCGTTGCCACCACCAGCGCCAGGGCGATCCAGCGGTAGGTGTCGGGGATCACTGTCGGGTCGGCCAGCGCTTGCTCCAAGCTGGGTTGTTGTTCGGGCAATCGCGCTAGTTCCATCAACGGCGACTCTTGGATCGCCGCGAAGAGCCGTCGAAGAATCGGCGCTAAGAGCAGGGCAATATAATAGGCGATGAGAAAGAGAACATAGCCCACCGCCAACACAATCCAACCGATGACGCGGCCAATCGCACTGCCGATCATCTGGATAACCGCCAGCAAGCGCGCCAACTGTTCGGGTGCGACCAGTGCGCCAATGCCCAGGCCAATGCCCAGCAGGATAACAACCGTCGCCGTCACGCTGATCAGCCAGTAGCGACTGAGCATGGGCGTGGCGGCCACGCGCCGTTGTCCCATGCCCAGCGCCCGATCCAACCCCATGGTAATCTTGAGGCTGGAAAAGGCCAGCGCCACCATCCCGGCGGTAAAGAGCAGCAGCACCTGTTGAAAGAGGATCGGTGGCAACCCCTCGGTGCGGCGGCTGAGGATCGCCAGATAGAGCACCAGGGCAATAATGCCTGTCTGCAACACGCCCCACACATCATCATG
The DNA here is from genome assembly GCA_026645575.1 of Caldilineaceae bacterium. The sequence continues at coordinate 42,893 of JAPKMW010000047.1, forward strand.
GGTCATGGCACGCGTCGCATCACCCAACCCCTTGAGCCAGAGCACCCCCAGCAGCCCAATCGCAATCCCCGCCGCCGGCAAGCCAACATTGATGTCCCAGTGAATCAGCGCGTCGCCCAGTTCTTGCAGCCAGCCGATATGCCAGATTGGGTAACGGTTGGCATAGAGTTGCCACCAGAGGATCGCCAGAATCCCCACCAGCCCCACCAGGGCGACTAGCAGGCGATTGCGCCACGCCGGCGCGTCATTCCCCTGGCCGGCATTGGTTTCGTTGATGACCATTTCGCCGGCCACAAAGCGGGTCAAACCAAAGGCGACCAAGGGGGTGACAATCAACTCCCAGCGCGCCAGCAATTCGCCCTGGTATTGGGGCGCCAGAAACGCGCGCACCAGTTCAAACCACGGCCAAAGCCAGGCGTAGCGCATGAGGGTGAGCAGCAGGGCCAGAATGCTATCACTGACCCAGATTGATGCTTTCGATGACATGCCGTGCCTCATCTTCGTGGGAATTAGAACTGGAAGCGGTCAGTTCGGTCGGCGGCGCCGGATGGGCGTCCAAGTGATGATATTGGATATTGGGAATTGGCCGTTGCCACTTGACTTCGCCCAGGGTGATTAACACAACGGCGTATTCGCGACGGCGCAGGTCGAGCAGGGTCTGTTCCAGCCGTTGGTTGAAGACGGCGGTGATCACCACCACAGTCGCGCCATAGGGCAGACCGGCGGCTTCCATCTGCAATAGCGTTTCCAACGGCCAGCGCCCGCGTACATCGTCAATCTGCGCCAGGGCCACCAGCAGTTGTTCCAGTTGCTCCGGGTGATAACGGGGACGCAGGCGGATGTGCTGTAAGCTGCCGGGGATCAAGGTGTTGCAATACAAGCCGATCGGCTTCTTTTCCAACCAAAAGTGCTGCGCCAGCGACGCCGCCACCGTAATGGCAAATTCACGCAACGCCAGATCATAGCCATCGCTAAAGTGTTCGGCGGTGCTGATATTGAGAAAAAAGGCAATTGGCTGGCTGGACGAAGGGTCAAAGAGCTTAGTCTGTAAACTTTGGTTGCGCGCCGAGGCTTTCCAGTGGATATGGCGGAAGTTGTCCCCCGGCACATAGTCGCGCACCCCCATCAGCCGCAAGGGATCTTCCACCACACGGCGTGGTGTCGGCAGATCGCCGAGCGGATAACGGGCCGGCAGGCCCAGCGCCGTCACCGGCACCAACCGCGGGTAGATGAGCAGCGTGGTCGGCGTCTCGTAGATCAGGCGGCGGATGTCAAAACCAAAGATGTCGCCAGAGCGCAACTGGGCCGGGCCAAAGTGCCAGACCCCACGCTGTGTCCCTTGCACACGGTAGCGGCGGATCACCCGCTCATACCAGCGCAACGACAGCACCGTCACTAGTCGCCGCATGGCGCCATCCGCTTCTTCGGCCAACTGTTGGCTGGTCATGTTCAAGCTGGCGGGGATGGCGTCGTCGATACGCAGCCAAGGCAGCGGCAGCGGCTTGGCGTTGACAATTTCCAGCCGCAGATCGGTCTCTTCGCCCCAGTGCAGCCGGGGCGTCCCCAAATGGCGGCGGTAGGTGAGCGCGACCAGACAGTAGCGCGCCCACAGTGTCGCCGCACCGGCCACCAGCCAGAGCAAGACACTGATGAGCAACAACAATTCCTGGCGCAGGATCACACTAAGTAACGTTACGGCGCCAATGGCAAGCGCAGTGCGGCGACTCATGAGCGGTGCGCCCAGTTCTCTTCGACCGGCACCGGAATCTCATTGAGCAGGGTTGCCAAGACCTGTTGCGTCGATTGCCCATGCAGGCGGGCGTCAATGCTGGGGGCCAACCGATGGGCCAACACCGGCGATGCCATGCGCTTGATGTCATCGGGAATGGCATAGTTGCGCCCACTAACGGCGGCCAACGCTTGCACCGTCCGATAAAGCGCCAACGCGCCGCGCGGACTGACGCCCAGCGCAAAGGCGGCATGGTTACGGGTGGCGGCGACGAGATCGAGCAAGTAATCTTCCAGCACGGTATGGACAAAGACTTCGCGACAAATTTGATTGACTTTGCGGATCTCCTCGGTGGAGACGACTGGGGTCAACTCAGTCAACGGGTTAGCGGTGCGGAAGCGGCGGAGAATCTGTCGTTCATCTTCGCGAGTAGGATAGCCCAACGCCACACGCATAAGGAAGCGATCCACTTGCGCTTCGGGCAGCGGGAAAGTGCCTTCCAGCTCCACCGGGTTTTGTGTCGCCAGCACGAGAAAGGGGTAGGGCAGCGGGCGGGTGGCGCCATCGACTGTGACCTGGCGCTCTTCCATCGCTTCCAGCAGCGCTGACTGGGTGCGCGGGCCGGCGCGGTTGATCTCATCAGCCAGCACCAGTTGCGCCATCACCGGGCCGGCGCGATAGTCAAATTGCTGGGTTTGCTGGTTGTAGATGCTGACGCCGGTAATGTCCGAAGGGAGCAGGTCGGGCGTGAATTGGATGCGCTGAAAGCTGGCGCCAATGGAGCGCGCCAACGTCTTCGCCAGCGTCGTCTTGCCGATGCCGGGGACATCTTCAAGCAGCACATGCCCCTCACAAAAGAGGGCGACGAGCAGCAGGTCGATCACGTCATCTTTGCCCACAATGACCCGCGCCACATTCGTGCGCACCGTCTGGGCGATCTGTTGGACTGGTGTTATGTCAAGCAAGAGTAGATCCTAAACTGTATAAATATTTTGAGGAGGTATGTAAATAGTCCAATACCATTGCACAACACGCGACCATACAGTCAGCTTCATGCTGCTGTTTGGTGTGTTTGAGACCGAGCAATAGCATTCGCACGCCTTTGGATTGTGAGAATTTGGGTTTGCGGCAGCGGTATGACAACACCGGTTTGTGCATTAACATCCAGGGTGCCGAAGATACCGATGTCACCGGATTGTGGGAGACGGAACTGAATGAGGAATTGCCAAACCGGCGGCGTGATAGGAATGAAGATACCCTCGGTGGCTGTAAAGAAAAAACCAACGTGGTCGCTCAAATATCGATTTGCAACCCGTTTCGCGGCCAACAAAGAGAAGGTTTTGTCTGTTCCAGGCTGTTCATCACGGGCTTCCCCTAGGGCAAGTTGGGTGCGTTCCTGTGCTTCCTGAATTTGCGTCTTTGTTAAGCGAACGACCATCTGTTGCCGGCTATCCACCTGAATTGCCGCACAAATCAAAGGGCGCGCTAACTCCGCCGAATTGAACTGGATGAGAAAGCGCCAGTCGCCATTGGGTAGTTGCTGACCTTTGCCAACAGCATAATCATCACCAAGCACCTTGCCAATCTGTTGTTTGGCAAGGTGAAGGGCGGTCATTTGATCGATAGCCGAGACAACCGGCGCGGCAAGCGTGATAGCCATCTTTGTCTATTCTCACCAATAACATGCACAACCAAGTAGCGGTAGCATAGCACGATCTTTTGAGCTATGTCAAACCAGTGTTCAGCAACCTCCTACAAGGGGTCAGGGGTGCAGTAGATACTACACCCCTGACAACAACAATAGTATACTGTACTGCTGGCAAATGGGGAAACTAGCGCACGATAATCGGCAGGTAGTTCTTTAGATCCGGCCCCCAGCGCACATCAACGCCAGTCGTGGTAGTGCCGGCAGCAACAGCAACTCGCCCAGCCTCTGGGTTATATGCCTAAGCTGAAGGTTGGCTCTGGTTATATCGTCAGCCCAATTTCTGTCACCTAAGTACCCAAAATTTGGCAGGGGATCATGCTGGTCTTTGGCGTAGCAGACATTCACGCTGCCCGCACCACCTGGCTGGCGCTGGGTGTTCAAATATAAGAGGTTTTCTCGGCAGATCCTGGCGTTTGGGGCTGTCACGGGGTCGATGCGGAAGGCAATCCCCTCGCGATTGAAGCGCATGAATAATCGCCAATGTGTCAATTGCTTGAACAACGGACCCTATTTTTATCCACACACATAGGAAGAAGTGCGGATTTTATTCTCTACGCCGTGTTTTTCCTAGACAGATAGACGATATTCCCCTGTCTACCTGTCTACCTATCTACCCTCACGGTCGCCACGGGTATTGACGGAAGTCCGGTTTGCGCTTTTCGACAAAGGCGTTGCGCCCCTCCGAACCTTCTTCGGTCATGTAGAAGAGCATCGTCGCATCCCCAGCCAATGACTGTAAGCCTAGTTGCCCATCGCAGTCGGCATTCATCCCAGCTTTGAGGAAGCGAATGGCAATCGGGCTTTTTGCCAGGATCTCTTGCGCCCAGTTCACCCCTTCGGCTTCCAACTCATCGACCGGCACCACCTTGTTGACCAGCCCCATGTCGAGCGCATCCTGGGCATTGTACTGGCGACAGAGATACCAGATTTCGCGCGCCTTCTTCTGCCCGACAATACGCGCCAGGTAATTCGATCCCAGCCCGGCGTCAAAGCTACCGACAATCGGGCCGGTCTGGCCGAAGACGGCGTTGTGGGCGGCAATGGTCAAGTCGCAGATGACATGCAACACATGGCCGCCGCCAATGGCATAGCCGGCCACCAGCGCAATCACCGGTTTGGGCATAGTGCGGATGATGCGCTGCAACTCCAACACATTGAGCCGCGCCATCCCTTTGTCATCAATGTAACCGGCATGGCCACGCACCTTCTGGTCGCCGCCAGCGCAGAAGGAATAGACGCCATCTTTGGGCGAAGGGCCATTGCCGGTCAGCAACACGACGCCGATGCTGTCATCCATCCAGGCATCGCGGAACGCTTCGATCATCTGGTCGATGGTCTGGGGACGGAAGGCGTTGCGCACTTCGGGCCGGTTGAAGGCAATGCGCGCCATGCCGTCGGCTTTGTGATAGGTAATGTCCGAATATTCTTTGACCTGTTGCCAGGTGACAGTGGTTGTTTCGATCACAATTTTTTCCTTTGGTTGATTTGCAAATTAACAACGAAGCATTTTTAGAATCAAAATAAGCTAGAAGGTTATCAATTGGGTGGAGTATCGATCCAATTCACCAACTGAGCTTTGGGTATCAGGTCTACAAAATCACGTTGATTACGTGTTACCAATGTATGACGACCGGCTAAAGCGGTTGCGGCGATCATTAAATCTGCGTACCGTTTGGACCGTCGATGCTGTTGGCGCAAACGTTCGAGTACGGTTTCGCTACTGTTATCAAACCAGACAATAGGAAACCGCATAACTAACCGTTGTGCTTGTCGCAAACGTTCATGGGCCTGTGCCACATCGGGCGGAGTAGCTTTTAGCGCGGCATCACAGCGTCCTTGTAAGGTTTCTGCTACTACAACGGAGGGTAACGCTATCTCCGACACATTTACCCGCTCAAGATGCTGCATTAATGTTGCATGGCCTTGGGTGAAGGCACGTAAAATGTTTGTATCCCACAGATACATAAGTTTTAGTCCACTTCGCGCGTTTCATCGCGTTTGCGTTCAATTTCATCAAAGAGCGCGTCCCAACTGGGATCATCTTTTCCGATGCCAAACCATTCCCATGGAAAGTCATAGGCTGGTTCAGCAGACTGGGGAACAGGTATATCAACTGATAGTACTTCACTATAGTTCATAAAATCAGTGATTGCTTTACGCGCTTTGGCAATTCCTTCATCGCGTGTCTTTGCTTCGCTGGCCCATTGGGGCAATAGCGGTGCAGATACATGGAAACCACCATCTGGTTTACGGGAAAGAATAACGGTATATTGCATAGATTTTACTCCTGGACCTGTAATAAAACGCTGGCAACATTATACCGCCAGTGCGCGTAGATGTCGAGGTTTACCCTTTTAGCACATGATTTCAATTGTTCTCTTGGGCCGCATTCTGTATTTGCTGCGTAAGCGCCTGCTGCTGTTGCTGATCGTTAACGCCATCGGTCTGCACCTCAATGAGCGTGGGCGTGTGGCCGTTCACACTTTGTTGAAAGGTGGTTTGGAAGGTTTCGCGATCATTCGTGCAAACATAGCGCAGCCCATAAAGTTGCGCCACATGGCTGAAATCTAGATCATGCGGCGTCAGAAAGAGCGGTGTAAATTGGGGCTCAAACTTGGCGATGGGCAAGCGTCGGAAGATGCTGCCGCCGTTGTTGTTGAGCAGCACAATGGTCACGTTGTGCAAGTTGTGTTGCTTGATTGCCAGCAGGCCATTCATGTCATGATAAAAGGCAACGTCGCCGGTAATCAACACCAGTGGTTCATCACTGGTCGCCGCAATGCCCAACGCCGTTGAGGTGACGCCGTCGATGCCGCTGGCGCCGCGGTTGCCATAAAGGTGAATTGGTCGCTTACTGGGCGCACCAAACTGGTCAAGGTGACGAACGGGCAGGCTGTTGCCGATCATCAGGCGTGCGCCCGCGGGCAGCGCCTCGACCACCGCTGCGACTACTGTGCCATCGAAGAAATGTTCGGCAAAATAGTGCTGCGTGACCTGTTGACAAACGGCTTCGGCGGTGAGAAGCTGTTTAGCCCAGGCGGACAAGGGTCGCGGGGTGAGGGCTTCCGTGACGTTAGCGCAGACCGTCGCCGGGTCGGCCTGTAAGAAGTAGTTGACCAGATGGCTATCATCGGCCCAAACGCCGTTATCACGGATATGAATGAAGTGCGTCGGTGCGCTGGCGGTGAGATAGCTATTGATCCATTTGCCGGTCGGCACGGCGCCAAAGCGGATCACGACATCGGGGCGCTCCCATGACGCTTTGCCGCCTTGCAAGTATGATTCATAGCTGCCCAGCACTAAGCCACTTTCGACCGCTGTCCCAAAGCGCACACCAGAGAGTGGATCAGCGACGACTGGATAGCCGCTCGCCTTTGCCAATTGCGCCACCTGTTGAGGAAAAGCGCCACTCGGACAACCCGGCCCACAAACAATAAGTCCCCGTTCATGTTGGCTGATGATAGCGGTGATGTAATCGATCTGTTGTGGCGTCGGCGCAATCATACCGCGTTCGATCTGTACGGCCGGTTGCGCTTGCGCGGTGACTGCGGGTAACGGTGGCGCTTCTGGTTCCAAAGGTTGACGGAAGGGAAAGTTGAGATGCACCGGCCCTTTGACTACCCCGTTAGCAATGCCATAGGCGCGCCCGGCCAGCGTTCTGAGCGAGCGCAAAGTCAACCCAGCGGCGTTGGCCTGGGGAATGGTCAAGTCAAACGACCAGAGGACATGATCGCCATACATCTTCACTTGGTCAATCGTCTGGTTGGCACCGCTATAGCGCACATCATGAGGACGGTCGGCGGTTAAGACCAACAGCGGAATGTGTGATTGGTAGGCTTCAATGATGGCGCCATGAAATTCCGCCGCGGCTGTGCCGGAGGTGCAGACCAGGGCGACTGGGCGCTCGGTCGCCATTGCCAGCCCCAAGGCAAAGAAAGCCGCGCTCCGTTCATCCAAATGCAGATAGAGCTTGATCGCCGGGTGGCGCGCAAAGGCCAGCGTCAACGGCGTTGAGCGCGAACCAGGGGCGATGCAGACCGCTTGCAAGCCACAGGCCGCCAGTTCACCGACAAAGAGGTCAGCCCATTGGATGTTGGGATTTGTCGAAGTTGTCATAGAGTTCATGTTCTTAGTAGTTTAGTTACCACGGATAGGGAAGAACACCGTTCTACAAATGTTCAAAAAGTACACAGCGTAAAATTGATGAAAATCAGCGTGATCTTTAATCAAAGTATCGGTGTTCTTCCCTATCCGTGTTAACTTTGGGCTGTTACTCGTCCTATACAATACCCAGTGCTTCCTGAATCGGGCGGAATTTCCACCCGGTCTCTTCCCACTCTTTTTGCGGCTCGGAATCGGCGACAATACCGGCGCCGGCGTAGAGCCAGGCCCGCTGGCGTTGCGCAATGGCGGAACGAATGGCGACGCCAAAGGCGCCATCCAGCTTGTAATCGATCCAGCCGACGGGTGCGGCATACCAACCACGAGTCACGCTTTCGGCGGCGCTGATAAAGGCCAGCGCCCGATCACGCGGGGAACCGCCCAACGCTGGCGTGGGATGGAGCGTCTCGACCAACGGCAAGACGCCGTTTGCTTCCTGCAACGTGCCATGAATCGGTGTATGGAGATGATGAATATTGCTCAGGGTGTAAACACTAGGTCTATCAGGAATTTCCAGCGCTTCAGCCAAAGGTTCCAACCGTTGTTGCACCGCCGCCACCACCAATGCATGTTCATAGCGATCCTTGGCGGAGTTGAGCAGAGCGTCGGCCAACCGTGCATCTTCGTCCGGCGTGGCGCCTCGTTTGGCGGAACCAGCCAGCCCCATCGTGGTGAAGTGCTTACCCTGGGTTTCAATCAACAATTCCGGCGTCGCCCCAAAAAAGGCATGGTGTGGCTGCGGCTCAAAAAGAAAGGTGTAACATTCAGCATAGCGACGTTGCAAATAGGCCAGCGCGCCGTCCAAATCGACCATGTGTGGCAATTGCACTTCACAGACACGCGCCAACACAACTTTCTGGAGCGAGCCGGTTTGAAATTGATCTTTGGCCCGTTCGATCATCTGTGCCCAGGTCGCATAGGGCATGGGATAGGTGACGGTATGCTTGGCTTTGGCTGTACCCCTTGCCGCCGGTTCAACACTTTTGGCAAAAGCAAGCAGATCGCTATAACAGTGCTGCAACGCTTCGCGCAATTGCGCCTCGTTGGCAACCGGATCTTCATCAGCCGCCAGCAGCGTGTTGATGGTGAGCCAGGTCTCCTGGTCATGCTGCACCAACTGATAGTGGGGCAGGATAAAATGGGCTGGATTGAAGCCAAACCAGGCATAATCAGGGACAAAATCTTCGCGAAAGGCAAAACCGCCAAAGAGCCGGGGCGCCGCCAATGGATCATCGGTGTGAAAGGTGACGGCGTTGGTAAAGAGTTCGCGCGCCTGCCGTTCAATGGCTTGAATCCGCGCCTCGCCCCAGGCCATCAGATCGGCGGCAATGCCCATGCCGGCAAAGGTGACGCCGGTGCGCCCGTCGCGCCAATAAAAACGGGGGCGACCAGCGGCATAGTGCAAAAAAGTCAGCGGCGCGATGCCCGGCGCCGGCTGACTGTAGCTCACCAGTCGCCCTTGATTTTCTACGCTATATTCAATGAGTGATCGTTGTAAAAGGGTCATGCGCTACCCCTTGCCTCATTTTTCCACACGTTCGGGTTGGTAGCCGACGCTTTGCAACAACATTGGCACCAACGCTTGGACAATCCGTTCCGAGGCCGGTTCTCCTGTGTAAACCCAACGGATCACCAGACTGTAGATCGCCCCCATCCAGGCATGAGCCACCACCTCCGTGTCTAACGGTGCGATTTCGCCAACCTCCACCGCTTCGTCGAGATAGGTGGCGATCAGGTTGGCAAAGCGGTCGTTGACCGCCAGTCGCTTTTGCTCAAAAGCGTTACCTAGCCCCGACGCCTGCACCAACAACACCTTGGCTTGGCGTCGGTAGCGGCCAAAGGTGGCAAGACAGGCTTCCAAGGCCGCCTGCACCTTCGCCATACCGCGGTCATGTTCGCTGATCGCCTCGGTAATCCGCCGTTCGAGCAAGTTGGCGAATTGGTCGATCAGCGCCAGGAAGAGTTGCTCTTTGTTGGGAAAATAGAAATAGATCGACCCTTTCGAGGTCTGCGACTCGGAAACAATCTCATCCATGCGCGCGTCGTGATAGCCTTTGCGCGCAAAGACATTGAGCGCCGCATCTAAAATGCGCCCAATGGTGCTTTCCCCTTGGGCTGACGGGGCAGGGCTTTCGGTAACCACTGGCATGATCTCTACTCATTTCTGTCGTCGCAACGTTACTAGACCGACTGGTCAGTCGAATTGGTTCGTAAAAAAAAGTAACTGCTCAGGTGCGCAGTACTGGTCAACTGATAGTAGGAAGAACAAACTACGCTTGACCAGTGCCACGCACCTGAGGCTGAGTAGTTACAAAAAAATCACAACCTGTCTATAGCATACCACAAGGGTGCCTTTTTTCTGTAGTTCTATTTCCCTTGGTGAGTGGAATAGGTAAGGGTGAGAGATTGAGAGATTTAGTGGGATAATCTCTCAATCCCTCAATCTCACTTCTACTTTACACCAAGTTCATCCCTTATTGTCTTGACCGTGTCCTAATCATCATTGGGGTCGCAGGCATCGCCCAAGCCATCGCCGTCATGATCGTCTTGGGTGGGGTTGACATGGAGGACACAGTTGTCCACATGATCTTCAGCGCCGTCGTTGTCATCATCGGCGTCACAGGCGTTGCCCCAGCCGTCATGATCGAGATCAGCCTGATCGGGGTTGGGCTTGACGGGACAGTTGTCGTTGCCGTCGGGAATGCCGTCATTGTCATCGTCAGCGTCGCATTTGTTGCCCAGGCCATCGCCGTCGCTGTCGTCTTGATCGGTGTTGTAGACTACAGGGCAGTTATCCTGACCGTCCTCCACGCCGTCTTCGTCATCGTCAGCGTCACAGGCATTGCCCCACGGGTCGCTGTCGGTATTTTCCTGGCCGGGGTTGCCGTTAAGTGGGCAGTTGTCATTGCCATCGTCGATGCCGTCGTTGTCGTCATCAGCGTCGCATTTGTTGCCCAGGCCGTCAAAGTCATGATCTTCCTGGCCGGGGTTGGAGACGAGAACACAGTTATCGACATTGTCTTCGACCGTGTCCTGATCATCGTCGGGGTCGCAGGCATTGCCCAAACCGTCGCCGTCATGATCATCCTGGTTAGGGTTGTGGTGGAGGACGCAGTTATCCACATGATCTTCAGTGCCATCATTGTCGTCATCAGCGTCGCAAGCATTGCCCCAGCCGTCGTTATCGCGATCGGCCTGATCGGGGTTGGGCTTGACCAGACAGTTGTCATTGCCATCGGGAATGCCGTCGTTGTCGTCATCGGGATCGCACTTGTTGCCAATCCCGTCGCCATCACTGTCATCCTGGTCAAGGTTATAGACCAACGGGCAGTTATCCTGGCCATCCTCAATGCCGTCTTCATCGTCATCGGCGTCACAGGCATTGCCCCACGCATCGCCATCGTTGTTCGCCTGGTTGGGGTTGCCATTGAGAGGGCAGTTGTCTTGCCCATCTTCGACGCCATCCTGATCATCGTCTGGGTCGCAAGCATTGCCCAGCCCATCGCCATCATGATCTTCCTGGCCGGGGTTGGAAACGAGAACACAGTTATCGACATTGTCCTCGACGGTGTCCTGGTCATCGTCCGGGTCGCAGGCATTGCCCAAGCCGTCGCCATCCTTGTCATCCTGGCCAGGGTTATAGTGGAGAACGCAGTTATCGACATTATCCTCGATGCCATCCTCGTCATCATCGGCGTCACAGGCGTTGCCAAAGCCGTCGCCATCGTGATCTTCTTGATCATAATTTGACACAAGCGGACAATTATCAGCGGTGTTGGGATGGCCGTCCCCATCAGCGTCGGCAGAAGCGATGGGTTGTAAAGCGCTGTTGTGCGCCACGGGAATACCACCCGTATGGGCCAGTAGCGTAAGCGGGTTCAGTATGAAGCATAGACTAACCAGAAAAATTGTACAAACGGCCGACCGAACCAGGCTGGGTGACGACATTTTGCCGATGAGCCAACCAGACTCTCCAAGATAGTGGTGTGTGTGCATTTAGTTTTCCTTCTGTTGAAACGTAAAGACGTAAGGCGTTGCTCTGTGATGACGCCCCGTGTGGTGACTGACAGAGCAGCCAGTGAACAAAAGATTCAAATGTTGGCAGTGTGAACAGCAAAGAAAGCGTAAAGTGTTGCTTGCAAGAAATACGATTTAGAATAAAATAAGTACACTGTAATACAGTGGTATGGTTTCTCTAACGAAGCAGTAAATTAAAGACTAATATTTTAGAGACTGATTAACGGATGAGTGTGTAAAGATTAAGCATTGATTACTGTTATTTACTATAATGTCATGTTTAGGAAGAAAATGCAAATTGCATTTACCAAAAAATATAACACTGTTCGGTTTGTTAGGGGAAACAGACGCAGATTTAGGGAGGCGCAGACAGGTGGTTTATTGGGGTGGAAACAGACGCAGATTTAGGGGGGCGCAGACAGGTGGTTTATTGAGGTGGAAACAGACGCAGATTTAGGGCGGGTAGATAGGTGGTTTATTGGGGTGGGACAGACGCGGATTTAGGGGCGCGTGGATAGACGACTTATTCCCGCAATTTAATCCGCATCCCCCTAAATCCGCGTCTGTCCCCTACTGTTGTACGATCTGCCAGCTTTGCGTTTCCGGATCCAGCCGATAATTGTAGAGAACTTCCGGTCGGTCGCTGGTGACGATGAGGTTGAAATCAAAGGGGCGACTGCGCACCTGGAGCGTGCCATCGGTGGTGAAGATCAGGCGGCGCGCTTTCAAGGTTGCGTCAGGGAGGGTAATCTCCAGTTTGACATCATCCAGCAGATCGCCGGCTTCATCGATGCCGATGGAATAGATTTCCGGGGCGCGGGCCAGGCCATAGTAGAGCCGTTTGCCGGTTGGGCCAATATAAAGACCCAAGCCAAAGGCGTCAACGCCTTCATAACGGAAGCGCACTTCCTTTGTCGCTAAATCTAGACGGACAATCTGCCCCAGCGTCTGGTCACGCGTTGAACCAGCGACGGAAGAGGCATAGAGGCTTTCAGTGTCGCAATCGTAGGCCAGCCCCATGACGCCAAAAGGGTTGCCCTCGGTGGGAGGGGCGGCGGCAGTGAGGGTGTAGAAACGGGTCATCTCAGCGGTTGTGCTGTCGATATGATAAATAATATTTTGCAGCTCCGGCGGATTTTCGATCAAGCTCACATAAGGCGCCGGAAAGGCATAGACATTACCGCCCCGATCCAACACGACATGGCCCAAATAACCGGCGTCATCCCAGGAAGGATGTTGATAGCTGCGCACTGGTTGTCCATTGGCGTCGATCTCCACCATGCTGGCGCCCATCACGCCTCGTTCCAGTGTGCTGAGAACCGAGCGGGTGCTAAAGCCTTCGGTATCGCGGAATTTGGGCGACCGTTTGCAGTAATCGACAACACCGGGGGGGGCATCAGCCGGGCGCGCCGGGCGTGGCGTTGCCGTGGGCGCAACCGTGGGCGTGATGATCGCAGCCAGGGTTGTCGGCGCGCTGCCGTTGCCCATATTGCGCATCAGATACAGCGCGCCGCCCATTAACAGGACAGCCGCAAGTAGGCCACCGATAGTCCACAGCCAACCACCAGCGCTCTTGGCTGGTGCGACTGGTAACGCAGGGGGTGCAGTGGGTTTGGCGGGCGTGTTCTTCGCCAGCGTTCCGGCTTTTTGCGCTTGCTGTTTTGCCATAATCGTTCGCTTATCCTCTATTCGGCCACCGGGACAAAGAGCGGGCCGGCGGAGCATGGGTAGGTTTTGGGGACGTAAACGCCATTCTCCACCACGCTCTCTACCCAGCAATATTGTTCGCCCGGTTGATCGCTGTTCTTCATCTGCGCCACATACCAGAGAACAATCTGAGTGTCGGTAGTCGCTTCCGGCGGGGTATCAATAAACTTTTCCGGCCCCTGCTCGTGATGCGTCTCGCAACAGGAGCCGATGGTAATCAGATCAACATCCCCTTCGTTGCGATCGGGATGGCGGCGAGTGAGGTAGGTGTAGGGGTTATCGCCCCGGCCACCGTCGCCAAATTGGCCGCGTCCCGGCGTCACGTAGAAGCCCTGGCCATCCGCCGCCGTCACGCGGAAACCATAGCCTTCGGGCGTCACCAGGTTGCTTGGCCCTTGCCATTGCTCGGTTGTCCACGGCTGCCAATCCGTGCCGGTCCAGTTGGCCAGGGTCATATTGCCGCTAAAGGCTATACGCAGCACCGGTCGATACCAACCATCGTTGCCGCAGCCGCGCCCCAGATTGATCATCACCGGGCGGAAGCGGCCATCGTTGTAAAATTCATAGCGGTTTTGATAGTAGTAGTTACAGGGCAAGGGCCACAATTCGCTGCGGAACTCCTGTACCAGGGCAAAGCCGACGACCGTCCCATTTTCGGTAATCTCTTCCACCGTCGGTCCATTGAAAGCAACCACCGCCGCTTGACTAAAGGTGGGGCAACCGATAGCGTCGCTATAGCCAAAGCCCTCACGGGTGGAATAGCTTACATGCCAATCCACCACGGCGACGCTATCAAAGCGAGGTTGTTCGGCAAAGCGCACGTTGGTAATGCGCAGTCCGTCGGAGCTGGTGATGAAATAGTCAAATTGCCAGCCGTCGCGGCTCAGGGTGTTGATCTTGTCACAATATTGTTGACTCACCACCGCATCTTGCAACTGCTTCTCGGAGACGACGGTGTTCTCAATGGCGCCAACGGTCGTCCAGCGCGCTCCGACCAGCGCGCCTGCGGTCAAATCAACAATGGCAAAGAGCGCCCGTTCGCCGCTGACAAAGGTGGGCGCAACACAGAGATGACGGGAGCGCTCACAGCGCGTCTGACTGAGCGCCGTCTTCGTATTTGCCATCACTGCTGCCTCGGCTGCCGGTTTGCCCTCTAGCGCTTCGGCCACTTCCGGTGCGTTGACAGCAATCGCCACGGCCAGGTTGGTCAAGGCCGGCGGAATGTCAGGCTGCATGTCGGTGCTGTGGAGTACCTCCAAAACCTGACGATTCTGCACATCGACAAAGGCGATGGTCGCGGCGTTGTAGGCAAAATTAAAGAGTTCAACCCGGTAGCAACGCACCTGTTGGCAGGTGGCTGTGGCCTGGGTAAGATCGTCGGGGCGCACCGGGTAGACGCCAAAGATTTCATTGCGCAACGGCGCAGCGCTATCGGTCGCCCGCAGATCACGTTGGACGCGCGTATCTAGCAGCGCCACCTCTTGCGCCAACAATTGTTCCTCATCCATGCCTTCGGTCAAGCGTAGCACCGGGATCGGCAGTTGCGCCGCCGCAGCTTGCCGTTCCTGATATTGTTGCCATTCCGGCAGGGTTGAAACGGGCAGGCGTTGGGCCAGCAACCCCGGCTCCGGCGTGGGCGCCGCCACTGTGGGGGCGCGCAGGGTGCGTACAGCCGCCGTTGCCGTTGGCGCAGGTGCGGTCGTGGGGGTCGGTGCAGGGGTAGGGGTCTCGTCGCTACAGGCAGCGAGGAAAAGCAGCAGGCCAAGTAAACAAAGGCCCGTTCGGACAAAAGAGCGCATAGTCATTCCTGTAATCACAATCAGTAGTCCGCAGTCGCGTAGTCGGGTAGTCCAAAGTTCAGAGCCGGTCGATTGCCATCTTGGTGATCTACTGACAATCAAAGCGCAAGGTCACGCGTGTATTGCATGCGGCCTATTCTAAACGCAACAGCGCAGTGCAACAATAAAACGACCTTACGTAAATGTCAAATACACCATACGTTGTGGAAAACAAAAGACCGAAGTCAAGGCGACTTCGGTCTTTTGCAGATCCTTTCATTTATCAACGTTTACGCAGCTTGACATCAACCGATTTTATCGGCGCAATTTTTCAGAAAAATCCTTTGCACCTACGCAGTGGCGGGGGGCGCTAGGGGTGTTGACATAGGTGTCGGCCACTCGGCTGGACTGCTGGTCGGTTCAGGGGTCTCCGTGTATGCACTGGTATCAGAAGTGCTGGTCGGTTCGGGGGTCTCCGTTGGGTAATCGTCATAGATATAGACTGGGCTATCGGCGCTGCTGTTACCAAAGCCGGTGTAATCGACATTCGGTTCATCACCTGCATCGGGGATGAGGTAGAGACACTGTTGATCGCTTGGTCGGGCCAGCAACCAGGGGTGGGTGGCGAAGGTCGTCTGCCATTTGGTTTCATTGGGCGCCAGGATACCATAACTGATGCGTTGGCCGTTGGGGCCAATTGCCAGCAACTCGACCGACTCACTACTGTCATTCTGTACCCGTAACGTCAGCGGCATCCGGCTACGGGCTGGGCGCACCAGCGGCTCGACCTCACAACGGGTAGCGCCGGCCATGACAAACGAGAGGGTCATTTTGCCGCCGGCAATGGCGCTGGCGTTATCGCCTGTGTAACCGGTGACAGTCAGGGTGTAGATACCGGTTCCCAAGGAAAGGGCACTCGGCATTGGGGCCGCAAGCGAACTACTCTCTGGTTCAGGGGTGCTATAGGCCATTGTGCGGTCAAGCAACCGGTAAGGCGCTTCATTTTGTACTTGGGTGATCACGGCGCTGCCGGCCAGGGCAAATTGTACACTTTCCACCGCGCCCACCAAATCGGCGCGCACATTGATATTGGCGCCACCCAGCACATCCAAGTTGACAACGGCGCCATCATAGAGCGGCTGAATGTCCGTGCCGGTGTTGTCGTCTACCAACGCCAGGCTGCCAATAGCGGAGACACAACTGCTGCTGCCGCTGCTTTGTGCTGCTTCATTGTTGTTCCAATTGACGCTATTCCAGCTTACACTATTCCAACTCACACTGTTCCAGCTCACACTATTCCAACTCACGCTGTTCCAACTGACACTATTCCAACTGACGCTACCCCAAAGGGTGGTATCGTCCACGCTTTCCCAGAGCAGTTGACTGGCAGTCAACCCGGTGTTGGCGCTTGCGGTCGTGGTTCCCTGTACAGCGCCGGCTAGATTGAGATAGCCGGCCCCAGCGGCGCAGCTTTCCGGCGCTTGGAAGGGGCGCGCCGTTGCCAATAAACGATATTTTACCTGATCAGGTGTCAACTGCGGTTCATCTTCCAACAACACAGCCACCGCGCCAGCAGCCACCGCCGCCGCCATCGAGGTCCCGGACATTTTGAAATAGGTGCTGTTGTTGGGTGCGACCACCTTCTTCTGCGGGAAGGCGGCCAGGAGATTACTGTCATCGCTAGCGAGCAGGCTTACAATGTTGGCGCCAGGGGCCACTAGATCCGGCTTCAAGAAGCCATCGGCCGTCATGCCATAGGCGGAGAAGGTCGAAAGCGTGTCGTCGTCAGTGGTGACGGTGCCTTTGTCATCAGCCGAACCGATGGTCAGCACAAAGGGATCGTTGGCCGGCGGGTAGAGATGTTGCTTGCCGCCATTACCGGCGGAGACGACTACCACAATGTTGTTAAACCAAAGCACCTCCAACGCAGCATTGAGGGCGCTGTGGTGATAGGATTCAGGCACGCGGCTATTGAGCGACAAGTTGATGACGCGAATATCGTAGTCAGCGCGATGGTCATAAACCCACTGCAAGCCCTTGATCACATCGGATGTGTTGCCGTGACCGTGGTCATTCATCACCCGCACGTCGATCAGTTGCGCTTCCGGCGCCACGCCCAAGTAGACGCCATTAGAATGTTGACCCAAGCCGGCCATCGCGCCGGCGACATGGGTGCCATGACCATAGTAGTCATCGGGCAACATGGTGTCATTGACAAAATTGACGCGCGTGATCACCCGGCTGACCTCGACATAATCATTCAAATCCCGGTGGTTAGCAATCCCACTGTCCACCACGGCTACGGTCACACCTTGCCCGCGCAGGTAGGGCGCCTGATTCCACAACTGGTCAGCGCCGATGGTTTTGACATAAGTGCTGGCGACTTTGTCCAGATCGATACAATGCCAGGTACACTCATCATTGCTGGCGCGGCTCTGGTCGGCGATTCGTGCTGACTTATTGGACAGCTCGCTGGCGTCCGTTTCATTGGTGATCAAAGGCAAGTAAAGCGCTCTCGCCGCCTGCAATGAGTGCCCCGGCAGTGGCGTAGCGACAACCGCCACATAGTCGAGATAGAATTTCGCCGTTGCGCTCAACGTTGGCGCTGTCGAAAAGCGCACCAGTGTTGTGGCGGAACGGTAGGTGGTCAGATCGTAGGTGGCGGTTTGAATGGCGGCGTCGGTGACAGGGCCACCCAAGCGCGCAACTTCCTGCCAGCTTGTGCCGCCATCGCTGGAAAGCTCAAGACGAATAAAGTCAGCCGCCGTAAAGTCTTTGCGACGGTAGCTGATGGTTAGTTGGGCGTCAGCCGCGGAGCCGAGATCGATCTGCCGGGCAATCCCTTTGTCCGCACCTTGTAGACGCAACCCTTGCAAGGCGCCGCCCCAGAAGGGGGTCACGGCCACATCACCTAAGGCGGGGCCGTCAGCTTCACCGATTTCTTGCCAGGGGCCGGCCCAGGCGTAACCGCCATTGCTACCATTGTAGGCAACGGCAGTAAAGTCATCCGCAGCGGCCAGCGTGGTTTCATTCATCGTCATCACCGGAGCGTCCAGCGCCACATAACGTACTGCTGATGAAGCGGCAAGTGTCAGCAAGGCATGGGCCGGCAGGTGAGCGGAAAAGCTATTGATCAAGGGAAAGTGAGCCGTTACACGACCGCCAATCGCTGTAAGCAACGTTTCGGCGTCAGGTTGTTGGTTCTGTTTTTGTACAATAACAGCCACAACCGCATCCGGCTCGGTTGCCGCCAGTTTGGCCAGAAATGGTTGCACTTTGTCGGTCATGGTTTGCGTGCGATAGAAGGCCGGTAATGCGGTGGGCAGGAACAGCGCCACCCCTAGCAATAAGAGAAAAAATCGCAACGGTTTTGCCAATCTTTGCATCATAAAAAATAACCAGCTTTCGAGATAGGTATGGGCCATTAGGCGTAGATGGCAATGCCAAGCATAACATGCACCTCTGGTAAAATCCGTTACAAAAGCGTTACATGGAGGCGGTGTAAGGAAAGATCAATTATTTGTCGCAGCAACGGATTGTAAAGCGGTATGCTGTGCTGCTACGGTGTATGTCACTAAAATAATAGGCCAGACGCCACGTAACGTCTGGCCTATTGCTTTATTGACACAATTGCGTGAAGCCTCAAGTTATTAGTTTGTAGCTTGTAACACCCAATGCTGATAGGCCGCGCCATAGTAGGGCCACTGAACAATATTAGTACCATCGCTGGCACTACCATTCCAGACCTTTAACGTCTGACCACTGTGAACGGCAATCAACTTATAGACATCGCCGTTAACAAATTCAATGCGCCATTTTTGATTAGCAGCACCAGTGCAACTGTTTTGCTGCACATTGGCGCCATTGAAGGTGCTGGTATTCGCCACTTCCATACATTTGTTGCTATGCAAGGCTTTTAGGGTATAAGCGCCATCAGTGGTTGGGGTAATTATCCAGGTTTGGTTGGCGCCGCCATGACAGCTCCACTGTAAGATATTCACTTGGTTCGCCGTACTGCTGTTGTTCACATCAGCACATTTATTGCTATGAACCGCTTTCAACACATACCGACCATTGATGGTTGTCGAATTGCTGGCCCGTGGATAACTGACATCGGGATCATCACCAGCATTGGGTACTAGGTAGAGACACGCATTATCAGAATCGCGAGCAATGATCCAGGGATGGGTATCGAAAGTGGCCTGCACTTTAGTCCGTCCTGGTGCAATCACGCCGTAACTTTGACGCACCCCACTGGCGTTAATGAAAAATAATTCAAGTTGTTCGTTGCTATTATTGCGCACCTGGAAGGTAACCGGTTTGGTACTCTGCTTCGGACGCACAATATTCGCCACATTACAGCGGTTGGCGCCAGCAATGACAAATTCAATATCGATGGCGCCGCCAGTTGAACCGGTGGCATTGGTGGCCGTATACGACTGCGCTTTGAGACGGTAGCTCCCTGCGCCGAGGGTATACGGTGCGTAATTCCCGTTTGTATCGCCAACCAACGCATAGGGCACGGTGTTTTCGATCTTGGTAGTTGTACTGCTGCCGGTGAGGTCAAATTTCACACTCGACACTGTCCCAATAACGTCAGCGCGCACGGTCAGGTTGGTTGTCCCGATGGCGTCAAGGTTGACCACAGCACCGTGATAAAGCGGCTGAATATCCTGGTCAGTATCGGCATTCACCAACGTTAATCCGGCAATGGCCGACCCGCAACTACCGCTGCTGAGGCCACCATCGGTATCGCCGCTGTTCCAACTCACACTGTTCCAGTTGGTGCTGTTCCAACTGACGCTATTCCAACTGACACTATTCCAACTGACACTATTCCAACTGACACTATTCCAACTGACGCTGTTCCAACTCACACTGCCCCAGGTGATCGGTTCTGTGCCGCTCCACAAGCGCTGGCTAGCGGCAATGCCGGTGTTGGCGCTTTGGGTTGTTGTGCTGTTGATGGCGGCATAGAGATCCAGATAACCGGCGCCGGCGGCGCAGCTCTCTGGGCCAGTAAAGGGGCGTGCAGTGGCGCGCAACCGATACTTCACTTGATCAGGCGTTAGTGACGAGTTACCCTCCAAGAGGACAGCCACGGCGCCGGCGACAACAGCCGAAGCCATTGAGGTGCCGGACATTTTGAAATAGCGGCTATTATTCGGTGCGATCACAGCGTTGTTGGGATTGGCCACAACCAGATTACTGTCATCGCTGGCTAAAACACTGATGATATTGCTGCCAGGGGCCACTAAATCCGGTTTTAAGAAACCATCGGCAGTCATGCCATAGGCCGAAAAGGGCGACAGGGTGTCATCGGTGATGCTCACCGTCCCTTTGTCATCGACCGCACCAACGGTAATCACGAAGGGATCGTTGGCCGGGGGAAAGAGGCGTTGTTTACCGCCATTGCCCGCGGAAACCACCACTACAATCTTATTAAACCAAAGCACTTCCAGCGCGGCATTGAGCGCACTTTTGTTGTACGATTCAGGGATACGGCTATTGAGTGATAGATTAACAACTTTGATGTTGTGGGCAGAGCGATTGTTGTAGATCCATTGCAGACCCTCCACCACATTGGACGTATTGCCATGCCCCCGGTCATTCATCACCCGTACATCGATCAATCTGGCTTCCAGCGCCACCCCCAGATAGACGCCGCCGGAATTTTGCCCCAACCCGGCAATGGCGCCGGCAATATGGGTGCCGTGACCGTAGTAATCGTCGGGCGTAGCAGCGCCAGGGACGAAATTGACCCGTTGCACCACACGGCTGGAGCTATAGTAATCGTTCAAGTCAGGGTGATCGGCAATACCGCTATCGACAATCGCTACGCCAACACCCCAGCCGCGCAGATAGGGGCCGACATTCCAGATTTGATCGGCACGAATTGCTTTGATATAGTTGCTGTTCACTTTGGTCAGATCGACACAATGCGAATAGCCGCAGGTATTTCTAGCATTATTGTCAGCGCGCGCCAACCATTCGGTCTTTGACCAGCGCGCCGCATCGTCGCCCTCTTCAAGCGCAATCGCCGCCCCGCTGGTTGCCAATGGCAAATAGAGACGGTTGGCGGCAACCGACTGCAAACTGGCATCCAGGGTTAGATCAACACTGATGGTATCCAGATAAAAGCGCGCCTGCTCGCTAAAGTTGGCAGCGGTGGTCAAGCGGATGAGCGTGGTCGCTGAACGATACGCCGAAATATCATAGCTGACATATTGAATTTCAGCGTCGGTGACAGGCCCGGCGAGACGCCCGACCTCTTGCCATTGGGCGCCGCCATCGGTTGATAATTCAATCACGACAAAATCCGCTTCGGTTTCAAAGCCTTTGCGCCGATAGGAAAGGTGGAGGTTGGCCGTGGTTGCATCAGCCAGGTTGACCTGTCGTAACGCGCCTTTGGTTGAACCTTGCAACCGTAAGCCCTGAAGGGCGCCGCCCCAAAATGGGGTTACAGCCACATCACCCAAGCTAACGCCATCGTCTTCACCAACCTCTTGCCAGTCGCTGGCCCAGGCATACGTCCCTGTGCTGCCGTTGTATGTCATGTTAACAAAGTCATCTGCAATGGTTAGGCCGGTGCTATTGGTCGTGGCGACGGGTGCATCCAAGGAGACCCACTTGACAGCCGGACTGGCGGCTAAAGCGGTTACGGCATGTGCGGGTAGCCGAGCGACAAAAGCGTTAATCAAGGGCAATGCTTTTGTCACTTGTCCACCATTGGTAGTAACCAACGTTTCAGCCGTTGTGCTTTCGCCTTCCTTTTGCACAATCACGGCAACCATTTCATCAGGGTCAGTGGCGGCTAAGGCTAACAGATAGTCCTGAATTTTGGGTGGTGTTACCCTGGTGTTCGCCGACATAGCGGCAATCGGCGCCGGTGATAGCAGTGAAATGAGCAAAACAAAAATAGAAATAAGTTGTAAATGTTTTCCCATCACGAAATCATCACTTCCTTTAATGCCTTTAGGCCAATACTACTTGAAATAACAATATTTCCGCTCTATTATAGGGCTGGGATAATGGCTTTTTCGTTACAGGGTTTTAAGAGTGGCTGATTATAAGGGAAAATACGAGGAATGTCGCAGCAACTACCTACAGCAAATAGAGGAAAACCACAAAGAAAATCAATAAAGAGAAAATCAATAGACCATCACGGTTTGCGCTTAGCCATTATGAGCATGGCTAAGCGCAAACTGTGATGGTCTATTGAAAATTCTTGTCGGCCGTTCAAGAATTTAATTGGTCAATAGAAACGCCGGTGCTGTGGAGCCGCCGCCAGCGGTAACATTGAGCAATGTCACCGTGCTTAAACGAGTCAAACAGCCACCGACGCTGTCGCCATGAAAGAGGAAGGGATCACAATCGACCAGACGTCGGCTGATGTCAACGTTGCCCTGGTCATCAATGCGCGGGAAATCTTCATAAGCAATGGTGGCGCGCACCTGGACAATGCTTGGCTCGTGCAGGGCGGTTTGCAGGGCGCTATCCCAGACAGCCTGCTCAGTCTCCCAGCCGATGAGGACGCCTTTGCCGCCATATTCATCGTTGGGTTTTAAGACCAGTTGCTCTTTGTTGGCGCTGATCCACGGCACCAGATCCAGGGGGAGGCCGTCGGGGCCGACAGTTTTGCGCTCCTCAACCATGCGCGTCCAGGGAATGTGTTGGCGGACGGCGTCCTGTTCTTCAGCGGTAAAGAGATAGGCGTTGCGTTCATCGGAGACAAAGGCAAAGCTGGCCTTTTTGTGGAGCAACTTGCAGTTGAAAGGGTTCGCCATACAGACTGCGCCGGCGCGCACAGCGTCGATAATCGGATGGTTCAGCCCATACGTTTGCACCAACTCACTCGCCAGCACCCGCTTATAGACAAAATCAACCGGCTGACCAGCGGCATACATTTGGCCGTTGCGGAACTCCATCTCATCAGGGTCGCAGATAATGCTCTTAATGCCATACCGGGCAAAGTATTCAGCAAAAAGCTTGAACTCGGTAGTGGTGGGCACGCCGCGAAAATCGACAATGGCAATATCAGGCAGTTTGTCATGGTTGCCGCGCCACTGGTAGTAGATGTTCAGGAGCGCCTCAACGGCATGGGGACGCACCTCCAGCGACTGCACTTTATAGCGCTCCTGAAAGCGCTGCATGAGCGGCAGTTCGAGAAAAAGTTCGGCCATTACATCGTTGTAGGCCATGCCGGCGGGGCTTTCACCGTTAAACTCGATAAAGTTGAGCGTGTAGCCGCCGTCGAGGTGGCGGGTAAAGAAGCTGTCGAGCCGCGCCGTGGGGATGTTGGTGCTGTAACCGGTGGGCAAGCTGATCAATTCCTCTTCCGCCTGATCCAGAAAAAGTTGGGCGCGCAAGTTGGCATCGGCCAGCAACGCTTCGGTCGCCTTGCGGAAGACGCTGAGGGTGAGCGACGTTCGTTCGGTCAGGTAGCGATAACTCGCTGGCGTGTGGAACATCGGTCGCAACACGGTGCAGAGCGGACGCTGGCCGAAGATCAGGTTGCGTTCCCGCAAGCCGGGGAGTAGTATTTCCCAGCTTTGTTGGGCAAGTGTGCCGGTGGTGCAGAGATCGTGGTAGTGATTGATGGCGGTGTGTAGGTTGGTCATAGATGATCCCTTTTACTTGGCAACAATACAAACATTAATATCATTTTTGAGCTAGTTTCCCCAACACACCTATCAATAATTGTGTCAAGCGCGGCACAATGATCTTCCCGGCGGCATTGACCTCTTCATGGGTCGGCTCGTTGTCGGCATCCAGCACATCAATGCAGACGTTGGTGATGGTGCTGAGCGCCAGCACCTCCATCCCGGCGTGATGGGCGACGATAGCCTCCGGCACGGTACTCATGCCGACGGCGTCGGTGCCCAGGGTGCGCAACATGCGGATTTCTGCCGGGGTTTCAAAGTTGGGGCCGGAGAGCCAGGTGTAGACGCCATGTTGTAAGGTCATGCCTTGTTCGGCGGCGACGGCATCGGTCAGTTGGCGTAGGCGGCGCGTATAGGCCCGGTTGAGGGGCGGGAAACGTGTACCAAATTCTTCCAGATTCGGCCCCATAAGCGGGTTATGGCCCGTCATGCCGACCAGGTTAATATGATCTTCCATGACCATAATGTCGCCAACGGCAAAATTCGGGTTCACCCCACCAGCGGCATTGGTGAGGATCAAGGTGTTGATGCCCAACCGTTTCATCACCCGCACGGGCAAGGTCACTTGGGACAGGCTGTAACCTTCATAAAAATGAAACCGGCCTTGCATGGCGCAAACCGTTGCGCCAGCCAGTTGTCCAATCACCAGCCGCCCGGCATGGCCGTGAACCGTGCTGACGGGAAAGTGGGGAATGTCGCCATAGGGAATTTTGTCGGCAGCTTCGATCTGTTCGGCCAGGGGGCCAAGACCGCTGCCCAACACCAGGCCGATGGTGGGCGTGTGGCGGCTGCGGCTGCGAATATAGGCAACGGCTTCATCGTAGTGGGTTAGGGTAAAGGTGGTCATGAGTAAAAATCTCCTTGATAAGGTGGGTAGGCGCACTGTCAGCAGATTCAGGGAACGGATTGAGCGGATACTGATTGATAATAATCCGTTCTACAACTGTCCCAACAGAACGGATTACAAATTCAAAATTCGTTCAATTCGCTCCCCGAATCAGTTGACAGCCTCCTGCCACGTCCGCACCATCTCTACTTGGGCAGGGGTTTCGGGGGATCGGGGGTGCCGATCCCGTTTCTCTACGGTTTGCCACAGTTCGGCCAGTTGGGCCAGAGCGGCGTCTCCTCTGCCGGTGGGCTTGTCGCAATGGCGCGCCAGATGGCAGCCCACCACGGTCCCGGTCCGCCCAATGCCCCCCCAACAGTGGAGATAGACGACCTGACCGGCCGCCAGCGCTTCATCGATCACATCTAACGTCTCTACCATTTGCGCGACGGTGGGGATGTCGCGATCAGGAATTGCCATTCGCCGATAGGTGACAGGCGTCGGAACGGCTTTGGCCTCAGCCTGCAACAGATCCTCATAGGGTTCCAACCCATCAGCCGAGTGGGTTAAATCCAGAAAAAAGGTGACACCAGCATCGAGCAACAGCCGTAGCTTGCGGCGAGCCATCGTGGGCATAAAGGCGCCGGGATATTCACCGGCCAATAGACGCCCTGGCTGCACCCAATAGCTGTTCGGGTAGGGTGGCGGTAGAGTAGACATAGACGATCCCCTGGGTTAAGTGGTTAAAATTCGATCTTCTTGCACATTTCGTATATAATAAGGCACGCTCCCGGTTGAGCCAAGTTTTTCCAGTCGCGGAGCGACGACTGATGGTAGCCGTGGGTTGATGAAGGGTATTGATTGATTGCGGTAACGGTACGGGCATGAGGTTGGCGGGAGGCTTCTCACGGGTAAAACCGGTAGATCCGCCCGCCAACCTCGTGCCCCTACGACTACCGGTTGATTTACCTACCCTTCATCAACCCACGGTATGGAACCCACGGGCATGGGACCCCCAAAGGATTTTCGAGGCATGGCGAAAAAGACAGCCAAACCACCCAAACCGGCAGAGCGCGCCGTCGATCTGCGCACCTTTACGGATGAGTTTTTTACGACCTTAGGCGCCACCGTCAAAGCGGCGGATCGGCGCAAGGCCGGAGCGCTCCAGGTCGATCTGCCGGCGGCGTTGGCGACCTACTTTGGCGACCAGTCGCTCACCCTCTGCTTTCAGCAGACGGTTGCCACCGACAATGCGACCAATGGGCAAGCGACACCTACGCCCCAGTTGATCGCCCACGGCAGCCCGCTCTTTGACAAGATGCTGGCCTACTTGGAAAACAAGAGCGCCGTCACCCACCAGCGGCTCCCGGCGCGCCACAATGCCGGCGAGGAGTTGATGCGCGCGCTGCGCCCCCTGAATACCGGCATTGTCGGTTTGAAGATGCAGGAGCAGACTCATCATCTCTACGCCTTTCATTGGCACATCACCTATCGCGCCGACGATAAACATGAAGAGTTGTATTCGGTGCTGCTCAATGAAGCCGGGGAACGGCTGCTCAACCAGGTCGGTGACAGCGCCACCAACACCACCGATCTGCCAACACTCCTGGCCGATGCCGAACCGTTGCCGCCGGAACCGGTCAGTGAGGATGGGCAGCCCCAGCCATCGCGTCTGCCACCCATGACCCAATTGCACCGGCTGGCTGAGATTGCGCGCAAGTATGCCATCTACCATGCCGATGTGCGCTGTGTCAGCCATGAGGCCGAGATACTGCCCCGGCTCTACAAAACGCTCAACCGCCTCTCTACCTATTACCAGCAGCAAATCGAAGAGGTCTACGACGCCCATGACCCCACCGGTGAGAAACGCCGTTCCCTAGAAGTTGATCTAGAACGCAAATTGGCGGAAGAGGTCGAAAATCACCGGTTGCGGGTGCAGGTGCAACTCTTTAGCTATGCGGTCTTGCAAGTGCCGGTGGCCGTAGCCAATCTCACCCTGAGCGACGGCAAGCGGGAAACCAGCGTACAGGTGCTGCGCAATCGCTACGACGGCAGCTTACACCGCCCGCATTGCCATGTTTGCCAGCAGGAAATGACCCAAGTTGTGTTGGATCGCAACGGTCATCTGGTTTGTGATACCTGTTTCGCCCAATGTAACGCTTGTCAAGAATTGCTCTGCACCACTTGTAACGTCGCGACTTGCCCCGTCTGTGGCAAAGGCAATTGCGACACCTGTGGGCGCCTCTGTTGGGCCTGTGGCGAACGGGCTTGTGCGGACCATAGCAGCCTTTGCCCCATTTGCGGCGACGAAGTTTGTCACGCTTGCCAGGAGACCTGCAGCCACTGTGGTATACGCCAATGTCGCAGCCATTTGCGCATTGATCAGGTGAAAGTAACAGCGGGCGAAACCGCCTACATTTGCAGCGAATGCGCCGTGCGCTGTCCTGGGTGTGAGCAATACAGCGCTGAGATCGGCGCCTGTAGCGCTAGCGGTCAACGCTTCTGCCAAAACTGTCTGGTCAGTTGTACGACCTGCCAACGCGTCATCGGCCCCGGCTTTTATGAGACGATTGACCACAAGCCCTATTGCCATGACTGTCTGGTGGAATGCCCCAGTTGTCAACGCTGGGCGCTGGCGGTACAGCCATGCCCGCAGTGCCAGACCGGTTTTTGCGCAACCTGTGGCGCTGCCTGCGCTGTCTGTCAGGAACGCTACTGCCCCGATCACAGCCACCACTATGCCGGTTGTGACCATGTGGTCTGCACCACGCACACAGTCCACTGTAACCAGTGCCAGGATGAGCTATGCCCCCTCTGCAATGTGGTCTGCGCCATTTGTGAGCAATATGCTTGTGATTTACATCAGGATGTCTGTAAACAGTGTGGGCAGCTTTACTGTCGCAATTGTATCAGCAAGGGTTTATGCACGACTTGTACAGTCTTGACCACCGCACCCGTCACCGACGGCGACACCCTTGATCTCGCCAAAGAAGCATGCAGTGCTGACCCCCGTGTCGCCAAGATTGCACCGCACTACACCTGGACACGCGCGCGCAACCAACGCTACACAATCTATCTGGGGCGTGCGCCGCAACGCAAGGATGCCTTGATCGTCGCCACTGGTGAAAATGGCGCCGACGTGCTATCCGTCAAAGGGCAGAGCATAGCCCAAGCGCGCCAGCAAAACGCTGATCAACCCCAAAGCAGAGAGTCCGGGGACTGGCTGCGCGAATTCCAGGATTGGTTGCGCCGGATGAGGAGGTCGGGCCGTGGCCGGTAACGCAAATCGTAGTAAAGACTTTAGTCTTTCTTTGTCCTCTCCAACAACGGCAGAAATCCGTAGTAAAGACTTTAGTCTTTGGGGCGGGGAGAGAAAGACTAAAGTCTTTACTACCGCGCAACATCATCTGCTCGATTGCCACCTCTGCCCGCACCATTGCGGCTCCCAGCGGGCGACGGCGCAAGGGGTCTGTCGCGTTGGGCAACAGAGTTATATTGCCAGTGAAATGTTGCACTTGGGCGAGGAAGAGCTATTACGCCCGGCGCATGCCATCTTTTTTAGTGGCTGCACGGCGACATGCAGCTTTTGCACCGCCGCCAAATTCGCCTTTCGCCCCACCTATGGCGTCACCGTGACGCCGGGGCAGTTGGCCGCGCGTATGGTCGAACGGCAACGGCAAGGGGCCAAATCGATCTGTTTCATCGGCGGCGACCCCACGCCCCATATTCCTTTTATTCTGGCAACGTTGGCGACATTGGGTGAACGGAAAGCTGCGCCAACCGTCTTTAACAGCAATTTCTACCTGACTGATGAGGCGCTGGATTTGCTTGATGGCGCCATTGACATTTACCTGCCCGATCTCAAATTCGGGCCGGCGAGCGGGCCACAAAGTTGCGGCGAACGAATTGGTGGGATGCCTGATTACTGGTCGGTTGTCACCGGCTGCCTTGACCGGCTCATTGAAACGGGACAACGGGTGGTTGTTCGCCATTTGTTGATGCCCGGCCATTTTGACTGCTGCACACAGCCCATTTTGCACTGGCTAGCAGCGCATCCAACGGTGGAAGTCAGTCTGTTAACCCAATATCTCGCCCCGGCCCATGCCAAAGGTGAATTGGCAGCGATGTTGACTCAGCAAGAAATCACCCAGGCGACGACGCTTGCACATTCCCTTAGCCTACGCTTAGTACACTGATGTGAGACTTAACCACAAACGCACGAAGAAAAGCTTAAAAACCTTCGTGTCCTTTGCGTCTTCGTGGTTAAATACAGTGTAAATTAAGTAATTGGGTAGTCGGGTTGGACGGGCACGAAGTTGGGCAAACGGGCCTTTCACGCTGAAATGGATCGGTTTCGCCCGACTTCATGCCCCTACGGAGATACCGAAAGACTTCGTTTACAGTGTATTAAATACAGTGTTGACTAAATTTTTCGGTATTTTCCGTAGGGGCATGGAGTGTGGCACGACCAATGGGTTTCGGTGTGACCAATGGGTTTGCCACACTTCGTGCCCGCCGCCGAAAGACCAAAAGACTTACTGAACACTGTATTAAATCTCATTGTTTGGGGTGAACCCAGTTCATGTGACCTAGCATGATGAAAAGGATCGTATGATAAGGCGTCTCTCTTTACTGTTCTTACCACTGATGTTGACGGCCTGCACCATCTCTGCGCGACCCTTCCTGCCTCGCTTACCATTGTCCACCAATCAGCCGCTGACCATCATTGCCTTTGGCTCGTGTGCGAACCAGAGCAAGCCCCAACCCATCTGGGATGCGGTGACGGCCAGCCGCCCTGATCTCTTTATCTTTCTCGGTGACAACATCTACGGCAACACCGAAGACATGGCGCTGCTGCGCGCCCGCTATGCGCAATTGGGCCAGAATCCCGGCTATCAACGGCTGCGCACGACAACGCCAGTGATCGCCACTTGGGACGATCATGACTACGGCGCCAATGACGCTGGGGCCGACTATCCGCAGAAGGAGGAGTCCAAACAGATCTTCCTCGACTTTTTTGGCGAGCCGGTCAGTAGCGAACGCCGTCTACGCAACGATGGTATCTATACCGCTTATCGTTACGGCTCGGTTGGGCAACGCGTACAGGTGATCCTCCTCGATACGCGGTGGAATCGTTCACCGTTGGCGCAGGTGAGCGCAACTCGGTATGCCGAACGGCGCGCCCAGCGGATCGGCCCTTACACCGCCACGACTGATCCCAACGCGCAACTCCTGGGCGAAGCGCAATGGCAATGGTTGGCCAAACAATTACGCCAACCGGCCGAAATCCGTATTATCGCCACCAGCATCCCCTTTTTGCAAGCAGGCACCGGCTGGGAAATCTGGGCCAACTTTCCCGCCGAACAGGAGCGACTGTTGGCACTGATCGAAGAGACACAGGCCAACGGCATCCTCTTCATCACCGGCGACACCCATCGCGCCCAATTTTCCAAGCGCACAGCAGGCGTTCCCTACCCGTTATGGGAAGTCAATTCGAGTGGACTGACGGAAAATGTCGATTGGCCCGCACCTGACAGCAGCCGCCTGGGTGGCTATTATAACGAGGATAATTATGGCTTACTGCGTATCGATTGGACGGAAACTGACCCCGAAATTACAATGGAAATCCGTGCCGTAGACAATGACCTCATCTTCCAAAACACCATTCGACTGAGCGAATTGCAGAGGTCTAAACGGTGATGGGCTACCGCCAAGCAAATTCTACAGGAGGGGATCTTTATATGAATATCAAACAAGTTGTCGTCACCGGCCAAAATCAAGTTGAGTTACAGGAAGGGACGCTGCGTGATGAGACGTTGGGGCCAGACGAGTTACTCATTGCCACCGAAGCGACCTTTATCAGCGCCGGCACCGAGTTGGCGAACTATACGGGCAAGGAGCCAAAGGTCTTTCAGCCGGGGCAGTGGTGCACCTATCCGTGGAAATCCGGCTATGCCAATGTCGGTATTGTGCAGACGGTCGGCAGTGGGGTGAAACGTGTCAAGGTGGGCGACCGCGTCTTTAGCTATGGCAATCATGGCTCGCTGGTGCGTTACAACCAACAGCGACTGGTGATTCCGACACCGCCAGGGATCGACCCGGTGTTGGCCGCGGCGGCGCGCATGGCTGGGGTGGCGATGACCGCAATCATTGTCAGCGAGATTCGCGACAATCCGTGGGTGGCGGTTTTTGGCCTTGGCACGGTCGGCAACTTAGCCGCACAGATGTTCCGCATTCGCGGCTGTCGGGTGATCGGCGTTGACCCGGTTGACTATCGTCGCAAGCTGGCCGAACGCTGTGGCATCGAAACCACTGTCGGTGGCGACCCGGCAGCGGCCCAAGAAGAAATTATGGCGATCACCGGCGGCAAGGGAGCCAATATCACCGTCGATGCTGTTGGTCATAGTGCCGTGGTGATGCAGGCGGCCAAGGCGACGGCCAGCTTTGGGCAATTGGTGATTCTCGGCTCGCCCCGTGTGCCGGTAGAAGGCAATCTGACCGAACTGCTCTCCGATGTTCACTTACGTTGGATCACGCTGCGGGGTGCGCTCGAATGGTGCGTTCCCATGTACCCTGATGTGGGCAACCGCACTTCTCAGTGGAGCAAACAGGAGCAGATTTACGACTGGATGCAGCGCGGTCTTTTGCAGGTTGAGCCGCTCGTCTCTCACCGCCTGCCGCCGACAGCAATCAAGGAAGCCTATGAGGGTTTGCTCCGCCAGCCGGAGAGCTATACAGGCGTGGCGCTAGTTTGGTCGTAACAAAGAAATAGAGAGATTGGGGAGATTGAGAGATTGAAGTAAATCTCAATCTCTCAATCTCTTTCCTACAAAATCACCGGCAGCGCCGAAACCGGAAACATGCCCCGCTGTGAAGTAAAGTAAAGACCCTGCGTTACGCCCTGCTGTTGGCTGAAGCCGCCGATCTGATGACCAGTGCTGTCGTAAATCGTCACTTGCGTCCCCTGGCGCACGGCCAGCCGGTTGAGTTGCGGGAAATATGCATAGTCCACGTTGTTTTGCCCACCCGTTGCGGCTGGTGTACCAAAGCTGGCCGGCCACCACGCTGAAACTGTATTTGCCCACCCTGAACCTGTTGCTGCCGATGCAGGAGCAGCAAAATAGAGCGCGGACAAGTCATTGCAGAGTGCATCGACCCGCCCCTTCAAGCTCTGATTGAACATATCGCCAATCATCATCATCCCGCCGCGCATCCACTGGCCCATGCCGCCCAATTCAGGATGAGAAAATTGGGCAGCGGTGCCGTTGCCGGCGCGGATTGCCTCATACAGGTGACGAACGGCAGCGGGTGAAAAGCCATGTTGTGCGGCCAGCCCGTCAAGTTGTGCTTCGCTATTCATAGATTCCTCAAAATCCTCGCGCGCCTGCCGCCACCCGATGGCGACAAGCAGCCCCAAAACCAAGCCTCTATTCTACAACGAGTTTTTACCAACAAAAAAGTGTTCTATCTTGCATTGCCGGTGAACGGTGACCGCATCGCCTGCTGAAGGGCATAGGGGAAGGGTGGCGACGGGTGGGGGGCATTCTGTGGCGGACGGCAAATTGTCGGCAGCGGCAGCGGAGCCAACCGGCAAGCAGTAAAGATTTGTTGCCAACGGGCGACCTGACGCTCATGCACCAGGCGCGGTAGGAAGCCGAGTTTTAGATATGTTTTCAGCGCCGGCAGGTTGTCGTCTTCGGTCTCCAAAACAGCGCTGGTTAAGCCGCATCGGACAAATTCATGCAAGATGTGCAACACCATCTGATAGCCTAGCCCACGGCCCCGCTGCGCCGGAATGACGCCAACAAATAGGACATAACCAACGCCTTCCCCCCAGCGATAATGCTGTCGCCAGGCACTGGCGGTGGCGCAGGGCGTTCCAACTGGGTCGAACATGACAAAGACACGGCTGGGATCATAGTCATAGTTCTCCACCATTACTTTCTGAAAATCGCCTGGCTCATAGTTGCCAAAGGCTTGATCCATCACCGCTTCCCAGATGGCGCCTTCTTCAACGCGCAGCGAGCGGATCAAAAAGCCGACAGGCAAGGCCAACGCCGGCAAGTTGGCGAGGGTTGGCCGTTCCAGGCAGATGGCTGGTTTTGCTGTTGCGTCGTTCATCTAGCTCTCTCCTTTATCCTTATCCTTTCATCATAAAAGAGGCAAGCGCCATTCGCCAAAAGCGCCACAACTCGTCAAGGATTCCTTAACAATCTCTTGAGATTCGCCCGCTACAATAAAGGTGTATCGATACACAACGGCGGAATTCTCCGCTACTGTCAACGGCGGAATTCTCCGCTACTGTCAACGGCGGAATTCTCCGCTACTGTCA
>JAPKMW010000048.1 GCA_026645575.1 Caldilineaceae bacterium
AGCAAGAGCAGGAGGATGCGACTCACCACCAACCCGGACCACGTAGCACGGTTCAGCACATGATGGTATTTCGCCCAGCCCGCTTCCTCAGCCAGTCCCACGGCACGTAACGCCGCCGTTACCGTGCGTCGGCCTCGGGCCAGGATGGTTCCTGCCACCAACACCTTGACCTTCTCATACGTCGGTTGGCTGAAGGCTGGCGCAAATGAGGCAAGAATCGTTATAATGGCTGCGGGAAGGAACATCGGCTTGACTCCTGGTTTCGATAGTTGTTTCGTCACTCCTATCTTACACCATGCGGTCCCTTTGTTCCTTCGTTATTTACTTGGAAATGTACAAAAATTTTTATCACCCCACTGGCGTACCCCATTTGGGGTATGCAGCTAGATGGCTTGGGCAATATTCAGACACCACGAAAACCCGTGCTGCCTGAATATTTTGCACCCCTGGCAAGCCACCAGGTAGTGCGCTTACTCAAGAATGTACAAAGTCGAATTTAAGGGTCGCGCGGTTTATCGCGGCCCCGCTGCCTACCTACGCATCGGCTTGCCGGCTGTGATCGAACACGAAGTC
Source organism: Caldilineaceae bacterium (assembly GCA_026645575.1). Next base: position 574 of record JAPKMW010000048.1, read on the forward strand.
GCCATTCATCGCCGCTTGCTGGCTTTGGGGTTTCCCGTAGCGCCGCTGCTGCAAACAGGGATTTGGGATGGACAGCCGTTTTTCATCGAAGCCGCCCTGGGGGATGTGGTTTGGGGTGACCGCTTGGAAGCAGAGACCCACGCACACGGCACTGTACGTGAGTCTTCCTTTACTGACTTGCTGGCGCTGATTCTCCGTTGGACAGAAGTTCAGCTTCAAAACCTAGCTCCTGCCGAGACCCAAGCCGACCTGGCTGCGACGGTGCGTCTGGCTGATGCTGAACGATTACTGCCGGCGTACACCCTGTTGACCCGTCAAGTATTCGAGCGTGCGCAACAGCGGCTGGCGGTTTTTCCTGTGGTCCTTACCCACGGTGACTTTCATCCCCACAACCTCTGTCCTGGTGGTGTGATCGATCTGGAATTTGTTCACTGGAGCGTGGCCGGCTATGACGCCATCACCGGCCTCTTCGCTGATGATCTCTTCCCCCCCGATCCGGCAGACTATCGCTACACGGCAGCCCAACTAACCGCTGCCCGCACCGCCATTGACGCTCTGTTTCAACGGCATCGCCTGCCGCCGCCTTCGCACTACCTGGCTGATTTTCGTCTGTGTCGGATGATGCGAATTGTGCAACTGGCGGAACGCCGTCCCCTTCATATGCAGCAGTGGATTTATCAACAGTATGTCACGCTGGCAACCGCTTACTTAGCTTAACGCCTATGATGACACAGCGGCCAACCGGGTGCGGAGAAACGCAATACAACCAGGCGTCTGCGCTTCACTCAAGCCATGCAGCACCAATGCGCCGGTGTAGCCACTATTGCACAACAAGCGGAGATACAGATCATAATCCAGCAACCCCGTCCCCGCCGCCGCATTACCGGCATGACCATCTTCGGTCAGGTCTTTGGCATGGGCCAGGGCAATGTCATTGCCCAACAGATCAAAGGCTTCGGTCAAAATGGCCGTCATGTGGGGTAATTCCCCCTTGTGAAAGATGTTGGCGCCATCCATCACCACCTTGAGATAGGGCGAACCGATTTCGTCCAACAGGCGCCGCGCTCGCGGGGCCGAATCGATCACATTGCTCACTTCCGGCTCAAAGGCCATTGTGACGCCGTATTCTTCGGCGATGGCCGCCGTCTCGTGCATGGAAGCCACCAAATCGCGCCAGGCATCTTCTGTGCCATTGTCCGGGTGCGAACGCCACATGCTTTCGGTGTTGCGCGTTCCGGTACAGAGGGTGATGACCGATGTGCCAAGTCCCGCACAAGCCGCGGCTAAGGTGCGCAGCCGTCGTAACCCGGCCTGTCGTTCGGTCACGTCAGGGTGAATCATGTTAAAGGTGCCGGAAATCGCCGACATGGTGATGCCACGAGCCGCCATCTCCTGACGAATGGTCGTGATCAACGTCGGCTCAATCACATCCGGCATCTCCTCCACCCCGGCGCAACTCATGTTGAATTGCACGGCGTGAACGCCATGTCCCGCCACCGCATCCAGCACTGCGCCCAGCGTGGGACGAGTAAATGTCTTGCTAAAAATACCAATTTCCATCATCTTTCCTTCCTTGCACCACGGATCAACGGATTCTAGACAGGAACGGATTAGTAGTCGCACACAGGGTGTGGCTAGGACATTGTGCAAAGCCATGTGCAGTGCGCGACTTTGGCTAGAGCGAACGTGTGAGACTAAAATAGCTTTCTGTAACACCAAAGTCCGGTCAATCCCATAACCAATCCGTTGCCGTCAAGAATCCGTTGTTGTGTTTACGCGCGCGTACTCGCCTCGTAGCGCGCCTTGGTCTCGGCATTGGGCGGATACAACCCTGGCAGCGGCACGTCCTTCGCCACCTCGTCCATGATCCAGCTTTCCAACCGTTCCTGTTCCGGCCCGGCGACGAGGACATCGTTGAGCAACGCGGCAGGAATGACCACCGCCCCATCGCCATCGGCCACAATGACATCATCGGGGAAGACCGCCACACCGCCACAGCCGATCGGTTCCTGCCAGTTGACAAAGGTCAGGCCCGCAACAGAGGGGGGCGCCGCGGCGCCACGGCACCAGACCGGCAAACCAGTGCCCAACACGCCGCTGAGATCGCGCACGGCGCCATCTGTTACCAAAGCCGTGATGCCCCGTTTTTGCATCCGCGCGCAGAGAATATCGCCAAAAATGCCGGCATCGGTCATCCCCATGGCATCGACGACGGCGATACAGCCCGGTGGCATAGCTTCGATGGCTGCGCGGGTAGAACGGGGCGACGACCATGATTCCGGTGTTGCCAGGTCTTCACGGGCGGGGATAAAGCGGAGGGTAAAGGCGCGGCCGACCAGCCGCGGCTGGTCGGCACGCAAAGGGCGGGGGCCGCGCATCCAAACATTGCGCAGCCCTTTCTTGAGCAAAATGGTGGTGATTGTCGCCGTCGAAACGGTGGATAGCGTGGCGACAATTTGTGGATCAAGGGACATGAGACAACCTTCCTCTCTTGCTTGTCTGGTAGGACGGCGGATATTGATCATGATCCATTATAAAAGAGAGAGGAAGGTCAGGCAATCTGCGCGACTAGAGCTTCCCCAAATCACCCTCTTGCGCCAGTTTCAGGATCTTTTCGGTCGCTTCCTCCTGTTCATCCGGGGTAGCTTGTGACTCGGGTTGCTGGCGTTCGGCGCTTGGCTCGTAGCTCAGGTTGATATAGATGGGGAAGTGATCCGAGCCGAAGTAGGGCAGCCGGCGCAGATCCAGTAGACGAAAATCGTTGGAATGAAAGAAATGGTCGAGCGGAAAGCGAATAAAGGGATATTGGGCGTGAAAGGTGTTATAAAAGCCCCGCCCAACCCGCGGATCCAATAAACCGCTGATGTCACGGAAGAGATAACTGGTGTGCGACCAGGCGACATCATTCAGATCGCCCATGACAATGACCGGCAGTTCTTTGCCCTTCACTTCTTTGCCCACCAACAATAGCTCGACATCGCGCTCAATGGAGCGGGCGGTTTCTTCGGGTACGGGTGGTCGTGGATGAAGGCAATAGAGTTCAACTTCCTGGCCAGAGGGCAAGCAAACTTTTGTGTGAACGGAAGGAATATCCTCTTGCACCCGAAACTTGATCTGTGGGTCCACCAGTTCAAGGCGAGAGAGCAGCAACAGACCATAGTAGTTGTCTTGGGGCTGGTAAACGGTAAACGGATGCGTTTGTTCAAATTCCTTCATCTCACCTAGCCACCAATCGTTGGTCTCCAACGTCAAGATCACGTCGGGGTCGACGGCACGCAGAATTTGCTTTAAGGTTGCCGCGTTGCGATTGCTCATTAACACATTGACACTGAGCAAGCTGATGCTGTTGGTTGAAGGGGGCCGGCGGCTTGATTGCACCTGTTTGTGCGCCCATAGGGTATAAGGAAACATCATATAGCACTGGTAGAGCAGGCTCACGGCCAAGCCAGCCAACAAGAGGTTCGGGGCCAGCCCCGTTGTACCCAAGCCAAACCAGGCAGCGATAAAGGTCAGAATGAGGAGGATAATAATTTGTAGGCGGGGAAAATCAAAGAAACGAATCCACCAGGCCTCTTTGCGGACTAACGGCAGCGCCGTTGCAACCATCAGCAGTAGCCCGACCCCAGTGATCAAGAGCGCCATAATCTTCCTTTGTTCCAGGCGTTGCAACGCTGCACGACCAATTCGGCAGCGCGCTTGCTGATTATAGCGGAAAAGGGAGCTTTGGTTAGTGGGAACTCCAACAAATTGCCGGTTGCGTGTACTCAAGCGCTTACCGTCTGTACGGATTGGACGAGTTGTGCTTTGGGGCCGACAAACACAATGATCCAGGCGCGCAGATCCGTCAGGGCGCGCAGCTTGTCATGTTGCAAATAGTCTTGCATTTGGGTCAACGCCTCCGCTGTTTTGCTTTCGAGTTGGTCGGCTTCGGCCAGCTTGAGATATTTCAACTCAAAGGCGAATTGATAACTGGGGTCAATCGGCGGGCGGCGGGTGAGCAGTAGATCGACATAGCGGCGAGTGGTCTCATATTCGCTATGAACGGTGTAAATTTGGGTTGAGTAGAGCAGCGAAGCAAAAACCGCTTTCACATATTTTTCATCAAAACCCACCGCATCACGGTTGGAAAGCTGTAACAAAATCATTTCCACGGCTTCAATCAACGGCGCGGTGTTGTTATCCTGCGCCAACTGTAAGACACGGTCATAGATGTGTAGATCATCGGCGCGCAAGGCCGCTTGTTGTAAGATCAGTTGCTGAAAATAGCGGAAGTAAAGCTGGGTGATGACAAAATTAGGCGGCTCAAAAATATAGCGCGAAAGTTGCGGCTGTTTGATGGTGACAATGCCCAAATAAAAGAGAATGCTGATCAGATCATCGTTGGTAAAGTCTTTTTCAAAGCTAAACTGCTGGGTCAATTGGGCGGCGACGTGCCCATTGGTAATCAACGCATGAAGAACGGCTAAATTTTGCGCTTCTTGCCCTTCCACCCGGAAGAGTTGACGCAACTTACCGTAATCGCTGGCGATGTTGATATCGAGTAATTCTTCCGGATAGGCATGATGACGCCCATAGCGCGACGCAAAATAGAGTACCATATCGGGGTTATAAAGTCGTTTTTGTGCTTCGCCGTTGAAGAGATAGCCATTATACCATTGCCGAATATCGTCAAGCACAGTCGGTAGCACATCGTTTGCGACACCAACACCGATTAATATTTCGGCAACTTCTGCTTCCGTAAAGCCCATCATGTTGTGAAAGAGAAGGTCAAGCGTTAAATGCGTACCAATATTAAAACCGCTGGTCAAACTATCCAGCGTCACCGGCGAGACGCCGGTGATAAAAATCCGATCCACCGTGCCATCACCCGTGGCAGTTTTGATGCGTTCATAAAACTTGCGGACGTAACCGGTGCGGCTCACACTGTTCTTGAACTCATCCAGCCGAAAGGCGACCAGTTCGTTGGCAAAATGATCATACTCGTCAATCAACAAATAAATTTTGTGGTTGGTCTGTTGCTCGCTTTGTCGCCGTTTGAACTGTGAAAAGAAACGACTCAACACATTGGTGGGATTATCGCCTTCTAAAATGTATGCTTCATCTTCCGGCTGAAAACAAAAGGGATAGGCCGTCAAAAAATCACGGAGGCCAAATTTCACATTGTCCAAAAAACCGGCAAAGGTACTCTCACTGGTGCGAGTGCTAATGTGGCTAAAGTCAAGTTTCAACACCAAATATTGATTGGCCAGCGGCGTCGGTTGTTGACCAATAAAAAAGCGCCCAAATAGTTCATCAAAGTGGGGCGCATATTCTAGCCCATAGTAACATTGGAGCATAGACACAAAGACGCTCTTGCCAAAACGGCGCGGTCGGAGAAAGAAGAAATAGCGTTCCGGCAGCTCTTCTAGTTGCGCAATATAAGGTGTGCGGTCAACGAAGTAATAATTTTCGTTAGCGATCTGTGAAAAATTGCTGGTGCCATATGGTAATTTCAGCATACGCTTCCTCCTGCCGCTTCCCAGCCAACCTCCAATGCTATCGGCTGGGATAATGGAACAACCGCCAAGATTATACCACACTACCTGCCAGCGACAGAGACGCTGGGGAGACAGAAGCAATCAATCCTGTCTCCCCAGTGTTTATGCGATCAAGGGCTATTCCGCGCCAAAGGGATAGAACTCTACCTCATCTTTGATGGCGTCAATCAAGATGGAAATTTCCCGCTTATCCTCGGCGTCCAGTTCCAGCGCACCGGCGGGCGCCCGTTCCACTAATGAGCTAAAGACGCCGCGCCGCTTGAGGATATAGCGCATAAAAGGGTGAGTCTCCAAGTTGATGAGCGGCAGCAAACGGGTATGCAACGCACGCGCCCCAGCCTCGTCGCCGGCCCACCATTGTTCCATCACTTTTGCCAGCAGGTCGGCGATTTCACAAGCGGGCATACAGCCATTCGCCCCGCGCCGCAACTCATCCGGCAGGAAACGCCCGGCAAAGCCGCCAAAGATCGTCTTTACCTTGTCGCCCACCAGGTTGTGAACCTCAGCAATGTGCTTAGGGCCAGGCGGGCGCTCTTCTTTGATGTACTGAATGGAGGGGACATCCTCCACCAGTTTGGCGATCTGTTCACCGGTGAGCGGGGCGTAGGCCGCAGCGTTTTGCAACATGATCGGCCCATCATAGGCATCGGCCATGCGCTTGAACATCTCAATCGCCACCGCCGCATTGGATCGCGCCGGCGCCATCGCAATGATCGAATCAGCGCCGGCCTTTTGCGCGGCGCGTGCAAAGAACAAGACCTGTGGCAACGAGACGCCGGAACAGCCAAAGACGACGGGCAATCGTCCATTCACTTCTTCCAGCACAGCGTCCAGCCCCCGTAGCCGTTCCTCCTCGCCCAAAAAGTAAAACTCCCCCACCATTACCGGCCAGACAATGCCATGTTGCCCACTGGTGCAACAGAAATTTGCTGCCGCCCGCAGGTCGGGGAGATGAATCGCATAATCGTCCTGATACGGGGTGGGCAACAAGCCAAAGACCCCTTTGAGATGGTCAAAGCGCGCCATAGTGGCTCAATTCCTTTTGTTATGTTCTTTGCAGCTACAGTTCTTTAACGATCGCTAGCTCTACACCCAATTCCAGCCCAAGTTCCTGCAATTCATTCGCCACAAACTGGGTCAACGGAATCCCATTGCGCAAGCGTTCCTGCTCAGTTTCATGTTCGATTTCGCCCGCAACATAAATCCGATCATGGCCGGCGGCTTTGGGGGCATCGTGCAGGGCGCGAATCATGGCGTCCATGTCGCGTTTGAATTGCTCAAGAGGACGGAAAAGATCAATGCGCATGGCGGCAAAGAAGTGGCCGTCATTATTAAAGCCCATCGGTTTGCCTTCATACAACTCATTCCAGCCGCCGGAGAGGAGGTTACAGAGGATCGACACCATCATCATCAAGCCATAACCCTTATGGCCCCCCAGTTCACGGGTGCCGCCGAGGGGATAGAGGTTGCGCACCTGGCTGGGATCAGTCGTTGGCTTGCCGTCGGCATCGACGCCCCAGCCCAGCGGAATGTTCAGCCCATTGTCGCGCATCATGGTCACGCGGTTGAAGGGCACAACCGAGGTCGCCATATCGAGCAGATAGGGTGGCTCTTCCAGCGTCGGAAACGAAATGGCGAGCGGGTTGGTCGAGAACATGGATTTGGCGCCAAAGGTGGGCAAGACGCCGTACTCACTGCCGCCGGCATAGAAACGGCCCGTCATGCTGATGCCGATCATATCCTCTTGCAGCGCCAACCAGGGGTAGTAACCGGCGGCGCCATAGTGGTAGCTGTTGTGCATGGCGACGATGCCAATGCCACTCGCTTTGGCTTTTGCCATCGCCAGGCGCATGGCCCAGGGGCTGCCCACCAGGCCCAAGCCACTATCGCCATCGACACGCGCCGAGACCGGCGTCTCATGGTCAATTTTGAATTGGGGCCGCAGGTTGATCAGACCATTCTTGATCTGTTTGTAATAAATCGGCTTGACATTGCGCACGCCATGCGTCTCTACGCCGCGCCGGCTGGCATAGAGTAGCACATCGGTGGCGTCTTTGGCATGTTCCGGCAGGCAGCCGAGGCGTTCAAAAACCGTCTGTACAAAGGTGTGAAGCGCCCCCGCCTCAATTCGGGCAACGTAGTCCATTAGAGTCCTCTATCTAGTCTCCAAAATAACGAGTCAATACGTGTTGCGTGTTACGTGAACAGTTCCCCACTTTTACATCTGTGTCAAGGCGTCAAAGTTGAGTGCGTCGAGTTGAACAAAGAGTGCAGTTTGCTGATCAGCGGTCAATGTACGATTGGGGAGACGACAGGCGCCACAGTCAAAGCCCAGCCGTGTCATGACCGCTTTAAGCGACCCCATAAAACCCCCATCAATCATAGCGCCGGTGATCTGGTTGGCAGCCAGTTGTAATTCGACAGCACGAGCCAGGTCGCCCTGTTGCACGGCGGTATGGATCGCCCGGTAGAGACCAACCATGTAATTGAGCGTCGAACCGATATTACCGCTGGCGCCGAACATGGCGGCAAAGGCGCACTGCTCATCCATACCGGAGAAGACCGTCCACTCGCCTTCGCCTAACTCGACAATCCGACGAAATTCAAACATGTTGGGGCCGGTGTATTTGCTGCCGGCCAGGGTGGGAATGCCCATCAGCGCCCGCATCAGCGCCACCGCGTCGGCGGGACCGCCAAAAATGTAGGTCAACAGCGGTAATTCCGGGGCGGCAGCGCCCAAAGCCGTAAAGTAGGCCACGGTGCTGGGAACGGTGTTGTAGAGCGGGGGAATAATACTCGCCACCCCATCCGCGCCGACCGCCTGGGCGTGGCCGGCAAGGCTGGTGGCATCCGGTAGGGCCACCGTGCCGACGTGGGCGATGACCGGCACGCGCCGGTTGACCTGTTCGACCACTGTTTCCAGCACCCGTTTGCGTTCGGCTACGGTCATGTAGATGCCTTCACCAGTGCTGCCACAGACATATAACCCACCACTGCCCTGGTCGATCAAATAATCGACCAACTGCCGCAAGACCGGAATATTGACCCGGTTGTCAGCCGTGAAGGGCGTCACCAACGCCGGCCAAGCGCCTTGAAATTGCCTCATGTTATTTCCTTTACTTTGGTATGGCTCAGGGTAGAAGTGTAGCGACGAAATGAATGAAGGTATTGTAGCGCTAGAGTGGGCAAGCGTCAAAGCCAATTTATGGCTTGGGTCATCTAGGGAGCGGCGACAGAAGCAACAAATAGCTCACTTGTTCTATTCAAATTTGTTGATTACAGATTTTTCGGTTACAATAAGCGGAACAAGTGTTCTGTTTTACAAGAGGTCGCGGAATTGGTAAATCCGCCCCGTCGTTCCCAGCGGAGGTTTTATGCACATTCTCCACAACGGTCCCTATCGGGTTCATGCTCATGCCAACTCCTGGCTGCGCCGTTTTATGGCCGGCTACGGGGTTGCTTTAAAGGTGGTCTTGATTCTGTGTGTGACGACTGTTTTCTTTCAGGTTACGACCTTTGTTTTAAGCCTATCGTCCAGTGATTGGGTGCAAATGCTGGCGTTGGCCTTATGGTCGTGCGGGCTGATTCCGTTGGTCTATGGGTTGTGGCAGCTTGATCTCCAGCCACGCCGCTGGTAAGAGACCAAGGTTGACAGCATCCTGCAAGGTTAAATTGCTAAAACCTGTGATACAATGATCAACGAAGGGTGGTTTGCATGGTGATTTCTCCTTTGGTTGATTTCTCTGGTCTACTGTGGTAGATCAACAAAAAGCCTGGCTCTAGCAGCCAGGCTTTTTGTTTTGTGTGTGATTCGTGATTTGTCCCCTGAGCTTGTCGAAGGAGATGAATCACGGTTTGACAACTTTACTGCTTAATGACTTCCAGTTCAATATCGATATTGACCTCTTCACCCACCAGCACGCCGCCAGTCTCCAAAGCGGCATTCCAGGTCAAGCCCCAATCTTTGCGGTTAATCTTGGTGTGCGCCTCGAAGCCGTAGTTCTCCGTACCCCAGGGGCTTTTCGATTTGCCGACAAATTCCACATCCAGCGTAACCGGCTGGGTTACGCCGCGGATGGTCAGGTCGCCCAGCAGCTTGGCGCTGTTGCTGCCGGTGACTTCAACCTTGTTGCTCTTAAAGGTCAGTTGGGGATAGGTCGCCGCATCGAGAAAATCGGGGGAGCGCAGGTGGCCGTCCCGTTGCTCGTCGCGCGTGTTAATGCTGGCGGCGTCGATTTGAATATCGACCGTGCTATTGGCCGGATTGGCTTCGTCCAGATTGACCGTGCCGCCAAACTTTTGAAATTCACCGCGCGTCTTGGCTAACATCATATGCCGCACACTAAACTGGATGTGGGAGTGACCGTTATCAATTTGCCATGCCATACGTCGTTTCTCCTTATTCTCTATTTTATTTAATAATCTCTTGTTCGACAATGACTACCGTGAACAAGTTCGTTATGCCCTTAGGATACAAAGAAGGCGTGAGCGGGGCGTGAACAAAACGTGAACGTTTGCAAGACTTTGACAATCCGCCCCAACGTTGGTATCGTTTTAGCCATCGACAATTCTTTGCCAACCAACACAAAGACCCGGAGGCACACCATGCGCATTGCCATTGCCAGCTTTATGCACGAATCGAACACCTTTGCCGCCGATCCAACTACGCTGGATCAGTTTCATATCTTTCGTGGTGCTGATGTGATTGACCACTACCGCCCAACCTTTCATGAGGTGGCCGGCTACATCAAAGGAGCCGATGAGTATGATTTTGAACTGCACCCGCTGATTGGCGCCGACGCCACCCCCGGTGGTCCACTGCCACGCGCCACCTATGAAACGATTGTCGGTGAATTACTCGACAACCTGCGCGCCGCCCTGCCTACCATTGACGGCGTGCTGCTGGCGTTGCATGGCGCAATGGTGGCCGAAGATTTCCCCCAAGCCGACGGCGAAACGGTGCGGCGCGTGCGTGAAGTGGTGGGACCTGATTTTCCCCTCTTTGTCACCCATGATTATCATGGCAATGTGCCGGAACAATTGGTGCAAGACGCCACCGCGTTGATCATCTACAAAACCTGCCCCCACATCGATCAGCCGGAACGGGGCTTGCAGGCCGCAGAACTGTTAGTGCGCACCATTCGGGGGGAGGTCAAACCAGTCTGCGCCATTGCCAAGCCACCGGTTCTATTCAACATCGCCTTTCATAACACCAGCCGCGGGCCGATGTATCCACTCATGCAAACGGCCATTGAATTAGAGCAAAAGCCCGGCATTCTCGCCACCAGCATTGCCGCCGGGTATCAATACGCCGATGTGCCGGCCATGGGGCCATGTATTGTGGTCGTGGCCGATGGCGACGCCGACCTGGCGCGCCGCGAATGCGATCGGTTGGCCGACATGATGTGGGATAGCCGTGAACAACTGATTCCCCACATTCCCGACGCGGCTACGGCAGTGCAGATGGCAATGAATAGCACCGAAACGCCGGTTGCCCTCTTTGAATTAGGTGACAACATCGGCGGCGGCAGCGCTGGCGACGCGACCATCATTTTAGAGCAACTGCTGGCGCAAGGGGCGGACGGCTGGGCGGTCGCCATCTATGATCCTGAATCGGTGCAGGCGTGTTTCCAGGCCGGTATTGGCGCAACCGTTTCCTTGCAAGTGGGTGGCAAAGTGGACAAGATTCACGGCCCCACCTTGCCCATCACCGGGCAGGTGCGCACGCTTTCCGACGGCAAATTTGAAGAGCCGGAACGCCGCCACGGTGGCCGCCGCTATCATGACCAGGGCTTGACCGCCGTTGTGGAGGTTAACCGCACGGCGCCGGGCAAAGGTGGGCTGCTCCTGCTTGATAGCAACCGAATGCCGCCCATGAGCATCCACCAACTGACCAGCGCCGGCATTGTCCCACAACACCAGCGCATTCTGGTGGCGAAGGGCGCGGTCGCCCCACGCGCCGCCTATGAGCCAGTGAGCAAACGGATCATCGAAGTCGATACCGCCGGGGCAACGTCGATCAGCATTCCGCCCGATCAGTATCACCTGGCGCGCAAGACGCTGTATGAGTGGCAGCAGCGTTAACAATTAATGGACAACAAGTAATGATTAACGATTGGGGCGCACCAACGGCAAGTACCAAAGATAGGCCAGCAGCGAGCCGATGGCGAGAAAGAGCAGAGCAGCCGTGTAAGCTTGCGGCGGGTAGTGACCGGCGGCGTCAGCAGGGAAGCGGTTGATGATCAGGCCCATCACCCATTGCAGGATGAAGGTGCCGCCGATGCCAAACATGTTGACGGCGCTGACCGCTTTACCGGTCATTGCCAGAGGGAAAAGTTGGCGCGCCTGGGCCATGAGCATGACGTTAAAGCCGCCGGTGATGCCAAAGATCACATAGAGGATCACGACCACCGATAGCGACGGTAGCAAGGCCAAGCCGAAGAGAGAAAGGGTATAGAGCACCCCCCCAATTGCCAGAATACGCCCCAGGCCAAACTGGTCGGCCAGCCAGCCGGAGGCGCCGTAGCCAATGGTAACGCCAAGACCGAGCCAGAGCAGAATGTTGCCACCGGCAATGGGGGAAAGGCCATAGACATCGAAGAGATATGGCCCGGCCCATAGCCCATGGAAACCCATCAGCCCGCCAGCCAGGAAGAAGATCAGCGGCGTGATCCGCCAGACCTGGCGATTGCGGAAGATGGTCATGAGCGTTCCTTCGCGCTTGTTGCTCCCAGTCCAGGGGACGCCCGGCGGTGTGTTGCGGGTCCAAAGCATAATGGCCGTGGCAAAGAGGGCCGTGAGGACAGCGCCAATGATAAAAATATTACGCCAGCCGATCTGCGCCGCCAACCAGGCCAACGGCGTAGCAGCGGTTAACGACCCCAACGCGCCAATACCAACCAGCAAGCCGGAGACAGTGGCAAAACGTTCAGCAGAGAACCATTGACTGAAAATTTTCAGCGACCCCATCAGCACGCCGGCCATGCCCATGCCAATCAGAGCGCGACCGAAGGCTAGGATGGGAAAGGAGGGCGCCAGCGCAAAGATCAAAGCGCCAACGACGCCCACCAACATCAGCAACGGCGTCACCCAGCGCGGCCCCCAGCGATCCAAGCCAACACCTAAGGGCGTCTGCACAGCGGCAAAGGTGGCAAAGAACAGGCTGGTCATCAAGCCCAGGTCGGCGGCAGTCAGGTTCATTTCCCGCGCCAGCGTTGGGGCTATGACAGCATTGGCTGACCGAAAGAAATAGGACATAAAGTAGGCAGCGGTAAAGAGAACAAAGACGGTGAAATGGCGGTTCATAATATAATCATTTTCTAATAGGCAGATAAACAGGTAAACAGGTAGGTAGGGAGATAGGTAGACAGGGCAGAAGACACATTTACCTGGCTACCTATCTCCCTACCTACCCATTATAAGGAGGAAATATGACAAACCCCAAGATTTGTGTTGTGGGTGCATCGAATATTGACTTGATCAGCTACGCCCCCCGCTTGCCCAAACTGGGTGAAACGTTGCCCGGCAGCCGCTTTCAGATGGGCTTTGGCGGTAAGGGCGCCAACCAGGCGGTGATGGCCGCCAAACTAGGTGGGGCCGTCACAATGGTGACCAAGGTGGGTAACGACATCTTTGGCAAGGATTATTTTAATCACTACGCGCAGTTAGGCTTTGATACGCGCTATGTTTTCATGACCGATGCTGCGGCCACCGGCGTCGCCCCCATTTGGGTGGACGAAGTTAGTGGGAATAATGCGATTATTGTTATCACCGGAGCAAATGATTTATTATCACCGGCAGATGTCGAGACGGCACGCGAAGCCATTGTGACGGCTGACATTGTCTTGTGCCAGTGGGAGTCGCCATTGGAAACAACCTTGGCTGCGCTACGGATTGCCCGTACCGCTGGCGTGATGACCATCTTCAACCCGGCGCCGGCGCGGGCCGCCTTGCCGGCGGAAGCTTATCAACTAAGCGATCTCTTCTGCCCCAACGAAACGGAAACCGAATTGTTGACCGGCCACCCCGTCGCCACCACCGAACAAGCCACCGCTGCCGCTCAGGTTTTATTAGAAAGAGGCGCACGGCAAGTTATTTTGACGCTGGGTGAACGAGGCAGTTTATTAGTCACGGACGAAAAAACGGTACATGTACCGACGACAAAAGTCCAGGCCATCGACACCACCGGCGCCGGCGACGCCTTCTGTGGCAGTCTGGCCTATTTCCTCGGCATCGGCCAACCAATCGAAGAAGCGATGGCTCACGCCAACTATGTCGCCGCCGTTAGTGTGCAAAGCCCCGGTACGCAAACGAGCTTCCCGTCACGATCAGCGTTGCCGGCGTCGCTCTTTGGCTAAGGCAAATCAACAAACTATTTGGTATGCCATTATAAACGCGGTATAATGCTGTCAGGAGGACGATACGATGCCATCACCATTTCCTGGGATGAACCCATACTTTGAGTCGCCTGACATTTGGGAAGATTTTCATCAAAATCTTGCTACGGAAATTCAAACACAACTCATTCCGCAGTTGCGTCCTAAATATTATGCCGCGCTTGTACCACGCGTGACTTATGAGGAAGTATTGATTCAGCAAGATCCGCATGATGCAAAACCCGATGTTGGTGTGTGGCGCAGAACACCGATAGGTGAAATAGTGCAAGCGCCAGTTGCTGTCCTAGCGCCCCCTCCCATCATTGAGACAATTGCGGAAGAGACGCCGGTAAAATTATGGACCATTGAGATTCGGGAAGCCGGATTAGGAACGCTTGTCACCTCCATAGAGATCCTTTCACCTGTAAACAAACGCGGCAAACACGAAGCTTATACTGCCCATCAACGCAAACGAACATCACTGATGCGCGCCGGCGTCAATTTGCTGGAAATCGATCTACTCCGTACCGGTCGCCGCTGGTCATTACCTAATAAAGAACTGCCTGAGGCGCCCTACTTTGTCTTTCTCTGGCGGGTCTTAAGTCCAAAACGCTTGGGCATTTGGCCGCTCAAGTTGCGCGAGCCGATTCCCGTTTTACCAGTCCCTTTACGTGAACCCGATCCTGACATTCCGCTGGATCTGACGCAGGCCATTCATAATATTTATGACCGAGCCGGCTATGATATGCGCATTGATTACACCAAACCACCGCCCAAACCCGATTTTTCAGAAGAGGATGCGGCGTGGCTCAGGACAATTGCCGCAACGGCTCTGTAAATTTGAATGCACGCCCAGGGAGAGGAAACCATCATGTATCAAGGCTTTACCATCATTGATTTCCACACCCATTTTCCCACCGATCAGCCCTGGTTCACCGAAATGGGCGACACCATTAAGAACTACCAAGCACGCGTCAGCCCGGAACGGGTAGCACTCATTCGCAAATTGTCGCAGCCCTATGAAGAGCAGTGGCGCCGCATGTGGGACTTCCCTAAAGCTGAGGGCAAAGAGGTCCACCCCGGTGATCGTGAACAGGCGCGGCGTTGGGTGGCTGAATTGGACAAGTATGGCATCCACAGCATCGGCTTTGTCACTGGTGGCGGCAACGAGCATCTGGCCGAGATCGTCAGTTGGCACCCGGACCGCTTTGTTGGCTTTGCCCACCACAGCCCCTTCATTCCCGACGCCGTGGAAAAACTGGATCATGCCGTGAAAAACCTGGGCTTACGCGCCTACAAATTGCTCGCCCCATTGATCGAAGAGCCGATTGAACATCCCGACGCCTTTCCCGTTTGGGAGAAGTGCGCAGAGTTGGGCATTCCGGTGCTGATTCACTTTGGCATTCAGGGCGGCGCCGGCGGCATTGCTTGGCACGAAAACATCAACCCGCTCAAACTTCACAATGTCGCCAAGTCCTTCCCTGATGTCACCTTTGTTATCCCCCACTTTGGCTGCGCCTGGGAACGGGAAACCTTGCAACTCTGCTGGGCCTGCCCGAATGTCTCAGTGGACACCAGCGGCAGCAACCAATGGATCCGTTGGGTTCCCGGCGAGGTGACGGTCAAATATCTCTTCCGCAAATATTACGAAACCATCGGCCCCAGCCGCATTATCTTCGGCTCCGATTCAAGCTGGTTCCCCCGCGGCTTTGCCTATCGCTACCTGCAAGATCAGGTGCGCGATTGTTTGGATTTGAATATGCCCGATGAGCATATCCAGATGATCTTTGCCAGCAATGCGGCTCGCTTACTCAAAATCAAGCTATAGTCCGTCGTCCGCAGTCCTAAGTCCGCACTCCCAAGTCATCTCTGCGACCATTGCGGTCTACGGATAGTTACAACTCACTGCAAAAAGGAAACTCCCATGCCGCTACACCCACTAGCCGGTCAACCGGCGCCCTTTGACCTGCTGCCCAATCTGCCGCGCCTGCTCTCCGCCTATTACACCCATCAGCCCGACCCACAGGTGGCAACGCAAGCGGTTTCCTTTGGTACATCGGGCCACCGCGGCACGTCAAGCGAAAACAGCTTCAACGAGCAGCACATTCTCGCCATCTGTCAGGCGATCAGCGAGTTGCGCCGCACCCAAGGGATTACCGGGCCGCTCTATCTGGGAATGGATACCCATGCGCTGTCAGAAGCCGCGCTCTCAACGGCGATTGAGGTCTTTGCCGCCAATGCTGTTGAATTGATGATCCAGCCGGATCGCGGCTATACACCAACACCCGCCATTTCCCATGCCATTTTAACTTACAACCGGGGACGCACCAGCGGGTTGGCTGATGGCGTCGTCATCACGCCGTCCCATAATCCACCCAGCGACGGCGGCTTTAAGTATAATCCGCCGGAAGGTGGGCCGGCGTCAGCGGAGACAACTGCCCAGATCCAGCAACGGGCGAATCAACTTTTACAACAAGGCTTAACCGACGTGCAACGGCTGCCGTTGGCCCGTGCGCTCAAAGCCGACACGACACACGAACATGATTATATTGGCCCTTATGTCGCTGACCTGGCGAATGTGATCGATATGGCGGCGATTCGTGCCGCCGGTCTCAAAATCGGCGCCGATCCGATGGGTGGCGCGGGGATTCATTACTGGGAACCAATTGCCGAACGCTATGGTCTCGACATTGAAATTGTCAATCGCCGCGTCGATGCCACCTTCGCCTTTATGACGGTGGACAAGGACGGCAAGATCCGCATGGATTGCTCTTCACCCTACGCGATGGCGAGCCTGATTGGGCTGAAAGATCGCTTCGACATCGCCTTTGGCAACGACCCCGATTTTGACCGCCACGGCATTGTCACCAAGAGCAGCGGGCTGATGGATCCCAATCATTATCTGGCTGTCGCCATCTGGTATCTCTTCCAACATCGCCCAGGCTGGCGCACCGACGCAGCGATTGGCAAAACGCTGGTCTCCAGCGCCATGATCGACCGGGTGGCGCAGCATCTGGGCCGTCGATTGGCCGAAGTACCGGTCGGCTTCAAGTGGTTTGTCGATGGTCTGCTTGACGGCAGCTATGGCTTTGGCGGTGAAGAGAGCGCTGGCGCCTCCTTCCTGCGCAAAGATGGCACCGTCTGGACAACGGACAAAGATGGTATCATCCTCGACCTGCTGGCGGCGGAAATCACGGCTGTCACCGGACGCGATCCTGGCGAACATTACCAAGCATTAGAAAGCCAATTTGGCGCTTCCTTCTACGACCGCATCGACGCCCCGGCTGATGCCGCCCAACGCAACGCGCTCAAGAACCTCTCCGCCGATGCCGTCAGCGCGACTGACTTGGCTGGCGACAAAATCACAGCCAAACTGACCCACGCCCCCGGCAACGGCGCGGCAATTGGCGGTTTAAAAGTCGTGACAGCCGAAGGCTGGTTTGCCGCCCGCCCCTCCGGCACCGAAAACATCTACAAAATCTACGCTGAAAGCTTCAAAAGCGAAGAACACTTACAACGCATCCAAGCCGAGGCGCAACAGATCGTCAATAAATCTTTCAACGGGTAGATATTGGGTATTAGGTACTAGATATTAGATAGTAAGGGCCTGAGATGTTGTCCTTGACAACCAATACCCAATACCCAATACCCAATATCCAATACCCAATATCCAATAGAAAGCCTAACCCATGAGCGCAATTACCCAGTTTCGTAAGCGATTGGCAGCGGATGAAACCTGTATCGGCGCGTCGATCACCTTTACTGACCCGCGGGTCACCGATGCCCTGGCCGATTCCGTCGATTTTTTCTGGATCGATCTGGAACATTGCATGATGAGTCCCGAAGCGTTGAGCGGTCATCTGTTGGCGGCGCGTGGACGGGGCAAGGCAGCGCTGGTGCGGGTCACGGGCAGCAGTACCCCCTTTATCAAGCCGATTCTCGACATGGGCGCCGACGGCATCATTGTCCCCCAGGTGCGCACCGCCGATGAGGTTTGGCGCATTGTGCGCGATTGTCGCTACCCGCCGCAGGGCCATCGGGGCTATGGCCCGCGTGTGCCGTCGAACTATGGCCGCGATGGCGGCGCTGACTATATTGCCCGCGCCAACCGGGAACTCTTTGTCGCCGTCCAGATCGAAACAGCCGAGGCATTGGCTGCGCTTGACGACATTCTCGCCATCCCTGGCCTGGATTCGTTAGTGCTAGGGCCGCAGGATCTCTCCGGCGCGCTGGGGCGGTTGGGCGATGTCGAACACCCGACCGTGGTTGAGGCAATACAAACCGTGATCGACAAAACGCGTGCCAGCGGTCGTAGCGTCGGCGCAGGCATGGGGACCGAGGCGGCTTATGCGAGCAAAATGGCCCAACGTGGCGTGCAGTGGCTGCAAGTCGGCTGCGATTATGGCTATCTGATTGAAGCAATGGATGGCATTGCTGCCGGGATTCGGGCACGGTTACAGACACGGATTTAGGCGGCGCGGATTTTTGCCGGTAGACCCAAATCCGCGCCACCCAAATCTGCGTTTGTATGCAGAACAGGAATAAACTTCTATGCTCCACCACATGACGCCCCACCTTTTCTGGGTGGAGGACAGTTGCACCATTTATGGCGTCCAGCGCGATGACGCCATCCTGTTGATCGACTGTGGCGCCGACCTGACCGCCGCCGAGCTACAGAGCCACACCACCGGCAAGGTGGAAGCGATTCTGCTCACCCACTTTCATCGCGATCAATGTGCGGCGGCGCAGCAATGGCAAAGTGCGGGGGCGCAGATCACGCTGCCCTTTGCCGAACGGCGCTTTTTTGAAGAAGCCGATCTGCTCAAGGCGGCCTATGACATTTACAACAACTACACTGCCTACTATCCGGGGCGTGGGCCATTGCAAGACCTCCGCGCCGACCACTACGCCTATGACTACACGACCCTGAGTTGGCGCGACCTGACCATTGAAGTCATTCCCTTGCCGGGACATACCTTTGGCAGTGTCGGTTATCTTTTCACGGTGGATGGGCAGCGCGTGTTGGCTTGTGGCGATCTCATGTCGGCGCCGGGCAAGCTACGTGACTATTTCTGGAGCCAGTGGCACTATATGGATTTCCAGGCCCATGTCAACCTCCTGGAGAGTTTGGCGACAGTCGAGAAACTGGGGGTTGATTGGCTTCTACCCGGTCATGGCGCGCCCTTTGCAGCGACGCCCCAAGCCTTTGCCGATCTACGCCGGCCGTTGGTAGAACTATACGAACTCTTTTATGCCAAACCCTACATCCCCTATCGGCCGCAGTTCCGCCAAATCACGCCCCATGTCTATGAGGTGACCAATTCGATGGCAAATAGCTACGTGGTACGAAGCGGTGAGTATGCCCTAATGATCGACTGTGGCTACACGTCCGGCGCGCCCATCACCGCCAACCCCCATCGCTTTATCGACCACCTACTGCCCTACTTGGAAAGCGAACTGGGAATTCAAAAGATCGAGTGGTTTCTGCCTTCCCATTATCACGATGATCACCTGGCGGGTTATCCGGCTTTACAGGCACGCTATGGTACGCAAGTGGCAGCCTCACCTGAACTCAAGGATATTTTGGAACACCCGGAACGGTACGACATGCCTTGTCTCTTGCCGCAGGGGATGCAGGTGCAGCAGATGGTGGAACGCGGCGCAGCTTTGCACTGGCGGGGCATCGACTTTTTCATCGAACAGCACCCCGGCCAAACGCTCTATCATCACCTGATCTTTTTTGAAGTAGACGGTGTGCGCTTTCTCAGCATCGGTGACAATATCTCTGGTTTGTCGTTTCGCGAGCAGCGCGATCACATTCATTCGTTCATCCCGAAGAACCGCACGCCTGTCACCAGCTACACCGATATGCCGCGTCAAATTCTCGAACGTAACCCCGATTTTCTGCTAACAGGTCATGGTGGCGCCGTTGTGTGTGATCGTGCAAAGGTGGAACGGTGGCAAAGTTGGATGGCACAATGGCAACAGCATTTTGTCCAGATCATCGACCAGCCCCACCCGAACCTGGGCATGGATCCACATTGGATCGAGTTTTATCCCTACAAAGTGCGCATCCAACCGGGCGCGGTTGTCGATTTTCAGCTACGCATCACGAATCACGAAGCAGCCACCCGCGCCTGTCACCTGCGTTTCCGCGCTGTTGAAGGGGTGCAACTCGAACCGGACGCGATAGAGATCAATGCTCCACCAAGTCAGGTGACGACGGTAACGGTGACGGCACACTTTCCCGCCACCTTTACAACCCATTCCTTGCCGGTCGTGGCGGATGTGACTTGGGGTGGTAGACGGTTGGGGGAGATAGCAGAGGCAATTGGGTATTGGTAACAGGAACACTACAGCGGATTCAGAAAGCAACGGATTGATCGCCTATTTACGACGACTGTGAAAATCAGATGCTTTCTGAATCCGCTGTAGTGTGTACGGCTACGACAAATACTGCAAATACTGCCCCACAAAATCACAATCGACCGAATCCGAATAGGCATCGGTCAACCGCTTGGTGATCGGCCCTGGCACTTTGCCATCGACCACGGTTTTGCCATTGAAGGAGCGCACTGGGCAAATGCAGAAGCTGGTCGAGGTGATAAACGCTTCATCGGCGGTGTAGGCATCATAGGGGGTCAGATCATCTTCGACCACTTTGAGGCCCAATTGAGCCGCCAGTTCAAAGACCGTTTGGCGACTGACGCCAGCCAGCACATATTGCACCTTGGGCGTATAAAGAACGCCATCGCGCACCAGGAAGATATTGCTGCCCATGCCCTCCGCCAGAAAACCACGCGTGTCGAGCAGGAGCGCCCAGGCGTTGGGGTTGGCGTTGCGGACTTCCAGGTCGGCGATGATCATATTCAAGTAGTTGTGACTCTTGACATTCGGACTCAGGCACTCGGGCGGCGTGCGTTGCACCGAGGGGAAGACGACATCGATGCCGTCGCGATAGAGATGGGCGCGAGCCTTAAGCGGCAGGGGTGTACATTCGATGATGATATTCGGCCCGGCATTTTCCCAGAAGTCGCCGCCGACGCGATCGACGCCACGCGAAACCCGCTGACCGACCCAATAGTCATGATTGGGCGGCACCAAAGGCCAGTTGCGCTGGAGAACCTCTTCGCTGATCGCCATCATCTCCTGCTTCGATAAGTCGATCTCAATGCCGGCATACTTAAGCGAGCGGTAGAGCCGGTCGATATGCTCCTGTAACTTGAAGATGCGCCCGTGAAAGGTGCGGGTCATATCAAAGACACCGTCACCATATTTGAAACTGCGGTCGCGGAAGGGGATCAACACTTGACTTTCAGGGACAATTTTGCCGTTGAAGTAAGCGACACGTTCTTGGTTGCTCATAATTTCTTATATTCCTCAGCTATCTGAATACTATTTTGATAAGCAGCAGGTAATCCATCACCAAACGGTAATCAGACCAGAAGCTTGAATTTTTCCATCACGACTGATGAGTGGTACTCCCAGATGAGCAGCGGTAGCAGCAATCACGCGATCTGGCAACTCTGGTACATCAGCACGGTTAATGGTGCGCATAGCAGTAATCACATGTCGATCCATTGGTGTTTCCACCAATACCGCTGTTGCAGAATCAAGCTCTGCCAAGATAAGATTGATTGTTGCTGGGGCAATGCGTCCTTTTTCGCTAAGATAGACAATTTCAGCCAGGGTCATGGAAGATAAACTGACAATGTTGCCTTGTTTTGCTGCTCCTTCAAACACTTGGCGGGCACGCACAGAAAGGCGTGAATCGCCATATAGGTACCAAATGACAGCATGTGTATCAGCAACAGCAACAATACTCATACATCGTCCCGTGGGAAATTATCCCAAGCCTCAGCGCGGGCTAGATCGATTTCTTCAGCAGATGGAGCCGTTCCCAAATCAGCAAGCAAGCCATAAAGTGAACGTCTTGGTTGTGGCTCAACAGGCTGAGTAGTTAACTCTTTCTGCAAGGTCCCCATCAACTTTTCCACAAGTTGTACTTTTTGTATCGGTGGCAAGTGCAAGGCTTGATAAAGCAATTGATCAAATGTAAATGTGGCATTGTAGACTGCCTGCGCTTCTTTAAGATTAGGCATTGTACCTCCCTCTGACTTAATCATAGAGCTGAGTATATCACAGGCAAAGGAATGATCAAATGATCAGATCAATCCAGTAGCGTGAGATCAATTTGGCGTAGCCGTCAACCATCGTCTGGTTGATCAATTGGCCCCCGTTTTTCTCGATGATCCGCGCTGAACCAATGTTATCCGTATCGCAGGTGAGCAGCACACTGGTAAGGCCCAATTGGCGCGCCCGTTCCAGGGCCCCGGCCAAAAGTGCTGTACCATAGCCCTGTCGCCGTTGTGATGGGCGCACGTCATAACCGATATGGCCGCCTAATTCTTCTAAGGTCGGGGTGAGCGCATGGCGTAAACGAACCGTGCCAACAATCACGCCGCCTTCCATACCCCAATAGGTCGTTTGGCGCACCCGATCCGGTGGTAAGTTTTCGCCACGGGCGAATTGTTGTAGCCCTTGGACGTAGCCGGTAAAATCAGTCAAGGCAGCCTGATAGCGAGTATCCCCGCTTGCCACAAACTCGGCGGCCATGCCCAGAAAGGCGGCTTGCCAAGTTACATCCGGTTCGATTAGTGTCACCATGTCACCCCCAGGCTGTAACGACAGAAACCAGGGTTTTGGCAAAACCCTGGTTTCTCAATCCTTGCAAAACAGGGGATTATTCTCTACGCCGGCCCGCCAAATTCGTTGTTCACGGCCTGTACGAGCGCCCGCATGTAGGCAATCGAATAGGCGGCGCCGACGCGTGGCCCGCCCAACATCGCCGGGATGTGATCGGGGATGATACAGCCATCGAACTTTACTTCACGCAGCGCCCGCATCACCTGGTGCATATCCTGATAGCCGTTGTCGATCAGCGTCTCGGCCCACGGCTCCGGCATAGGATTCGTCACATTGCGGAAGTGAACTTTGAAGAGTTGATTTTGGGCGGCGAAATGTTTGATGGCGTCGATCACACTGTTGCCCATGCCAATCTCGCCCCCTTCCAGCCAGCAGCCGACACAAAGGCAGACGCCAATGTTGGGGCTGTCGGCAATCTCCATCGCCTTCTTGTAGCCGGCAAAGTTGCCGAACATACAGCGGGGAATGCCGCCCAGCGCATAGACGGGCGGATCGTCGGGATGGATGCCGATAAAGACGCCGGCCTCCTCGGCCACAGGGGCGATCTGGCGAATCATGTAGGCGTAGTTGTCCCACAGTTCCTCTTCGCTGTAAGGGCGACCGTGGGTCAACTCGCCAGAGAAGGTCACATCGCCCCAGCGCCCAACGGCGTTTTTGATGTCGAGCATCCGCGCATCCATGCCGCCGCGCCCGGTGGTGCGCCCAGACGACCAGATGCCGTTGCCCATGTGGGCATAGGTGTTGTACATGATGCCGGCGGCGCCAATGTTGCGGATAAATTGCTTAAATTCCTCGATCTTGGCATCGCGACCGGGCAGGTTGAGTGTAATCTCCGGCACATTATGCACGCTCATATTGGTGACCCGGTAGATCTTCAAGCCGAAGTCGCCAAAACGCTTGACCAGACTCTTGTAAAAGTCAAGCGAGTGCTGCTCCTGGTGGCGGATGCCGACCATCGTCCATTCGACGCCAAGCTGTTGAAAAAACTGTAAATCTTCGTCGCTGGCGTCAGAACTAGTTTGGATCGCAACCTGAATGCCCGGCGTACTTGAGTAGTAGCCCGGCACGGCGCGCATGGGGATCTGATTTGCTTGCGTACTCATTGCGCTTTGTCTCCCTAAAGTTGCCCCTTCTATCAGACTACTACAGCGCAGCAAGTTGACGGAAGGGGGTTGATGGGTAAAATCTTGGGTGCTGGGTAAGTATAGGCGAAGTTCTAACTTTGGTCAATCAGCCGCGCTACAACCGCTCAGGCTATCCCCAACACCAGCCCTAGGATCAATAGGCCCAAAAAGACACTTTGCGCCGAGTGTAAAATGATCGACAGCCAAACACTTTGGAAGCGACGTGCGCCAAAGGCAAAAAGACAAGTTGCCAGAATATTGCCGGGAATCCCCCACGGTTGATGCAGGTGATAGAAACCAAAGAGCATGCCATTAGCGACCCAATCCCACTGCCCGAAGACACCTTTCATCCTGGGCAGCAACACGCCGTGAAAAAGCAATTCCTCGCCCAGGAAGGTGTTGAAGAGTGCGAGGATCACAAATAATGCAAAAAACCACCAGGCGCCAACCAATTGCACACGGTTGGCCGGCGAATTTAGAAATACGGCCAAGCTATAGGCTGGCGGTTCGGCCAGCCAGGGGAAGAAGGCGACCCAACGTTCGTTCAGCACGGGCGAGATGCCAAATTCGATCACCAAAAGCGCCAGGAAGAGGGGGATCAACCAAAGCCACAGCCGTTTGTAAGACAGGCCGGTCAACGGGTCGCGGGGCGGGTTGAGCCAGAGTCGTTGGCGGATCGTCGCCCAGGTCAGCGCGCCAGCCTCACACCGTACAAGCCAAAGAGAAAAGATAAATTGCCAGATCAACCCAAGGGTTAACAACAGCACTCGTGTGACACCGGCGACGCCGACCTGCGGATCAAGGAGTGGCGCCAACAGAGGGTTGACCAACCAGCCTAGCACGGCCATCGGCAGAGTGGCAGTGGCCCAGATGCCCAGGATTTGGCGCAAAGTATATGGCGAAATGGGTGCGTACATCCGATCATTGATCATCATCTTCTTTCCATTATCAATAGTCCGCAGTCCTAAGTCCAGAGTCCAAAATCAGGCTCGACTGCGTTGCGGAGTACGGATTATTTACCCTGCAACAGTAATAATCACTTTGCCACGGGCGCGCCCCGTTTCCAGATAGCGGATCGCTTCGGCCGTCTGCGCCAGAGGATACGACCGGTCGATCACCGATCTAATCTTCCCGGCTTCGAGGAGTTCTTTGAGCAAGCGTAGATCATTTTGGTTCGGTCGCGCCAGAAAGTTTGCCATCTTCTGGCTGCCCCATGATCCCAATAGTGCGACTTGAAGCAGCCGCGCCAGGGTGGTAAAGCCGGCGACGGCACAGATGCCCGTTGGCGTTAAGGCCCGCCGACAATCGGCCACCGAACGATTGCCGATGGCGTCCAAGATCAAGTCGTAGCGCTGACCGGTTCTGGTGAAATCGGTTTGGGTGTAATCGATCACCTGGTCGGCGCCCAACCCACGCACCAATTCGACATTGCGACCGCTGCAAACGCCGGTGACCTGAGCGCCAAAGTGTTTGGCAAGCTGCACAGCATAGGTGCCGACACCGCCCGACGCGCCGTTGACCAAAACCTGCTGCCCCGGTTGGATCTTGCCCTTGTCACGCAGCCCTTGCAGGGCCGTAAGACCCGCAATTGGGATGGCGGCGGCCTCGGCAAAGGTGCGATTCGCCGGTTTGTGCATCAACGTCTTGGCCGGCACAGCGACATACTCGGCAAAACCGCCGGCGCCAATTTCGCCAAAGACCTCATCGCCCGGCAGAAACTCCGTCACCTGCGCGCCCACCGCCTCGACCCGCCCGGCAATGTCGGCGCCGAGCCGGGGATCTTTTGGTTTGCGCAGCCCATCACTCAAGCGCACCAGGATGGGATCGGCGCGCATGCGGTGCCAGTCCGCCGGATTGGCGGCGGCGGCATGAATTTTCACCAACACTTCCTGCTCTTTTGGGGTAGGGATGGCGACCTCGGCCAGTTGTAGTACATCCGGTGCGCCGTAGATTGGATAGAGAATTGCTTTCATTACGGTTCCTCTGTTATTTTGTTTGGTATGACGACTAAGCCCGCCGTTCCAAGCCAGTCCGTGACTGGCGACCCTCAGTGCCAGTCACGGACTGGCTTGGAGCGGTACGTTGGGTTATCTACGCGACAGCAATGACGACGCTGCCCTTTTTGGCACCGGCTTCCACGTAGCGGTGCGCCTCGGCCACTTGCTCCAGGGGAAAAGAGCGATCAATCACGGCTTTGATCTTGCCGGCCTCCACCAGTTCTTTGATGTGCAGAAGGTCGGCCAGGGTTTCCGTCGATAAGGCACAGATCACCTTGGGGCCGTTTGTCCGGGCGGTCATGAGCATTTGCAGCAGTTGGGGCGTCTTAAAACTGGCTAACAGGTAGCGCCCGTTGGCGGTGAGCGAGTTTTTCACGCCGGCAAACGAACTCCGCCGCAGGATGTCAAAGATGACGTCGTAGCGTTGGCCGTTTTTGGTAAAATCTTCTTTGGTATAGTCAATGACATGATCAGCCCCCAGCGTTTTTACCAGTTCCAGGCGCGGTGTGCTACAGACCCCCGTCACCTCAGCGCCGTAGAGTTTCGCCAATTGCACCCCATACGAACCGATGCCGCCGGAAGCGCCGTTGATCAGGATCTTCTGTCCCGGTTGCAAGTTCACCTTGCGCAGCAGGTTCAGTGCGGTCATGGCGCCATAGGGGATGGTTGCTGCTTCGGCAAAGGTCAGGTTGGTCGGTTTGGGCGCCACCAGACCGCTTTCGGGCATGGCGAGATATTCAGCATTGCCGCCAAAGGTCATCCCGCGGTAGCCAAAGACCTGATCCCCTTTTTTGAAACGCGTAACCTGTGCGCCCACCTCAACCACTTCGCCGGCCACTTCTGCCCCCAAAATGTGAACCTTGGGTTTGTTGAAGCCAAACATCACACGGGCCGCAAACCACATCGGCAGCGACATAGAAAACGCACCAGGCGAAATGGCCTTGAAATTGCGCGTCCACAGGTCGCCGGTGTTGACCGTGGTGGCATGGACTTTGATCAAGATTTCATTTGCCTTGGGAACAGGCGTCGGCGCCTCGGTGAGTTTTAGCACGTCGGGCGGGCCATATTCGGTAAAGGTAATAGCTTTCATGGGTGTTCTCCTATAAGACTTGCGCAAGACGGGTTCGTCACCGGATAGACTTGTCAGGTTTTAGAAACCTGACAAGTCTGGTGCTGCATAAGTCCGGTCCGACTTGTTACGCTGACACAGTAAATTTCTGACGCCTATTGATGACAAGCTGGCGCCGTTTGTCGGCGCCTGTGGCTTGCCGATAGATGATCCACTCGGCCACAACAAGGTTGATTACCCAGCCGGCGCCCATACAGAGCGCACGCGCCAGTTCACCTTGCCAGGCCGGGAAAAAGAGCAAAGGGAGATGGGTGAACACTTGCGTCCCTGCCCCCATACCGATGGCGTAGCCCCGCAGCATCCAGGCGCCATGTTGGGTGAAATCGCGCCGCCAAATGGCTGCTGCGCCCAAAAGAAGGGAGACCAGCATAGCCGGCCCAAAGAATAGCCGTAAGCCGTAGAGCCATACGCCATCGCCCGCTGGCCAGGGGTAAAAATGGGACATCCACAGTCCCGAAAGCGCCGCAATCAATCCGCTAGGGATCAGGATCCGCCCGGCCAGGCGATGCCAACCACGGTGACGACGGCGAAAGCCGGGGGCAAATTGGAACGCGCCCAGCACCGAATAGAGCGTGACACTGATGATATGCACCACCACCGGCAAGGGCGACGCAAAAAACCGGGCGTTGGTTGCGGTGATTTCGGCGCCGCGGCTCAACTCGGTCAGGCGGACGGCGCCGGCAATGGCGGGGACGGCGCTTAGGACGAGTAGCCCAACCGGGATGAGCCATTCGCGTCGGTTTGGTGTGGTCGTTGCGGTCATCATCTTCTCCTGAGTTTTCATTTCGTTTTCTCTTCCAATTCATAAGCAAAGACTTCGGTCAGCGGCACATTAAAGGCCAGCGCAATGCGAAAGGCCAGTTCCAGCGAAGGGGAATATTTGCCCTGTTCCATGGCGATGATGGTCTGGCGGGTTACGCCAACTTTTTCCGCCAACTGTTGCTGGGTCATTTCACCCTGGAAAAAGCGCAGGGTGCGAATATTGTTGGTGAGTCGCCCTTTGTTCATCTCAGACCCCCCAGCGGTAGAAGTAGAGGCGGACAATGTCGCCCACAATCTGCGCCAGGAGACCAAAGAGAATCAGCAGGGTAAACATCACCAATGGCGGCTGCCCCAGGGCAAAGGTCAGCATGGCGAGAAACGTACCCAGGGAAGAAAGCGTATAGGTGGTCTTCGTCCCTTTCAGGTCGATGAGGGTATCGCGCTCATCGGTAATGCTTTCGATGACCGGCTCGGCCTTTGTTTTGATTGCCTCAATGATCCCCGCGCCAATCTGCGTTAGGATGGTGGCAACAATGGTGACAACAATGGCGGCCACAATAATGATCGCCCACAGACGAAAGATCTGGTTCGGCTCAAACCGGTCGCTTCCGATCAGTTGCCAGAGCCGAAAGAGATAGAAGCTCAAAATCAGGCTGAAGTTCACTAAGGAGACAGCAATATTTTTCTCTTGAAAGGACATGATTCCCCTCTTTGTCTACCATCTTTTACTTTACGTATAGCACAATATACATAGAGTATATTATATCACACATAATGTCAAAAATTTATTACAATTAGTAAACAATTTACTACATGTTGACAAAGAGTGTTGGCGCTTATCATTCGGCCTGGTCGGGTTCGACACAAGCGATGGCGAGCAACGGCATCCCCAGATCACGCACCTTTTTGAGCAAGCCATACAACGCCGCCTGATCGACCACCGGGCCAGTCAAGAGTGTATCGCCGTTGGCCGTCAATGTAATGGTCAAGCCATCAAACCAGGCTGTCCATTGTGTCCCTAGATGGCCCGCGAGCCGGATCTGATAGACCAGCGGTGCATCGGGATCGCCTCTTGTATAAAGATTGTTTGTCATTGCCCCATCCCCTCGAAACCATACCTGACGGTCGGTAGTGGTTGTGTCATCTATCAACAGTATAGCGACAGGCAGGTATTGCTGTATAGATACTAAAGTGTTGAGCAAGGTGTTGTTTTTGGCGTGGTGAAGCCCTTCACAATCAACCAGACCCCCATAAAAACCTCCCACAGACCGCCGGGCAGCGAAGACGCCAGCCCCAGCCCGGACCCCAAGAGTTCCGACAGCATCCCGACCAAGATGATCGCGTAGCCGACAAGCCCCCAAACGGCCAGCCAGCGCGGCACCAACGTCGTCTTGTAGAGCGTGTAACAGAGCAGCAACCCCGACGCGCCCAGCGTACTCATGCCGATTTGGTAGGCAACGTGCTGCCCGTGGGCGAATACGGCACTCAAGGTTTGCAGCGCAGCCACGTCGGCGGGTGCGGCATTCAGGTAGGCGTGGCCCAAGGGGATTTGCAACAGGATGAAGATCACCATGATGGCAATGAAGAGGGCGTCCATAATCCGGGCGGCGAGATAGCCGACAGCAATGCGTTCGTGGTGTTGCTTCAGGATCGGGAAGAGCAGCACCCCGTGCGCCGCGTCGCCCGCCACCGCCAACAACCAGAGCAGCGCGCCAATCGCCACCGTCATGCTGTTAGCGGAAAGGGTGGCCAGGTAATCCGGCGCCCCTAGAATGGATTGGAAGAGCATCTCCCCGCCAATGCCGACCACAAACCCGGCCAGGTAGACCACGCCGACGACGATGGCCGTCGTTCGATAGGTGTTGGTCATTGCTTTGGTATTCATTGAATTTTCTCCTTTTCACAGATGTTTGATAATTTTTTATCGTTGATTTTGCGCCTTGCTTCGCTTAG
This sequence comes from Caldilineaceae bacterium, assembly GCA_026645575.1. The sequence continues at coordinate 30,157 of JAPKMW010000048.1, forward strand.
AGGATACCAAACTCTGTGGTGAGGCGTCATCACCACATGTGGTGATTATTGGGTGATTGATGGGACTGGATGTGGTGAGGGAAATAAGTGATGTGGTGATTGCTGTATCGACATGACTTCCACCAACGGAGTGGTAGAAATCAAAAGCCCTGGCCGGCTTTTCGCATCACCGACCAGGGCTGAGGGGAAACCTAACAGAACTTACGCACAAGCGCACAACTTTTCTGTTTTGTGCGAAATCGATTGATTGGCGTTAAGCGACGTTCCGATTTTGGCGCGCACCAATCAGATAACCAAGAAACAAAAGGACAGCAATGCTATCAACTACAACAGCGAAAGCAACCTGGCGACCGAGATACGACTGTCCATAACTGAGAACGAGGGCAATAAAGACCACTTTACTACAAGCAGCAATCGTCACCACCAATGGACGGCTTGACGGATTAAACGCACTGTAGAGCAGCATTACGCCGATAAGGGTAATCAGCACCCCCCAGTTGCGCACAATAATCTCTGCCAGCGGCCCCTCTAGCGACGCCCCAAAGGTGGAAAGTAGCGCGGCTTGCGGTGAAATTGCAGCGTAAAACATGGTACAGGTAAGTAAACCAGAGATGAGTAGGATCCACTTCATCTTTGCAACAATCCAATTCATTGCTTCTCCTTTGGACTAACTTTTAGATTCCAATGATTGATATAGCGTTTGCCTGTTTGTTACAACAAACCAAGTTCCTCGGCGCGACGGACGGCAGCGCGGCGATTGTTCACACCGAGCTTGCTGAAAATGTTTTTAGTGTGGGTGCGCATTGTATTCAGCGAGACCATTAAGTGGCGGGCAATTTCCGGCCCATCCAATTCGGTGCTGAGCAGCCGCAATACCTCCAGTTCGCGTTCACTTAATGGCTCAATGAGGGGTTGTCGATGGGGGACAGGGCGGGGCGCTTCATGCAGGGTCTTCGGTTGCACCGCACCCAATGCCACCAACAGTTTAGCACGATAATCGGGCATGACTTCGTGGCTGAGGGCGGCCAAGAGCCGCGCTATCGGCGCTCCTTCATCGATAAAGAGACGGACATAGCCTGCCGGTTCGGCCAGCATCAGGGCGCGGGCTAAGGCGGCAAGCGCCAAGGGAATGTTACTCTGCATTTCATACGCCAGCGCTTGCAACATCAGGATTTCGATGACACTGCCCATCCTGCCACCGGTTTCGGCTGCCGCCAGCAGGCGCGCCAGCAGTGGCAGAGCCGCCTGTAGGTGGGCTGCGTTCCGGTCGTGTTGATGCTGGGCAATAAGTATGCGCGCCAGGGTGATATGTTCAAACTCGCGCAGATAGCTCAGGTCATCAGTGACTGACAAGCCCCGTTCCCGCACCCAGCCCAACGCTGCGGTTAGCCGGCCCTGGCGTACCCAGACGCGCGCCTTCAACGCGCCAATGGGGCGGAAATCGGGAACAGGCCCCCGAAAATAGCGACGTTCCGCCTCGGCAAGCAGGTCGAGCACGCCCGTCAGATCGCCCAGCGTTTGCTGCATTTGCGCCTGCACAAGGGCGCGGCGATAAGGCCAATTGGGCAACGCTGCGCCTTCGCCCAACGCTTCACTCTGGGCCAGATATTGGGTAGCGGCTGGCAGGTCGCCCTGCTCACGGGCTAATTCACCCAACCCTAAATAAAGCTCGGCTGTACCCTGGACGGCTGGCTCGCCCTGCGCCTTAGCCAGTTGCAAGGCTTGTTGGTAGACCTGTACGGCCTCGTGCAGACGACCTTGCACCGTTCTGATGTCGGCGAGACCATAGGTGCCACTGAGGGCGAAAATAATATTGCCGGCCCGCTGAAAGCCCGCCATCCCTTCAGCCAGCGCCCCATAGGCCGCTTCCAGTTCGCCGCTGGCCCAGTAGGCCAACCCCAAAAGCGCCGCCGCCGGCCCACGCCGGACATAGGCATCCGCCGGTAAGAGATCGAGCGCCTGTCGCGCATAGGTCACGGTGCCGGCAATATCGCCTTGCGCCAGGGCCAGATAAGTACGGGCCGAGGCGATCTCCGCCGGTAACAAGCGAAATTCCTCGGCATCCATAAAGGTCATGGCCGCGGTTGACAACTCGTCCGCCCGATCCAGCCACTGTTCGGCATCCCGTAAGTACGCCACGGCAGCTTCTAACTCACCGCGATTTAGATACTCCCAGGCGTAGCCAACGCTGAGGACTGGTCTGGTGCGCACCACCGCCGCCGGCAGTGCCGTCATCCAGCCTTGCAAGGCGGCAGAGCGAAAATTACTCCGGTGCAGGGCCGGCCAGGTCAATTCCACCAAGTCCGCCGCCCGTGCAAAATCGGCCGCGGCCAGGGCATGGTGGATAGCTTCGGCGCGCAGGCCGTGCGCCTCATACCAGGCGCTTGCCCGCCCATGCCAGGTCGCAACCTGTGTCGGCTGCTCCTTGAGCGCGTGCGCGTGCAACACATCGGCAAAGAGGTGATGATAACGATACCACTCGCGCTTGTCATCCAGCGGCACAACGAAGAGATTGGCCCGCTCCAACAACGCCAACAGTTCACGGCCATCAGTCTGCTGCGTGACAGCATCACAGAGCGGCCCACACAAACGGTCGAGAATGGCGGTCTGGAGCAAGAACGTGCGTACAGGCGCCGGCTGGCGCTGTAACACCTCTTCCACCAGATAATCCCCAATGTAGCGATGATCGCCGGCAAAAGTCTGGATAAAGCCGGCAACATCTTCCCGTCCCCGGAGGGAGAGCGCAGCCAGTTGCAGACCGGCGATCCAGCCTTCGGTGCGGGCGCCCAGGGCGGCGATCTGATCGGCGGCCAGGGTTGGTCCTATCATCTGGTTGAGAAAGTCGGCGGCTTCGGCTGGGGTAAAGCGCAAGTCGGCGGCGCGTATTTCGTTCAACTCCCCCCGTGCGCGCAGCCGCGCCAGTGGCAACTGGGGATCTTCCCGTGTGGTGATGACCAGGTGCAGTTGCGGTGGCAGATGGTCGATGAGAAAGGTCAGCGCCTGGTCAACCGCACCCAGCGGCGCGCCTAAAAGGCCACCGCCGTTGGGCGCGGCGTCAATCAGATGATAGTCGTCCAGGATTAAGACAAGCGGTTCGGGCAGGGTGGCAATTTCATTAACCAGCGCCGTCAACATGATTACCAGCGGTGGCGGCTGCGGCGATTGGATCATCGTCAACAGGCTGCGGCCTGCCTCTGGCGCTACCGTCTGCAAAGACGATACAAGGTAGGTCAGAAACCGGCTGAGGTCATTGTCCCCTTCGTCCAGCGACAGCCACGCCACCGGGCGACCACAGATGGCGACCCAGGCGCTCACCAAGGTAGTTTTGCCATAGCCGGCCGGGGCCGCGACCAGCGTCAGTTTCTGATGCAGGCTGCCGTCCAACTGGGCGTACAGACGAGAACGCGCAACGGCGTTGCGGCGCGGCGGCGGGATATAAAGTTTTGTGGCTACTATCGACATAGACATGGCGCACCGGCGTGGGTTTGGCACTCGCTTGACAGCAAGCCGATCAAATTGCGGCATGGACCGTGCAAGTAACAGTCGAGCCGGCTTGGCTTACCTTTATGCTGATTTTACCATAAAAATTGACCTTTTGCCACACCGTATACGGTGCAAGGTATAGGTAGCCAGGGTTGATTTTCACAAGAGCGACGTCAGCCCTGTCCACGGATGAGCCGTAGGCCGGTGACAACGAGCCAGACGAGCCACGCAGCTAGGCCCAGAACGCCGACGAACACCAGTGGCGACCCATCTGCGATGGCGAGGTTTCCGGTCCCGGCCAAGATGAGTAAGCCGCCGCCAGCCACGCCTAGCAGCCGCTGCCACGGTCGCGTCAAACCGCTGGCGTGGGTGGCCAACGCCGCGCCGATGAAGGTCGTCCCGAGCGCGGGCAGCGCGAGCGCCAAGGCAGCGGCATGGAGCTGCCACATCAGCGCAAAGGCGGGGGTCGGCTCGGCCAGGCCATCCGCGGCGAGTACGACCGCGATGTGCGTGGCAATGGTGAGGGCGAATAACGCCGAGAGCGTCGCGCCGGCTGCCACCGCGAGCCGCGACCAGTCCGCCCCTGCGCCGCCACGGCGCTGCACAAGCCCGTGCAGCGCCGTGACGAACAACAGGAGCAGCGGCAGGTTCACGGCCTCCAGACCCGAAGTGACGGCCAAGGCGCCTCGGTTCTCGGCGTGGTAGGCGAGGACCACACCAAGAGGATCGCTGTAGGCAGGCGCGCCACTGCCCCCAAAGACCGCGTTCTGAACGAACAGCGACGCGGCTAAGGCGACCGCGGCGCCGCCGACGATTCGCGTCGTGGCCCCCCGGTTCCCTGCGGCCACTGCTGGTGTCGCAGCCTCGCTCATTCGATTTCCGCCGAGCGCTGACTTAGTGTCTGTGCTAACCTGCGCCACTTTCCGTAAATCGTTCATCATTTGTCTCCTTTACTTGAACGGTGACTATTACGACAATGTTAAATTACAAGTAGACCTCCGGGAAGGGGTCAGGAACGATCGCCAAATTGGGGAAACCGTCTGCCCCTTCCCGGAGGTCGGCCGGTGAATGGGTTGGCAGGCGCTAATCAGCAGCGTCGCCAGCAGGTGACCAGTGATGAGTTGTTTCATATGATGCCTCCTGTTCTGTCCATTTCCAGGCATAACGGATAATTAGCAACTGAAGAATGACTTCCACAACCGCGCCATACACCATGTGCAGCCAAAATTCACCTACCAAATTGAACAACGTATAAGGAATCCAAACCGCAGCCACGATGATGTTTGTCCAACGATTTACTTTGGCTGGCAAGGCGACAGAAAGGAAAATCATGAGCGCTGGAATTGTTGTCAAAACCAGTCCTGTCAATAGAAAGAGTTGTGTAATGTCAAAGACAAATACTTTTCCTGCCAGGATATTCTGTAGATGGCCTGGCATATGTAAGCCGAAAAAATCGACATAGATGTAGAAAAACATCATACTCGCCCACAGTGCGGCAAGCTTCATCTTGACCCTTAGGTCTTCCAATCCGTTTTGTGCTGTTTTTTGGTTTGTACTCATTTTTGTCTCCTTGTTTGATTATTCAGCTTCGATAGATACAACAGAAAGCAACGGCATCCCCAAATCGCGCACTTTGCGCAGCAACCCAAACAGCGCGGCCTGATCGACGACAGGACCAGTTAAGAGCGTGTCACCGTTCTCTGCCAGTGTGATCGTCAGCCCCGCAAACAGGGTAGAACGCTGTGCGCTCAACTGACCTTTGAGGCGGATTTGATAGGTGACAGGTTGATCTGGATCACCGCTTGCTTTGGCCCTGGTTGACATACCTGCACACCCCTTATCCCGCATTCCCTCTGACAGCGCCGCTTGCGCCGGATAGGCACAGTATAGGCGGCGGGCGGTGTTGGTGGGTAGACACGAAAGTGTTGGACGGAGTGTTGTTTTGGGGTTTACTGGGAAGAGATTGAGGGAGCACAAGGAATAAAGGCTCTAGGTAACTACCAAGCCACCCCTCCCTACCCCTCCCCTGCAAAGGGAGGGAACGGTTGACGACAGGGCAGTTCCTCCCCTTGCCAGGCTTCGACGTGAGCTCAGCCGAACGGGGAGGGTAGGAGGGGGTTAGTAGTACGGGCTGCTAGAGTAGCCCCAACTCCCGTGCGCGCGCCACGGCTTCGGTGCGCCGTTGCACTTGGAGCTTCTCGAAGATGCGGCGGTTGTGCCCTTTGACTGTATCCAGCGCCAGAAAGAGCCGTGCGCCGATCTCTTGATTGGAGCAGCCCTGGGCGATTAACATGAGCACTTCCAGTTCGCGCGCACTGAGCGGCTCGCTGAACGGTTGGGGTGGTAGGGTGGTGACGTGGTGAGGGAGGGTAGACTGCGGTTGTATGGCCGGGGCGAAGGCAGCCAGCAAGCGCTCAACATACCCGGGCATGATCTGGTGCGCTTGCGCCGCAGAGAGCAGTTGCCGCACCGCTGCGCCTTCCGTCACAAAGATGCGGACAAAGCCATCGGGTTCGGCCAAGGTCAGGGCGTGTTCTAACGGGATCAGTGCGCCGCGTGTATCACCGGCAGCGTGCTGCGCAAGCGCCTGCAACAAGCGGATTTCGATCACGCTGCGCAGCCGTTTGCCCGCTTCTGCTGCGTGCAACAAGCGCGTCAGCAACCCCGTGGCCTGTTGCAGAGCGCCCGCATTCGCCTGGCGTTGATAGGTGGCGATGAGCAGCCGCGCCAGGGTGATGTGCTCGAACTCACCGCGAAAGCTGAGGTCATCCTCTACCGACAAACTGCGCTCGCACACCCAGGCTTGGGCGTCCAGCAATTGACCTTGCCGAATCCAGATCTGCGCCTTCATCGCAGCCAGCGGACGCACCTCCGGGACGGGGGCTGGGTAATACCAGTGCGCCGCATCCTCCAACAGGCGCAACGCCCCGGCCAGATCGCCTTCACACTCTTTCATGTGGGCTTGCACCAGGCGCAGGCGATAGGGCCAATTGGGCAACGCTACGCGCGCGCCCAGTTCCTCGCTCTTTTGCAAATAGTGGCGGGCCTCTGCCCAATGGCCCAACTCGTGGTGAAGATCGCTCAAACCGAGATAGAGATCCGCCGTGCCCTGTAACACTGGATTGGCTTCGGCTGCCGCATCGTTGACACCAGCAAGCCGCAAAGCCTCCTCATAGGTGCTGATCGCACCGCGCAGCCGCCCCTGGGCAACCTGAATGTCGGCAACGCTATAAGTCATACCGATGGCGAAAAGCACGTTGCCCGCCTGTTGCACCCCCCGTTGCGCCGCCGTCATTGAGCGATAAGCGCCGGCCAGGTCGCCATTGGCCATCACCACCAGCCCCACGAGCGCTTCCATCAAGGCCCGCGCTAGATGATCGTCGGGAGGACACAGATCGATCGCGCGTTGGGCGTAGACAAGCGCGCCAGGGAGATCATCCTGCGATTGGGCCAGGTAGGCGCGTGCACTGGCAATGTCCACCTGGAGTGAGCGCATCTGCTCGTCACCGATGAATCTCGCTGAAGGCGCGTCGCCCCTGGCGATGAGGTTGATCCCATCTTCAGCGTCACCCAGATGGCTTTCGGCTGCCGCCAACTCACCCTGATTGAGTAATTCCCAGGCATAGCCCGTGCTAAGCGATGGGCTGGCGCGCACCATCGCCTCCGGCAGCCGCTTCATCCAATCGATCACGGCGGCAGAGCGGAACTGGCTGCGGTGATGGTTCCGCCATTCCCGCTCGATCAGGCGTGCAGCTCGGTCGAGGTCGGCGGCGGCGAAGGCGTGGCGAATCGCATCGGCGAGCATCCCCTGCTCTTCATACCACTCGCTTGCCCGTCGATGGAGAAGCGGAACTTGATCGGGCAGTTGCTCCAACAAATGGCTATGCAGCAGATCCGCAAAGAGGTGATGATAGCGAAACCAGTGGCGGCGATCATCGAGCGGGATGACAAAGAGGTTGCCGCGCTCCAAGCGCTGCAAGGTGGCGTTGCTTTCGGTTTGATCGGTGACAGCATCACAGAGCGCCCCACACAAGCGGTCGAGAATCGAGGTTTGCAGGAGAAAGTTACGCAGCGGTTCGGGTTGACGCTGCAAAACCTCTTCGACCAGATAATCTACGATATGACGGTTGTCGCCGGCGAATGCCTGGATAAAGCCGGACACATCCTTGCGCCCGCGCATCGAGAGCGCCGCCAGTTGCAACCCCGCGATCCAGCCTTCGGTACGGCTTTCCAACGCCGCCACCTCTTCCGTCGGGAGATTTAGGTTCATGGTCTGGTTAAGGAAGGCAGTCGCCTCGTCCGGCGTAAAGCGCAAATCGGCGGCGCGTATTTCGTTCAACTCCCCCCGTGCGCGCAGCCGCGCCAACGGCAACTGGGGATCTTCCCGCGTGGTAATGACCAAATGCATTTGCGGCGGCAGATGGTCGATGAGAAAGGCCAGCGCCTGATCAACGGCTTTGGCGTCAATCAGATGATAGTCGTCCAGGATCAAGACAAGCGGTTCGGGCAAGGTGGCAATGTCATTGACCAGCGCTGTCAACATGGTTGGCAGCGCTGGCGGCTGTGGCGATTGGAGCGTTGCCAACAGGCTGCAACCGACCTGTGGCGCTATCGTCTGCAAAGCTGATACCAGGTAGGTCAAAAAACGGTTGAGGTCATTGTCCTCTTCACCCAGCGACAGCCATGCCACTGGGCGTCCGCTGGTGGCGCCCCAGGCGCTCACCAAGGTGGTTTTGCCATAGCCGGCGGGGGCGGCAATTAGCGTTAGTTTCTGGTGTAGCCCCCCATCCAACTGGGCTTGCAAACGGGGACGCGCAACGGCGTTGCGGCGCGCCGGGGGGACGTAAAATTTTGTGGTTAAGATGGACGTAGACATGGCGCACCGGTCTGGGTTGGCCTTCGCTTGAAAGCATATTACCTGTTATCCGCCGGTTTCCCGATTGCCACGATGACACTACAGACGAGCAGCACCAACGTCACCGGCGCCCAGATCGCACGCTCGCCAGCGCTGGGGGTGATCGTATTCAGGATAAAGGCGACAACGTTGAACGCGACAACAAACCAGGCAAGCCGCGACACGAGGCGGAATCGCCGGGTCGCCAGCACCCCTGCGCGTAGTAGGACAACCATAATCAACCCAGCTAGCAGAGCGGCTTGGATGATGGCGGCGACGCGTAGGGCGGGCGGAAACTGCCCAGGATAGGCGCCCCCCATGGCGTATTCACCCCACGGCGCGCCGGCGGCCAGAGCAAGCTGAAAAGCAATCACCCCGGCGGTGAAAAGTGCGAAAACAATGGCGGCTGTTCGTTGCATAGTTCCTCGTACCTACAATGGCCGACTTCCCGTTTGGCCGCTCGGTGGCGGCCAGGTCGGCTTATGCTTCTTGTTCCGTCCATTGCCACGCCTGCCAGATGATGAGTAAGAGGCAGATTACTTCTACTGCTGCAATGAACAGATAGTGTGGATCGGTTGAGCCGCCACCAACGACAAATAGAATGGTAATGATGCCAATGGTGATGTTAGCCCAACAATTGATAGTATACGGTAAGATGAGCGAAAGGGCAATCATCACAATGGCAAGCTCCATCATGATCTCGCCCCCAACATCAGTTGCGGGATCACTGATTTTCCGTCATGGTAATGACAAGTTTCCCTTTGGCGCGTCCTTCGCCCAGATCGCGCAGCGCTGCCGGCACTTGCGCTAAGGGGTAGATGCGATCAATGACCGGCCTGATTTTGCCAGATGCGCAAAGCTCGGTCATCTGGAGCAGATCTTTGACATTCGGTTGCACCGCCAGCAGACGAACCTGTTTCCCTGTCGTTCGTTTAATCCAGGGTCCCCAGAGGAGGATTTGAAAAAGCTTCGACACCGAGCCGCCGACAAAGAAATAGCTGCCGTTGGGCCGCAACGCACGCGGCAGGTCAAACGCTGAATGATGGGCAACCAGATCAAGAATCAGATCATACTGTTGACCGTTCTGGGTGAAATCTTCCTTGGTGTAATCAATCACATGGTCAGCGGCCAGCGAACGGATAAAATCGAGCTTACCGGCGTTGTCCACCCCGGTCACTTCGGCGCCGTATAGCTTGGCAAGCTGGATCGCAAAGAGGCCGGTGCTGCCACCGGCGCCATTGATCAGCACCTTTTGCCCCGGTTGCATTTTTTCTAGATCACGCAGCCCTTGCAGGGTAATGACGCCCGCCTGCGGAATGGTCGAGGCATCGATGAAGCTCATGGTAGCCGGCTTCAGTGCCAGAACACCCCCACGGACACAGACATATTCGGCAAAACCGCCCAACGAAGTCAGGATGTCGCCAAAAACTTCATCGCCGGGTTGAAATTGCTTGTGGTTCTTGCCGACCGCTGCCACCACGCCGGCAATGTCCGAACCCAGGATCTGCCGCCGTGGTTTGAACAGCCCGCCAATGCGCGCATACAGCGGTTTGCCGATCAACCCTTCCCAATCCGAGCGGTTGACCGAGGTCGCATGAAGCTTGATCAAAATTTCATCATCCGTTGGCACAGGGGTTGCCACTTCTTTGTACTGGAGCTGATCCGGTGAACCATAGTTGGTGTAAACGATAGCTTTCATCAAGCGTTCTCCATCAGGATAATGACGTTGCCCTTTTTGTGACCCTCCTCCACGTAGCGATGCGCTTCGGCCAGTTGCGCCAGTGGGTAGCGGCGGTCCATGACCGGTTTGAGCTTGCCGGCGGCCAGCAAGGTTTTGAGCGCGGCGTAATCTTCCGCTTGATAGCTGGCAAGGGCAAAGGTCGCTTTCTTCCCATCTGACAGCGGGGTCCAGCGCGCCCGGAGCAGTGAGAGGACGTTGGGGTTTCCTAAAATATAACGGCCATTCGGCTTCAACGCCTTGACGCTGCGGGCAAAGGGGCTTTTGCCCACCACATCGACGATCACATCGTAGCGTTGACCGTTCTCTGTAAAATCTTCCTGCTGGTAATCAATCACCTGATCGGCGCCAATCGAACGGAGCATGGCTAATTTCTCAGCACTGTCCACGGCTGTCACTGTTGCCCCCTGCGCCTTGGCAATCTGCACGGCATAGGTGCCAATACTGCCGCCGGCGCCATTGATCAACACGCTTTCGCCGGGTTGCACTTTGGCTTCATGCAGAAAATGCCAGCCATTGACGCCGCCGGTCGGGATGGTGGCGGCCTCTTCATAGCTCAGATCGGCGGGTTTTAGCACCAGATTTTTTTCAGGTAGACAAATATACTCGGCATAGGCGCCCATACGGAGCATGGTGGGACCAAAGACCGGGTCGCCCGGCTGGAAGCGCGTGACCGCCTGGCCCACGGCTACCACTTCGCCAGCAAGCTCCTGCCCTAAAATGGTCACGCGTGTAGGTTTGATCAGGCCCACATAGAGGCGCAAGGGGAGCCACAACCAGCCGGCGACCTTTAAATGCCGCAGTTCACAGTCCGCTAACGTGACGGTGGCAGCGTGGACTTTGATCAGTACTTCATTCTCCTTGGGCGTCGGTTTTGCCACCTCTTGCAATTGTAGTACATCTGGCAGTCCATAATTTGTCCAAACCATTGCTTTCATGGGTTGCCTCCAAAGTTGTTTCGATTCAGTCGCGTTCAGGATAGTTTACGGCAAACTAGCCAATCAGGTTGCATAGCCTGTTGGGAAAATAGGGGCGCGGATTTAGGAAGTGCGGATCGTGGCAGATTGGGAAAACGATCCGCGCCCCCCCCGTCCGCGGCCCTATCCATTGACACTACTCAGGCTGTGGGCGCCATTGCATAAAGCGCACACGCACCGTCCAATAGAGCAGCAGCAACAACACCAACAGCACCGGGAGCGAGAGCAGAGCAGGATTGCGCAATGCCTCAGGGAACTCATCGGCCTGCCCTAGAAAAAAGGAGGCAGTGGCAATCCAGAGCGCCAGACACATCCGCCACAAATGGCGGACCAGACGCAGCTTTCCTTGCATACGCCAACCAAACAACAATCGTAGATCGCCGAGCAGGGCCAGGAGCGCCACAGTGCCAAAGAGACTGCCCATCATCCCCGGCAGCCCATCAACTTCACCGGTAGGACTTTGCAACCCGGCCAGTCCGGCGCTAATGCCGAGGAGGGCGGCGGCCAGCCCAATCAATGCGGCGCCGGCATCCAACCAGTGAAAGCTTGGCGCTGGACGACGTACAGTGAGCAACGCGGTACTGACCAGGTAAAAGGTCAACAAGCCGGCTACTACCGAGATACGCTCCTGGTTCAATGCTGCGATCAGCGCGCCGCTGGCCGACATGACCAACATGGTGTAGACAAAGATCATCCCGCTCTGGCGATGAAGCGACGCGCCTTTGCGTGTAGAAAGGGCCACGGCGCCAGCCACAAGCCCTACCGAGCCGGCGATGATATGGACTAGCGTCATCAAACAACCCTCCTTCCGTTAACGGCATTGAATCAATTATCATCTTTATGAGCCTTCATCGTAACCACAATTCTTAAAACACAAGGTGCAGTGGCACTCGCCACCAATTGCTGATTGTCGGCGAACCCGGTATCCCCACTCGCCACTTGCGCAATCTGCCAACAGCATAGCGGCAGGATGGTATGGTTGGATAGATACTAAAGTATTGTTGTGAGGTATTGTTGCGACGGATTGGTCTGCCTGTTTTGTGTTTCGCAAGAACGCACGGGGGCGTGCAGACTCCTCATGGCGAAAAATGACAGGAGGGCAAACTGGAATGCCGGTAAAATTACAGCAAGCCCAGCGTACGGGCACGGGCAACGGCTTCGGTGCGCCGCTGTACCTGGAGTTTGTCAAAGATAATCCGGTTATGCCCTTTCACCGTACTGAGGGCGAGAAACAACCGTTGGCTAATCTCCTCATTGGAGAGACCCTGCGCAATAAGTTGCAGGACTTCCAACTCCCGTTGGCTCAACGGCTCTATTAACGGAGGAGGGAGGAGGGAGGAGGGAGGAAGGGGTTCTTGGTTTCCGAAGGCTGCCAGCAATTTGTCAACATACAACTTCATCCTTCTGTCTTCATCCTTCATCCGTTTCAATAGTTGCGCTATTGGTTGCCCTTCATCGACAAAGAGACGGATGAAGCCTTCCGGCTCGGTCAGTGCCAGCGCTTCGCCCAGCAATGGCAATGCCGCTGTTGTTGCGCCTTGCGCCTGGTGGGCGAGCGCCTGAAGAATCAACACCTTGAGCCGTTCATCCGCCCAACCCTTGGCCTCGACCTGGCGGCGCCGGGAGTCCAAGACCGTCAGCGCGGCGGCTGGATCACCCTGCGCCAGGGCGACACGGGCTTGGGCAATGGCAAGGTTGTGGCGCAGGGCGATCTGGGCGGCCTCTGTCCCATAACCCTGGCGCAGCAATGTAACCACTTGGGTCGTCAGCAGGTCAGGTAGTTGAGAAGCGAGATTTTGCCGGCGCGCCAACTGTTCCGCTTCGGCCAAACGGGTCGCGGCGCCGGTCACATCCCCTTGCGCCAGTTGTAGACGCGCATGCAAAATCTCACCGGCCACGAACTGGCCCTTATTTTCCATCTGTTGCACCAGTGCCAGGCCCTGCTGTAGGTATTGCGCGGCGGCCACTAGATCGTTCCATTCATAGTGGATACGCGCCAGGCCCAGATAGGTGACACCAACGACTGGCAGCGCTCCTTCGCCCACCAGTTCCAGAATGCGCCGATTGGTCTGTACCGCCAGGTGAAGTTGGGTGTCGAGTTCCTGTAGGTGGCCCAAGCCGATGCTCGCCATGAGGGTGAAGACGCGATTGCCGGATGCTTCCCCCGTCGCGATCACTTCGCGATAGGCCCGGCTGGCCGCGACGCGGTCGTTCTGCAAATGGTAGGCATAGCCCAGCTTCCAGATCGTTGAAGTGCGGAAGGCCAAGTTAGCGGGGTGGAGATCAACCAGAGCGCGTTGGGAATGGGTAATAATGGCTTCGACCTGGTTTTGCGAGGCGGCAGCGGTGGCCCGGATGGCTGCAATCCGGCCAAGCAGGTCTTGGTGCATTTCTTCCGCCAGCGGCTGCGCTGATGGGGTTTGCAGCGCCGCTTCCGCGGCCTGTAATTTCTCTTCAGCACCCGTAATGTGACCGGTCACCAGGGCAACCGAGGCATAGACGGTCCACAAGCGGGGCCAGGCATCCAACACAGGTGTGGGCAGCGACTTTAGCCAGGTTAAGATCGGCACCGCCGCGCCCCGAAAGTGCAGCGGCATTCCCTTCCCCTCAATCAAGCGGTCAGCCCGACCAATATCATTGGCGGCAACGGCATGGTGAAACGCCTCCAGTTCCAGGCCATTCGCTTCATACCACGCACTGGCGCGCAGGTGCAGCGGCGCCACGCCACCCCCGGCCTCACCAGCAAGGGCCGCCAAACTTTGCTGCAACCGTTGGCGCAGCAATTCGGCAAAGAGGTGGTGATAGCGATACCAACGCCGCTCCTGATCCAGCGGTACGATAAACAGATTGGCTCGTTCAAGCTGCTCAAGGATCAAGGATGAAGGCGGAAGGATGAAGGATGAAAAAGATTCTTCATCCTTTCTTAGCACGGCATCACAGAGGGAACCACAGAGCCGGTCAAGAATTGCCGTGTGCAACAAAAAGGTTTGGATCGGTTCGGGTTGCTGGTGCAGCACTTCTTCCAGCAGATAGTCCAACACAAAGCGGTGGCTGCCGGTGAACGATTGGATGAAATTGCTAACGTCTTGCGGGTTGGCGGCTTGCTGTCCTTGTAAGGAGAGCGCCGCCAGTTGCAGACCAGCCACCCAACCTTCGGTGCGCCTTTCCAGGGCGGCAATGAGTTCCGGCGCCAGCGCCAGCCCCATCACCCCATTGAGAAAGTCGGCGGCCTCGGCGGGCGTAAAGCGCAAGTCAGCGGCGCGCACTTCGGTCAACTGGTCGCGAGCGCGTAAGCGAGCCAGTGGCAGATCGGGATCGGCGCGGGTCGCGATGACCAGGTGCATGGGCGGCGGTAGATGGTCAAGCAAAAAGGTGAGCGCCTGATCAATCGCTTTGTTCTCAATCAGGTGGTAATCATCCAACACCAGCATGAACTTGTCGGGGATAGCGGCAATGTCATTGAGCAGGGCCGTCAGGATGGTGGCCGGCGCCGGCGGCTGGGGCGATTGGAGCAGCGCCAGCACACTCGCGCCGACTTTTGGCGCCACCGTTTGTAGAGCGGCGACCAGATAGGTTAAAAACCGTGTGGGGTCATTATCCGCCTCGTCCAACGATACCCAGGCAACCGCTAGATTTTGGATTTTAGCAATCCACGCGCTGACGAGCGTTGTCTTTCCAAAGCCGGCGGAGGCGGAGATCAGGGTCATTTTGCGGTGCAACCCGGCATTCAGCCGCGCAATCAACTGCGGACGGCCAACAACTTTGGGGCGTGGTGCGGGAATATAGAGTTTCGTCGTTAAAAGCGGCGTTGACATCTTCTATCAATCCCATCTTACGTTGTTAGGATCCACGTTTTAGGAGCGCCAGCAGAGAGCGTTAGGGTTTGGGAAGCCCTAACGCTCTGGGTAACTGAATGCTACCACACGCCTGATCTTCCGTACATTACCGCGTGCGGAAATTCCACCAGCTTCCACCATTGGCAACCGTTGTCCCGGCGGCGTTGACGGCCTGCACTTGCCAATAGTAGGTTGTGCCGCCAGCCAGACCGGTGGGGCGAACCGAGGTTGCCGCCCCCACACTAATCCAGGTGGCGTTGCAGGTGTTATTGTTACTCGTATCGATACAGTATTGATAGGAAACGGCGTTGCTGCTGGCGCCCCATTGCAAGGTTACGGTATTCGCCCGAATCCGGGTCGCGCCATTGGCGGGTGAACTCTTGTTGAAGGCACCCGGCGCCGGCGGCGGGGGTGGATTTTGCGCCGCAACGACAGCCGCCTGCGCGTTCAAAATGCCCGTGCCGCAATTGGCGGTGGTACAGGTGCTACCGGTCGGGAAGAGGGTCACATTGCTTTGGAGCAAGCTGGTCACCTGCGCCGGTGTGAGGTTTGGATTTACCGAGAAGAGCAGCGAAGCCACCCCGGCCACATGAGGCGTCGCCATGCTGGTGCCTTGATAGAAGGCATAGCCTTCGCCGGCGGGCGTCGTCAAGCCGACATCAATGGTCGAAAGGATGGTGAAACCGGCATCGGCATTCTTATCACCGCCGGGCGCAGCAATTTCCACTACGCTGCCAAAGTTGCTGTAATAGGCGCGACTGCCCGCTTTGCCGGTCGAGGCGACGGTGATCACATTGGCGCAACTGGCCGGCGAGTAGTTGACGGCGTCGGCGTTACTATTGCCGGCAGCCACCACTACAACCGTACCGGCATTGACTGCGTCGTTGATCGCCGTTTGATAAGTGGCGCTACAGGCGCCGGAACCGCCCAGGCTCATGTTGATCACCTTGGCCTTGTTGGCGTTGGCTGGTACGCCCACCACGCTCAACCCGGCAGACCAACGAATGCCATCGACAATGTCGGAGGTATAGCCGCCGCATTTGCCCAGAACACGCACCGGCAGAATCTTGGCATTCCAATTGATCCCAGCAACGCCGACACCGTTATTGCTGTTGGCGGCAATCGTGCCAGCCACATGGGAGCCATGCCACGAACTGTTGCGCACCTGACAACCGGCAAAAAAGCTTCCGGCGGTATCGGTGGTGCTGATCCAATCCCCCGGATCAGCCGGATTGGCGTCCCGGCCATTGCCGTCGTTGGCGATGCGGCTATCACTAATAAAGTCATACCCAGCGACCGTGCGACCATTCAGGTCAGTATGATTGATAATGCCGGTGTCAATGACAGCAACAACAACGTTAGTCGAGCCGGTGGTAATATCCCAGGCGGCGGGCAGATTGGCGCCATAGTTGCCGGCCGCTGGCGCGGCGTAGTGCCACTGCTCCGGGTAACTGGGATCGTTGGGCGTCAGCAGCGTTTGCATGATTGCGTCCGGCTCGACCAGTTCAATTTCTTCTACTTCCGCCAGGCGGTCGATCACGCTTTGCAATTCGCTGCCCCCCATGCGTTGGGGCAAACGCAATACGGTCGCTTCGCCCGACATTTCGCGACCATAGGCCAACTCCACACCGGCAGCCGCACTGAGCGCGGCCACTTGCGCCACCCGGTCAACCGCCGCCGCTTGCACTACCGGCGTAAAGCGGATGATCAACTGATCGGTCATGCCGGCTTGATCCGCCGCCGCCAAAGTCGCCGCCGATCCCATCGCCAATGGTAGATAGAGGCGTGGGGGTAATGCCTGGTCTGCTGCTGGCTGCTCTTGGGCCAATGCCGGCAAAACCATTGCCAAGCATAGTGCGCCAATGATGAGAGCAGCGTACGGTTGCCACAATTTCCGCATAAACACCCTCCATGATTTAGTTGTAAGTGAAACAAAATAATACGAACGACAGCATGTAGTATACCATACCAGTTGTCGAAAATTCATCGATCAATGATTACGTTTTGTTCACAATTTAAAGGGCCATTGCCTATACCTGACAAGTTGCCCACGACACGAAAAGGGCTTATACTTAAGTGTAGCGGATTGAAACAAAACCTTTAACAATCTTATGCAAGAAGAGGCCACCCATGCCCCCGGAATTATCACTTGAAGATTTGACACCCCAGGCGCAGGCAATTCTCAACCAGGCAGCGCAAGCTGCCACCCAGCGCGCCACCAACTCGGTTGAACCGCGCCACCTGCTCTATGCGCTGCTTGACGGCAATCATCTGGCGACACAGGCGTTGGGCAAGGCCAGCCTTGATCCCAAAGCGTTACGGCAAAGCATAGAAGCGCAACTGCCCCTGGGCGATCCGACCAACAGCAAAGCGGCGACGCTTAGCACAGACGCACAACGGGTGGTGCGTTCCGCCTTTAAAGAAGCGGTTCATCTGGGCCACCGTCGTGTTGATGCCCTCCATCTCCTATTAGGTCTGCTCTATCTAAATGATGATCCAGCCGCCAAAGTGCTGACCGAAGCTGGTGTCTCGCTCTACGAATTGCGCCAGACAGTATTGGAAGCGCCCAAACGCTTTCAGACCCGCCAGCGCGACACCTTGCGCGCCAATGTTCGTCCCAGCCCGATCTTCTTAGGGTTGGTAGCTGTGATGATCGCTTGTGGCGTTGGGCTGTGGCTCAATCCCGGCGAAGTGTGGTCAGGGCCGTTGACAACGCTCTTTATCATCAGCGGTTGGGTCGTGTCGCTCTGTCTGCACGAGTTTGGTCATGCCCTGGCGGCGCATTTGGGTGGGGATACATCAGTGGGGGAAGCAGGCTATCTCACCCTCAACCCATTGCGCTATACCCATCCGCTGCTCAGTATCCTCATTCCGCTGTTGTTCCTGATGATGGGTGGGTTGGGGTTGCCGGGGGGGGCAGTCTACATTCGCACCAGTGCATTGCGCAACACCCGCTGGGAAGCATTGGTGAGCGCAGCGGGACCATTAGGGACGCTAATTTTTTGTTTCCTCATTAGCATCCCCTTCTATTTTGATTGGTTGAATTGGGTGACAGAGACGAATTGGTACTTCTGGCCGGCGCTGGCCTTTTTGGGCTTTCTCCAGGTGACCTCGTTACTCTTCAACCTGTTGCCGATTCCGCCGCTGGATGGCTTTAATCTGCTGACGACCTTGTTTCCTGAGCATGTGCGCTACCGGCTCCGGTCAATTGGCAACATTGGCTTTATGCTGCTCATGTTTCTCTTTTGGAGCGATAACCCCGTTACCGAGGCTTTCTGGCGTTTCGCCTTCCTCACCGCCGCCCGCTTACAAATCCCGATTCAACTAATCTCGACGGGATATTACCAGTTTGCCTGGTGGAATGCGTAGGACACTACAGCGGATTTAGGGAGCAACGGATTTTGCTTGTATGTAAGGGCAAAGATCCGTTGCTTCTGGGGCGCCCACTAGGCCCCGCTGTAGTGTGGCTACTACCGTCCTTGCAGATACTTTTGCACGTTGACACTGTGTTCCGCAAAGGTGGTGGCGAAGACATGACGACCACTGCCATCCGCCACCGCAACAAAGTAAAGATAATCATGCTGTGCCGGCTGCAAAACCGCACCAATACTGCTTAGGCCGGGGTTGGCAATGGGACCAGGGGGCAGGCCGGGATAGAGATAGGTGTTGTAGGGGCTGTCGACACCACTGTACTCTTCCAGAAAGACCGGCGTTTTCCACCATTGGTCGGTCGCCGGTTGGTAGCCCATGGCGTATTGCACCGTCGGGTCGGCTTCCAGCTTGATGCCCGCCGCTAGCCGGTTGAGATAGACGCCGGCAATCGCCGGGCGCTCTTCGGCCACCACCGCTTCCCGTTCCACAATACTTGCTACGGTTAAAACCTCATATAGCGATAAAGTGGTTATCTGCTGGGCTAGGGCGGCTTCATAGAGCGGCAAGACGCGCCGCGCAAAGGTGTCGAGTTGGCGCTGGAGGAGATCCTGGGCGGTGGCGCCTTCCAAGGGTAACTCATAGGTATCAGGGAAAAGATAGCCTTCCAGGCTGGCGCCGCTTGGACGTTCTTGCAAAAACGGGTAGTTGACCGGGTCGAGATCGGTCAAGACGCCGGTTTCGATCTGGTTGCGATAGCTGGCCAAGGCGGCAGGATTTTGAGCAAAGATGGCGGCCTCTTCCAGATAGTCACCAATTTGTCCCAACCGCCACCCTTCCGGAATGGTGAGGGTGAGGCTGGCGGCCTCAGCATGTTGCAATGTGGTGACAATCTCCGCCAGGGTCATGCTGGGGCTGAGGATGAAAGCGCCGGCCTCTAAGTCGGCAACCAGCCCATTGGCCCGCACATATGCCTCGAAAAGACGTGCATCAGTGATCAGGCCGGCCGTTTGCAGTTGTTGACCGATCAAGCGCGCCGGCGTGCCGGGGGCAATGGTAAAACGTACCGGGTGGGTCGATGCGCCCGCCGGTTGATCGACCTGGGCGCTGTTCATCTGGAGATAGCCTCGTGACATCAGTTCACCACCCACACCACAGCCGGGTAATAGCAGCAGCAACAGAAGGAGAAAGACGAGCAGCCGTCGATTAGTCAAATGTGTGTAATCAATCATGAAAATTTTCAATATGCTAAAACGGGTAAACCTGCTTATTTCATCTGTGCCGGGCGAAACAAGGGATCTTGCTGCAACAGGCGTTGAAGGCCGGCTGCCATCTCAACATCTGGCGTATACCCCAGCAGCCGGCGCGCTTTGCTCAAATCAGCCACCAAACGGCCCACCCCACCCGACGTTTCCCGATTGTACAAGATATTCGCCTTGCGATCAACGCTCTGGGCAATGCGTTCAATCAACGCGTTGACGGTGATTTCCAGACCGCTGCCGATATTGATGATCTGTTGATCGACCCCAACGGCGTCAGCGGTTGCGATCAACGCCTTGACGACATCATCAATGTAGACAAAGTCACGCGTCTGACTGCCATCCCCCTGCACCACCACCGAGCCGCCGCCGAGGATTTGGTGCATAAAGAGGGGAATCACCGGGGCATGAACCGGCGGCAGTGGTTGACCGGGGCCGTAAGCGTTGAAAATGCGCAGAGCCACCGTTTCAAAGCCAGCCAGTCGCCCAATGATAAAGAGAAATTGTTCCGCCGCCAATTTGCTCACGGCATAGGGTACGGTGGGTTGGGGCGCCATCTCTTCATGCACCGGCTGCTGCGCCTGATTGCCATAGATGGTGGCGCTGCTGGCAAGAATCACCCGCCGCACCCCCACATCACGACAAGCTTCAAGCAGCGCGACCGTGCCGCCAACATTGACATCATTATACTCACGGGGGTACAACACCGAGGCCGGCACGCTCACCCGCGCGGCTAGATGATAGACCACCTCCACCCCCTGCAAGAGCGACCAAAGCTTGGGAATATCGCGCACATCGCCACGGCTGAGGTTAATACCGGTTGTTAAGCGGGTCGGGTCGCCGCCACTCAGGTCATCCAACACACGGACAAAATGGCCCTGTAGATGGAGTTGGTTCGCCAGATGGCTACCGATAAAACCGGCGCCCCCGGTAATCAAAATACGCATACATTCAGTCCTTAGTCGTTTAGTCGAGAGTCCAGAGTCCAGAGTCCAGAGTCCAGAGTCCAGAGTCCAAAGGCGTTAACAGAACACCAGGACTATGGACTTAGGACTACGGACTTAGGACTACGGACTTAGGACTCTGTTTATCGGATTAAATCCTCCCAATCAAAGGGCCAGTTTGAAGAGTCGGAAGGGCCGGCCTCCTCGTCAGGGTTGTTACTGGCCGACGGCGCTGCGGAGAGATCCAGTTGAGTAAAGAGGGCGTTGTAACTGCGACAGGCATCAATCAGATTCGCCGCCGAGTAATAACCGGCTGTCCAGAAATAGAGCGGCGGCTCCTTGTGAAAGAGGCGCAAGACCATCTCTTCTTTGGCAAGTCCCAGCGCATCCAGCCGGGCCACTTCACGGGCCAATTGCAGCAGTTGACCGATCTTACCATGTAATTCCGGTAACGGTGTGCGGCTAATGCGGCCATCGCTGGGGAAGAGTCGTTCCGGGTGTAATTCAGCCAGGGTGCGCAGACTACAAACGACGCCAAAAAGATCGGCTTCGGCGGCCCAGGCGTTTGGCTGGCTATGTATATAGACATCGCCGCTAAAGAGCCAGCGTTGCCCCGGTTCAAAGAGTGCAATATGATCGGCGGTATGCCCCGGCGTCTCCAGGGTGCGAAAGCGATAATTCGGTGTCCGAATCTGGTT
Organism: Caldilineaceae bacterium; assembly: GCA_026645575.1. Next base: position 51,355 of record JAPKMW010000048.1, read on the forward strand.
GTCCACCCTGTCGAGCGAAACCGCCACGCGACAAGAATCAGGGCGCCCCCAGACAATACGTCGATAGAGGGGCAGGGTCATCCTTTCCGGGTCGGCCAAGATGGGTAAGGCGCGCGGAGCGGCATAGATCGTCACTTTAGGATAGCGTTGCAGCAGCGCCAGCAATCCTCCCATCTGATCCTCATGGGCATGGGTAAGGACAATTTGATCAACGGGCAGATTTTCCAGGGCATGGAGCAAGGCGCGCACAGCAAACCGCGGTCCGGTGTCGATCAGCAAGCCGTCCACCCAGTAGGCGGTGGTCCACCAAAAGGGGCGGCCAAAGATCGAGCGCGACATGCGGATGGCTAAGACTTGGCCGTGTTGCTCAACGTGAATCATGGTTCGTTGTAGTGAACTTACTTTGCCCCTGCTAACTGCTCAGCGCCAGTAATTAACCGATTATAGATCGACTGGGGAATTTTGGTCATCTTTCCGCTTTGGTCAACGCAGATATGCTCGCTGCTGCCGGTTGCCAAGAGCGTTTGGTCGGCGGCGTTGCGGATTTCATAGCTGAACTCGACCTGCCGGCTGCGTAGGTTGGTGAGCCGCGTGACAATTTGAATGGTATCACCAAAACGGCTGGTGGCACGATAGGCGGCTTGAATCGCCGTTACAGCAAAATTATAGCCGCCCCCTGCCACTTCGGTATAGGGCATATTGGCAGCTTTCATCCACGCCACCCGTCCCATTTCAAACCAGACAATATAACTGCTGTGATGAACCACCCCCATCTGGTCGGTTTCGGCAAAACGAACATCGGTTTCGATGGCGAAGGGAGCGTCAGGGATGGTTTGATCAGATGAGTGCATAATGTTCAAGTAGAGATTGGGAGATTGAGAGATTAAGAGATTGAGTGTGACAAAATCTCTCAATCTCCCAATCTCTCAATCTCTTTGATTGCTAGCATCGCTTTCCAACGCTTTAGATATGAATCGCGTGTCCCTCAAGCGCGTGCGCCGCTTCCATGATCACTTCACTGAGTGTTGGGTGGGCATGGACGGTGCGGGCGATCTCGGCGGGGGTGATCTCCATAAATTGGGCCAGGCTCAGTTCCGGCAACAATTCCGTCACTTCATGACCGACCAGATGGGCGCCCAGGATTTCGCCATACTTGGCATCGGTGATAATCTTGACAAAACCCTCTTTGGCGTCAATCGCCTGTGCTTTACCATTGGGCATAAAGGGGAACTTGCCCACTTTAACCGTATAGCCCGCCTCTTTGGCCTGTGCCTCGGTCATGCCCAGACTGGCAACTTCGGGCTTGCAATAGGTGCAGCGGGGCATAAAGGCATACTTTTCCGCCGGGATGGGCAGTGTGTCCGCCCCGCCAACAGTTTCGGCGGCCACCATCGCCTGGGCGCTGGCAACATGGGCCAACGCTAGTTTGCCGGTGCAGTCACCGATGGCGTAGATGTGAGGGACATTGGTGCGCATGTTGGCGTCGATCTCGACATAGCCCCGCTTGTCCAGCTTGACGCCGGCCTTGTCCAAGCCCACTTTGTCAGTATTGGGCGTAACGCCAATTGCCAGCAACACGGCTTCGGCCTGTAAGGTTTCGGTCTGACCGCTCTTGGCATTTTTCACTGTCACCGTGACGCCACTATCGGTCACTTTGAACTCTTCCGTGCGGGAGCCGGTGAGGATCTTAAAGCCCTTTTTGGTAAAGGCTTTATGCACCTCGGCAGCGACTTCGCTATCTTCTAGCGGCAGGACCTGCTCCATCAATTCGACAATGGTCACTTCCGTGCCATAGGTGCGGTGGATGTAGCCGAACTCCATGCCAATCGGGCCGGCGCCAACGACGATTAACGAGTTGGGTCGATCCTGACGGCGAATGATGTCGCGGTATTGCATGATACGCTTACCGTCCACCGTCACTCCTGGTAGATCACGAGCGCGTGAACCGGTGGAAATGATAAAATTCTTCGCCGTCACGGTGCGACTCTGGGCGTTGGGCTTGAACTCAGACGGGCCAACCTGTAAAGTGTGGTCGTCGGTAAAGACGCCATGCCCTTCGATCACGTCGATCTTGTTCTTGCGCATGAGAAAACCAACGCCTTTGGTCTGCCGGTCAACAATGCCCAGACTCCGTTTAACCGCGCTGCCCCAGTCCACCTGCAAGTTGTCAAAGGTGAAGCCATAATCGGCGGCATGATGCAGCGTCTCCAAGACGGTGGCATTTTTGATCAGCGCCTTCTTGGGAATACAGCCCCAGTTCAAACAGACGCCGCCCAGGCTTTCTCGTTCAACAATCGCTGTCTTTAAGCCTAATTGCGCGGTCCGAATGGCGGCCACATAACCGCCCGGCCCACTACCAACGACGACAACATCGTAATCGTAAGTTTGATTGCTCATAAGTCTCCTATTTGGGTATTGGAGATTGGGTATCAGCTATTGGCAGAAGAATCTCTCAATATCTAATACCTAATATCCAATATCGAATCTTACTCTTTATTATCATTCTGCCAATCTTCTAAAGATAAGCGAATCGTATTCAAAAATAAGTCAGCCTTCGCCCCATCCAGGACGCGGTGATCAAAACTAAAGCTCAGATAGCACATGGGGCGGATGACAATAGCGTCGTCGGCGCTGGGTAGGAGGGAGGCCGAAGCAGTGCGGACAACGGCGCGCTTGGCAATAGCGCCAATGCCCAGAATGCCGGTCTGTGGCTGGTTGATAATGGGCGTACCCATCAAGCTGCCGGTAATGCCATGATTGGTAATGGTAAAGGTGCCGCCGCGGATTTCATCAGGCGTCAATTTACCGCTGCGCGCCCGTTCGGCCACCTCATTGACCGATCGCGCTAGGCCGGCCAAGTTCTTCTCATCCGCATCGCGAATCACGGGAACAACCAGCCCATCGGGCAAGGAGACAGCGACACCAAGGTGAATCCGCCGGTTGAGGATCAGCCCGTCGGCGGTAAACCGGCTGTTGGCTTCCGGCGTTTCGCGCAAGGCCCGTGCAACCGCCGCCACAAAATAGGGTGTAAAGGTCAGGGTAACGCCCCGTTCGGCAAAGCGCGCCTTGTTGGCTTCCCGGTGACGAACCACGGCGGTCATATCGACCTCGAACACCGTCGTCACATGGGGGCTGGTCTGCTTGCTGAGTACCATGTGCTGGGCAATGGCGCGACGCATGGCGGATAGCGGTTGCATGGTTTCGTCGTCGGCCAGGGTTGTCCGGTCGCTTGGTCGCTTGGTCGCTTGGTCGCTTGGTCGTTGCGGCGGTTGCACAGGTGAAGGTTCGGGGGATTGGTCTATCATCGTTTTGCGGCTTTCGACAAAGGCGAGAACATCCTTTTTGGTGATACGACCCCCCAAGCCGCTGCCGGTCACTGCTTCCAGGTTAATTTGATGTTGGGCAGCGATGCGGGAAACAACCGGGCTGATAAAGGCGCGTCCGCTGGGTTTGGGTGATAAGGTGACTGGTTCGGTAACGTTTGCGTCTGGTGAACGCCTGACCGGTGCGTCCGACGACGAGGCGCCACCATTGACCGGTGTATTTGTCAATGCTTTTTCCTGTGGTTGGCCGATGTAGGCGATCACCGTTCCTACGGCAACAGTTTGTCCTTCCTGGGCCACCACAGAAAGTAAAGTGCCTTCGGCAGGCGAGGGGACTTCAGTGTCGATCTTGTCGGTGCTGATCTCTAGCAACGGTTCATATTTAGCAACGCTGTCGCCGGGCGCTTTGAGCCAACGGGCAACCGTGCCCTCAACAATGCTCTCGCCAAGCTGTGGCATCTTTACCGCAGTAGACATGCGTTGGGCCTTTCCTTTGTTGTGTATTTCTTGGCAACTACCAAACCACCCCCTCCTAGCCTCCCCCTGCTAAGGGGAGGAACCGTTACACCGTCGAAGGTTCCCTCCCTTAGCAGGGTGGGATCCCTATGGGCGCGGGTGGGGTCGGCAATTTGCCTCATTGTAACATGGTGCGGTCGGCCAACGCCGGTTCGGTCATGGCCGCCGTGAAATATAAATAGCGGCGCCCTGGCACAGTGGTAAAGCCGCCATGTTCGCCATCGGGACGCAGGGCAACAATGTTCATGTAGCGATTGCCGGTAGTGGCGTTGCCGTCATCTTGCAAGTTGAACAGGTCGCGCAGGGCCTCTTGACCAGCATCTTGGAGGGCCATACCCATCTTTAAATAGAGTACGAGGCTGCGGGCCGAAGAGACGCGGATTGCCAACTCGCCCATCCCTGTGCAGGCGACGGCGCCATAGCGATTGTCACAATAGTTGCCGGCGCCGATGATCGGGCTGTCGCCGACACGGCTGGGGTATTTCCAGGCCAGGCCGCTGGTGCTGACGGCCGAGGCGAGGTTGCCTTGTCCATCCAACGCCAGAAAGTTGACGGTACCCAACGTATCGACCTTTTCTTGTTTTTCCAGCTTGTCCCGCAGGTTGACCGGGCGGGTCATCTGCATGGCGACTTTGCGCAGTTCATGGGTGGCGCCAGGCGTCATGCCATACTCAGCAAAGCGATCCCGCCAGCGGCGTAGCGCTTCTTCGGTCAACTGATTGGCCGGGCGCTGTTCGATCTCGGCGGCAAAGCGTTCAGCGCCCCGCCCGACCAACAGCACATGGGGCAACTCCTCCATCACCTGCCGGGCAATGGTGATCGGGTTGCCATAACCGCGCAGCGCCGCCACCGCGCCGGTGCGCAGGGTGCGACCATCCATGATGCTGGCGTCCAATTCCACCTCGCCGACGATGTTGGGCAAACCGCTGTAGCCAACGCTATGCTCTTCGGGGTCATCTTCCACCACGCGACAGGCCAGTTCGACCGCATCGAGCGCACTGCCCCCTTCTTGCAAAAGTTTCATGGCGGCCATGGCGCCAAAGCGACCATTTTCGCTGGCGACAATGGTTGGTACAATTGTATGCACTACGTTCACATCGGTTTCCCTTCGCTGACACCCATCGTGGGTTATGGTTCGTATGTTGGATGGTCTAAGTATAACAGTCTGTGGGCAAGCTATCAAAATAGGGGAAAATCTGACGAGGGATATAGAAAAGCGGGTTGCGCAAATGGCGGCGCCATGCGACAATAAAGTATCAACATATACCCACTGTTTGGAGAAGGAATCATGGAAATTATTATTACACCCCAGGAACTTGCCGCTGAAAAGATGACTGATGACCATCTGGCACAGGCGGTCAAAGCCATACGCGAAGCGGGCTATGTCATTCTAGCCGATGTCATCAATCACGATCATCTCGATAGGGTACGCGAACGGATGGACGCCGATTCCCAGGTTTTGCTCAAGGCGCAGAAATGGGGCGGGGCCGGCCAGATCCAGGGCCATCTGCAACAGGGGCCGCCGCCCTTTGCGCCCTATCTCTTTCGCGATATTGTGGCGAATCCCTTTGCGCTCCAGGTCAGCACCGCCGTGTTGGGCGAGGGCGCCTACAACCGCTTCTACAACGGCAACGCCAACACTCCCGGCAGCGGCACCCAACCGCTTCATGCCGATACACCCCACCTTTGGCCCGACCTGATCGTGGCCCACCCGGCTCACGCGTTGGTGGTCAATGTGACCTTGATGGATGTGACCGAAGAGAATGGCGCCACCGAGATGTGGCCCGGCACCCACCTGATCCCGATGAATGGGGGACGCGTTTCGGAGACGATGGAAGCGCAGCGCCGGGAAGTTATGCCGCCGGTGCGCGCCATCTCCCGCAAAGGGAGCATCTTGCTGCGCGACATGCGCATGTGGCACCGGGGCGTCCCCAACCATTCCAATGTGGTGCGCCACATGATCGCCATGGTTCACAACATCAAGTGGATGCAGCGTTCGACGCCGCTACTTTTTAATTGCGGTTGCGAAGCTGCCTTTGTCGAATATCCAGGCTTTGACCACAATGTCCAATTTACTGACCAACCGTTGGAATATCTGTTTACCCGAACGCCAACAGTTGTGGAACGTGCTGGGTGATTCGTGATTTGCGGCCTTCGACAAGCTCAGGCCGCAAATCACGAATCACCCAGCACGAATCACCCAGCACAAATCAATCATGGAGATGGCTATGCCTTATATTGCCTATATCGCCATTGGCGGTGATGAGAAGTTGCTCCGGTTTGCCATGAACCCCAGTGACGGGACGCTTACCTTGCAGGAGGAAATCCGGTTGGCCGGAGCGCCGGGGCCGTTAGCAGTTGACCCAACGCAAAAGTTTCTCTATGTTGGGTTACGTTCGACCTGCCGACTGGTCAGCTTTCAGATCGAGCAAGCGACCGGACGCTTGCAACCCTTTGGCGAGCCAGTGGTGCTGGACACCGATCCTTGTTACCTTTCAACGGATCAGACTGGGCGCTACCTGTTGGCCGCCTACTATCGCGGTGGCAAAGCGACCGTTCACCCGATTGGCGATGACGGGGCGTTAGGGCAAGCAGCGGTTTGCACAGTGACGACCATGCCCTACGCCCACTGCATCCGCACCGACCCGACCAATCGCTTTGCCTTTTTGCCCCATGTAGCCGAGTCCAACGCCATTGTACAGTTGCGCTTTGACGCCGCAACAGGCCAACTAACGCCCAACACACCCGCCCAGGTGACGCCACCGCCGGGAACCGGGCCACGCCACTATGTCTACCATCCGACCAAGGACATTGTCTACTTCTCGAATGAACAAGGGGGCAGCGTCACCGGCTATCATCTGGACCCGACGCAAGGGACGCTCACCCCCTTCCAGAGCCTTTCGACCCTGCCGATGGATTTTACCGGCAGCAATACCTGCGCCAAAATCCAGATCCATCCGACGGGGCGCTTTCTCTATGTCTCGAACCGTGGGCATGACAGCATCGCCGGCTTTGCGCTGGATGACAACGGCTATCTGACGGCGCTGGGGCAACAACCCACCGAACCGATCCCCCGCGCCTTTGGCCTCGACCCAACGGGGAATTTCCTCTATGCTAGTGGGCAGGGCAGTGGTAAACTGACCGCTTACCGCATTGACCAGGACAAGGGTCGTCTACAGCCGCTTGCCACCTATGCCTTGGGCGAGCGACCAATGTGGGTGATGGTATTGCGGTTATAAAAATCGGCAAATTGGGGCTTGACATTTAGTAGGCATCCTGTTATCCTATTATGCAAATAAACGAATATTTGCATAATAGGATAACAAAACATGCTCTTTCAACCTTTTACTCAAATTCAGTTATCAACTGTAACCACAAGCGTTGCCGTCGAACCCGTTTATAACGCTTTGCTTAGTCTCGCTCACCTCACTGCGGATCTGACTGCCGTCAAGGTAGAGCCGTGGATCACGCAAACGGCCGCCCGTTTGACACCCCAACAACAACATCACAATCGTCTTGTCTTTGCTGGGTTGGGTCAAGCATTGCTGCTCGACACTGCGCAAGCTGACTTTCCAGCTTACCTGGCTGCCTTGGAAGCGCAGGCGCCAACGCTTTTACGTGACCGTTTGATGCAAAGTTTCATCCGAAGCCGGTTGGAAAATTTGAGAACAAATGGAATGTTCGTGACAATCAGGCCAGAAACGCTATTAGCCGACCTACAGGAGTTTACACAACTGATAACCAGCGCTTACCCGCTAAATCAGTTTGACGAAACCCTCATAACGGAGGTACACCAATTACTCAATGAGCCAGTTGCGCTGCACCGTCTAATCACCACCCACCTGCGCACCTTGTGGGAAAATTACTTGGCCGCGGAGTGGGAACGGTCGTCACGCAACTTGCAGAGCATGAGCTACCTGCTCACCAAATGCACCTGGCCGACCACCTCTGCCCACGAGGCGATTCGGGCCTTCCTACGCCGTCCGCTGCCGGATGCAATCAGCGCCCAGCTTACTGGCGTGGCGCGGGTGGTCTTTGTGCCGTCGCCCCATGTCCATCTTCATGCCGAGCGCTTTGGCAGTCCAGACACCATTTGGGTCTTTGCCCTGGCAAACTTCTGGACGCTGCCGCTGCGCACGGAACCAATTCAACGCACCGAGGTGCTGTCCCCTTTGAGCGCCCTGGCCGATGAGACGCGCTTACATATCCTCGAATTGTTGGCCTCCCATCAAGAGCTTTTTGCTCAGGAATTGATCACCAAACTGGAGGTGAGCCAGCCAACGGTCTCGCGCCATCTCAAGCAGTTGCGTAGCGCCAATTTGATAACCGAACAGCGGGGTAATGATGCCAACAAAAGCTATCAACTCAACGCTGAGGCGATTGAGCGGCTCTTTCACACCTTGATGCAGTTACTCTCAACAGAGAATGCCGAACTGGCGCAAAGTGATGCCCGCTTAACCCAACCGGCGGCGTTGCGACGCTTCCTGGATCGCGACGCCCGTGTCACCACCTGGCCCAGCAAGCAGAAAGATCAACAGCCAGTGCTAGACTATTTGATCGGCAAGTTTTCGCTAAGGCAGGATTACACCGAAGCCCAGGTCAACGCGTTGTTGAATCATTGGCATACCTACGGCAATCCGGCTTATTTACGCCGGTCATTGGTGGATGCCGGGTTGTTGCAACGCACACCGGATGGGGCGCGCTACTGGCGGGCAGAAAGCAGCGGTGGTTGATGACGGACAAGGAAATCTTACTCGATCTACTCGCTGATTTTGCCGGCTCACTCCGTTGGACCACTCAGCCGCTACCACCCGCGGCCCTGCGCTAGCAACCTGACGTAGCGGCCAACAGCATTGGTGTCACCGTCTGGCATATTGGTCGTTCCTTCGATGTTCTCAAGGTGCGTGTCTTGCAAAACCGCCCTTATGTTGACGAAGTTTGGCACACTGGCGGCTGGGCGACAAAAACCGGCTATGATCCGCACGGCATTGGCTTTGGCGGCTGGGGCACATTGGCGCGCTTTACCCAAGCCGAGGTAACGCAAATTCCACGGTTGACCGCAGAAGCGTTGCCCACCTATGTTGACCAGGCACAAGAAGCATTGCAGCAATACCTGACTGCAATGCCGGCAGCGGCGTTATATCAACCACCCGCCGGCTGGCCTGATCCATCGCACACCACCTATCAACCGGCAAATGCTTATGTGTGTATTCGGAACATTTTCTGGATACACGTGAACATCTGGGCGAGATCAATACGGGATGGACAACGCGACCTGCGCCTACTGTGACGATGAAGATCCAGGACGCATGGACATCCTCAACGGGTGTCGGTTGGTTTTGGGATACAGCACCTAATCACAGAAATCTGCTGTTTTTCACAAAAGGAGCAATTACTTTGGACTTTACCATTCGACCAGCTACACCAGCCGACTACCCCGCCATCGTCGCCATTGGCTGGCGCGCCACTGCCGATTTTGGCCTATCGGTCGCCGATTTGACCTTTGCTGATAGTGTGCGTACGCCAACGACCATTGCCAACCGGGTTGTAGTCGTAACGGCGGACGACCAAATCGTCGGCACAGCCTACTGTGGGCAATCAGCACCCGCAGTGGACCCGCAAAAATTCCATCTCTGGCTCCACGTACTGCCTCAGTTTCAGGGACATGGCATCGGCAAAGGGCTGTATGCGTTTATGCTGGCCGAGGTAGTCGCCCATAAACCCCGCTGTCTGGAAACTGGTGTGCGTACAGACTTGCCGCGCGCTGCGTTTTTTGACTGAGCGCGGCTTTGTCGAAGTGATGCGCGAATGTGAAACCCAGCTTGACCTCACGGCTTTTAACCCAGATGCCTTTGCTGAGGATTTACAACGCGTAGCCGGGAGCGGCATCACCTTACAAACCTTGAGCGAGCTAGCCGGCGATCCAATGCGCGATGCCAAACTTTACGAACTGCATCGACGCCAGCATGAAGCAACCGAAGCGGCATCACCATTTAGCCCGTTTGCCGAGTGGCAAAAGTCGTTCTGGCAACTGCCCCACCTACTCCTGGATGGCTTCTGTGTGGCTGTGCATGGGGAGAGCTATGTTGGTCACAGCCACGCCATGCGTTCAGATACTGCTACCCTGAGTTACGGTTATACGGGTGTCTTACCCGCCTATCGCAACCAAGGTCTTGCCAGAGCCATGAAACTACGCGTCCTCCAATGGGCAAAAGCGCAGGGCTACACGACAGTCCGCGCTTGGAGTGACAGCCGCAATACCGCAATGCTTCGGGTCAACCAGCATTTAGGTTTTGTTGAACAACCACCCGTCTTATGGCTGGAAAAGCAATGGCAGGAACAGCCATATTCGCAGCAAATCAAGTAACCAGCTACACTACCCAGGCGCCGCAATCATGGTATAATCTGTTCATGGCAGTTGAACGGTATCAAGTGAACTTAGGGGACATGGAGTTGGTGCGATGCAAAGATTGCCGATTGGGGAACAGGAATTTACCCGACTGCGGGAACGCAATGAAGTCTATGTTGACAAAACGTAGCAAATCTACGACTTGATGAACGCCGGTCGCTTTTTGTTTTTGTCGCGCCCACGCCGTTTTGGCAAATCGTTACTGATCACCACATTGGTGGAAATTTACCGCGGCAACCGTGATCTCTTTCACGGGTTATGGATAGAAACGTCCCCGCTTCTGGTCATAGTCGGCCACGGTCAGGGCGCAAATTTCGCTAGCTCTCATTCCTGTATCCACTAGGGTTAAAGCGAAAGACAATCTTATAGGTGACGACGGTGCGCGGGCTGAGGGACAATTCTTTGTCAAGCCAATAGCCCTGCATGGCATGGGATAGTTTCATAAAATGGAAGGAACGAATCACGCTGAGGCGAGAAGAAGAGAGGAAAAGAAAAAACCCTCTGCATTGACATTTGCGTCAACACAGAGGGCCTGTCCTATAAGTCGGGGAGAGAGGACTTGAACCTCCGACCTCTTCGTCCCGAAGTCTTACGGATAGCTTAACGGAACGCACTCAAGCAACGCTCTATGGATAGTCGCCAATTGTGACGACTCCGAAGCGGTTATAAAATTATTAATGAGCAGAATATCACAGGGGTAATCACACCTGCAATATGATCAAAACCGTCAGGGGTTACTTACTATACAGAAAGCTACCTATGCGGTTTTGGGTGGGCGCCCTGGCCCCCGGCGACTCTTCGCAACCGCTTCAATCTCTTCCTCAGTCCAAAGAAACTGGTCGTCTGGCAGACGTTCCGCCGGGCGTAACTCCGGGTGGCGTGCGAGAATTGTCATCAGATGCTTTCTCGATACCCCAAGGCGTTCAGCCGCTTCACTCGATACCAATTTGCGGTTCACCTCTCGCACCCCTTTGCGTAAAATCATTATCGTAGTCACTTGACTACGATAATACCATAATGCCAGCGTCGCCGTCAAGCCCCCAAACCTTAAAATTTTGCGACTTTTCAAAACTCACAGTCCGGGCTTTAGATCGCTGCTACGAATACCGCGCGCCACTATGACGGGCTGTTCCTGGTCGAGCCTCTGGACGATCAAACTCAACTGCTTTTCAATCCGGCTTAATCGGGCTTCCATTGCTTCTAGCGTGCCGCAAGCCCCGTCCGCGGATGGAACCCCGCTCAAAATTCGATCATAGTCGAGCAATGCCAGGCTGATCCACTCACCGCGCTTGCCGGGTGACGGCGCACGCCGGTCAATGACCGCCAGTGCATCATTGGAAAGTGCGAAGTGAATTTTTGTCTTGTCTGCAACCATAAAGTGACCTCTTTGCATGGTGACTCACTACGAAAGATATAGTAACTATTGCCGTACATTATATATGCACAACGAAATTGTAAGCAAATATAGTAATTTCTTAATTGACAAAAGGTAACTTTTTTGATAAAATAGCTTATGATATTACATCTTATCAAAAGCTATACAGGAGTTTGAGCCATGACCGAATTAGCCGTCGTATCAACCGCCAACATCCAGCCGGCCATTGACTTGGTTTGCAATGCGGTGACCAGTCAGCACACCAAGCGCGCTTATGGTCGTGCGCTCACCGATTTTATGCTATGGCACAGCACAACCGGCCAACCTGGATTCAGCAAGGCAACCGTTCAGGCTCACGTTACGGCCCTTCGTGCCGCCGGCGTCAGCGCCAGCAGCATCAATCAACGGCTTACCGCTATCAGGAAGTTGGCTACAGAACTGGCTGACAATGGCGTCATTGACCATAGCACGGCCCAGGCGATTGGACGGGTGGAAGGTGTACGCAAAGAAGGGAAGCGCTTAGGCAACTGGCTAACGCAAGCACAGGCCCAGCAGCTTTTGACGCTGCCAGAGGTATCCAACATCAAAGGTCTGCGTGATCGTGCAATTCTGGCTGTCCTGTTGGGTTGTGGGTTGCGTCGTGAGGAATGCGCAGCGCTCACCGTCGAACACATTCAGCAGCGTGAGGGGCGCTGGGTGATCGTTGACTTGGTTGGCAAGCGGAGCAAGACCAGAAGCGTACCCATGCCAAGCTGGGCAAAGTTTGCCATCGACGCTTACATGCTTGCCGGCGCCATCACCGCCGGCCCGCTGTTCCGGTCAACCCGCCGCGGTGGACATATCCAAGCCGATGGCATGACCGCACAGGCGATCTTTGACGTGGTGAAAGCCTACGCCCAGCAGATCGGCGTAGACGTGCGGCCCCATGACTTGCGCCGGACGTTCGCCAAACTTGCCCACAAGGGCAATAGTCCCATTGAACAGATACAACTCAGCTTAGGTCATAGCAGCGTCCAGACCACAGAGCGTTACATTAGCGTGCAGCAAGACTTGACCAGCGCGCCATGTGACGCGCTGGGGCTACGCCTGTAAGCCTAACGCCGGCGTCATCATCGGGGGTGCGTTCCCAGGAGCGCGCCCCTTTCTTTGTTACGTTGCTTGTATCGTATGCGTAACGTAGGTTGACAGGCCCGCACTCTTATGTTACACTTACGACACAAGCACGAACGATAGGCCGGCGGACAAAGGAGCGGGAACCGTGACAGGAAAAACAACATTCAAGATCGACGGCGTAACGTACCAGGTGCGCCGCAACCAATGCGGGAATGACTGCAAAACTTGCCGCGACGATGGCGGCCACGTTGCTTTTTACAAGTACACCCCGGCCCGCCCAGGGGAACCCCGCGGGACGTGGGAGTATTTCGGAACAAAGCCGCCAGTGCCGACCGGCGCCCCGGCCCCCTCCTGTAAGCGGGAAGGTTGCACCAACCCCACGCCCCGGCACGGTCAAAAATATTGCTCGGCTAAGTGCCGGGTTGCGGCCAATAGGGCAAGCAAATAAAAAGAGGGCCGGCGCTCGCCCGGCGCGCTACGAAAATCGTAGCGCGCCGGGATCACTCCCCAACCAGCCGGCGACAATTCGATGAGCAATGCACCATGTTCGGCCCCACATAGTGCGGACACCCGGCCCGCGCACAGCGCGCCGGCTCATATCCCGGCGGGCAACCAGGAAGAGAGCGACCGGCTACGCGCATCCAGTCGGCCGAGATTTGATTCCACTTGTAGATCGCAACATGACCGCCATGTTGCCGGCATTCATTGCAAGCCGCCGCCCGGCTCCGGCTGCACTGTACGCGCCGCATTTCGTAGCGTTGCCGGCCTACAAAAACCGTTTTTGTTTTGCTCATCACCATCACCTCATGTTCAATTTCAGTACACCCTACATCCAACTTGCTTTCAATTGCTACCAGCAGCCCCCGGCGCGAACAGCGCCGGCCCCGCCCCGGCCATTTCGCTGGATATGCGAAAATAGCCTTTCTGCAATCTTTCTGCAACTGCTGCTACTCATCAAAGCAACAGGAAGGCCGCAGAGCGATTATTTTAGTTTCGTTGACATAAACCACTATAGCCGCCACAAAAACACAATGGCGGCTCTCCTGTTGCCTCGCTTATCGGCCTACACGCTTCAACAACTCAAAAATCACACTATCCAGCAGCCCCGCCGACAACAGATCGTTAGCGTCGCGCTGTTTGCCGTCGATCTCTGGCGACTGGACAGGCAACGCGCCGGGAACGGCCCCCAGCGCGGCCAGGGCGTCTTGTGGCTCATCAGCCCACACGATGACATTCTTGTACCGATTGGCAACAGTGCCAATCATGCTCCGGTTGTGGTCGGCGATATTGTTGCGCGGTCCGAAGCTGGCCACATCGACGGCGTACAGACCGTAAACGGATTGAAAAATCGAGATAGCGTTGATCTCACCTTCGACCAGGAACAGCGTTTGCAACTCCCCTGGCCCTGCCTCTTTGCAATGCTGCAAGCCGAACAGGAATCGAACGCCGCCGCGCTTTTGGCCGAATCGACCAGCGCCGGGATCATCTTTGCCAACTTCGATAAAACGATACTGGATCGCGGTCAGCTTGCGATTCTGCCAGGGCAACCACAGCGCCGGCATGAATCGGCCCGCTTTATCGTTCCAGGCATCACCATAGCCCAGGCCAAACGCCACCCTCATATCAGGCCGAATGCCCCGCCGGGCAAGATAGGCCCGCCCTGGCTCGCCGGCGGGATCATCCTCGTCATAAAGCCGCGCCTGTGCGCGCTCTAGTTGCTGTAGCGCTTTGCGTTGCCATTCTGGGCTATTCCACGTCACCGCCGGCGCTTGCGCCTTGCGATCAACCTCTGGGCGCGGTATAGAGGCAATGGCGCCGGCGTCAAGCATGGCTGACAGGGCGCGGATAGCGTCAGTTTTACCGCATTGGTTTGCGTGCATATACCAGTCGATAGTGGAACCGCCCAACGCTTTGCCGTTGCGCCCGGCTTGGCTGTACCAGGTCCAGCTATTGTTACGGGTGAAAATCTTGAGGCTGTCATGCTCGACGGTCGTCAAAGTATGGCCTTGCCCGGCCAGGGTCAGGCCGCTTTGAGCAATCAGTGATTCGATGGGGATTTCGGTTTTGATTCGGTCAAGGTCGATCATAGTGTCACCCACCCACCGCGCGCGCGGAAAATAATTTGGTAGTTATAGAAAAAGGCCAAAAAGGTCGTGTAGGTCGATCCAAACGCCTTTCTACCACCTGTAAAAAGTGCGATCGACCTTTTTGGCAAGGTCGATCCAAATGTCCAATCAGGTCGATCCAAACGTTACCATCCCAGTCATTTGGATCAACCTTGATCAACCTCAGGTCAAAAGGTTGATCAAGCAATTTACACCTATAAAACCATCCTTGGATCAACCTGATCAACCTTTTTAGGCTTTTTAGAACCTTCCACAAAAACATTTTACGCGCGCGGGTCATTGCTCACCGCCTTTACCTGACCGTTCTTCTTGCGAATGCCCACGTACCCCCGCCGGGAAGGATTACGCTTGAAGAGTTTTTCCACTCCTAAACGTTGCAGTGTGGTCGATAGCGCCATCAAAAAAGCAGTGTCCGATGAAGGCCGCAATTTCGCCTGTTCGGCCAGGTGTTCAGCAATTTTGGTAGTGGTCATGAACCAGTCGTCATCGGTGATCACATCGTTCGTCAGCCGGCCCACCGGGATAATGTCGAAATGCTCCAATACGCGCTCTGCATATGGATCTTCAATCTCGAATAGGGTGCAAATCTGTTCGTGAACCGACTTCTCCGAAGGGCAAAGCGCCCACGGTTCGCCGGCACGGTAGAGCGCATACGCTTGCGCCCATATCTGATTTACGTCGATCTTGGCGGGATATGCCCAATCGATTGTACTGAGGGTCAGCGGCCAAAAACGCCGGTTGCCAGTCGGGTCATTCAAAAAGCCATTTTCCATGTTCACTGTACCAATACAGCTTGCCAGCGCCGGCTTGCTGACGGTGTAACGGCCATAGGCGGGTCTGTAGGTGGCTTCCTGCAAGGTCAAGAAGGCTTTGAGCGCTTCGCGGTCGGCTTTGCGGATGGTCGCGCCCAATTCGCCAACCTCCCAAATCCATTTGGTTGTCAGCGTCTCCAAAAAATCTTTGTCCTCCGGTTTGATCGGCGCCTCCACTTGCAACCCAGGCAAAGGACAAAGCCACTGCACAAAATAGCTTTTGCCCCGGCCTTGCGCGCCATCAAGGATGAGCATAGCATTTTGGCCCTTGCGCGAATCGTAAACTTTAGCCACGGCCCCGATCAACCACCGGCGGAAAAATGCGTGAAATACCGTGCGTTTTGTCTGGTCGGCGTATACAACCGGCTCGTGAACGTCCGGTAGGTATTGGGATAGTGCAGCAATGTGATCGGCCCCGTCCCACTGTATGCCCTCCAAATACTCTTTGATCGGATGATAGCGATCTTCGGCTGCTCTGGTCACAAATGCGCGCCGCCCCACTTCGACATTGCGCAAGCCCAGCGCGTGAAGCTCGGACAGTAGCCGCGCTTCCGTCACATCATCAACCGGCGCGCCGTTGATCTCAACTTTGTTGGACAGGTCATTAAGCCGGAACGAATAACCCAGGCGTTCAGCCGCTTCCACGTAGTGCTTCCACGTCACGTTTGCCGATTCGCTGATCGCGCCGGCCTTGGGTGTCTGGCGCGCCTTCACCGCCGGTCGTAAATCAGAATCGATCCAGCGGCCAGACAGGCCAGGAACAGCCGCACAAAACTGCGCAAATTGCACCTTGTCCAGTTCGGCCAGCGCATCGACCTCTTTCAGCACTGCCTGTTTCATCTTGTCGTGTGGAATATCAGCCAAGCGCGCCAAGATGGGCGCCACCAGGTCGGGCTGCTCGACCTCATCAACTGCCGGCGGCTCTTTTGATTCGGCTGGAAGCGGGACGATCATCGACTCAGCAATTAATTGCGCGTCAACATCAATCATGGTTCCGTCCCCCTTTGATTTTGGAAAGCGACCGGAAACGGTATTGACGCGAATTCAAAACCTGAGGATTGACGGAAGTGGAAAAATCTGGTATCATAGTGTCACCTTGTTGATTTGAATTTGTACCAAAGGAAGAGCCGGCGCACCACCGCCGGCTTTTTCATTTTGTCTGCGCATCAGTGGCCGCTCCGTTCTCAGCGAGATAGCGCCCCGCCAGTTTGATCGCATTAATGAGGCAATCTGTGATAGTTGCTCCCGGCCTGGGCGCCAGGGCCAGCAGATCCGCTTTCTCTGCCGGCGTCAATCTCGCTCTTAGTAGTTCCGTTCGCTTTTCTTGCATAGTCGATTTGCTCCTGTACGTAAAAGTGATTTAGATCGCTGTCGGTAGTATGCGCCCGCCCCCGGCCTGAATTCCACCAATGATTATGGAATTCAGTCCGAAAGTCACGATTTTTTAAGGTTGGTGAGGATGCGCCAACCGCAACCCGTGCCGGCGTCGGCCAATGTCGGCGCGCACCTCTCTCGTTTCGCGCTGCCATTGGCGCGCCTCGGCTTTGGTCTGCTCGTCAATGTCTAGCAGCGCCGCCAGCTTTTCAGCCAGCGTCCGGCGTTGTGCCATGTCGTTGGATTCTGCGATCTGATAGATGAATGTAGCAATTTCTGATTTGTTTTGCATGGTAGATTCTCCTTTTTGAATGCGTCTGAAAAGTGCCGGCTATCTCACCAACTTGACATTGACAAACTTGTACCGACGATAGGTTACAGCCGGCCCGCCGTCGCTACCCACGGCGCCTTGTCGTTGCGTCAATGCCCACTTGAGCGCCGCAACTATCATTGCACCCATCAGCATGACTAAGCCCCAATTCGACGCCAGCCATGCACCCCAGCCGCCGTTTGTGGTCGGTGTGGCCGTCTGCATGGTCGCCAACCATGCGTTGATCGTGTCGATGTTCTCATACCCCAAATAGCCACCCGCAAGCGCCACGGCGCCGACCAGGAAAGCCCATTCACCAAAGTTTGATTGTTGTTTCGTGTCCATTTTCGTCTGATTCCTCTCGCTGTATAAAATTCTTCTTCTTCTACCTAACATATACCTCTACTCGTGGTAGAGAATTGCAGAAGAGTGTCTTCCGAAGAAGAAGTAGAAGAAATTAGCCCTTCACAATGGCGTCATAAACCGCCCGTGCAACTGTACTTTCCTTGCCAGCGTTGGGCGTACCATTGCCGAAAATCATCTCTACGATCATCCCCTTGGCGCGCTTGTGCGGCTCACCGTTTGCCGGGAACGCTTCTGCAAACTGCGGATGACGGCGCACGTTGGCAACGTGCCATTCTATCGGGCGTTCATGCAATTTCTGTTGCGGCATGAACGCAGAACCCGCGCTTTCGTGCTGGTCGGTCGGCTCTACCATCTCAATTCTGAATGGCTCCACGTTGGCGTACATGGCGTTTACAGCGTCGATGGCATCCCCCAGGGCGTCACCTTCCAACAGATAGCTTTGCCCACGCCCCACCCGGCCCCCGCCGATGATGGCGTTGAATGCGCCCAGGCCAGGTAATTCTTCGCACCCAACCCCACCCCGGCCCATGCCGATCTCTGATTCCTTGCTAGTCATCACTTGCAGACAGATCCGGCTTGTGCAGTTCGCCTTGCCGATGCTATCCAAAACTTCAATGGTCGGCTTTTGCGTACACATAATCACGTGGACATTTTTGGACCGTCCCACGTTGGTGATTGCTCTAATGTCGGCGTCAACCTGGTCGCCGGCCTCGCCCAGCACACCGCGCAGATCGGCGTATTCATCGACAATCAACAACACTTTTCGCTTATCTGGTTGGCGTTTGCGCCGCTCAAGTTCAGCTTTGACCGAAGCAATAGCCGCCGCGCACTCTGCCGGCTCGTTTACCATCGTTACGTGTGGTAGACCTGGTAACGCTGCCCACTCTTCATCAAACTTGGAATCGACAAAGACAATTTGCAACTGGTCAGGGCTGGTTGAGTAGCAGAGGGAGACAATTAGGTTTATCAATTCCACCGTCTTCCCGCTGCCACTGGCGCCGGCAACCAGCACATGGCCCACATGGCGCTTACCAAAGTCCAACACTGCCGGCTTAGGTGGCATAGTGGTGTAATCCATCCCCAACAGCGCCTGGTAGGGCTGTAGGGCTTTCAGGTTGGCGTCAGACCACAGTAACGGGCGTGCGGGCAGTGGGTAGGGCAATTCAAGCGCCAGCATGGGCGTGCGCACGTTTACGGATGTTTCCACGCCGCGCAACATAGAGATTGCAACGCTTAGATCCTGTTCGATGCTTTCGATACTGGCAATCTTCCCATAGGCCAGGAGCGGGTAACGAATGAAGTTACCGGTATCACTGGCGACGATGCCGGCCACGTCGATGTTTGCCTTGACACACAGTTGCTCGAATCGCTCATGAATGACGCTCACCTCACGCGCCGCCACTTTGCCGAGACTGTATTCCTCGCTGCTCAGTTGTTCACCGTACATCTGGCGTAATGCCCAATCTATCAGTCGTTGCTTGATATTCATTGCTCACCCCTTTTGGTAGAGAAGAGAGTGGCGCCGACCGTTGCCGGCGCCATCCGGTTGTTATCGGTTACTGATCGGCTTGCGCCACGGTGTTGTTTGCCCCGTTTTCGGCCAAAAACTTGTTGATGTACTCAAGCCCCGTGTTGTTGCTTGGCTTGCCTAGGACCTCGACCAGCACGTAAGCCGGTCGCGCCGTGGGTTGTGCCACCGGTGCCGCCGCTTGCTGGGCTGGTCGCCGGGCAAAGACCGGCGTCGTTTGCGCCTGATAGGCTGGTTGGTTGCCGAAGCTCTCAGGAATTTGGTTTTGCACCAACGCCATATTCGGTTTGTCCCCGGGAATGACGAGGACAACGCCGGCGCGCACGTTGTTGCAATCGGCCAAACGGTTGGCGTTGCAGATAGCGCGCCACTTGTTGCTATCGCCATAACAGGCTTTGGCAATCTTAGCCAGGCTGTCACCGCTCTTGATCGTGTAGCTGCCACCACAAGCAACCGTGGCGTCCGTGGGCGTGTTGTCAGCAATGAAGGTGTTAATATAGGTCATGGCGTCATCCCGCGCGGCCAGGGCATTGACAGCGGCCACGGCTTGTTCGTTGGTCGTCACCTGCACAGGAGCTTTGGACGCTGGAGACGGCGCGGGTTGCGAAGTGAAGGAAACAGCGCCGCCGGTTGTGTTGGGCTGGGCGTCCACCTTGAACGCTGCCGGCCCGACCAGGTTAGCGGGAAGTTCGCCGCCGTTCCACAGCAGGTTGTCAGCCATTGCGGTCAACTGGTCGGCCAGGGCAATGGTATTTTGTGCCGGTGCGCTTGTAAAAGCCGCTTGCAAACGTGGAAAAACGATGCCCAGCGCCACGCCATGCGCCAGGACAGCGACGATCACCATGAGGGACGGCGCCAGACTCCACCCGGCCATTTTCGCTTTGCTGCCAGTGGCCGCTACAGCGTTAGCTTTACGGAACATCACGAAAACCAGCAGCGCCGCAGCGATGCCGCCAAAGAGAAGGTTTTGCATTAAGCCATCGAAAAAGCTATTCAGTGTCATAGGTGTATCCTCACTTTACCAGTTTCAGAAAAGAAATCATGTCGTTTACCCGGTTGAACCAGGCCCGGCCATATTGCGGAAAGTTACTCTTAGTCCGATAGTCGGCAAACCGCGCCTGAATGACGCACTGCGCATTGTCGCCACACTGAGCAAGTAGCCCTTTGGCACTGCCCACACCGGCGTTAACCGCATGGTCAAAAACTGCAATGGCCGTTGCGGATGAAAGCCGATCCGCGCCGCTCGCTAACCAATAGCGTTGAAAGTAAATGACCTCCGCTTGCTGTTCGGTCAAATCCCGGCATACATCCCCAGGCCCAAGCCCACTGTCACGACGCCAGGCGTTGTAAGTGCCGTTGGTGATCCCCTTGAACGTCCTCACAGGGTCATGTACGCACCGGGCGCCCTCCCATCGTCGCATAAAGGCGTAAGCCGCTTTCCAGGTGTCACCACCGGCCACCGCCGCCGCCGACTGTTGACCAGCTTGCACCAGCATTCCTGGTAGAAACAGCAGCGCGAATATGGTCGCTACGGTTGCCGTTGTTGTGGTCGCCACAATGACGACTCGCACCCACAAGCCGAACAGCCACCAGGCCAGCATAAGCAGCGTTACCAGGGCTGTAATCAGCGTTGCGAACTGTTCCGCCGTCATCGTCGCCAGAATGCGCCCCAGGACGTTCTGAGCGGTCGGTGTGGCCGTTTGTGTCGTTGCAACGCCCTGCGCAGCCACCGGAGCGCCCTTTGCCGTGCAAAAGTCACATTTGCGCATCAGCGCCGGGTCGAACAGTTGGTCGATGCGGTAACGGCCACCGCTGCCTCGGTGTATCTCCCAATGGACGTGCGGTCCGAATGAGGTTCTACCCGTCCAACCCATTTGGCCCAGCACCGTCCAGGCGTCTACTCGCTGCCCAACTCGCACGCGGATGCTACCGCTCATCATATGTCCGTACAGGCTCTTTAGGTCGCCATGATCCACCATCACCCAACACCCATAGCCGCCGGCGTTACCGCAGTTGGCGACGATGACCCGGCCCGGCCCCATGCTATAAATCGGACTGCCCAGCGGTGCGCTTATGTCCCAAGCGTCTACGCTCCCCCGTCTCAGGTGCATATGCTCGTCACTGGATAGCAATCGACTGGCAACCGGCGTCAACCAGCGATTGTCCCGGCTCGGTACACGCTGCCCATAATCGCTTTGGGCAATGGCCGCAGTGGGGAGAAGCATCATTAGCACAACTGCCAGAAGCAAGCGCTTCATCGGATTTCTACCCCCACAGTGTAAGCGCCACTCGTGCGCACCTCAAGCGCATAGTCGCCGTTCGCTGGTAGCTTTGACGCTGCCGTGTAGCCCGCTGCCAGTTGTTCAAAGAGCGGCTTACCATCCGGCCCGCTCAGGCTCACGATAGCCGTGCTATTGCTGGTCAAAGTGGTGGTGAAGGTTTGGCCCTGTGCGGCCCATAGCAGATATTTCGTGCTTGTGCTGCCGGCCAGGGTTGCGCCATAGCTGCCCCGGTTGAAACGCACCCGAACCGGCTCACCGCCGATGGGCTGTAACGTTGGTGTGGCGACTACCGCCGGTCGTTGGTCGGCAATGGTCGCTGTCGGTGTGGTGGTTGCCAGGGTTGCCGGGTTGGGCGCCCCCACCGCACATCGTCCCACGGTCACGGCTGCGAAGATGGCAAGCCCACCGATAAATAGAAATGCTTTCATTGTTTACCTCCTATCGCCAGATCCAGGGCGATGGCGAAAACCACCGCACCCACAAGAACTATGATTACCATTGTTGCACCGCCTTCTCTTTGACGATCATTGCCAGCGCTTGAGATAGCGCCATCGCCAGCACAGCGGCTTTGTGGGCGTTCAGTTGCACACGCACCAGATCCTCACGGTTGTCAATCTCAAGTTCAACCATGCCGTTCTCTGTACGCACCACGACAATCGCATCGGCGGGGAATGTGGGAACAATCTCTCTTATTTGCATGGTTGCACCTTCGCTTTCGGGCAAGTGGCGACGGCGTACAGGCCAGTGACGCCCACACCGGCCATCAACTGAGGCAGAACCGGCGCAACGGCCACCAGCACGGCCACGGATAGCGCCAGCGTCGCCACCAATACCACGGCCAGCAGGAGCGCTTGCATAGCCGCGTGGACGGCCCCCGGCAGGCCGGGAAAGCGATAAGAGAGAATTGTGAGAATCATGTGAAAACCTCCTTTTTGTGGGGCTGGTGGTTTTCCGAGAGGAAACAAAAAAGCCACCAGCAAAACGATTTTTTAATTCGTCTCACTGGTGGCTATATGGTGGTTATTTGTGTTATAATCAGCGGTTAGCCTGTCACTGGACTATACCCAGGAGACGGGTTAGCTCTGTGTCAGTGTATCGACCACTGACACAGAGCGATTTCCTACTTTTCTACCGCTTTTTTGTCGCCTACAGCCGCCACCCATCAGCAGGGCTGTACTTCTTTGCCGCGTTCTCCAGATCGATTTCAGCAAGTCGGGCATAGCGTAGGCTCATTTCGATCTCAGTATGGCCCAGAATTTTTTGTAGCTCCCCCAGGTTGCCCCCGTTGCGCAGAAAGGTAATTGCGAAGGTGTGGCGGAACCTGTGCGGATGTGCATTGGAGACGCCAACCCGCTTGGCTATGCCCTGTATGTGGTGGCGTAGATTGTTTCTATCCAGTGGCTTGATCGTCTTAGCGGCAAACAGTGGATCAGTGGGTTTACTGCCCTTCCGGTTGATCATCATCTTCCAAATGGCCTTTTGCGCCCGGCTCCCCAGGAAGACAAAGCGATCTTTGTCCCCTTTGCCGTGCCTTATGTGTAGCCGGCCCCGGCTCTGGTCGTAATCAGCTATGGTCAAGCTGCAAAGCTCAGATGCTCTAAGCCCCGCGTCAACCAAAGTCAGGATGATCGCAACATCCCGATCCGCGGTCGCTCTTTTCATCCGAACGGTTTTACCGGCCCGTTTGTAGGTGGTGTAGCCGGCGCCGCTCACAAGCTTTTGCAATTCCTCTTGGGTAAACGGTTCGATAGGCTTTTCCTGATATTTCAGCGGCTTGATCTTACCCTCGCGGATAATGTGAGGCGCTTTCAGTTCATTCTCTGCCCATGTCCACAAAGATGAAAGTGGTATCCATGAATCGTGTACGGATCTGCGAGATAGCTCTTTCTCTTCCAGCAGAAAAGCAAAAAATCTTTTGACGTCGGTTGCGGTGATCTGGACGAACGGTTTGTCGTTGAGGAAATTAATCAGAAGCTGGAACCAATGTGCGTAAGTTTTTTGAGTGCTTACGCTTAAGGCTATTTTTCGGTCCAACCAATAGCCGGCCACCACATCAGACAGTTGCATTTGTGCGTCTCCGTTTCCATAGCTATGCGGTTGGAGCTATGGAAACGCGAAAGAGGACACGTTCATACAGCCAACCTGTCAGCCGTTGTTTGCGTATCCATTCGCCTTGACACCCTATGCAATTGGAGCGGTAAGAGCGGTGAGCGCTCTTGTGGTGTACCGCTGCCGGTCGGCTACTGATTAGATAGCCAACCGGCATAAGTCGGGGAGAGAGGACTTGAACCTCCGACCTCTTCGTCCCGAACGAAGCACGCTACCAAGCTGCGCTACTCCCCGACAATGGTTGCTCGATAGTCACCAGTGGGTCATTACCTGAGCGAACACTATCGTACCACGGCTGGCGGGGATTGTCAAAGTGTCAAGTGATTGCTTGACATTATTCTCTTGGGTTCAATAAGGATTGGAAGGAGCTACTACCCCAATAGCGGTTGCCGCCGCTGATGTTTTGGCTTCTATTGGATGCCAAATCCTTGAAACCCATGTTGAGCCTATTACACCTCAAAAACAAGTATCGGCAGACCAAAGGGGAAAGAGAATAGTTACTGATAAACGCACAAGTTTGTAATGAGAGCGAGTGATGCTAAACTAGCGTCATGGAAAACATGCAAAACAAGCA
>JAPKMW010000049.1 GCA_026645575.1 Caldilineaceae bacterium
GCCTGAATATTTTGCACCCCTGGCAAGCCACCAGGTAGTGCGCTTACTCAAGAATGTACAAAGTCGAACTTAGGAGATACGCGCCTGTCAGCGGCAGTAGAGACCTTTCAGGTTTGCGAAACCCGAAAGGTCTGGGCAGGGATGTTCCATCGAATGCCATCACTTCAGCCAAATCGTTCCACGGCAAATTCATGCACCCGTCGGCACGCTTCGGTAAGACGTTCTTCGGGCACCACCAGACTCAGTCGCAGATAACCGGCCAGTGTCGGACCAAAGGCATCGCCGGGCAGCATGGCGACGCGGGCGTATTCACAAGCCTGGTCGGCAAAGGTCATGGAGGAGAGGCCACTGCTGCGAATATCCAGCAGCGCATACATACCCCCTTCGGTTTCACAACAACGAATACCGGGGGTGTCGGCCAGCAGGTCATGCACCAGATCGCGCCGGCGGCGGTAGGCGATGCGCATGGCTTCCACCTCGGCGATCTCATCGCTCAGGGCGGTGACGGCGGCGTCTTGGATAAAAGGCGGCCCGCCGTAGGCCATCACAGCGAGAAGATTGCCGGCATGTTCAACCAGATCCTTCGGCCCCACCAGCCAGCCAAGCCGCCAGCCGGTCATAGCGTGGGATTTGGAGAGACTGGAGATGGTGATGCAGCGGTCGGCAATATCGGCAATGGCTGACGGACTGGCATGAGGATGGCTAAAGGTAAAGTTGCTATAGACCTCGTCGGTGATCAGCCACAAATCATGGCGCAGCGCCAGGTCGGCCAGCACCTCAATCTCATCCTGGCGGAGGACAGCGCCGGTTGGATTGTGGGGCGTGTTAAAGAGAATGGCACGGGTGCGCGGCGTAATGGCGGCGGCGATCTCATCCAAGTCGGGGTGAAAGTTGGTTTCCGGGCGCAGCCGCACGTAAACTGAGTGTGCGCCCGTTGCGCCAATGACCGCCGGGTAGGTGCTGTAGACCGGATCGCTCATGATCACTTCGTCTCCGGCTTGCAAGGTACACGTGGCGGCAACGTAAAGACCACATTGCGCCCCTTGCACCACGGCCACATTTTCATGGGTCACCACTTGACCAGTATGGCGGGTATGATAGGTGGCAATCGCCTGGCGGAGTTTCAATTCACCATAAGAGGGTGTATAGTGGGTGCGCCCACGGTGTAGGCTCTCGACGGCGGTTGCCACAATGGCCGGCGGCGTGTGAAAATCGGGGTCGCCAATGGTCAACATAATCACATCCACGCCATTGGCAATGAGGGTGCGCGCTTTGCCATGCACGCTCCAGCCACCATACCCCTGCCCCACCAACCGCGAAACTACATCGGCAAATCTCATAAAAGGACACCTATCTGCTTGTTTTAGAGAAGCTGATCAGTTGGTTGGTTCGTTGGTTTGTTCTTCTACTGCCAAACCAACGAACCAACGAACACACCAACGAACACACCAATAACCTTTTCGCTGATTGTAGCACAGAGAGAACGAGTGTAATAATCTAGATCCTATACGCTTTGCAAGAAAAGGGAAAGACACAGTATAATGGTTGCACGATAGCTAGTTCTGTTGAAAAACCTCCCTGATTTATCCGATGAATTTTGTGGTGCGTTGTCCTTACAATTTCAAAACCTTTAGGAACAAAACACAAAATGAATCGAGGATATATAAACAACCCTTTCCATTTACTTGTGTAAAGTTAGGAGAAAGTGCAGACTATGCGCAAAATGAAGCATCTTTTTAATGTCATCGGCCTTTTACTGGTGACAAGCTTGCTGGCCGCGGCTTGTGTGGCGCCAACGGCGCCGACCGGTTCGGGTGAAGCACAGGCCACCGAAGCCCCCGCCGCCGAAGCACCGGCAGCCGGTGGTGAAGCGACGGTCAAGGTTGGCTTAGTGACGGATGTGGGTCGCGTTAATGATCGTAGCTTCAACCAGTCAGCTTGGGAAGGTGTGGCGCAGGCGTGTGCCGCCCTCGGTCTGGTCGAAGGTGAAGATTGTCGCTACATTGAAACCCAAGACCCGGCAGACTACGCGGAAAATATGCAACAGTTTATTGACGGCGGCTTTAACGTGATCGTCAGCGTCGGTTTTGCCTTGGGTGAAGCGACGGCTGAGGCGGCCAAAGCCAACCCCGACATTATGTTCATCGGCGTTGATCAATTCCAGGGCGAAACAATCTCGAACTTGACCGGCTTGATCTTCCACGAAGATCAGTCGGGCTTCCTGGCCGGCGCCTTGGCCGCGCAACTAAGCCAGACCGGCCAAATTGCTGCCGTTCTTGGCACGGATCTGGTGCCACCGGTGGTCGCCTTTGGACAGGGCTATGAGTTGGGCGCCAAGTACATTAATCCGGACATTCAAGTCACCACCACCTATCACCCCGGCGGCCTGGATCGCGCCTTTACTGACCCGGAGTGGGGCGCCAGCACGGCGCGTCAGGCGTTGGATCAGGGCGCGGATGTAGTCTTTGGCGCCGGCGGCAACACCGGCAATGGCGCTTTGCAAGAAGTCGCTGCCGCTGAAGGCGCCGGCACAGCCCTTTTCTGCATCGGCGTGGACACCGACCAGTGGGAAACCCTGCCGGCGGCGCACCCCTGTCTCGTTTCTAGCGCCATGAAGTTGATCACCCCTGGCGTGGTCGAGTTGATCACCCTGGCCAATCAGGGCGCGTTCCCTGGCGGCAACTTCTTCGGCGGCGCTGGTCTGGCTCCTTTCCATGACTTTGATGCATCAATTCCGCAGGAAGTAAAAGACAAACTGGCGGAAATTGATGCTGCGTTGAAGGATGGCAGCCTGGAAACCGGCTACAATCCGCAGTAATCACAAGAGATAGGGAGATTAAGAGATAGAGAGATTCAGTGCTAATCGCTCAATCTCTTACTCTCCCTATCTCTCAGTCACTCTACCGTTTTCCCATCGTCCGCCCCCGCCCACCTCTTAGCACCAGGAGATCCGATGAACGTCCGCTTTTTCCGCCAGTTGGGGCAAGCGCTGCTTTTACCGCTCCTCGCGCTGTTGACCGCCCTTGTGCTTGGCGCCATCATCATGCTCTTATCCGGTGACAATCCGTTGGAAGCGTATCAGGGTCTCTTTTCGGGCGCCTTGGGGAATGCGCGCGGCTGGTCTAGTCTAATCCGCCGCATGACACCGTTGATTCTGGCTGGGTTGTCGGTGGCGGTGGCGTTTAAGGCTGGGTTGTTCAACATTGGCGCTTCCGGGCAATTTCTCATTGGCACCATCGCTTCGGTTGCGGTGGGGATCAATTTTGAAGGCTTGCCCACGATTATTCATCTGCCCTTGGCGATCCTGGCGGGAATTGCCGGCGGCATGATCTGGGGCGCGATTCCTGGGCTGCTCAAGGTCTACACCGGCGCCCATGAGGTGATTGTCACCATCATGCTCAACTATATTGCCGCCAACTTTGCCGGCTGGACAGTCTATGCCGGCGGCACACAGGGGCAAACGCCCGGCCCGCTCTGGGATCCCACAGCGCGCGCCGTTTCGGAGACCCCTGATGTGCTGGCGAGCGCCCGCATTCCGCTTCTGGCCGGTCCGCCCTATAACATTCACTGGGGCTTTATCTTGGCGCTGCTCGTCGCGGCGTTGATCTGGTGGCTGATCTATAAAACGGTGGTCGGCTTTGAAATTCGCACGGTGGGCCAAAATCTCAAAGCGGCGCGCTATGCCGGCATGAGCGTCAACTGGACGATTGTGCTGACCATGATGCTGGCGGGTGGGCTGGCCGGGTTGGCCGGCACGATTGAGACGTTGGCGGTCAACTATAAATTTGCGCCGGAGTTCACTGGTGGCGCCGGGTTTGATGGCATTACGGTGGCGCTGCTGGGGCAAACCCATCCGCTAGGCGTGGTTCTCGCCGCCTTTATGTTCGGCACGCTGGATGCCGGCGGTGCGCGGATGCAATTTGAATCAGGTGTCTCTGCCGATATTATTCAGGTCATTCAAGCGCTGGTGCTGGCCTTTGTAGCCGCGCCGATTCTAATCCGCACCCTCTTCCGCTTGCGCCAGGGGCGGGGTGTAGCCACCAAAGCGCCCACAGTTAGTTGGGGCGCCTAATTCATTGACCTGGGTCGCAACCAAACCCAGACGAATCGCTCAAGTCAATTCGCTTTCCTATTACACAAACGGATCAGCCTGATGACCCAACGCTCTTTTTTCCAACGGACAGCCTTGATCGCCATAGTCTTGGCCGTGATCCTGCTCGTTTTGGCGGTTCTGGTCAACACGACCGCATTGAATCAATATGTCTGGTTACGCGTCCTCTTTGGCGTGAGCGCACTCAATTTCACCCTGCGCGCCACGGTGCCGTTGATCCTGGGCGCGTTGAGCGGCATTCTCTGTGAACGCTCTGGTATTGTCAATATTGGCATTGAGGGGATGATGTTGGCCGGCGCCTTTGGCGCGTTTGTCGCCAAGGTCGCCACTAATGATTGGCCGTTGGCCGCCAGTTTGCTGCTGGCTGTGATAGTAGCGCTGTTGGTCGGTGCGTTGATGGGATTGCTTCATGGGCTTCTCTCAATCCGCTTTCGCATGGATCAGATTATCTCTGGCACCGTGTTGATCATTCTGGCAACCGGCTTCACCTCCTATCTGTTTGATCGCGACGCGGTGGCGCAGGGCAAATTTTCCGCCATCCCCCTTCCCGGCCTGGCTGATATTCCTGTGATTGGGCGCATTCTTTTTAACAATCCACCCATTACCTATCTGGCGCTGCTCCTGGTTGGTGTCGTTCACATTGCGCTCTTTTATACGCGTTGGGGCTTGCGCACTCGCGCCGTCGGCGAACATCCACGCGCGGCGGATACGGTGGGAATTAATGTCAACCGCTATCGCTATTTCAATACCATGCTTGGCGGGATGTTGGCCGGGTTGGCCGGCGGTTTCCTGGTGTTGGAAGCGGTGGGGCAATTCCAAGAAGGGATGACCGCCGGGCGCGGCTTTATCTCCCTGGCGGCCATGATCTTTGGCAACTGGAATCCTTTTGGCGCTCTGGGCGCGTCCTTACTGTTCGGCTATACGCAAGCGTTGCAAAATGAACTACTGCTGGCCGGCGTCACCACTGTGCCACGGCAATTTGTCAGCATGTTGCCCTATGTGGTGACGATTGTTGCCGTCTCCGGCTTTGTCGGGCGAGTGCGACCACCGGCGGCGGAGGGAAAGGTTTATGAGACGGAGGGGCATTGATCCCTTTTGCCTTTCATTATCATGATGCCCAGAAGACGCTCATCTTTCGCTATGATAATGCCCTTCATCGCCCAACATTGCCACAGCAAGAACACAAGTATACGCCAGCCGGTATTGAAGTAGGGACCATGCCTACATTAGCTGAAGTAATTGATGAAATTTTGAGCCTTTTAGGATAAAAGCAAGGGAGCATCGGCTTGACAAAGAATGCACCAGTCCTAGAGATCCGCAATATCTCCAAACACTTCCCTGGCGTCATTGCCAATCAAGATGTCAACCTGCAACTCCAGCGCGGCGAAATTTTGGCGTTGCTGGGCGAAAATGGCGCCGGCAAATCGACCTTGATGAATGTTATCTATGGTCTCTACCAACCGACCAGCGGCGAAATTCTGGTGGATGGCAAGCCGGTAATCATGCACAACCCCAACGACGCCATTGCGCTGGGCATCGGCATGGTGCATCAACACTTTCAGTTGGTGCCAGTGATGACGGTGGCCGAGAATATTATGTTGGGCAGCGAGAGCGTCAAGGGCGCCTTCCTCGATACGCGCACCGTCGCTGCCCGTATTCAGGAACTTTCTCATCGCTATAATCTGGATGTCGATCCCTATGCCATTATTGAGGATCTGCCGGTCGGTGTGCGGCAACGGGTGGAGATTGTCAAGGCGCTCTATCGCAACGCCAATATTTTAATTCTTGATGAACCGACCGCCGTCCTCACGCCGCAGGAGATCGAGGGTCTCTTTGCCGTGATGAACCGGTTGCGGGAACAAGGCACTTCTATTATTTTTATCACCCACAAACTCAAAGAGGTCTTGCGGGTCGCCGACCGGATTGCCGTGTTGCGCCAGGGGCGGCTGGTGGGTGAGGCCGATCCCAAGGGAGCCACCGAAGCGAGTTTGGCGGCCATGATGGTGGGACGCGAAGTCATCTTGACGGTGAACAAGGCGGCGGCGCAGCCCGGTGCGGCTGTTTTGCAGTTGGACAAAGTCTCGGCGCGGGATGACCTGAAGCACGCGGCCCTGCGCAATGTCTCCTTTACTGTTCATGCCGGTGAAATTGTCGGCGTGGCCGGCGTTCAGGGCAATGGGCAGACCGAACTGGTGGAGGTCATTACCGGCCTGCGCAAGGTGGATCAGGGGCGCATTCAGATCAACAACCATGATCTAACCAACGCCAACCCGCGGCGGATCACCGAAGAGGGGGAGATTTGCCATGTCCCCGAAGACCGCCACGCCTATGGCATGGTGGATAGTTATGCGATTGCGGATAACCTGGTCTTGAACAGCTATTATCAAGCGCCCTTTGCCCGTGGGCTGACCATCAACGAGCGGGCGATTCGTGAACATGCGCAAAAGTTAGTCAAGACCTTTGATGTGCGCACCCCCAGCATCGACAACAGCGGCGGCAGTCTCTCCGGCGGCAACCAGCAGAAGATGGTGGTGGCGCGCGAATTTAGCCGACCGATCAAGCTGCTCATCGCTGCCCAGCCGACGCGCGGCATTGATGTCGGCTCGATTGAGTTCATCCACCAGCAGATTGTTGATAAACGCAACAACGGCGTCGCGGTGCTGGTGGTCAGCTCCGAGTTGGATGAGATCATGGCGCTGGCCGACCGCATTGTGGTTATGTACAAAGGCGAAATCATCGGCATTGTCCCCCGCGCCCAGGCGACACGCGAAGGGTTGGGGTTGTTGATGGCGGGTGTACAGGGAGGGTAGACAGGTAAACAGGTAAACAGGTAGACAGGTAGACAGGTAGATACGCCCTGTTTCCTTGTGTACCTGTTTACCTGTCTACCTGTCTACCTGTCTACCTGTTTACCGATTTACTGAGGCGAGCAGCAGATGACAGCACTTAGCCCGATTTTGGATCAGCCGCAGAGTATTGATTGGGAGGCGATTGCGCCGGATAGTCGTTATCGGCTGGCGAACCAGGAGTTGGCGTTTGAAGTTGATGCCAAGACCGACCTGATCGATCTGGTTTGGCCGTGGGCGGGTGAGCAGTATGTGCAACGGATTGCCTTGCAGATCAGCGCCCCGCGTGAAGAGCCGCTGATGCCCATGGTGACACGCCTCTACCCCGGCCACCAAGAGTTGATTCTTGGCACCGAAGGGGTGATTGTCAGCAAACGGGTCGCAGCGCCGCGCCAGACTGATCATGACCGCAGCGTTCTCTGGTTGCTCGATTGTCAAGCTGAGGGCGACCGCTTGTTGCGGCTGGAAGTGACGATTGATTGGGGCGAACCGCGCACCCAACGGATTGTCGATGGCCTGCTGGTGGCGCAACGGAACCCCGGCCCGGCCCGCGGTCTCTACCAGCAGAGCAACGCCGATTTGACTTGTGTTTTTGGCAATCCCCAGGCGCGGCCAGACCAGATCAACATTGACGATCCACAACGGGCGCATCTGGTCTATCATGTGTTGGTCAACGGCATGGTGGAAGTGCCACTGGTGCTGACCATCAGCGATGTGGGCGAACAGATGGCATGGAGCGGTTTTCTGGCGCTCCGCGACGCCGACCGTGCTTTTCAGTTGAGTGAAAAAGCGTGGAGTACTGCGCTCAAAACTGGACGGCTTTGGACACCGGATATTGCGTTGAATCAAGCGATACAAGCCGGGAAGGTAGCGGCGCTGCGACAAATTCACCATTTGCGCACTGGTTATGCCGCCGCCGATCTTTGTACGATCCGCACGCCGGCATTGGTAGCTTGCACGGATCTCATTGATGTGACCTTGAGCCGAAACCTGTTGGCCCATCTGCGGCGCGTGGCCGAAGCCACCACCGGACGCTTGCCAACGCAGTTGCCGATTCACAGCAAGGAAGCACCGACCGATCCAGGCGATGAACTGGTTGCCAACAACCATGCCTATCTCTGGGCGATCTACCGTCACTTGCAGCGCCATCCCGACCCGGAACTCCTGGCGGCCCATTACCCAGCCGTCGGCCTTTGCGCCGAGCAACTGGTACGACACCGGACGAGTGGAGCCGTCCAAGATCATCACCCAAGTGCAACCCTACTTGACCAGGCCCTCACTTATGCGCGACAATTAGCTATACAACAGTACGATCAAACCAACGCGACACGCTGGTCAAGCGGGGCTGAAGCACAGAACAGCCTCGGTAGCGATCAAGCAATAACGACGGCACGAATCGCCCGCCTGCTGGGAAACTGGCAACCGCAGTCCACACGCCCCCACCGCTTTGCCGATCAATGGCAGGGGATTGCTGACGCCGGCGCTGTGATCTGGCAGGGCAGCGGTCTGCATTGGGTGGAGGGCGAACATGCTGTCACACCGACCTGGCCGGCAACGTGGGGTTGGTGGGCGTTACTCGATCTGCCGCTGGCGCAGGGCAAATTGAGTCTGCTCTGGGATGGGGCGACTTTGCACAGCACGCTGCCTATCCGCAGCGCTTACCCAGTGCAGGTGCAACAGAGCATCCGTGCCCGCAATACCGAGGAGACGGAGTTTGATCTCCACTTTGAATATCAGGCGGAACGAGACGGTGTCAAAGATCGCCGGATCTTTCAGCCGCAATTTGGTGTTGATTTAGATAAGGGATATTAGGGATTAGGTATTGGGTATCCACTATTTGTGCTGCGATAAATATCCAATACTCAATATCGAACCCCAATACCCAATATCTAGTATCCATAGAATAGGTTAGATGGTTATGCGGAAGACAGCGATTGTCTATGATCCGTTTAATTTACGCCACACCTTGGAAGGGCATCCCGAAAATTTTCGACGCCTGGAAGGGACATGGCAGTTGCTGCAAGAGGATGGCATTTTGCAACAACTGATTCGCGTCCCCAGCAGCCCAGCGCCGCTGGATGCGATTTTGCGTGTGCATACGGCGCAATATGTGGAACGGTTACAGGCGATCGCGGAGCGGGGCGGCGGGCGAATTGACTCAGATACCTATGTCAACGCCGATAGCTATCAGGCTGCGCTGTTGGCGGCGGGTGGTCTGCTCAATATGACCGATATGGTCTTGCAGGGGCAGGTGGACAATGGTTTTGCCCTCATTCGCCCACCCGGTCATCACGCATTGGGTCATCGGGGAATGGGCTTCTGTCTATTGGCGAATGCGGCGATTGCGGCGCGCTGGGCGCAGGATCGGCATGGGCTGGATCGGGCGCTGGTGATCGATTTTGATGTCCATCACGGCAACGGCACGCAGGATATTTTTTACGACGACCCCAGCGTCCTCTTTGTCAGCACCCATCAATACCCCTACTACCCCGGCACTGGCGCCGCGGACGAAGTAGGCGATGAAATGGCTTACGGCACGACGGTGAATATTCCCTTCCCGGCTTTTGTCGGCGATGCAGGATACGTCAACGCCTTTCAGCACATTCTTGAACCGGTGGCGCGGGATTTTCGGCCTCAATTGATTATCCTCTCCGCCGGCTTTGACGCCCACTGGCTGGACCCGCTGGCCGGCATGAACCTGAGCATCACCGGCTATATGCAGATGGTCGAACAGGTGATGGCGCTGGCCGATCAGTTGTGCAACGGCAAGCTGGTCTGTGTGCTGGAAGGGGGGTATCATCTGGAGGTGTTGGCCCATTCTGTCCTCAGCACGCTGCGCGTCCTCAGCGGTAGCCCACAAGACATCAGCGATCCCTTTGGCCCGGCCCAACAGCGAGAACGTGACGTTGCCAGCCTGCTCAGCCGATTGAAAAACCTCCATAACATCAAAGAGCCACCCTTCTTCTCCTTTGGGAACAGCCGCCTATGACGGTGTCGTCAATTCTGGGCGACTGGGCCGTGGCCATGGAGCAGCAGCTTCAGGCAGACAACCCGACGGCAGTGGCGGCGCTGGCTCAGGTGGTTCTCAAGCGGTTGCCCCAACATCTGTCTACTTATCAGCGTTTATTGCGCGCCGCCTGGTCGCTCCAACGCTGGGAGGAAGGGGAGGAGTGGGGCCGGCGGCTGTTGCGCGCCGATCCGGGCAATCCATTCGCCTGGCGTGCCCTGGCAATGGCGGCGGAACAGCGAGGACAACGAGCGCAGGCGCATGCCATCTGGCAACGGGCGTTGGAAGCCGACCCCTACGCACCGACCATTCGCAGCGGGTTGAGCCGCACGACCTTGCGACCAATCGATGGACAAACGACACTGGCTGGGGAAGCGCCGGCAGTGATGCTCAACCTTGCCTGTTTGGCAACGCTTCAGATGCGGGGTCAACACTGGGAACCGGCGGCGGCGACCTATCAAACACTCTTACAGGCCGAACCACGCCGGGTTGATTTTCAGGTTGGGCGGTTGGCGGCGCTTTGGCAACAGCGGGCAAGGCAGGCGGCCTATCGCCTGGCGCGCCAGTTGACACAGCAACATCCCCATTTGCTCATTGCCTGGGTGGTCTTGCAGTCGCTGGGCGATGCCGATGACCAGGCGTTGGCGCGCAATCCCATCGACATGCTCGATCCCGATGGGGATTTTGTCAGCAATTGGTTTGGGGTACACTATGAAAGCCAGCCGGTGATCCTGGAAGTGACAGAGGGGGAGGCGAATCTGTTAGCAGAGCATTTAGGGTAGTGGGGACGCAAACACGACAACGAATTGAGGCGGGAACGGATTTTATGCCCGTCCCATAGGGACGCATGAGTTTAGGCGGGAAAATTGTACTAAACTCATGCGTCCCTATGGGACGGATTCACGGGTTAGAGTGAGCTTTGGTAGATCGCAATGGACGGCGCGGTGTCTTTGTGTTCAGTGGCGCCGTAGAGGTCTTTGGATTTGCCATCGACGGTGACAGTGGGGTTTTCGATGGCTTGCCAGGCCTGGTCGGCGGTGATGCCGGCGGCGAGCATTCGGCGCACAATGAGCGGCTGGGTGGTTTTGACATCAATGTTCATCAGGCCGCCAAAGAAGTTCATGATCTCGAACATGCCCTCGAAGGGGCCGGCAGAGAGGTGAACGCAGTTGTTGGCAATGGAGACGCTGGTAAAGCCATAGCGGGCCGGATCGGCATAGAAGGTGCCACGAATGGAAACGCCAGCGGCCCGTTCGGGGAAGGTGTCGCCGATCATTTGGTCGCGCAGGGTAGCCCAGTCGGTGTCGGAATGAATCAACAGCAGGACGATGCGGTGCGACGGCTCGGTAAAGTGGGCCAGTTGCGCCGGGTGGAAGCCGTTAATCAGGATGAACTTTTCGTTGTTGAGTTCGTAGGCTTGTACATAGAAGCCGCTGCGAATCTTCATCGACTTTTTGGTGAACCAGAGTTCGTCGAGCTTGGCGGGGGTGAAGCTGGTGTGGCTGGCAAGAAATTCGTGACCGCCATATAGTTTGTAGTCAGCAGCCGCGACGCCTAAGGTGTCATAAATCTTCTGGCGATCTTCGGCGCTGAGTGCTTGCGAAGCGGTGCGCGAGAGGACGTTGATGGTGCCATAGTGGCGATCCATGCACTTTTGCGCTTCCAGCGCCTGCCCGCCAACGATAACGGCGCCGGCAACTTCGGCGTTAAAGTCCTGCAATTTCTGAAAGATCATGTCGAGCGAGTTTTGGATCGCGGTTGGGTTGCCGTTGTTGAAAATTTCCGGCTTGAGAAACATGAGCAGCTCATTTTGGCGACTAGTCTGGCCGATGGCCGGCGCTTGCAGGGCGGCGAGGTTATCGCAACCGGCAACTTCGGCGGCAATTTGCGCTTTTAAGGCAGCATTCGTTTGCATGAAGTAACCCTTTCGTGATATTTCATT
Source organism: Caldilineaceae bacterium (assembly GCA_026645575.1). Next base: position 11,907 of record JAPKMW010000049.1, read on the forward strand.
ATCGTTCAAAAGTAAAATAAATTTTTTAAGTCGTCAGTCCGTAGTCCAGAGTCCGTAGTCCAGAGTCCTGAGTCAAGCGTAGCTTGCGACTACGACTTGGGACTGCGGACTCTGGACTATGGACTATAGATTATAGCAGCAACCCAGAGCATTTCAGAATCGAAATCAGGGCAAAAGTAACTTTATGTCGGTGCAACTGCCCCAATCGGAAGCAAAGCTTTATAGTTTGGTGGATCGGCTCCTCGCCAAGACGCCGAACGCGATCAGCGCGCATGTCGCCTTGCATGTCCAGACATTGGGCGGCTTTCGTGTTTGGCACCAGGGCGTCGAGGTGCCGACCACGGCGTGGGGACGGGAAAAGGCGATTCACCTCTTTCAGTTCTTCATCACCGTGCGCCGCCAATATGTCCACAAAGAGCAGATCATGGATCGCCTGTGGCCGGATCTGGATATTGACAAAGGGGATCGCGACTTCAAGGTTGCACTCAACTCGATCAACCGGGCACTGGAACCAACGCGCGAGCCGCGCAGTGAGCCGCTCTTTGTCAGGCGCTATGGACTGGCCTATGGGCTGGATTTTGAAAATGTCTGGCTGGACACCGAAGCAATGGAACTGCTCATTAGCGCCGGCAACCAGGCAACATTGGGGCCAACCCCAAATGCTGACTTTGCCACTGCCTGTTACGAAGCCGCCGTGCAACTCTATCATGGCGACTACTTGCCGGAGCGGCGTTACGAAGATTGGACCAGCGCCGAGCGCGAACGGTTACAATTGCTGGCGCTCAACACTATGACCACGCTGGCCGAGTTACTTTTGAAAAAAATGCCGTTGGAGAGCATTCGGTTAACGCAACGGGTACTGAGTATTGACCCGGTCTGGGAAGATGCCTATCGCATTCAGATGCGCGCCTTTGCCGCCCAACGCAATCGACCAATGGCCTTGCGCACCTACCAACGGTGTACGGAAGTACTGGCCGAAGAGTTCGGCGTCGATCCGCTGCCGGAGACGAGCGAGCTTTATGACCAAATTCTCAATGATGAGCTTGAGTAGGGTGATATTGGGGATTGGATATTTAGCCTGATAGATCAACATTTTAGTATCCCATATCCAATACCTGCTATCTTGCAACTAGGCTGTAATCGCAATAGGTATGCTGGAAAGACCCATTGTGGATTGCTTATTTGAAGCGCTGATAAAGGAAAAGTCACGATGAAAGGCCAACGCGATACGGCTTCATTTGTTCTGCGCTTTACGCAGGATCTCTGGCGCGACCAGAGCGGGGAACCGCACCTGGAATGGCGCGGCCAGGTGCGCCGCGTGCAGGACGGCGAGGAGATGCGCTTCACCGATCTGGCCGAGGCGATGAATTTTATCCAGGAGTCGTTGCTGAAGGTGACGATGAATGCCGTACCCAAGGAAGATAAACAGTACCAGGACAAGGCCGTGCGCCAAAGTTTGAAGCTATGGGAAAAGTTTGCAGAAAATTACACCAGCATGATGGTGGACGCCATGCAACAGACCATGAAACAGTCCGAAAGTTTCCAACGCCAGATGAACGAAGCGGTCGAGCAGGTGATGAAACCGTGGTGGCTTATGGGCTTCCCCACACCCAGCGCCCCTAAAGCCAAAGAGAGCGAAGCCGCAGCCTCTTCTGCTGCCACCCAAACCCAAATCCTCCAAACCCTCGCCGCCCTCCAAGCCCAGATCAGCGCCCTGAGTGACAAGGTGAGCGATTTAGAGACACAATTGCGAGAGAAGGTTTAACAAGCAGCCCACTTTTGTCCCGTAGGAACGGCTGAGTTTAGGGGCGAAAAATTTGATGATTTCCCTCCTAAACTCAATCGTCCCTACGGGACAAAAACGATGGCGGTGTTTACGTTGTATTAGCCGCCTGATTTTTCAACCGCAACTGCCACAGTCCCCGCAGTCACCGACGCGCCGCAGTTGGCGCAGAACTTGAAGCTTGTATCTAGACGAGCGCCACACTGAGTACAAAAGTGTGTAGCGCCGGCAGCCGTGGCGACAGGTTGCATGACCGGCGCACTGACAGGTTTCGCTGGCGTTGACGCCGGCCTTGCCTGCCGCCGTTGTGCAATCTCCGCTTCCAATTGTTCATCCAGCGCTGCGCTCAATGGCGTAATCTGTTCCAATTGTTGGAGCAGAGTAATCGCCTGCCGGCGCAGACGCTCATTCAACCGCTGATAATCGGCGGCGTCAATTTTACCCACCTGATGGTCAAATTCCAACTCTTTGATCGCCCGCAAGGCGCTATCTTTGCGCGCCAGCAGATCGGCGAATCGGTCATCCTCCACCTGTAAGAGCGGTGGTTGTTTGGCGACTAAGGGGCCAATTACATAGAAGAGCGCCGCCAGCGAGACGAGTAGCGCCAAAATCAACGTAATCCAAAGCGTAGCATCCATGAAAAATTCCGATCAGAATGGTGAATTGTCAATGGAAAATCGACAATTGTTAATGCTCAAGCCGACGCCCCAGCCGATGCATATTGCCCCTCGGTGCTGGTTTGGGTGCGTTGGGCGGGGTGCGGCCAGATGGCAAGCAAGACGCCCAAGACAAGGACCACGCCGCCCGTCCACATCCAGACCGTCAAGGGATTGATGTGGATTGTAAAGGTAGCATTTTCACCGCCTTCGCCCCAGCCGTTGAGCATGACATAGACATCCTCAATGGGGTTCACATGCAGCCCAACCTCGCTGGTCGGCATCTCCGGGGTTTTGTCGTAAATGTTGCGTTGGGGAATCACGGTGTCAATCTCGCGGCCACTATTGGCATCAAAGACGACGACGCGGGCGCCAATCTCCATCCGGTTGGCGGCGCGGTTGCTTTCCAGGCCCGTGTACATCAACTCGTAGCCGCCCAGCGTCGTGCTTGCGCCACGGGCCAGGGTAATATTGGTCGTCAATTGGAAAAATTCGTTACCGACAACCGCAATCCCAATCATGACCATGCCCAGGTGGACAATATAGCCGCCATAGCGCCGACCATTACGCCGGATCAACTGGCTCATTGCCACAGGGATGGCTTCGTTGTTGTGGGTGCGTCGGGCCATGACGCCACGCACATATTCTTGAACAATCGTAACGGTGGCAAAGGCACAGACCGCCAAGCCGACAACCGGGTAGAAACTTATTGCCGAGTCTGGTTGCTCAGGGGGCACAACACCCAGTCCCACAAATTCGGCCAATTTCGCCTTATAGCGGAAAAAAATCATAACGGCGATAAGAGCCACAGCAGCAACCGTCGGCCAGGTGAACTGCCGCCGCAGCGCTTCTACACTCGTATGTCGCCAGGCCATGAGTGGGCCAATACCCATGAGCAGAATCAAGACGATAAAAAGTGGGCCATTGACTTTGTTAAAGAAGGGCGCGGCCACGGCAATGCGATCCCCGGTCAGAATTTCGCTAAACATGGGGAAGGTGGTGCCCCAAAGCGTGGCAAAGGTGATGCCGGCAAAGAGCCAGTTATTGGCGAGAAAGGCCGCTTCCCGGCTGGCATATGATTCAAATTGATGCTCATCACGCAGTAACGGTAGGCGGTCGAAAAGCAACCAGAGAAAGCCCAACGCAATGATGGTGAGGAAGCCCAGGAAATAGGGACCGACATCACTACGCGCAAAACTGTGAACGCTTTCCAAGACCCCGCTGCGCGTAAAGAAGGTACCCAAGATGACCAGGAAGTAGGTCAACCAGATCAACACCATGTTCCAAATTTTCAAAATGCCGCGCTGCTCTTGAATGATGACGCTGTGCAAGAAAGCAGTGCCGGTCAACCAGGGCAGGAAGCTGGCGTTTTCCACCGGGTCCCAGGCCCAGTAGCCGCCCCAGCCTAGTTCCAGGTAGGCCCACTGGCTGCCCATGATGATGCCGGCGGAAAGGAACATCCAGGGAATCAACGTCCAGCGCCGTACCGTGCGCACCCATTCCGTGTCGAGCCGTTTACTGACCAGCGCGCCCACGGCAAAGGCAAAAGGCACCGCCATGCCGACATACCCCAGGTAGAGCATGACCGGGTGAATGACCATCCAGTAATTCTGCAACAACGGATTGAGGCCCTGCCCATCTTCCGGCATAAAAGCAACCTGGCGGAAGGGGTTGGTGGAAAAGACCAACAGCGTCAGAAAGAAGAGCGTCGTCGCCAGCAAAGTCGCGTAGACATAGGGCATGATCGCCGCCTGCCGTTGGCGAAAGCTGACCACAGCCACCACACTATAGGCCGAGAGAATCAACGTCCAGAAGAGCAAGCTCCCCGACTGTCCGCCCCACATGGCGGCAAATTTGTAGAAAGTGGGCAGCGCTATTTCTGATGAGTTCCAAACGTAGACCACCTGGAACTGGTCGGTCAACAAGGCGTACCAGAGAATGAGCGAGGCGACAAGAACCAACCCGGCCACCGCTAACACGCTATTGTAACTGCTCTGGATCAAGCGCGCATTGCGCTGTTGCCCGCCCAGGATGCCGGTGACAATGCCAAAAGCGGCCAGCACAAAGGCGGTGATGAGAATGAGATATCCAATATTAAAAATCATAGGTTTGCCCTTTTTGACGAACGGAAACTTAGCATCAAGACTCGTAGCCGCTGCTTGTAGCTGCGGGGCGCTGCCTAACCATCATCAATTGCACAAGAGATTGTTAAGGTCGAATTTTATCCAACGCTTCGGCAAATTGCGCTTCATTCACAATCGGCCCGATCACCATGTGGGCAATCTTCCCATCGGGGTCAATAAAGAAGGTCTCCGGCACCCCTTTGATGCCATAGCGCCGCGCCGCCTGGCTTTGTAGATCGGGGCCGTTGGGATAGGTCACATCATATTCGGCCAGATAGGCTTTGGCCGCCGGTTCTTGATCCAGATAATCCAGGCCGATGAAGACGATGCCATTCTCCTTCTCCTGGCGCCAGGTTGCTTCCAGTAACGCCGCCTCGGCGCGACAGGGGTCGCACCAACTGGCCCAGAAGTTGAGGACTACCCCCTGGCCGCGCAAATCCTCCAGGCTGATCTCTTCCCCCTCAAAGGTGGTAAAGACAAAGGGAGGCGCTATCCCCGCGGCGCGGTGTTCCGAGGTATTGGTCTCGTACAGACGCACCCCCAAGAAGAGCAGAAAGACCACCGGCACAGCAATAAAGAAAAGTCGCCACAGCGCCACTGTGCGCGACGATGGCGGCGCCGGGGCCACCTCCGCCGGTGCTGGGATGGGTTGTTCAGTTAACTCAGCCATAGCGTTTCAACTCCTCGGCTAATTGACGACCGTACTCATCTTCCGGGGCAGCAGTAGGCGCGGGTGCAGACGTTGTCGCCACTGGCGCTGGTTTACGCACCATGCGGCGCATCGTATTCCACAAAAAGTAACCGCCAATCGCTAACACAACAAAAGGGAGTACCCATGCAATCCAGAAACGATCCCACGGCGGTTCGCCTAACACTTGCGGACCATACTGCGCGACAAAATAGTCGCGGATCGATTCGGTGTTTTCGCCTTCTGACAATTTAATCGCGATCACATCTTTCATCTGCTCACAAGCTTTGAGTTCACACGCATCCAGTCGCACACCGCTACAGAGCGGACACCAAATTTCGCTTGCCACCGCGTTCACTTCATCCGCGCTCACATTGGTCGGCGCCGTTTGGGTGGGGGTGCTTTCCTGGGCATAGAGGGTCGGCGCCAGGAACAGCCCCAACGCAATGGCAATCACGCCGGCCAACAGGGTGCAGCATAGGTGTGGGAAGCTTTTCGCTAATGATTTTGACATGTACATCTCTTTCTGACCATCCAGGGTATCACGAATAATGAATGATCAACAGTGAACAATTGACTATTCGTGGCGCTGATGGCGCACACTCGTTGGCGGCTATTATACCACACCACCATGCGGAATCTGTAACCGATGAACGCAGTTTTCACAAGGAAGCTAATGGGCCAACGCCGACAAAGATGAGAGTTCCATGAGAAAGAAGAAAACCAGGCGTCCCTCCCAACCTGGTTTTCAGGGTTACTCATCGTAAATTGTAGTAAAGACTTTAGTCTTTCTTTAGGGGACAAAGACTAAAGTCTTTACTACATTTCCACTACGGACGCATCATCGCACTCACGTCACCGCCGATGTCCTCGATGCTGTCATAGAGCACTTGGAGGATGTAAGGGGCGTTGTGGGTGAAGGCGCCAGGGTCCTTTTGCACATACTGATAGTTGTAGGCCGCGCGCAACAGCCGTGGGGTCCAGGTGTTGAAGCGGTTGTCGCTATTGACCTCATCTTCGTCAGCCGTACCATTACCATTGGTGTCAATGAAGAAGTACGGATAGGCATGAGCATCATAGGTAATACCGGCGCCAGCCGTTTCGGTGGCATAGGCTTGCATCGCCGCATAGAGCGTCTCTTGCATGGTGGCGATTTCGTCAGCAACACCTTCGTCGGTATCGCCGTCGCCGTCCCAGTCATCGAAGTAGTAGCGCACAGCGGTGATGTCTTCAGGTGCTTGCACTTCTTCGTGACATTCGGTGCAGCTTTCCCAGTCCACCTGCAAGCTGTGGGCGCCGTGGCAGTCGGTGCAGCCGTTGGCGTCCGAGTGATCGAAGAAGCCGGCATATTCTTTGCCCTCATACTCGTAGGCGCCCTTGGCTTCGGTGCCAAAGCGGGTAGCCCCAGCCGCAAAGTAATGGACATTGAGGAAGCGCAAGCTTTCGGACACGGTGTCAGCCTCGGCGTCGCCGATCAGCCGATTGACGCTGACGGTGGATTCACGCCCTTGGTGACAGTTGAGACAGAGGCCACTGTTCTCGTCGGGGGCCGCAACGGTCGCGCCGCTGGGGAATTTGACTTCTTCCACCGTGTAGCGGGTGAACTCTTGCAGGTCATTGTGACAGGTTGTACATTGCATCCCATTGGACGGCGGCTGTGAAATCACCGTACCTTCGGACAGGAACATGGGCAACCCGCCAGATGAGTGACACTTGGCGCAAGAACCTGGCACTGCCCCGTCGGCATCCCAGTGACGGAACGCTTCTTCCGAACCGGCAAAGTGACCATTGTCGATACGATGGACATTGGTGAGATCGACCGGTTCCGCCAAGGCGGTATTGAGATCGGTCACCGAGTCGACCATCAACTGAATGATATACTTGCCGCCGTGGGCATAGGCGCCGGGGTCTTTCAACGAGGTTTGATAGTTGTAAGCCGCCTTGAGTAAGCGTGCGCTCCACGCATTAAAGCGGTTGTCCCCATTCACCTCGTCGGTGTCAGCCGTGCCGTTGCCGTTGGTGTCGATGAAGAAGTAGGGGTGACTGGCGGCGTCGTAGGCAATCGCCGTACCGGCAACATCGCCGGCATAGGACTGAATGGCCTGATAGAGCAGCTCACGCACCCCCTCCAACTCATAGTACATGCCCTCTTCCATATCGCCGTCACCGTCGTAATCAACTTCGGAACCGGCCATACGGACATTGCGGAGGTCTTCGACCGCAGCCACGCCTTCATGACAGTCGGCGCAGGCTTCGACCTTGACTTCCAGTGTGTGCGAATTGTGGCACTCGATACAGGTGTCAAACTCGGCCACATGGGCAAAGTTGGCATCGTAGCTGTTGCCATCATACTCATAGCCGCCCTTGGCCAGGGTGCCGTATTTGGTGACTGCGGCTGCATAGTAGTGGATGTTGAGGAAGTTCAGATCCGCACTGGCGGTGTCTGCATCCGCTAAAGCAGCTTTTTCAATCGCCGCATCGACACTGACTTTGGACTGTCGCCCCTGATGACACTCAACACAGCGCCCTTCATCGCCCAACCCGGTTAGTTCCAGACCGGAAGGCATGACGACGCTGGTCTTGCTCTGGTTGACACTGTTGTGACAGGCCACACATTCGACGACCGAACCGATGGGGGCTGGGGCATCCACGGCGCCTGCCGCACTGCCATCAACGCCCAGAAAATCGAGATGTCCTGGTGTGCTGTGACACTTAGCACAGCTTTCAGGCACCTCGGCGGGATCTTCCTCATTCCAATGAATGAACGCTTCTGCGGCAAAATCGGCATGAGGTGAAGAAACCCAATCGGACAAGAATGGAATAGTCAACGTTTCTGTAATTGGCTTGGTATCGCTTGTGGTCTGGGTTGCTACAATTTGTTGCTCAACCGGCTCAGCGGCCAGGGCCGCCTGCGCCGTCATCACAACCAGTAACACCACCAGCAGACAAGCGAGAGGAATGACTCGTTTCATAAAACTATACCTCCCAGTGTTCAAGTGGTTGCTGTTCGCGCCGGCAGGGCGTGCCCCTCCGCCGACTGAACAAAAGGTGCGGTTGATGGTTCGATAGGCAGACTCCTCTCTACTTCCTCCAATGGGCGTGATCCGGAGAAGGCTTCCGGCAGGGGAAAGCTGTCCGGTTTGCCAGGCCGGGCAGCTTTGATCCTGAATTCCCCCGTGACCACGCTACGGTTAACCGAATATTTGCAGAACGGTGATCCACCGTTTTGCCCATACGTTTAAGACCGGCGCACACCATAGACGCTCTATGGCGACGGGGTTGGCGTGCGAGGGGCCACGAGTTCCGCCGGCTGGCGCGGCACTGTGGTAATGGCGGTCTGCTCAATGGTGACAAAGAGATAGAGCGCCACCAGCATTGCCACCGAAAGCACCGCCGCCACCGGATAAAAGAGCCGGCGTCGCCGCTGTAGCACCACCAAATCGGGCGTAGCAGGTGGTGCGCCCGATTCCAATTCGATCAATTCTTGCAGGTGTTCGCTCTTCATCTCATGGTGCGTGATGTAGCCGGTGAAGATGCTGCGATTAAAATGTTTGATATGAACGTTGTACACATGCCAGGTGACAATCGACAGCACCGCTAACAACGCTTCACCGCCGTGCGCCGCCTTAGCGGCCGGAATCCAGGCGCCAGGCAAAAACGCCGTGGTGGCAATCGGATTCCAAAGCATGAAGCCGGTCAGCACCATGATCACCGTGCCCCAAATCACCGCCCAATATTCGACCTTCTCACCAAAGGTGTAGCGGCCCATGCGCGGCGCGGTTTTGGCAATGCGCAAGTTATAGCCCATGGCATGAAAGCCATCGACCACATCCTGCCAGCCCGGCATCATCGTCCAGCGCACCCGTAACACGAACACTTTGTAGGAAACAGCCACAATATGGTAGATCGTCTCCAGCATGAGCAAAATCGCTGCCGTCCGGTGAATGATGCGGATGAACTCAATGCCGCCAAAGAGCCAGATCAGCCAACTTCCCCAGTAGGTGGTCGAATACATCTGGGGCAAGCCGGTGATGCTCAACACGGTAAAGCTCAAGAGCAAGAGCGCGTGTTCGGTGCGTTGCCGGCCATCAAAGCGCTTGTATTTGGTTGATTGGTTGCCCGGTGTTTGGTTACTCGTTGTTTGGTTGCTCATCTGCGACGCTCCCAGAAACGGCGGTAGAGATCGGTGCCGATAAAGAGCAGGAACCCGCCGAGAACGGTTGGAATCAAGATTTGATAGAACAGATTGACCCAGTAGACCAACGGATTATGTTCCGGCGAGGGACGGAAATGGCTCGTCCACGAATCGGGGAAATTGGCGCTGGCGTCCGGGTGGCACTGGCGACAGGTGGTGAGCAGGTTATCCTTGATCACCTGGGAATGTTCATCGGTCGCCGGCAAGATATTGTGAACGCCATGACAGTCATAACAGACCGCCTTATTGGTCTCCTGGTCGGGCGACTGTTGCTCAAAGAGCGTCACCGTCGTGCCATGAAAATCAGCGACGTAGGTGTCAAAGACTTCGGTTGAAATGTTGTATTTCCCCATTAATTCCTGATCGGCATGGCAATCGCCACAAAGGGCGGGCGAACTGAGCCGAAAGGCTGCCGTGGTTGGATCGCCAATGTCATGCACACCGTGACAATCGGTGCAGACCGGCACATCGGCGTTCTGTTCACCAATCAAGGCTGCGCCATGAACGCTCTGGCTGTACTGTTCGTTGATCTCGCCGTGACAGTTGCCGCAGGTTTGTGAAATCCGGTCACGCGGTTCGCTGGGATTGTGGATAGCGTGGTTGCCGTGACAGTCAAAGCAGGTGGCCGCCGCCAACTCACCTTCTTCCTGTTTTACACCATGAATGCCGTCGTGCTGGCGTTGATAGATCTCCTGATGGCAATCTTTGCAGATTGTTTCCATGGCCAACGTCATATCGCGGCGGGTGTCGCTGGTCATTTCCGGGTGGGGGAAGCCGTTTTGTTGTTGATCCTTGTGACAATCGGTGCATTGCAGCGGCGTATATTGACGCCCCTGAATCTCACGATAGCCATGCACGGATTCATCAATCACGCCAGCATTGACATGGAGATCAACCTGATCGCCGGAAGATAGCGTCAGTTGACTCTTTAGGATGTTGTGACAGGTGGCGCATTGTTGATTGGCCGTCGCCCGCTGGTCGCCATGACAGGTGAGACAGCTCTGCTCCGGCCCCAGATTGGCAACAATCTCCTCATGGGTTGCCGCCACTTTAGGGTCGTCAAAAGTTTGATGACAACCCTGACATGTCCCTACGGGATCAGCTTTCATATCCGCCACTGGTTTTGCGTCATGTCCGCCGTGACAGTCGGTACAGCCGGGCAGGTTGGCTTTGTCAGTCGCCTGGAGATGTCCAGGATTGTGCAAGACCGCAGGCGCATGGCACTGCTCACAGTTCTGTTCAATCTCCGTCACAAAGGCTGCCAGATCCTGCACCGGGCTGGGTTCGTGTGGGTAGAGATAGCGTTGTTTGCTCTGGTGGCAAGCGGTGCAGGAGAGCGCGCCGTCGGCATGTTGGCCGTGAACCGATTGGGCCAGCACGGTCAGGTCAATCCCCAAGTTGAGGCTTTCCCCCGACGGTAATGCAAGCGTCTCTTCTTTGTCACCATGACAGAGCCGACAGGCCGCATCCGGCGGCGTGACATCCTGGGCATAGGCCACGGCGGCGCGCCCAAGCAAGAACGCCGCCAGCGCCAAGAGCAGGCTAAAGAGAATTTTATAGTGCAGGTATGTTATCCATCGTTGCTCAGTCCACGCCATACGCATTTCCATCATAAGCATCTAGCCAGTCAATCTGACAACTCGTCCACGAAATTTTACTAGATTTCCCCAACCGATGTTTGTGCTTTTATCCCGTAGGGATGGTTGAGTTTAGGGCTGAAAATGAGAATACCCTTCTCTAAACTCAACCGTCCCTACGGGACGAGCTTACCAATCACACCTAGCGAACAGAACACTACGATTCCGCCGCCCCAGTATTGATCCATTCAATCATCCATTCCAGTTCGCGCGGGGCCAGACTGTTGGGATGGCCCTGGCGTTGCAGTTGAATCAAGAGACTTTCCTCGGCATTGCCCACGACAATCGCCGGCCCTAGATTGCCGCCGGCTATCAAACCCTGGTAGCTATCGAGATAAAGCCCCGCCGTCCCACCGTGACAGGCCACACAGCGCGCCGCCAGGATCGGGCCAACCAAGTCATTCCAGGTCAGTTTGGCTTCGGGGTAGGTAGGCAACGACTCGGCCAGGACATTGGTTAATTCGATAATCCCCGTCGCATCCAGACCGGCGAATTTCCAGTCGGTGGCATGACAGGCGCTGTTGGCGCAGAAGCTGCTATCATCGCTGCCACCAGCATTGGTGACGGTGTGACAGCCTTCGCAGGTGCCGTCAAACTCAAAGCGGTGACGGGCGATCCAGTTGGTGTCCACATGGGTTTCCGGTTGGAAGGCTTCGCTCAATGCCACCACGGGCGTCGAGCCGTCAGCCGGGTTTTTGACCGGAATCGAGTGGCAGAGATTGCACTCGATACGAATGCTCTCCTGCTTTTCATTGATATGTTTGCCATCATGACAACGGAAACAGCCCGCCCACTCGTTGTGCCCCAGGTTGTCGGGGTGGGTGGTCCAACTGGCATCCATAGTGGGGAAGACCATCCGTTGATAGAGATCGCTCAATGCTTGCACTGCCCCATCCACCTCGGCGCCATGTTCGGCATAATAGTCAGCCCAGTTGACAGCGTAGTAATCGGTGAGGCCGTTGATGGCTTTGAGCGCCTCGTCCATGTTGGGGTACTGCCGCTCCATCACTGCCACGGCATTCTGCTTGAAATAGGGGATGGCCGGCGAGACAACATTGCGCGCCATGGCGTCGTCAAGGGCATCATTCGGCGAGACAAATTTATGTGAGATGCGGTTGTGACAGGTCATGCAATCAACCGTCTTCATGCGCTCTTGATTGGTTTCAACAAAATCAGCGGGTAGTTCCGTTTCAATATCGGTGAAGACTTCGGTTTCCCCGCTGCCGGCATAGGTCACACGCACCCACGGAATTTCCTGGTCAATGTGGGGTTCGTCGGTGGCAATGTATTCGACTTTATTTTCAATGTGCCAATGGATACCTTTACCGCGCCCTTCGCGTTCGGTGCCGCCACCGGTTTTGAAGAAGAGATGAATTTCCGACAGTTCGTTATTCTTGGCCGCATCAAAGGTGGTGAGCGTGGTCAAGCTGTTCGGTGAAAACTTTTCCGGGTTATGACAACGTTCACAGACCTGGCTGGCTGGGCGCAGTTTCTTAGAATAGATCGGCACTTCATAATCGGCGCCGACAAAGCGGATGACGTGGGTGATGTCCTGCGCTTTGCGCGTAAATTGTTCAGCAATGGTGGCGCGGCCAATATGGCACTCGACACATTTAACATTGGCATGGGGTGAGGCCAGGTAAGAAAGGTATTCCGGCGGCATGGTATGACAAGCCGTACCGCAAAATTCCGAGCGGTTGGTATATTCCCACCCGGCGCCGGCCACGGCAAAGGTCAACAAGCCGGCAAAGACCAACACGCCATAGGGCATCAGCCGTTTGCCGAGCGAGGCGGTGCGTTCTGGTGTGATAAAACGGTTAAATCGCTCAAGCATGCCGCTTTCTCCTTGCCCGTAGTTGATAAATGGTAAAGCCCACCGCGCTCACAGCCGCCAGACCAAAGAGTACAAAGATCGTATTACGCAGCCAACGTCCGGTCTCGACCTGTAGTAGTTCCACAGGTTGCCCCACCGAAGGCAGTGGTGTCGGCGGCGGGGGCGAGGTTGGCGTTGGGCCGGCGCCAAAGAAAGCAGCGGAATTGGGGGTGAAGAACTTGTCGGCGTAGGCAATGGTCTGGAGCGCCCAAGCCGGATCTTCGCCATAGCCGTTATGACATTGGTTACAGGCATTGGGCATTAGCGCCATGCCGCCATGATCCAGGCTCAACTGGGGGTCAGGTTGCTGGAATGAGTGATTATGCAGATCAAAGTCCACGGCGCTCGTCGCAAACTTTGGCATGTGACAGTCGGTGCAAAGAAAGTCCCGCTTGGTAATCGCCTGCTCGTGATAGGGCATGTGATGGACAATGCGCTGTTGCTCGCGCTCATTGTGGCATTGCAAACAGAGGTCGTTGAGCGGTTGCCGTAATTGTGCTGCTGCCGCGCCGCTGTCATGCACGGCATGACAGGTGGTGCAACGCACTTTGTCCGATTGCATCATCGTACTGCCCAATTGCCAATCCATGTACTGTTGATGGTTGTACTTGGCGCTGCCGTCCGGCCAGAACGCCGTACTATTGTTGGCCAGGGTGAAGTGATCCGCCAGGTTGTTGCCAGGGCGATAGGTGGTCGGGAAGGGCAAGCCATCCGGCGAAGCGCCGCGGCTATGACAGGCGCCGCATACCTGATCGTCATTGCCCGTAAAGGGCGTGACCTTTTCCGGGTCGGCAATGTGCGCTTCCGATGGGCCGTGGCAATTTTCACAGCCGACACCAAATTCGGTGAACTCCCAGCGGGCACTCTCTAAGCCAGTGACATGACAGCCACTACACGCTTGTCGCCACTCAGTTCCGGCTTGCAAATCAGGATGATCGTTGGCAACCCATGCGTTGGTCGCCACATTCCACTGCGCCGGCAACAGCTCAAAATTTCCTTCCACCGTGCGGGTGATGTACTGCTGCCGCCAGCGGCTGCCAATCACATAGGCGACCTGTTCGATGGGGAAGGTCAAATCGCTGTCCGTTTGGCCAAAATCACCGACAATGGCGCCGAGGTCAACGGTTGCATCTTTGATAATGTTGGCGTGTAACGTTTCGCGCCAGGTAAGATAAATATCAGCATGGCAGCCCAAACAGCGGTCGCTGCCGGCGTAACCGGTGGCCCCTTCCCCATGTCCCTGCCGTGGTTTCAGCAAATCTGCCGCCCAGCTTTCGGCCTGGTCAGTATGACAGGCGATACAGTTGGCCGGCATTTGTTGGGCAATAGCGGTTAATGGTGCGACATTATGGCTGCCATGACAGCCGACACAGGTGGGCAGCGGCGCTGCCGGGTCGATCGGCGCTTCTTCGTGGAAGGGGTTGTGAGGGTAGTGGCAGCTTTCACAGCTTTGAGCCGCCGCCACGGTATAGTCATGGCGGGTGGGCGCTGTCTGCTCGGCATGAGGATAGCGATAGCGCCGGTCGCCCGTGTGACAGTCGGTGCAGGTGACAGCCGTGGCGCCGCGGTAGCTGTGTGCCGAATTGTCAATTTGTTCCAGTTCTACCAATAGCGGCAGCAGTTCACCCGATGGCAAGGTGAGTGACCGTTGGTTGTCGCCATGACAGCCCCGACAAGGCAAATTGGGGGGAACTTGCGCCAATGCCGGACGCGCCCAGAAGAGGCAGATCCCGACAATAAACACAAAAATGATCGACGAAAACGACAGCCATGACGTGCGTAACATCCCTAACATTGGTCGCATCCGTTCAGTAACTGAGAGATTGAGAGATTGAGGGACTAAGAGATTGGTAATTTAATCTCTCAATCCCTTAATCTCTCAATCTCTTCTTATCTCATTCGTGGCAAATCCTACCGCTTTTTCTTGAGCGTGCCGGCTAGTTCACGGTCGTGATAGCCAATGGCGGCTTGCTGTAACTCCTCGTCACTCAGGTCGGGTGCGCGTCCATCAGGATAGTGACAACCGCGACAGGCAAAGTTCAGGCTGATGTAGGGCAGGGCAAAGGCGCCCTCTTTATCAAATTGGGCGGTGGCATAGGGATTGATCGCCATCAAATGGGTGCGCACATCCCCCGTAAAGCGGGTGGGATCACCCACAGCGCTCACGGTTACCAGCGGCATGTGACAGTCAACGCACTTGGCGTGGCGACGGTCGTTGATCTTCTGGAATTGTTCTTTTTCAAAGTGACAATTTTCGCACTCGGTCTTGACCGCCAGCCCTTTGGCATACTTCACCGTCTTGTGAGGATTGTGACAGTCTACACAGTCCATCACGCGCTTCTTGGACTCAAATAGCTCTTCATACTGCTCATGATGTTGGATGAAACCATTCTCAGCGTCGATCTGCGTTACCTCATCGCGGCGGTGGCATGATCCACACAACTCGGCATCGCGATTGATTGGCATGGCGACCAGATAGGGGTCATTGACATGGCTGCTGCCCGGCCCATGACACTCTTCACAACCGATGCCATCTTCCGTCCACGTTCCGACGAGGCCGGTCAGGCCATTCTGGTTGCCCTGTGGCACATAACCACTGGTGTGACAAGAACCGCAATCAAAGCTGACTTGTTCGCCAGCATGGTAGGCCACCCAGTCGTCGCCCATGTCCAGCGTTTTGTTGCGCAGGTTGTATTGGGTCTTGGCTTCGGCGTCGCCGGTGATCAGATAGCCTTGTTGATCAACAAAGCGCGCCTTCCAACCATAACCGCCAACCACATAGAGAATATCAGCCCAGGTGTAACCGGCCGGCGGATCGGGCAATTTGGAGAAGGGCAGATCCGGCGCCTTGCCATCGACAATTTTGGTCAAGGCGTGGCGGTGCCCAGTCTCCAGGAATGTTGTATACAGATCTTCGTGACATTCCTGACAGGCACCTGAGCCGACATAGGTGGCGGGGCGATAATCGAGGCCCGCCGCGCCTTCGGGGCCAGCAGGGCCTTGTGGGCCGGCGGGGCCTTCCGGGCCAACCGGGCCAGGAGGGCCGGCAGGGCCAGGATCACCAACGGGGCCAGGCGGCCCAGCTTGCGCCATGGTGGCACAGCCCGCAAGCAAAATGACAACAACACCGAGAAGCAGAACCGAGAAAAGCGCTTTCACAGCCTCCCCCTCTCAAGAAAGCATCAGGATGATTAGATAAGTAGCATGATGAGAGAATCTTCTGCTAGAAGCATATAGAGGGTAGGCTATTTACGCACTAGTCAGGTGGCTAGGTTATTGGTAGGCAGTAGAGGGGTTGTAGGACAGCAGTTTGGGGTGCGGTAGCGTGTGCATGGCACTGACCAGTAGTCGAAAGGAGGAACAAATCGGTCTTGGTCAGCGCCACACACGCTAGTCCAAAATCAGGATCGAGTACGTTTGTCAGTCTGTTGTTGCGCCAGTAGATTGGTGACATAGAGCAACTGTGCTTTCAGTTGTGCCCGTTCCCGCTGCCAGGCGGCGTCACCAAGATCCTGAATAGCATGTTGATCATCCAGGTGGGCAATGCGGCCAATGAGGTCATCGCGTTGAATATGCAGATCTTGCAGGCGATCTTGTCCCCCGGCCCGCCGTTGCTGCATCGACCATACGGCCACACCTATCAGGGCAACCACCACAAAAATTCCCATGCTCCACGGCGCCCACGGGGTCAGGGGCGGCACGACGGCAGTGCTGGTCGGTGCGCCGGCTTGTTGCGCGCCATCGCTTTGCGCAGCCGCACGCGGGTCAGCATCACCGGGTTGTAGGAGGCCAGCCAGTTGCACGGTCACTTCGGTCGGGGCCGTCCCTTCCGGTTGCCAGAGTTGATAGGTCTGTCCTTGCAAGGTTTCCCGGCTGGCAAGGGTAAAGCCGGGGATCTCGACCTGAAGTTGCGGCAACTCGGCCACCAGGATAGTCATTTGGTCAATCGGATAGAGGAAGGCTTGTTGGAAATTATACGAACCGCCTTCATGGGGCAGGAAGTAGCGCATAATGATCTGACGGGCGCCCTGTCCTGGCACCACCGGTGTTGTGTCGTAGACCAGATCGCCCACTTGCTGGAAGCGCCCACCCAGTTCGCCATTCTCAAAGGTCAGTTCCTGGGCGTCAGCCGGCACGCGCAAGGCGACCGTGCCGATCTGCTCCGTCCCTGTGATCGGCTTGCCGATAAAGGTGCGATCACCGGTGTTGTTAAAACTCAAAACTTCACCGACAACCAGGGCGCCAGGCCGTGGATCAATGATCCAGTGCAACCGCTCTACGTGGAGACCAGAGCCATCATCGGTCGTCCCGTAGATAGCGACCCCCGTCTGTAACTGCGTTTGTTCCGGGGTGAATTGCAAAATTGGGCTGGTGTAACGAATGTCTTCAGCGGCGACGGAGACTAGATAGGCCAGATTGGCATCGGTACTCAACGTGGTAAAGGTGAAAACGCCCGCGCTATCAACCGTCGTAGTAAAGGTGGCTACCGGTGTAAAGTTGACATAGGCTTCCAGTGCCGCGGTCAGCCCAGCCACGGCAACCCCACCAGGCGTTCCCTGCGTCACCGTACCGGTAATCACGCCGCTGCCAGGTTCATAGGGGTTGGCCCAAGGCGGCGTATAGCTAAAGGTGCGGATGGTTTCCAGCACCTGACGTTGCTGTTCCGGCGTCCAGTCGGCGCCCAGATCAGGGTGTGCATTTTGCCAGCCCGTTTGCCAATCGGCCTGGCTGCGCGCCATGGCATAGGTCAGATCGGTGAAATCGACCAAATCGGCAGGCGCGTCCGGCCCATCGCCGGCGCCCGTCGCGCCGTGACAATTGGCGCAGCTTTGGGCATAGAGGTCAGCGCCGGTTGCCAGGTCACGCTGAGTGGTATGCAAACTCCAAGCATAGGCCACCACCTGCCAGATCTGGGTGTCATCCAGTTGATTTTGCCAGGGCGGCATCAACTTTTCAATGCGGCCAAATTTGGCCGTGTGAAAAAGCTGGGCCGGGCTGCGCTCCCAGACCGCCGTCGGGTCGGCAAAAGCCGTGGCTGGGCCAGGCAATTGGGCCGCAGTTGGGCCGTCACCCATGCCCTGGGCGCCATGACAAGGCGCACAATTTTCCTGGTAGATCGCCTCACCGGCCAACGCCAGCGGCGGATTGGTGGGCGGCGTCACTTGGCTGAGATCAAACTCCGGCGACGGCTCCTGGGCATAGACCGCTTGATAAGTAACAGCCAAAAAGAGTAGAAGACTTAGGAAGGCCGCAATACCACACCACCCGTAGCTGGCGTGGGTGCGTTCCATCCGTTGGGCCAAAATCCATTGTATAGGTCGCAACATTTCCTCCGTTAGGCTCAATGGCGCATCTTGTTTTGTCATCTTTGAGCAGTATACCACAAATGGAGAGGGGCGATGCAACTACGCGCCATTGCATCACTTATGAAGAAAGTTTCCGCGACCGATTTACGACCTTACCCCACTACCAATAATTGTAACTGCTCAGGTGCGTGACACTGGTCAGGTGTAGTTGTAGTTACCAATAATTACTGAACAGATGCAAAGCTCGGATATTTGGTAAATTTTTGTCAAAAAATGGCTGGTGAGCCGGCGGCTTTTCTGCTATGCTTGACCCATGAATAGTGAAAATCGTTATTTATGCGTAACTCCTTCGCTCCTAGCCACACCGCTGCGGGAGGTGTGGCTAGGAGCGAAGGAGTTACATTTAAGCAAAGTAAAGAGGAATCTATGCGCAACCGTTTCGTCAACCAAATAAGCACGCTTGGAGTGCTTCTGGCGTTGGTACTGGGCCTGCTCCTGGCGCCGGCGACCGGCTGGGCGCCCCTGTTCAGCGCTGCCGATAGCCCTATTTACAGTGATACGCTAGCCGCCGGCTGGCAGGATTGGTCCTGGCAAACCACGACCAATGCGGCCAACACGCAACCAGTTCACAGTGGCAATCAAAGCTATGCTGTCGATCATACAGCGGCTTGGGGGGGCTTTTATCTACGCGCCGAACCGGCGATCAACACAACCGGCTTCACCCATCTGCGTTTCTGGCTGCATGGCGGCGTCACGGGCGGCCAACAGATCCGCATTTTGTTAAACGAAGATGAGACCAAGATCAAGCTGGTGACAGCAACGGCCAACACCTGGACCCAAGTGGATGTACCACTGGCGGAGCTAGGCGCCCCAGCTACCCTCTTCGCCATCTACTGGCAGGATGTCAATGGCGGCGCCCAATCGGTCTACTACCTGGATGACATTAGCTTGGTCGGCGCCGCCCAACCGCCGGCTGGCGTCACCATTCAGGTCGATGACACCGCCGCCGGCACGACCATCGACCCGCGTATTTTGGGGACCAACATGGCGGCCTGGTCAAAACCGCTCTTAACCAATGCCACCTTTATCGCCCGCACCAAGGCGTCCGGCGTCAGCGTCATTCGCATTCCCGGCGGCAGTTGGAGCAATGGCTATGGCTGGCTCAGTTGTGAGATGGGGCACCATGTTGCCAACGCCGAAAAGTGCCGCGCGCCGGATCGCCAGGGCGGCTATTTTGACATCTTCTGGGCCGCCACGCCCACCAACTGGATCGACTTTTTGCAAGCGGTCGAGATCGAGGGCATGTATGTGGTCAACCCCAACGGTACGCCCCAAGAAGCCGCGGCGGCCGTCGCCTTCTTTAACGCGGCGGTGGGTGACGCCACCGTCATCGGCGTCGATGCCCGTGGCAAAGACTGGCTCACGGCCGGCCACTGGGCGCAACTGCGCGCCGACCGCGGCAACCCGGCGCCGTTAGGCATCAAGCTCTGGGCCGTGGGCAATGAAGTCTATGCCGGCACCCAATGCGTCGAGAATGGCTGGGAACCAATGTGGACCTGTGAGGGAACGGAATATGTCAACGGCGCCACGGTCAATAACATCCAGCAAGGCGGCTATCTGGCTTTTCGCACCGCCATGCGCGCCGTCGATTCGACCATCCTGGTGGGAGCGGTCGGTGATTCGCCAGGGACAAGCTATGGCAACTGGGGCAACGAAGTGGTGAGCGCTGCCGGCGCCGTTATGGACTTTTACGATGTCCACGCCTATGCCTATTGGGACATTCCTGCCAACAATCAAATTTTGAGCCATCCGCAGAGCTTCTGGCCCGGCCTCATGACCGGCGTCCAGCAGACCTTTGCCCAACATGCCAATGGGCGCACCATTCCCATCGCCCTCACCGAATACAACCTGGGCTTGGAGTTCAAAGACACCAATCGCCAGATGACGCGCGCTGTTAACGGTCTCTTTATGGCCGATAGTGTGGGGCAACTGATCACCAGCGGTTACACAATGGCGAACCAGTTCCTGCTTGCCAGCGGCGATCAACCCGAAACCGGCACCGATTTTGGCCTGTTGCGTCCCGATCACAACTGGCAACGCAGTCCGCAATACTTTGGTTATTACTTCTGGTCAAAGGTTGGCGAACGCTTGCTGCCGGTTAGCTCTTCCGCTAAGGCGGCAACCGAACTGAGCGTCTATGCCGGACGGCGGGATGCCAACACCCTCACCTTGCTGGTCATCAACAAGCAAAATACCGACCGAACCGCCACCATTGACCTGAAAAGCGGCGCAACCATGACCGGCGGCAAGGCAGACGTCGCACAAGCAACTACCTTGGAGGTGCAGACGATGAGTTTTAACGGCATGGCGGAAAACAATTTGGCGAATGATCTGAGCAATGCGCCCGGCGCCACGCTGGTCATCAACGGCGCTGCTTTTACCTACACCTTTGCCCCCTACTCAATAACGCTCTTGCAAGTACAAACAGATGCTGTTGCGGCGCCGACGGCCACCCCCACGCCGACCACTACCCCAAGCAGACCAGGACCAACAGCAACTGCCACGGCGACAGCCATTCCGTCACCCGGTGAACCAGCGCCGGGGGGCGATAACTGCTATCTGCCGGCAGTGATGAAGTAAAATTGTAACTACCAAGCTGCGCTCAGCCGGTCCGTGACCGGCTGAGCGCAGCTTGGTAGTTACAAAATTTCTCTAGCTTGCAACTGTCTGGCCCGTGGTTACCGCCAGCGCTACCACCTCCGCCACGGTCATCTGTTGACCGGCTTGCCAGGCCGCCGTATAACTCGCCCGCGCTAGTGTTTGTTGGGCCATTTGGATCAAGCCGGTAAACTCCGCTTCGTCGGCAGGCGGGAGAAAAGGGGCAAGTTGAGCAAAGCGCGCTTGTGCTGCACTGAGGAGGGTGGTCGCCCGCTCGACCTCACCCAGCGCCAGCGCCACGCCCCCCAGCCCGGCCAGTGAACGGGCCACCATGTGTTGATTCTGCAAACTTTGACTCAAAGTCAGGGCTTCCTGATAGCGTTCCTGCGCGATGACAAAGGCGCCCTGCCGCCGCGCCACCTGCGCTTGGTGATGACGGAGAATGGCGCAGCCCTCTTTGTTGCCCAGTTCGGCAAAAATCTGGTACGCCTCGTCATAACAGATCATGGCGTCGGCCAGGTGATTCTGCACCCAGGCTGCTTCGCCCACCAGCGCCACCGCCCAGGCCACATGCAGGCGAGCATCCAGCCCGCGCCAGAGCGCCAGTACTTCACGAAAATGGGCCTCGGCCACGGCGTAATTGCCGACCAGCATTTCCATCTCCCCTTGCAGTTGCAAAGCCTGGATCACCCCTTCGGTCTCACCCAAGGTACGGTAGAGAGCCAGACTTTCGGTCAAAGCGCCGGCCATTTCGTCACTATACGCCGGCTGGCCGATCATCACCCGCGCCAGGCAGAGGAGCAGATCGGCAACCCGGCTCTGGTTCCCCAACTGGCGATAAAGCGCCAGGCTGGCGCGGAAGTGGTCAATCGTCGGCTGTTGGCGGTGTAAATCATATTCCAGCCACCCGGCCTCCCGCTGGGCATGAGCAAGACCGGCCTGATCTTGCTGTACACCATAAATGGTCAGACTTTCGGCCATGAGCATCTGAGCGACCGTGTAATCAGCCTGGCGGCGGGCAAGATTGGCGGCCATCAACAAAACCGCGGCCCGTGTGGCGGTTGGCGCCGGATTAACGGCCAGCACTTGCTCGAACCAGCGGCGCGCCTCGTAATCATGACCACGGATGGCCCAAAATTTGCCCAAACCGGCGGCCAGCGCCAGCGCTAACGGCGGTTCCTGCTGGAGACTCCAGGTCAGCGCCGCCCGCAAATTGTCATGCTCGGCGGCCAGTTGATCCAACCAGGCTTTTTTCGCCGTTTCCAGCAGCGTTTGCGGCGTTTCCTGGGTCAAGGCCAAATAGTATACAGCATGGCTGCGCCGCTGCGCATTCGCTTCCCCGGCGGCGGTCAGTTGCTCACCAGCGTAAGCCGCCAATGTGGTCAACAAGGTAAAGCGCTCTTGTTGACCCGAAGTTGCGCCAATGATGGTTGGGGTGGCGGCCTGTTGTTGCACCAAACTCTTGCGCACCAGTGTGCGTAGGCCGAGGAGAAGCTGGTCGGCGCTTTCATGCGGCGTAGCGCGCTGATTGGCTCCTTGCAAGACGGCGGCTAGTGCGTCCACCGTACAGCCGCCGGCAAAGACCCCCAAGGTGCGAAAGAGCCATTGTTCCCGTTCGTCCAACAGGGCATAGCTGCGATGGATGGCGTTGCGCAAGGTGCGTTGATGCGCCGGCAGATCGCGTGGCCCATCGGCCAGCAGATCGAGCGCATGATCCTGTAACTGGGCCAGCACCTGGGCAGGCGTCAAGAGTTCCAATTGGGCGGCGACCAGTTCAATCGCCAGCGGCAGACAATCCAGCCGCAGACAGATCGCCGTGACAATGGCGGCCTGGGTGCGGGTGTCAAAATCGGGGTCAATGGCCTGCGCACGCTGAAAAAAGAGTTCTACCGCTGCTGCCGGACTGAGGGGCTGCACCCGTTGCCGTTGTTCGGTGCGCAGCCGCAACGGTTCCTGGCTAGTCACCAGCACGCGCAACCCTGGACATTCACCCAACAAGTCGGCCACCATGGGCGCCGCTGCGCTCACCTGCTCAAAGTTATCCAGCACCAACAGCGTGCTTTTGCGGCGCAAATGCTCGATCAAGCGGGTGCGCGGCGTTTTGTGGTCGCTTTCCGTCAAGCCAACACCGGCGACAATCGCGACCAGTACATGTTCCGGGTCGGTGACGACGGCCAGGGGGACAAAATGTGCGCCATCCAGAAAGAGGGGTTGCACCTTGGCCGCCACCGTCATCGCCAGTTGGGTTTTGCCGACCCCGGGCGGGCCAATCAACGTTAAGAGCCGCCCTGGCGCCTCCATAATCCGCTTGCTGATCACCGCTACATCTTCTTCGCGTCCAATCAAGGGGAGCAAGGTGGCCGGCAGAGTAGATTCACTCGCCATCACAACTTCCTGCACCACTGTGCGCACCTCGCGTTGGGCCACCACCAGGGTCGGCGGGCGTTCACCACGGGCGCCGGCGGCCAGTTCAAGCAACCGTTGCGCCAGGCGCGGTTCATCCTCCAGCGCCAGAGCAGGCAGAAATTTCTCAACTACCATCGCCACATCGGGCAGCCGCTCATCTTTTTCCAGGCGCGAAATCTGTGCCACGCTAAAGCCGACAATGACCGCCAATTCGCCTTGGGTCAGCCCGGCGCGCCGGCGTAATTGCCGAAGAAATTCACCAAAGGTCGGTGCGGATAAATTCATGCAAGACTCTTTCCCTATTTCAGTCATGTCAATGGGAGGGTACTCATTATATACCGCAATAGCTCATAGATGATAACCAGTTACCCGTGTATAGGCTTGTTCACTTCTATCATCTATGGCTTTGCTCAGTATACCATCAACTGATCCCTGCTAACATTAACCTTCTCTGTCAACTATGAACGCAGCATTTGTCAAATTTTTGGTAAAAAAACGGTGGCAACGGTTTGCGCTGTCAAGTATGCTATGGCTATGACGCACTATATTCAACGAACCGTAACCATTACGATTATTGAGACCTTGACATTGATCTGGGTTTGCACCAATCATGACGACGCAGCGACGACAAGGGATGCGCTGACGACGGCAGCCCCATTGGCCGCCTGTTCGATCAATCGCATTACATCAACGGTAAACACAACCTTGTTGCCTGCCCCGACAACGTTACCTGCCCCCGCAAAGGAAGAACAGAAATGAAACGCATAAAGAACAGTTTGATCATCCCTAGCCTATTATTGCTCACTCTTGCCCTCTCTAATGCACCGCTCCTCTGGGCTGCACCCCAAAATATTGTAGTCGGTGACGGTACGCCGGAAAGTTGTAACAATAACACGCTCGGCGCCGCCTTGACGGCTGAGGGGGTTGTCACCTTCAACTGCGGCCCCAATCCGCATACGATTGTGGCCGACACTTATGTCATCAACCATGCCATCACGATTGCGGGCGCTGATCTTATCACCCTGGATGGTGAAAATTTGCGTCAGCTTTTTATCGTCCAAAGCGGCGCTGCACTAACACTCGAACATTTGACCTTGACCCAGGGCAACTGGGCCGGCAATGGCGGGGCCATTGCCAACTATGGTACGCTGACCCTGAATTATACCACCGTGCGCGACAGTCGGGCCGAAGGCGAAAATGCCATCGGTGGCGCCATCTTTACGGAAGGGGGTGTTGTCACGCTCAATGATAGTCAGTTGCTCAACAACCGGGCGACGGCTGCCGGGGCCGGCCTGGCCAACCGCGGCGGGAGCGTGACCCTAGATCATAGCACAGTGCGCGGCAATGAAGCAGCGGATTACGCCGGCATTGACAGCAGCGGCACGACGATTGTCCGCAACAGCACCATTGCCGAGAATATTGCCACCAGCAACTATGGCGGCGGCATCGGCATTCAGGGCGGTTCCTTGACGCTGCAAGATTCTACTGTCTCTGCCAATCGCGCCCCACAGTCGATTGGCGGCGGCATTGCGGCCATCGGCGGTGTGACCTTGATTGAAAGGACGCAGATCGCCGATAATGTCGGGGCCTGGGGCGGCGGCGGCCTCTATGTCAACCCCAACTTTGATGCCAACGTCACCGTGCGCGACAGCATCATCACGCGCAACACGACCACCGCACAAGAGCCGCCGATCAGCAACCCGAATGTCTTTGGCGGCGGCGTCTATGGCAGCCGCAACCTGACGCTGGAACGAGTTACGGTAAGCGGGAATGTTGCCGGGGTCGGCGGCGGTCTTTTCTACTATCAAAATACCGGCGCCTTGACTGTGCGCGACAGCACCATCAGCGGCAATGTTGCCACCACCGGCGGCGGTGGCCTTTGGTTGAGCGGCAGCAGCCACATATTGACGAACGTGACGGTCAGCAACAACGCCGCGCAAAACGCTTATGGCGGCGGTCTCGTCAATGATGGCGTGACTCAGGTTGAAAGCGCGACCTTCTACGGCAACGCCGCGGCGGCTGGTGACAACGTGGTCAACCGGGGACAACTGACGCTGCACAACACGATCCTGACGGCGCCGGCCCGCGCCGGCGTGAACTGCGGCGGTGACGCGCCGGTGGCAATCGCCTCTGCCGGCTATAACTTGGTCAGTGATGAAAGTTGCGCCCTTACCGCAACCGGTGATCAGCAAGGGGTTCATGCCTTGTTGGGGCCATTGGCTGATAACGGCGGCTCTACCCAAACCCATTTGCCCCAGCCCGGCAGTCCGACCATTGATAAAGGCGACAATTGCCCGACCACCGACCAGCGCGGCTTTGCCCGCCCCGCCGGCGCAGCCTGCGACATTGGCGCGGTAGAAACAGACGCTGAGCCGTCTGCACCAACCGCTACACCAACAGTAATGCCCACGGCCACCCCCACCACCCCACCAACAAATACCCCCTTTCCCATCACGCCCATTCCCACGCTTGTGACCAACTACGCGCTGACCGCCGTTGAGGTAACGCAGGGTATTCAGGATCTGCAAAACAGCGTGCCTTTGATTCGTGGCAAAGCAGCTTGGGTGCGCGCCCACGTCAAGCGCACCACCGGCAATCATGCCCCCGCCGTGAGCGCCCAACTATGGCGGATTGTCAACGGCGCCCGCAACGGCGATCCGATCTATCCGTCGAACCCCAGCGGCAAATTGATTCCCCTCAACGCTCCCAACCGCAGTCAGCTGAACGACGCGTTCTACTTCCCTGTACCGGCCGCTTGGCTCAACGCGTCCACCTTGCAGGTTGAAGTGGAAGTTAACCCGCAGGTGTTAAATCAGTGCAACCTGCCCCGCCCCTTCTGCCTCTTCTACTGGTGGCGCCTGGTCGATGAAACGAATTATAGTGACAATATCCTGCGCTCGGCGCTGCTTAACCTCCAAAGTGTGCCGCCCCTGCGTCTGCAACTCTACAATGTGGTCTATAGCAAAAAGGTCGGCAACACGACGAATTGGTACAGAGCCAACAACACCCAACTTTTCGAGATTGAAGATTGGTTGCGCCGCGCCTATCCAATTGCGGCGCTCAATTCCCGGCGCAGTGAGACCACCTTGGCTGAAGCCGGTATCTACCGCTGGGTAAAAGATGGTGAGGGCAAGGATGTCTACCAATTGCAAGCTGGTCTGGTTAACCAGCGGCTTGAATTAGTGCGCAACATTGACCAGGCATTCAACCCCGCCTTTAGCCGCCAGGCGCGCTACTATGGCGTGGTGACAGACGCGTCGGGTGACTTTTTGCGTGGCTTGGGCGGCGGCTTCATCGCCTCCGGCCCGACCGGCAATGTCACCGGCACAAGTTGGGCCTGGTGGGACACCGATAGCGGCAGCTATGGCGATTGGTACGCCGGTCATGAGATCGGCCACACCTGGAATCGCTGGCATCCGGTGGCGGGGGGCTATGTCAACAAGGAGAACCCAGGCTGCGGTCACAGTCGCGATGATACAAACTACCCCTATCCCAACGCGGTCATTGGTGGCAAGAACCAGTTTATTCCTATTGGTATTGGTAACTTTCCCCAATGGTTGATTCTGCCGCCGGACCGCTACTATGGCTTTGACATTTTCCTGCGCGGGCCGGTGATCTATGGCCCAGACTGGACGGATATGATGTCCTATTGTGACAAACAGTGGATCTCGGACTACACCTATAACGCCATCCGCGCCCAGATGCAAAGCGAGGGATTGGTGCAAGCGGCGCAAGCAATGGGGTCGGCGGGCGAGTATGCGATGATTCAAGGCTCCTTTACCCAGGACCTGACCGCCGCCACGCTCGACACAATTCTGCACCTACCCAGTCCGGTTGGTCAGCCGCTGCCGGAACCAGGCGCCTTTGCTATCCATCTGCGCGACGCCAACAACCTGCTGGCCAGCTATCCATTCACCCCGACCGTTTACGAAGACGCCGCTGACACCCATGCCTATTATATCAATGTCGCCGTGCCGTATCCGACCGGCGTCCAGAAGATCGAAGTGCGCAAGGGTAACTTGTTGCTGGATAGCCGCACCGTCACCGCTCATGCGCCGAATGTCACGGTTATCACGCCGAATGGTGGGGAGACGGTTGGGGAGGCGGGCGTCACGGCGACGTGGTCAATGAGCGATGCTGATGGCGATTCCCTGTCGGCAACGGTACTCTTTAGCCCAGATAATGGGCAAAGCTGGCAGACGCTGGCGGTTAACATCACCGATACGCAAGTCGCCTTGTCCTATGCGGCCCTGCCGGGAACGACTCAAGGTCGTATTCGCGTGTTGGTGACGGATGGGGTCAACACCGCGCAAGCGGAGTCGGCTGCCGCCTTCACCGTTGCCCAACATGCGCCCCAAGCTGCTATCCTCGCGCCGGCAGCCGACGCCACCTTTGTGGTGAGCCAAACGGTGCTGTTGCACGGCAGCGGTTACGATGTGGAGGATGGTCTGTTATCTGGTAGCGCCTTTGTCTGGCAGTCGGATCGCGATGGGATGCTGGGGACGGGGAGCGAACTAGCCATCAACACGCTCTCAGTGGGAACGCACGTCATCACCCTGCGCGTCACTGATAGCGACAACCAGACGACGACCGCCAACCGCACAATCATAGTGGGGGCGGATCTGACCACGGCGCCCGCCATCCTGGCGGTGGCGCCCCAGACGATCCAGTTCAGCGCCATTGTTGGCTCGACGGCCCAGCCGACCCTCACCCTGGCGCTGCGCGACAGCAATGCCGCTACTGGTGTAACAACACCGTTGACCTGGAATGCCACCACCGACGCCCCCTGGCTCACCCTCGGCCAGAGCAGCGGCAGCACCCCCAGCGATATTCGCCTGAGCGCTGCCCCCGTTGGCTTGCCCGTCGGCATCTACACCACAACGGTGACGGTGACAGCCGCGAATGGCAATCGCCAATCTGTACCGGTGCAACTGGATGTCTTGCCGGTCAGCGTCGCGCCGTCTACCGGAACTGCACTTTACCTGCCGTTAATTCGGCGGTAATTTGTAAAGAGGGGAACAGGTTCGTATCTGTTCCCCTCTTTACAAACGCTACGCCCGCTGATGCGAGCAAGGGATTTGGGAAAAGCTGCATACCTAAAGCCAAAGCGTTGATCAACCAGCTTCGCTTTGAGTTGCTTTACCTCAATCGCCGCTGTAAGCCATCTCCGGCTGGGGCATTGTGGTGGTCACCTGGTTGCCTTGCTTCCCCCACAGCACGCGCCAGAGAATCTGCGGGTGGAAAAGGCTGGTTGGCGCAGCCATTAAATTCATCACCTTGAGAAAAGCGGTATAGACTATTGTATCATGATGGGTGGCTTGATGAACTTTGGTGACATAGGCATTGATCAGATCCGTGCCGGCGGGTTTCTTGCCCTTAGTCTCCGGGTAGCGGAAATCTTCACCGACGGCCAACTGCCACGGAATCTCCACAACCTTGGCGGCGGCTTTAAAGAAGTCGCGCCAGAGGCCGGTGAGAGCTGGACGACCAGCCAACAACCGGTCCAGCGCCGCCGCTTGCATAGCTAGGGAACACTACAGCGGATTTAGGAAGGAACGGATGCCTTTGTACCTGACCAGCCGCCGGTCATCGGGACCGGCGAAGGGGTCGCGGCCCGCGCGGGCAGATCTGTTCCCACTTAAATCCGTTGCAGTGTTCACGGTTTCTCACTCAGCTCATACAGGGTGTGGAGGGGCAGCAACAAATACTCAAGCCGAGTGGCGCCGAGTTGGGTTAATTGTTGGGCGCAGTCGGTTAGGACAACGCGCGCCTCTTCTGGTAAGCGTTCCAATGGCAGATGGTCAATCAACATTTGCAAGTGCGTGGCGCCGCCAATCAAATCGTTATGGGCGAGTAGATCACTTACTCGATCCAGGACAGTGACCGCTGGTCCCGCTTCTCCGGCCAATTTGCCGATCTTGCGACGCAAGCCGGCAGCGGCTTGCGCCAGCGCCGTGCCAGTTTCGGTCCTTGTCTGGCGGAGTAACTGGATGAAATAATGTTCGTCGCCCACAGTGCGCGCCACGGCCAATGCCAACTCCATACGGATGCTTTCATCATCGGCTTCGTGCAACAAGGTTAACAAAATCGGCGTCGCTTCTTTGGCCTTGAGCTTACCCAGCGCCGAGGCATAGGCGATGCGCAGACCATAATCCGGCTCAACGTGCAGGCGTGTCAACAATTCGGGAATGCTGTCACGGTCGCCTAGCGTCGCCAGGGAACGGGCGCAATGGGATTGGATCGAGCGGTAGGTAGAGTTTAACCCTTCACGCAGCGGCGGCAAGGCGCGGGCATCTTCCATCCGCCCCAAGGCCCAAGCGGCGATCACACTGAGCGCTGGCGATTTGCCTTGCATGATGGCAATCAACTCATCGGTCAGACGGGGGTCGGGGCGCATGCGGGCAATGGAGATGATCGCTTCGTAGCGCACATTAAAGCGCGGGTCGCGCAGGGCGTCGAGCAGTTCATCGACGGTCAAGTGGCTTTGCGCTTGACCCAGCCGCTCAGTCATAAAGACAGCGGCCCGTTCATCGTGGGCGCGATGGTAGCGGATCATCGACTCGAAGGCGCGCAATGGGTTGCCCTGCAAAAAGAGACCGGCAAATTGCCCGGTGCTGACACCGCTGTCGCCGCGCACCTGGCGAAAGATCCAGAGGCTGGCCGCCGTTAAGAGCAAGGCCAATGCCATGAGAACGGTGTATTGGTCAAACTGCCACGCCCCGACCTGGAAGGAAAAGCCCGCCATTGCATCCAACGCTCGTCCGCCCAACATCTGGCTTGTCCCGGTGATAATGCCGGCCAGGGCATAGTAGAGCGCCATATATTCGGTGCTTTGCGCCGCCGGCACCACGTTGACAAAGAGCAGCCGCGCCGAGCCAATCGCCCAGCCCACATCGCCGATCCCCTGAAGAACAGCAATGCCCAGCGCCATTGGCAGGCTCCAATCTGAATGATGGGGCAGGAGAAACCACAACACCGGTAAGAGCAGCCGAAGGATCAACCCGCTCATCATCACCGGTTTGCTGCCATAACGATCTGACGCCCAGCCCCAGAGATAGCCGGCCACCAGCCCACCGGCCAATGCCCCGATGCTCAAACGCACCACGTTACTTTCACTCAGGCCGACTGTCTGGCGCATAAAGAGGGGCAGAAAGGAGAGGAGTGGGGTAAAGCCGACAATGATCAGCCCGACCCCCAGCATGTACCGACGGAAGTTGGCATCACGGCCGACCGCCAATACGCGGCGGAGATCAACACCGGCAGCAGTGGCCCGTGGCGCGCCCCCCGGCACTTGGGCATAGGCCCAGACGGAAATAAAGCCCGCCACCAGGCCGGCGCTGATTAAGATCATAAAACCAGTCAAGCCTGTGGTCTGTTCGATCACAAAACCGGCAATGAGTACCACCAGAAAGCTGGCAATGGTGCAAAAGAGGTTGCTGGTGGCGTAATATTTGCCGCGGACGCTATCGGGAATATATTCCTGCACCCAGGGAAAGGCTGCGGTATCTGCCGTTGCCTTGCAAAGGGCGAAACCGGCGGTAATCCCGGCGACAAAGAGCGAGGCGACGCCAGTGCCAAAGGTGGCGGCCACCCACGGTGTCAGTAACAGAAAGCAGGTGATAACCTTGCGCAGCCCGAAGAAGGTGACAAAGGTGCGCTTATAGCCAAAGCGAGCCGCCGCTGGTGCAATCAAGAGCGCCAGCGTCCCGGCAAAGGGGATGAGCGAGAGCAGCGAGCCGATCTCGGTCTTATTGAGGCCCAGCTTATCCAGAAAGAGGATAAAGACAGAGCCAAAGAAGATCAACTGGGAAAAGATGGTAATGCTGGTGTCGGCGGCAATGCTCCAGGGCAGGCCGCGCAGCTTCTCGACATTGGTTGGTTCAATGGGGGGCGGTTCCGTTTGTGTTGGTGAGGCAGTTGTGATCATGGCACTCTTGGTTCATCAATCAAGCAGGATTCGTCATGATCGTAAGTATACTGCAAGTGGGGCTAGAATCACTAGTAGAACAGGGGGATAGTGTTCTGTCGATGAAGATCAAAGCTATTTCGTAGCCGGTCTTTACCAACCATCCAACGGTAGAGAGGACGTTAGCGCGCCCGCGACTTGCCCAAGCGTAGCACGAACGCATTAATCAACGCCGAAATCACCAACAACAGTGCGCCCAACGCCAGGGCCAGGTCAAAGTTACCCTGACGCGTTTCCAAGACAATCGCCGTGGTCAGCACACGGGTCTGCCCCTCAATATTGCCGCCCACCAGCATCACTGCGCCCACCTCCGAGAAGATCCGCCCAAAGGCGGCAATGATTCCGACCAACACCCCACGGCGCGCTTCGCCTAACAACGTCCACATTTCTTGCCACGGCGACACCGCCCAGGAACGCAACAGGGGGCGCAAGTCGGGGTTCAACGCCTCAAAAGCGCTTTGTGTCAACCCGGCCACCATCGGCAGCGCAATGATCACTTGGGCCACAATAATGGCACGCGGGGTAAAGAGCCACCCCCACGCGCCCAGCGGACCACTACGCGAAAGCAGCAAATAGATCAGCAAACCCACCACCACCGTGGGAAAGCCCATTCCCGTGTAGATCACCAGTTCCCACCAGCGCTTACTCCGCCCGGCATACAATCCCACCCACGCCCCCAATGGCACGCCCAGTAGCACGGCCAGGCAAAGCGCCACGCCGGAGGCGTAGAGTGATAAGCCGACTATGGGAAGAAGGGTTGACCACATATTTTTTAGTGAGGTAGTGGGACAGTAAATCAGTGGGGCAGTAATTAAATCACTGAGTAATCGTCCAAAAACAAGTTCCAGTTGCCATCTAGGCGTGCGGCGAGCAAATCTACAAGTTCTTTTTGGACGATTACTTACTATCCCACTGTTCTACTGGCTATTTGGGTAGAAAAGCGGCTGACCAAACGCCTCTTTGCCGTAGTCGCCAATTGCCTGCTGGGTTTCAGGAGCGGTGAGCCATTCGGCAAATTGGGTGGCCAGATCAAAGTTGACGCCAGGGTGTTTTTCCGGGTTGACCGGGATGACACCATAGGGATTGAGTAGCGCCTTGTCGCTATTCTGGTCAATGACTGCGCCGCCAACCAGAATGGTCAAGCCGGGCAAATTTTCCTGCATAGAAAGCCAGGTGCCACGATCGGCCAGCGTGTAGGCTAACTTTTCGTTGGCAAAAAGCAGGGTTTCGCCCATACCCTGGCCGACAGAAAGATACCAGCCACTCTCGACCGTTGGCGTAATGCCGGCGGCAGCCCACAAGCTCTTCTCTTTGGTGTGGGTGCCGGAATCATCACCGCGCGAGGCGAAGGGGGCGCTGGTTTCAGCAATTTTTAGCAATGCTTCTTTCGCCAACGTCACACCACTAATCCCAGCCGGATCATCCGTTGGGCCAACGATGACATAATCATTGTACATCACATCCAGCCGGTTGACGCCCTCACCATCGGCCACAAATTTGTCTTCGCGGGCGCGGGCATGGACCAGCACAACGTCAGCATCCCCCTTTGCCCCAATTTCGAGCGCCTGCCCAGTCCCCACGGCAACAACATCGACACGGGCGTTATATTTTTGTTCAAAAGCCGGCAAAATCACATCCAACAACCCAGAGTCGGCGGTGCTGGTGGTGGTGGCAAGGCGTAATACCGCCGGTTCAGTTGTGGTTGCGGCTGTGTCGGACGGGGCGACAATGGGTTGACAAGCCGTGACCGTCAAGAGCAGTAGGCCAAAGAGAAAGTGCGTTAACCGATACATCCTGCGTCTCCTTCAATGAATTGATGGGTTACTACCGTTATGCTTTTTAAGCATAACGGTATCGCCACATTCAAGCAAACTTCAAGAAGGACGATCAACCGGCAAGAAGACCGTCGCGTAGCGCGCCTGAATCTCTTGCTCCAGACCGGCGGTAAAGGCACGAAACTGGGCAATGGCTTGTTGGGCGACCGGCGTCAGTTGTGCGCCGCCCCCGCCGGCGCCGCCCACCGCCGTCACCAAGATCGGCGCCCCCAAGCCGCGCTCGATCTCCTGCACCTTCTCCCAAGCGCGCCGATAGGGAACATCCAGTTGCTTGGCGGCGGCGCTGATTGAGCCAGTAGCCGCGATGGCTTCCAACAGTTGCACCCGCCAAGGGCTGAGGACAACATTGCCATCGGCTTCTAGCCAGACATTAAATTTGGGTTGCATGGCTTTTCTCACTATGACGCAAAGACGAAATCATCACTTTCACCAGACTGACTCATTATCAGGAGACCGCCGCCACTCACTCGTAGCCACACCCGTCCCAGAGTGAACCCCGTTTCCGGTGACTGGCGCTGGTCACGGACCGGCGGCGAGCATTGCGGTCTACTGATTATAGTAGGAGCAGGGTCGATTGCCAAGCGTTACTCAGCCAGCAAAGTGTTGGGTATCCGCATTTTGACAGAAGCAACGGGTATTCCTATAATTGAATAGGAGTTATGCAACGATCCCTGATGGGAGTTGGCACGACCGCCGGGAAGGAGTCAAGCATTGTTCCTAGTACGAACCGGTTTCTGACTCTTTCCCGGCGGTCGTGCCGCTTTGTGCGTAAGTCCTATTGAAGCAAGAAATCGTTTTTTAAAAGGGATAACGAGTCCAACTCTAGAAAGTACAACCATGCAACCCATGCGTCTGGGCGTGATCGGCCTCGGTTTGATCTGGCTACGCGCCCACAAACCGATTGTGATCAACCAGCCAGCAGCGATCACCCCTATCGCCCTGTGTGATCTATCGGCGGAACGGCGCGCCACCGCTGCCGCTGACTTCCCCAATAGCAAAATTTTTGTTGATTATCATGAGCTACTCCAATCGCCAGAGATTGATACAGTGCTGGTGTTGACGCCGATTGCCTTCAATGCCCCCATTGCGTTGGCAGCGTTAGAAGCCGGCAAGCATGTGATTATGGAAAAGCCAATCGCGCGTTCAATCGCTGAGGGTCAGCGACTGGTCGAGACGGCGCGACGGCTGGGACAGCGGCTCTTTGTGTTGGAACAACTGGGCTATCGCCAGGCCGAAACTATCCTGGCAGAACAACTGGCCGCCGGGGTGATTGGGGATTTAATTCTCTGGGAGCGAGTGCAGCATTTGGAGGGCGATACTGCCCAAGGCGCCATGCGCTACGATACCACCCCTTGGCGTAAAGAGGCCAATTTCCCGCTGGGGACACTCTTTGATGGCGGCATTCATTTGGTCGCAGCGCACTCGAAGGTCTTCGGCGTCCCTACCAGGGTGACAGCCACGGGTCGCAAGCTGCGCGATGGGTATGGGGACTTTGATCAGGTATCCATGTTCTTTGAATATGCCAATGGCGCTACCGGCCTCTTCAGCCATTCCGCCTATCTGCCGCCGGCCAAGAACTATTTCTACCTGCACGGCACCACCGGCGCCATCAGTGTGGAAGCGCAGCGGTTGGTCATTGAAAAAGCGGGGCAACCGGCCCAGGTCATCGATCTACCGGCGGAACATGCCTACACTACCATGTGGCAGGCGCTCATGGCTGCCTACCAGCGTGGCGAAGAACCTTACTACACCGCCGAACGCGCGCTCCAAGATGTTGCTATCTTGGAAGCTGTTGCCCAAGCGATCAAGGAAGGTCAAAGCACGAGTGTAGCACAGGTAGCTTAGGTGGTCCGAACTGTACTCAAGGCGCCAGAACATGGGGCGTAGCTTTCGTTTCTGCTAGGCGGCGTTGTAGCTCGTCATGAGAAACAACTAACCAACTAACCACCCAACCTTCGCCCGCCACCACGTTGCCACTTTTGCCGACAGTGCCGGTGGCGGGGTCATGGTTTTCGACGCAACGCTCCCTGGATCGACCTGTTGCCGCTCGCGGTTTTGGCGGGTTCGTTCGATCTGCGCGCCGACGGCCTGTCGCAGTGACGGCAATTCATCCAGGAGGGTGAGAAACTCGCGCTTGGGCAGGGTGAGGAAGAGACAATCGGTGCGCGTGCGGATGGTGGCATTGCGTGGCGCATCTTGCACCAGCGCCGTCTCGCCAAAGTGATCGCCGTCGCTCATGGTGTCGATCTTCTGTTCCACCCCCTGGGCGTTGCGCGCCAACACTTCCACTTGGCCGCGCGCAATCAGGTAGAAGCGATCCCCCACATCACCCTGGTGGAAAACAATCTGCCCTTGATTGACATACTGGGCGTTAAAGCGACCGGCAATGGTGTTGAGGACGCTGGTCTCCAAATCGGCGAAGAGGGTGATCTGTTGCAGATAGGAAGCATGAACCCGCGCCATCCGTCCATCGGCGCTGATCTCGAAGCCGCTCTGTTTGTGCCAGAGTTGGGCGTATAAGCCCTGGCGTTCCAATAACAGGGGGTGTGATCCCGCCTCCACCAGCCGTCCCCCTTGCAAAACTACAATCAGATCAGCGTGGGTGATGGCCGACAAGCGATGCGTCACCGTAATCACCGTGCGGAAGCGCCCTAAACGCTGCAAGGTGGCGTTGATCGCCGCCTCGGTGGCGGGATCGAGCGCGGAAGTAGCTTCGTCCAGGATCAAAAGGGCCGGGTTGCGAATGATGGCGCGCGCAATGGCAATCCGTTGGCGCTGACCACCGGAAAGCCTCCCCCCGGCTTCGCCGACGGGGGTCTCATACTGGTTGGGCAGTTGCATGATCAGATCATGGATTTCTGCTAGTTTGGCCGCCTTCTCCACCTCGGCATCGGTGGCATTGGGTTTAGCCATGCGAATATTTTCGCGAATGGTCGTATCAAAGAGGTAGGTTTCCTGAAAGACCACCCCCATCTGCTGCTGCAACGAAGCGCGACGAATGGTGCGCAGATCCACGCCGTCATAGAGAATGGCGCCGGCGGTGGCCTCGCGACCACGCATGAGCAAGCTCAGGAGCGTACTCTTGCCGGAACCGCTGGGGCCAACGATGGCGATGGTTTTCCCAGCCGGTAGGGTGAGCGTCACATTATCTAACTGATTACCCTGGCCGGTATAACTGAAGGAGAGTTGCTTTAGCATAATCTGGTGGCTGAGGGGCGGCAAGGCAATGGCATTGGTGGGATCGATGCTGGCAGGCGCTTCCGCCAGAAATTCTTGGATGCGTTGGATTGGGCCGGGCGCTGTGATAAAGTCGGGCAGCACGGTGCGGGTCAGGTCATCAATGGCATTATTGACCAGGGTGAGCAGATTAAAAAAGGCGACAAAATCGCCCAGGGTCATGCTTTTGTGCATCACCAAATAGATGCCGACCCCCACCGCAATGACGCGTGACAATAAGACAATCGAGCGGGCAGAAAGCGCCACTAGGGTACGTAGAAATTGGGCTTGCCCGCCCGTGGCTTCGACAGCGGCGATCTGTTTGGTAAAGCGGGTTAACATGAGCGGCTCAAAGCCAAAAGCCCGAATGAGCGCCTGGGCGCGGATATTTTCTTGGAGTTCGCCAGTCAATTGGGTTTGTGCTGCGCGGTGGGCAGACGCGACGCTCGCCGTTTTGGGCGTGAGAAAACCGACGACACGTAGCATCAAGAGCATATTGAGCAGCGGCACCAGCCCTAGTCGCCAATCGATGATAAAGAGAACAGGAACATTCAACAGCAACAGGATCAGATCCAGCAAGCCGTCGCGTAGTTTCCCGGTCATCACCTTTTCGACATCGGCCAGATCACTGGCAAAGCGAGCCAAAATGGTAGCGCTTGGCGTGTGCGTGTAATAGCTGGCGGATAAACGTTGCAACTGTTCAAACATGGCAAGACGTAGATGATTGAGCAATTTGCCACTGACTTCAGACAGTAGCCGTTCGCCGGCCAGGCGGGCGGCCAGCGCCACAAAAAAGCCGGCCACCAATGTCCCCATAATCACCATCAGGTTCGCAACTTGGCCTGTCGCTTGCAAGCTGTCGACCATCGCCTTCACTTGCAAGGCAAAGTAGGTGCGAAAGAGTTCATGGGCCAGCAAGGCCAGGGCAATCAGCAAGCCTTGCCACCAATAGCGCCGCCACTGGCGCAACACATAGGCGAGTACACCCAAGGCATTCAGCGGCGCTGTCGTTATCATCGTTGGTGCTGGATCGACTACTATCCTTGTGTCGGTCATTGGCAGGCTTGACATTGAGTACCCCTTGCGTTTGAAAATGATGCTTGCGCTTCATTATACCGCACGTAGTATAGATTTAAGGTTAAAAAAAGATGACAGTCTTGTCTAAAAAATGAGGGAGGCAACGACCAGGCTACGCAGTTTACAAATTTTCCGGCTTCTCTTCACGACAATAGCCATTTTTCGCAAATTGCAATCAAAATGTCATAATCTGTCTAAGACAATTGCAGTACAATAAGGGCATGAACCCTATCATTTGCACTAGAGGATTGACGCGTCACTTCGGCGCGACGGTTGCAGTTTCGGATCTCACGTTGGAAATTGGCGCCGGCGAAGTCTTTGGCTTTCTTGGACATAATGGCGCCGGTAAAACGACCACTGTACGACTGCTCAATGGTATCCTCCAACCAACCAAGGGGGACGCGCGCCTCTTCGGGCTTGATCCGCTCACCCACGGGCCGGCCATCCGGCGGCAGACCGGCGTTTTGACGGAGACGCCCTCACTCGATGACCGGCTGACGGCGCGCACCATTCTGCGGCTTTTTGGCCGTATGTACAATGTACCGGCGGCGCAACTGGACGCACGGGTGGATTGGTTGTTGCAAACCTTTCGGCTACAAGCCTATGCTGACCAGAAGGTTGGCGGCTATAGCAAAGGCACACGGCAACGGCTGGCGCTGGCGCGCACCTTGCTGCATGATCCCCAGTTAATTTTTCTCGACGAACCAACGAGTGGCCTAGATCCAGTTGCCATTCGCGATGTCCACAACCTGGTGCAGGAGTTGACAGAGGAAAAGCAGCGCACGGTCTTTCTCTGCACCCACAATCTCGTGGAAGCGCAGAAGCTCTGCCATCGCGTGGCTGTGTTGGCAAAGGGACAACTGTTAGCCGTCGGCACGCCGCGTGAATTGACTCAGCGCTTTAGCACGTCGCAACGGGTCAAACTGCGTATCGGCGCCGGGCAGGAACGGTTGCTCCCCCAACTGCTGGTCAATTGCCCCCATGTCACCTATGCCACCACCAATGGCTGCGATCAACAAACCACGCAGGTGATGATGCAAGGCATCCCCTACACCTACCTCCCCGATCTCTTAAGCCATCTCACCGAACATCGCGTCCACCTATTCGCCGTCGAGCCGGAAGAAGCCACCCTCGAAGATGTCTATTTTGCCCTTCAGGAGATGTAAGTCCGTAGTCCTGAGTCCAAAGTCCAGAGTCCTGAGTCCTGAGTCCAAAGTCTGGCGAAGTCCTTGCTCTTGAGGGGTGCTAACTGTAGACTCAGGACTACGGACTCTGGACTACGGACTATCCACCACCCAACCAGAAAGCAGGTTTTATGAACTGGCGTGCGATTGGAGCCATTATTGAGAAAGATTTGAAGATTGTTCTGCAAAGCAAATCTGTGGTCATTCCGCTGGTGACAGTGCCGTTGTTGGCAATGGCGGTGTTGCCGTTGATGCTAGGGGTGGTTGTGCATGGCACAGGGCTGGCGGAACAGCTTCACCTTGACCGCATGTTGGCAACATTACCGGCCGCCATTACGCATCAGATGCGTGATTTCACCAGTGAACAGGCTGTACTCTACTATACCTTTGTCTACCTCTTTGCCCCTTTCTATTTGTTGTTGCCCATTATGGTCTCTAATGTGATTGCTGCTGACAGTTTTGCGGGTGAACGCGAGCGTAAAACGTTGGAAGCGCTGCTCTACACGCCTACAAGCGATATGGAATTGCTGGTGGCGAAATTACTGGCGGCCTGGTTGCCGGGGGTGCTGGTCGGCTTTGGTAGCTTTGTTCTTTACGCTGCCGTTACGAATGCTGTAGCCTGGCCGGTGATGCAACAGATCTTATTGCCCAATATGCTTTGGTTACTACTGGTCTTTTGGGTGGCGCCGGCGGCGGCTGGGTTAGGATTAGGTACATCGGTGCTGGTCTCGGCGCGCACCAACAGTCTGCAATCGGCCTATCAAATCGGCAGCCTGATCGTATTGCCGATCACCGGGTTGATCGTTGCCCAACTCGGTGGCGCACTCCATCTCAGCTCACTCCTGGTCTTTGTCATGGGGTTGGGCTTGTGGTTAATTGATGGCGGTCTCTTCTGGTTTGGCTGGCGAACCTTCCAACGAAGTGTTTTGATCGCACGGTTGTAAATTTAGTGGGCTGGTTCGTTGATTGAGCCTGTCGAAACCAACGAACTAACCAACTTTATCTCCCTCAAGTCCCACAGCAATTCCCACGATTCTGTACACGAGCCAACATGCAAACGTCGCCACAGTAAGTAAAATGGTGATAAATTTATTCGGTGTGATGGCATCAGCGCAACTAGCGCCTTGCAGAAATCGTGACAATAATGATAAATGAAATGATGGTTCAAGCGGGCGAGTGGGCGCCCAGGGTCTTCTGGTTTGTTGTTCTCTTATACGCGGTCGTGACCGGCGGCTTTATTGTGTTGGAAAATCGGAGTCCGGCCAAGACGCTGGCCTGGTTGTTGGCCTTTCTCTTTTTACCTATTGTTGGTGTCGCGCTTTATCTACTAGTTGGTCGCGACTACCGCCCCTTTAGTCGCGAAGGGAAGTTGCTCCAACAGGAGTTGGGCAACCATTTAATTGGCAGCCCGGATGTGGCGGCCTTTTTGGATCGCCAGCCGCAGGAGTTTGCTAGGCTCAAAGCTGCCAATCCGCTGGTTTATGACCGGGTGTTGGAATTGATGCACCGCAACCTAGAAGCACCGATCTACCCGTGCAACACGGTTGAAATTCTGCAAAATGCCAGTGAAAAGTATCCGCGTCTGCTGGCCGATCTGCAGGCGGCGCGCCATTCGATCCACATGGAATATTTTGAATGGGCCTCGGACGAAACCATGCAGGAGTTCAAGCGTGTGCTGCTGGCTAAGGCGCGCGAAGGGGTAGAGGTGCGGGTGATCTATGATCCGTTGGGCAGTTTCTGGATGCTCAGTTGGCGTTATATTCGAGAGATGAACGCCGGCGGCGTTAAGATGATCGCCTGGTCATCGCTCTTCGCCATCCATACCATCAGCTACCGCAGCCACCGCAAAATTGTAGTGATCGACGGCAAGATCGGGTACACGGGCGGCTTGAATATGTCGGAAGAGCATCTCAAGGGACCACATGGCGGACGCTTCACCGGCTGGCGCGATACCCATGTGCGCGTGACAGGCGATGTGGTGTTGGGCTTGCAATCCAGTTTTGCCGTCCAATGGTATAATACCACCAAGGAGCAACTGACCGACCCGGCCTACTACCCGCCGGCCAAGGAGGAGCATCCCTATCTGCCAATACAGATCGCCCAGTCCGGCCCGGACGCCGAGTGGAAGGCGATTCGGAGCATCTACTTCGGCTTGATCACCGGGGCGCAACGGCAAATTACTATTCAGTCGCCCTTCTTTATTTTGGACGCCGGTTTAGCAGAAGCCATTGCGGCGGCGGCGCAATCCGGTGTGGAGGTGAAGATTATGCTAGCGCCCAATGGACCGGGGATCAATGCACCCTATCAAGCCGGCTTTACCTACGCCGCCAACATGGCCGAGGCCGGCGCCAAAATCTATCTCTATCACGGCGACTATTTTCATGCCAAGACCATTAGCGTTGATTCAATGATCTGCTCCATCGGCTCGACCAACATGGATATACGCAGCTTTGCTATCAACTATGAGTTGAATTTGATCATTTACGACCGGGAGACAACCCGTGCGCTGGATAAGATCTTCTGTCACGATCTAGAAAATTGCACCGAATTTGATCTCGCCGTTTACAAACGCAGCCATTTCTTATGGCGGACGCGTGATTCCGTGATGCGACTCTTTTCGCCTTTGCTATGACCCACGACAATGACACCCACTACGCCTGCTTTTTCACTTGTAACCTTTAATTGCTTCGGCGGTCTTAACTGGACGACGCCCCGTCGTTTACGGTCGCTGGCCCGCGAACTCCAGCAGATCCAACCGGATGTGGTCTGCTTGCAGGAGGTGCAGAGTCATTGGGCGTTGCGGTTGCTGCAGCAATTGACCGAAAGCCGTCTGGCTCAAGCATATTTATCGGGCCGCACGGCGCCGCTTGGGGCGCTTTTGACCTTAACGCAGCAGTCGCCAGGCAAGACGAGCTTTACGCGTTATACAAATCAAGGCGCCTGGCTTGGCCCAACCCTTATGGATCAACTGACCCAAAAAGGCATGTTACTGATGCAAACAGAGTGGGCTGGGCAAACCGTTATTGTCATCAATACCCATTTAGTCGCCAATTACTGGGCCAAGTGGCAGCGGGGAAGCCGAGCGGCGCAGGAGCAACAACGGCAACTGCACCAACTGGCAGATCTGGTGCAAGCACAGCCGACGACTGCATTGGTGCTGGTGGCCGGTGATTTTAATATTCCCCGCGGCAGTTGGCTCTATGAAGAGTTTTTACAGCGCAGCGGTCTTACCGATCCCCTGGCCGGAGACGTGCGCCCTACCTATCGCCCGTTTCCCGGCGTTCCCGTTCACTACGCGCTACCCATTGATTTTGTCTTTTTGCGCATACCGCCCGGCATGAACGTGCAGACAACAGCGGATCTCTGCTTCACGGAGACATGTGCTTATGTTGGTGGTGGGCAAGGGTATCTCTCTGATCATGTGGGGGTGCAGGTGACGCTGAATTGGTCGGTTTGACAAGCGCCAGCGGTTCTACTATCCTACTGGTTACCCCACCTTGATTCCATGCAACCAACAACGCCGCTCGTAGCCGGTCCATGACCGGCGATCCACTCACGGGTCACGGACCGGCTACGAACGGTTGTTATTCACCCACAGTAGAAACCCGGAGAAGAATGATGGAACCCAAATTCAAAGATCTGACCGATTACATCATTGCCCTCGGCGCCGCCGACATCGGCCACACGGAAAAGACCTATCTTGCCCATGCCATTGGGGTGCATAATGATATGAAAGCGTGGGGCGGCACGCCGGAACTCTGTCGCGCCGCCCTCTTCCATTCGATCTATGGCACCCAGGGCTTTCAAGGCTTCACCTTGCCCCTGGAACGCCAACCCGAACTGCGGACACTGATCGGTGACTATGCCGAGAAGCTGGCCTATCTCAACTGCTTTATGGATCGCGCTTCGCTGGATGCCCAGGTGACGCAAGCCGAAGGCCCCTACACCATCATCCACCGCGTCACCGGCGAACAAATGGCACTGACCAAAACCGAATACGAGGATCTCATCCGTCTCCACCTCTGCGACTGGCTGGAACAAGCCCCCCGCGCCCACCAGTGGAACTACCGTCGCGCCGCCTACCGCCAGATGGCCGAACGGCTCGGCGGTGTGGCGTTAACGGCATATGATCGGGTTTTTGCGCTCGAACCGGCCTAATCATTAATGGAGAATGGAAAATTATTAATTGTTATCCATTCTCCATTAATGATTTGCGTCGTTCCTGCACCAGAAAGCTGATCGCCAGGGCGGCCAGCGGGAGCCAGATGACAACATTCATGGTCGTTTGCAGGCCGAAGAGGTCGCCAATGCGGCCCAAGACGGCGACGCCCAAACCGCTGGCGCCATAGGCCAGACCGAGCGTTAAGCCGGAGGCCAGACCGACATTGTTGGGCATCGCTTCCTGCACCATCACCACCGAGAGCGGCCAGGGCATAGAGAGGAAGAAACCGGTGCAGCCTAGCAAGATCAGTTGCAGCCAACCTTCGCTGCGCATGGCGATAAACAAAAAGCCCAATACGAGGAGGGAAGCGATGATGATCACATTTTTGCGCCCAAGGCGTTCGGCGGCAAAGCCACCCACCAGCGTACCCGCCGCCCCGGTCAACGAGATGACGGTAAGCAGCAGCGCAATCCAATCGGCGGAAATTTGCTCGGCGTAGTAGAGCGGAATAAAGGTTTTCAGCCCGGTGAGGATGATGGTCTGCACGGTAATCAGACCGAGTAAGAGGAGAATCAGCCCCAGGTTTTGCTGATACCACGAAGCGCCCGTTTGCGACCGGGTTGCCAAACGTTCGGCGGCGGGTTGGCGAATCTCAGCCGTGTTTGCCGCCAGAAAGCCCATAGCGACCAACGTCGGGATCATCATCCAAATGGCCGCATGGGTACCCCAGTTGTGGGTCAGCCAAGCAACCAGCAGCGGGCCAATAGCAAAGCCCAAATTGCCGCCAAAGAAGAAGATCGACGAAGCGGTCGCCGCCTTGTTGCCACTAATCGCTCGCACCACGGACAACCCCTCTGGGTGGAACATAGCCGATCCCAGTCCGCTCAACACCACAGCCACCACAATCAGCCAATAGCTAGGCAGAAACATTACCGCCACCATGCCCAGACCGGTAAGTAAACAACCGGCATAGACCAGCCAGCGCATCTGCTTGCGGTCACCCAGGATGCCGAAAAGGGGTTGCGAAACGGCGATGATCAAATTATTAAAAGACATGATTGCAGCGGCGCCGGTGTAATCGAGGGCAAAGGCTTTGAGCAGTAACGGCAGCAGCACCGCCAGCGAGCCGGTTTGCATATCAACGCTCAGGTG
This sequence comes from Caldilineaceae bacterium, assembly GCA_026645575.1. The sequence continues at coordinate 55,824 of JAPKMW010000049.1, forward strand.
GCCGAGGACAACCGCCAGGAGCGTACTGCGCTTGATGGCGCTGGTGGCCGCCGGCTTGGCGATGGCGTCCGCCGTGGTTGCGGTTGAGAGGGTAGAAGTGGTCATGCAGTTGTGTCCATTCTCCATTTACAAGAATTGTAGGCAAAAGAAAAGCGCGCCGGTCAGGGCCGGCGCGGCTTGACAATAAGGGTGATTATAGCACATACTGGATGAAATCAAATGAATTTTGGGTGCCAAAGGAATGACAGCGTAGGTGCGGTTGCAAACCGCACCTACGCTGTCTGAAGGTTGCTCAATCCCTAGATTCCACCTTTTATGAGATTTCTAAACGGGCGCGCTGTGCAATTTCCGCACAACTCCGCCACTCAACTTCATCAGCCAGGGTGGCATTGACCCGCTGCCCCAGCAGATCGAGAACCGCCAACCCGGTTTCCAGTCCATTCGAGAAAAAGGATTGCCAATGATTCATCAAGATCGGCCAGCCGCCGGCATTCAGCACCGTGCGAATGGCGCCGCCTTGCCCATCGGCGGTCAACAGTTGATCGGTGATCTGTTCAATGTAGGCTCGGTCGGTGCGCGGGCTGTTGATCGTCGCCCAGAAAAAATCATCGACGGTCGAGTTGATCGACACTAGCGTTGTCCCGCCCTGCATATAGGCAATGTAGGGGCGCGTGGCTGGGTAGCGATGCCAGATGTGAAGAAAATACCAGGAGTGATCGCGCCCATAGACCGCCTTCTGCGCCGCCACCATCGCCGCAATGTATTCGGCCTCGACCCGTTGCCCAAAGGTCCAACAACTGGTGTTGCCGGTGGCGTCAATCCCCACCGCCTGCAATAGTTCGTACTGGCGGATGAGATAGGGGGTCAAGGTAGTGCGGTCCTGGCTGTGTGACCATTCCAGTTCGCCCACCGGCAAGAACGCGCCGGTCGCCAGATCGACGGTCAAATTGTGGGTCAACCCTTCCGGGCAAAAATCGAAACGGGGCGCCAGGCGCGCTTTGGCGGTGGCAAGCCATTCCTGTGTCAGCGTCGGATCAAAGCCGTCGATCCCGCGCTCGATATCGCCCATACCTGCCGGCGCCGGCACAATTGAAAACTTGCCGGCCATGCCATGTCGTTGCACGACATCACAAAAGCGATCAAGAAAGCTGTTGGGAATGGTGTCCAGTAACGGACGCCCGTCGTCGGTCGCCGGCGCTCTTTTGTGGACATCCTCCCAGTGGTAGCGATAGACATGAACCAACGGGCAACTATCATCGACCAGTAGGGCAATGGGTACACGGTTGGGCATAAGCTTTACCTAGCGAGAACGCTATTCCATTTCCGTAGAGTTAATCTTTATGATAAAATCAAGGGGCGCGTCTGTATCAGGAAAGTATTCTATCCAGGGGTGAATCATGTGTGCGAGTAACTACACAATCAGAACCATGACTCGGCAAGAAATAGATATGGCTATCGACTGGGCGGCGGCAGAAGGATGGAATCCGGGGTTGTACGATGCAGATTGTTTCTATGCCGCAGATCCAAATGGCTTTCTCATCGGATTGGTTAATAATGAGCCTATTGCAACAATTTCTGCGGTGAAATATGGTGATTCCTTTGGCTTCATTGGATTTTACATTGTGAAGCCAAAGGATCGCGGCAAAGGCTACGGTATTCAGATATGGAATGCCGCTCTTGCTTCCCTTAGTGGTCGCACAATCGGTTTAGATGGAGTAATCTCTCAACAGGGCAACTACCAGAAGTCTGGGTTTGCATTGGCTTATAGAAATATCCGATATGCTGGAACCGGAGGAGGAGCTTTTCCAACTGATTCAAGGATAGTCGACTTATCGACAATCCCTTTTGATGAAATATGCACATATGACAAACTGTTTTTTCCTGACAATCGTACACAATTTCTGAGGTGTTGGCTTGATCAACCGCAAAGCACAGCACTCGGCGTCAGAAGAAAGAATGGCAAACTGGCAGGTTACGGTGTTCTGCGCATTTGTCGCTCTGGATATAAGATCGGTCCGCTATTTTCTGACAGTCCACAGTTTGCAGAACATCTATTTCTATCACTAAAGGCCCGTGTCCCTGATGGTGCTTCTTTTTTTTTGGACGTGCCGGAAGTGAATTCAGCAGCAATCGAGTTGGTGAAGCGGCACAATATGATCGCCGCATTCGAGACGGCTCGGATGTATTTGGGAAAATGCTCTGATTTGACTCTAAGTCGACTATACGGCGTGACTACGTTTGAGCTAGGGTGATTCCGATTCACAGCGGCTAACATTGTGATCAACCGGACAAGCAACTAAAGGACACATTTAAGGCTGTTCTGAAAATAAGCACCGCCAAGGTCGCCAAGGTACGCAAAGAAAACCTTACGCGCCCCTTTGCGCTCTTGGTGTATTTCACGGTAGAAATTTTCATGCGTTGTGGTGCCGGAGGCATGTTGCCTATGGCCTTGCTGAGTATACCTCAACTTCATCCTCCAGCAATGGGTCAAAAGGAATCTGGAACAACACGGCGATTTTGCCCAGCATGGCCGCGACGGCGTTGGCATAGCGCTTGATGGCGACCTGTCATGATTGGCATCAGACCATTATCGTACTATAATTGTGTGAGCAGAATTCTCCCGATGAACCGTCTTCACCAAACGATAATGGAGTTCCCATGCCCGGACAGCCCAACGTTCTCTTAGTTTGCACGGATCACTGGCCGGCGGCGCTGTTGGGCGTTGCCGGTCATCGGGCGATCCAGACGCCGACGCTCGATGAACTGGCGCGCAGTGGTGTGCGCTATACCAATGCCTACGCCGAATGCCCGGTCTGCATTCCGGCGCGGCGCACTTTGATGACCGGCACGCCACCTCGCACCCACGGCGACCGCGTCTTCAAAGAGACGCTCCCCATGCCCGCCCACCTGCCGACACTGGCGCAGACCTTTCGCAATGCCGGTTATCAAGCCTATGCCGTGGGCAAGTTACATGTCTACCCTCAGCGCAACCGCATCGGCTTTGATGATGTAATCCTCGATGAAGAGGGCCGCCAGCAATATGGCGCCATTGATGACTATGAACTCTTTCTGGGCGACGAGGGCTTTGCCGGCCAATATTTCAATCACGGCATGAGCAACAACGAGTACAGCACCCGTCCCTGGCACCTGCCGGAGCATACTCACCCCACCAACTGGGCAACCAACCAGATGTGTCGGGTCATCAAACGGCGCGACCCCACCTGCCCCGGCTTCTGGTATCTCTCCTATCGCCACCCTCACCCGCCGATTGTGCCGCTGCAAAGTTATCTGGATCTCTACCACGACATTGAGATCGACCGTCCAACGATTGCCCTCTGGTCGGATGGCTATGACCCCTTGCCCTATAGTCTCCAGAGCAAGTATGCCGTAGGGCAAAAATACAACGAAATTCAGACCCGCATGGCCCGGCGCGCCTTCTATGCCCTCTGTACGCATATCGATCACCAGATCCGTGTCGTCATTGGTACGCTGCGTGAGGAGGGGCTGCTCAACGACACAATCATCCTCTTCACCGCCGATCATGGCGACATGCTGGGCAATCATAACATGTGGGCCAAGCGGCTCTTTTACGAATCTTCGGCCAACGTTCCCATGATCTTGGTCGGTGCAGCGGGCGACCAACGGGTCGGCCACCATCGGGTTGATGATCGGCTGGTCGGCTGGCAGGACATTATGCCCACCCTGCTCGACCTGGCCGGTGTGTCAATTCCAGCCACAGTGGAAGGCATCTCGATGGTTGGGGAACAGCAGCGCGACTGGTTCTACGGCGAGATCGACGAAGGCGCCCACGCCACCCGCATGATCCATGACGGGCGCTACAAGCTGGTCTACTACGCCGCCGGCAATCACCGGCAACTCTTTGATCTCCAGGAAGATCCCGACGAAATTATGGATCGGGCGCGTGACCCGGAGTATGCCGAACCGCTGGCGCGGCTGACCGCCCTGTTGATCAGCCAACTCTATGGCGGCGACGAAGCATGGGTGCAAAATGGGGAGTTGATGGGGCTGCCAGATCGGGAGTTTGTTGCCGGCCCGAATAAGGGCCTGACCAGTCAACGGGGCGCGCATTGGCCGCCACCGCCGGCCAGTCACATGCCACAGATTGAGTGGCATGGCGATAGTGGAGGGCATCGCTAAAGTGTTAGGCATCCAGCCGCTGAGGCGGCTTCTCGCTGTCAGCAGCGGATTCCATCCGAGCAATGGATATTATACAAATGACGAAGCCATCACTCTCCTTTCAAGGCGGCACGCTCGTCCTCTATGGCGTTGACCAAAACGAAACTGTTCCTCCCGTCTTTCAATGGATCAAAGCCCGCTGGCGCTGTGAAGCCTATCATTATCCGACGCTCATCCCTTGGCTGCGCGACCAACAGATCCGCGATAGTATCGTGCGCTGGGAAACGCTCAACCTGACCTTGCATGACCAACGAGAACCGCACGACTATCAGGTAGAAGCGCTAAAGGCGTGGCAACAGGCCAACCACCTGGGCAGCATCGTCCTGCCAACGGGCGCGGGCAAGACCTTTGTGGCGATTCAGGCGATCAAGCGGGTCAACCGCTCGACGCTGGTGGTGGCGCCAACGATTGATCTGCTCCACCAGTGGTATGCCCGGCTGGTTAACGCCTTTACCACCGAGGTGGGCGTCTACTATGGCGGTGAAAAGATCATCAAGCCCATTACCGTCACCACCTATCACTCGGCGGGTGACTTGATGGCGAACGTTGGCAACAACTTCAAGCTGATTATCTACGATGAAGTCCATCACCTGCCGGCGCCCAGTTGGGGCGAAACGGCGTTGATGGCTCCCGCGCCCTTTCGTCTGGGTTTGACCGCCACCTATCCGACCAAAGAAGAGCAGCAAGATGGGCGCTGGAATTTGGATCAACTGATTGGCCCGATCATCTACGAAAAGCGCATTGATGAGCTGGCCGGCAAACAGTTGGCCGAATACCGCACCGAACGGCTGCGCGTCGCCCTGACCGAGGCTGAACGCCGGCAGTATGATGAGGACTATGCGATCTACGCCCAGTTTATCAAGGAGCGCAAGCTCTATCTCCGTGGCTCGCGCTGGTGGCTGGAATTGATGCGCCTGAGTTCACTCGAGACCAAAGCGCGCGAAGCAGTCCTGGCCCATCAACGGCTGGGACGACTTCTCTCATCGGCAACCGAGAAGCTGGCCGCCCTGGATCGGCTGTTGCAAGAACATCGCCATGAACGCATTTTGATCTTCACCGAAAGCAATGACGTGGTCTATCATCTGTCACAGCGCCATCTGATCCCGGCGTTGACTTGCGAGACCAAAGCAGCCGAGCGCAAAGAAGTGTTGGAGGGTTTTCAGCGGGGCGACTATGGGGCGCTTGTTACCTCCAAAGTTCTCAACGAAGGGATCGATGTGCCGGAGGCCAAAGTTGCCATTGTATTAGGCGGCAGCGCCGGAGCGCGTGAGTATATTCAACGGCTGGGGCGCATTCTACGCAAAGTCGATAACCGGCAGGCGGTTCTCTATGAAATTTTCGTGCGTGACACGGTGGATGTGGGACGGGCGCGCCGTCGTCGTCCCCACCCGGAAAAGGTGTAGGGAACCAGCCTGATGTTAACCGCCGATCTGGTGCGTTCGCGTCTCTTTCAGCGCAACAATGAATTGCAAATTGAGTGGCTGGATGAGACAAACCGGCACTGGCAACAGACCGCTGCCGACTTGATTCATCGGCTGCAACAACAGGTTGGTCAACCGCAGGAAGCGTGGCAAGCGGCGCTAGAACGCTACGAAGCCGGTCGCACCGATTACATGACCATTCGTGGTCTCGCCAAAGTCCTCAGCGACGAGGCGACTTTTCAACCAATCACGACACCAGTTGCCCCGGCGGAATTGCGCAAACGGCTCTTTAGCCGTGGCCCGACCTTTGCCGCACCGGATCCCATCCAACCGCAAACGCGTGACAAAGTGCTTCGGGAAGCGGCCGTTGAGTATAACATTACGCCTGGTCAAGTCGAACATATCCTCTATGCGGACCGCACTGCCGCCTATCTGCTCACGGCTGCCGGTCCGACCTGGACACCCGCCGGGTTAATCGCCCGTTACAATCTGGAACTGGCGCGTGCCGCTCTCTACTGGGCTGACCAGATGCAGGTGAACATTCACGGCAATTTCAAAGATTTCTGGCGCTACCTCAAGCTTTTCAAACTCATGTTTGAAGCGACGGTAATCGATGGCGGCTACCGTGTGGTGATTGACGGCCCCATTTCACCCTTTGTCCAGGCCACCACCCGGTATGGCCGGCAGATGGCGGCTTTTTTGCCGGCGCTCCTGCTCTGTGATGGTTGGCGCATGTGGTCAACCGTGCGGCCTCCTTATTTCGGCAAGCAGCTTACCTACTATCTTGACCACACCACAGCGTTGGTCAGCCATTTTAAGCAGAGCGGCGAGTTTGACAGCCGCCTGGAAGCCAACTTTGCTAAAGAATTTCATGAAAAATTTGGCGATGAACGGGAAAAGTGGCTGCTTACCCGTGAAGATGAAGTGATTCTCCTCGGTGATACGGTTATGATCCCCGACTTTGCCTTTACCCACAAAACGGATGGTCGCCGCGCCATTGTCGAAATCGTCGGTTATTGGCACCCAGAGTATCTGGAACGCAAGGTTGCCAAAACGCGCGCCGCTAACCGTAGTGATCTGATCCTGTTGGTCTACGAAGGGGTGAATCTGGGGCGGGAAAAGTTACAGGATGTACCATCGCAGGTGTTGTATTTTAAGAACAAGCCGGTGTTAAAGGAAGTGCTGGCACTGGTGGAGGTAGTGGCGGTGTAACCTCTTTAATCAATCGTTTTGAAGTCGAGTGAGTAGTCAAAAGGTTTCATGCGGAGAGCGGATGTAGGAAGGTGGAAGCGGTTGACTTCCGCCTTCCCAACTCCTATTCCTGGCTGCCAGCCAGAATAGAAGATACCCCAACCGGTGTCGCAGTGCGTTTGGGCGTACTTTTACCTTGGTAGCTGTCGGCAATGAGCTGTGCCATCTGTTCAGCGATGGTATCCCAGGTGTAGCGGGTTAGAAGTTGTTGTTCCTGGCGACGGCGTTTGGCGCGCTCGGCGTCACTGGCGGCCAAGGCGGCAGCAATGTGGTTGGTAAATTCCTCCGGTGTGCGACCAATGCGCACATAGTCGCCATAGAGTTCGATAATGTCGGGGATCGGCGTGGCGACCACCGGCTTGTGCGCCGCCAGATATTCCAGTGTTTTGGTGGGGCTAAGGAAGCGGGTCGCTTCATTCATGGCAAAGGGCACCAACGCCACATCAAAATAAGAGAGATAAACCGGCAGGTCGTTGTAATCCTTCATGCCAGGGTAGTGCAGGTTGGGTGCATGGGGCAGATCCTGGGCTTCGATCTTGATGACTGGCCCCAGCATCAACAGATTCCACTCCGGGTGGGCGGCGGCGATATGGGCGAGTAAGGCCAGATCCATGCGTTCATCGATGACACCAAAGTAGCCTAGAATCGGCGGCTTCAGGTCGGCTATATCCGCCGGTTTTGCAAATTGTTTGCGGTCGGCGCGGGCAAAGTGTTCAATATCGACCCCGCTGGGGAAGAGATGAATGTTGTTGCTGTAGGGCTGCCGGGTGCGATATAGACTGGCGCCACCGGTGAAGACCAGATCCGCCTGCCCCAACAATTGTCGATCCGCGTCTTTCAGTTCAGTCGGCGCCCCTTTGAAGGCCGAAAGTTCGTCCATGACATCATAGATCAAAAGATGCGGGGGGAGCGCGGCGACAAAGGGAGCGGCCATCGGCGTATAGAGCCAGACAATCGGGTTGTGCATTTCTTCCTGCGCCATCATATCGATCAGGAGCGCTTCATAGTCCGCTTGGGTACGCGGGTCATTGTGGCCGATCCAGTAGTGATCGCGGCTGGGGTAGTGCATCTTCACCACCGTTACCGGCTGGGCGCCAGGGGTGCGACCAGGGTAGGTTTCCAGGTAGGGTTTATCGATACCGGTATCGGTCACTGGCTCTTCGACAAAGAAGATACGATACTGTTTTGCCAGGCGCGAGAGCAGTTGCTGCGGTCGCTGCCAGACAAAGTCCCAGCGCAAATGGCTGATACAAATGAGATCTTGCATAAGTTTCTCCGTACTTTATTGAATTTCTTGTTCCACGGGTCGGAACGGATTGCCTTGCTTTTCACGGTCGCGTTTTTCCTCTTCTGGGACAAACGCAATACGACCATCGCTCTCCAGCACCGCCCATTTAATCTGCGATAGTTGATAGAGACCAACCTGGTGCATCTCGGCAAAGAGTTCTTCCGGGCTGATCCGTTCTTTGTTCATGTTATCAACGATAAACTTGCCATGTTGCGCCAACAGCGCCGGCTTGCCTTCGACCATATCGGCCACCCGCCCACTCTTTTGCATCAGCAGTGAGTTGAGAAAGACCAAGGAGAGGAGCGTACAGACGGCGATGATGGCATTGGTAAGCGAAGAATCTTCACGCACTAAAGACTGTGACACCAGTTCAGGAATCAGGAGCAACACCACCAGTTCCATCGGCGAGAGTTGACTGAACTTGCGCTTGCCCACCACCCGTAACCCCGTGAGGACAAAGGATAGATAATGCGGTCAATGGTGTTGACGAAGTGTTATGGACAGCCACCGCAGTCGGATTTGCCATGCCATAGCGGGAACGCGTGGCATACTGCACCTGGACGGACAGCCGATCGTTTGCGGCTTGGGTGGTAGCAAAGGTTTCACCAAAGACGCCCAAGATCGCCAGGAGCGGCACCAACATCAAAAGCGGCATTCCGATCAGTTGGACGCGGTGAAGCTGAATTCTTCTGGGAAAGGGTGGCGGCGGTGGTGGTTGCGAACCGCTTTGCGCTTGTTGCTCCGTCATCATTGCTCACGCTTACTTCAGTAGTAAAGACTTTAGTCTTCTCCGACTTCCCGAAGACTAAGATTCGTAAAAAGATAACGTCGTCCACCGCTCATGGCGAGTCCGCGACTCGCAACTGGTGAAGGCGAGTCCGCGACTCGCAACTGGCTAAGGCGAGTCACGGACTCGCCATGAGCAACGGATCTGCTTTGACGAACCCTAAAGTCTTTACTACTGACAGATCGTTACGGCTTCACCTTCACGGCTTCCGGTACAGCCACGCGTCCGGTAGCGCTACTGGTGCGTGCTGTCTTGCCGTTGGTGACAATCTTTTCTGTACCGACACGCTTGCGCTGCTGCATGTCACCCATGTGGATGATTTTGCTCTTATCTTCCAGTGTTTTGAAGCTGGCGCCGGCGTAGAAGCCATCGCGCACCGAGTCGGCAATGCCTTGGAAGACCCAGCGGCCATAGCGCCCGATGGAGTAGATGCCATGCTCTTCCAACTGTTGCATGGCTTGCTTTTTCCACTGTGAGTTCGGGTAGGACCAGGTGTAGGCGACATCGATCCAAGTGGGATCGACGACTTCTGCTTCGGTGATATACCCCCACTCCTGCAATTCACGTACTACGTTGTCGGCGTATTCCTTCACTTCGGCGTCCGTCGGTTTCTGGTTAGGTAGATAAGCGCGCTCCACATAGATGCTAACGGCATTGTTGTCCGGTCGTGCCGACTTGGGCATAAAGGAGCGATCCACGTTGCTATAGAAGCCGACCCGGTGGAAGCCGGATTTGGCGTCGGGGTTGTAGAGCCAATGATCATCCGGGCATTTCTCGCCGCGGCGGGCGCCGATGTTGAGCACCAGAACTGCCGTGTGGGGATCCGCTTGCGCTTCCGTCTGGATGCCGGTCATCTTCAACATGGCGTTGAGCGGCAGCGTTGAGAGCAACGAATTGTAGGTGACGCTGGTGCCGTCGCTAAAGGCGACTTCTTTGTTCTTGATATCAATTTCAACCACGCGTTTGCCATAGCGCATGTCACATGCGCTGGCCATGCGTTGGGCCAGGGTGTTTAAGCCCTCTGCCGGGTAGACAAAGGTAACGTTATACCCTACTGACGGCGCATCGCCGAAAGCGCCCTGAATGACATGGGACAAGCTCACCGGCGACTTGTAGGCGTCCTGCGGCGCAATGGTTTTGTAGAGACCGGCGGTGTAGAGGTCATGGAACGGATTGAAGAAGAGATTGCAGAGGGTCGGGCCAAAGCTCTGCGTCATCCATTCCCCCATTGTGCGAAATTCGCCCGCCGGGTTGACTAGTTCCTTCAGCACCTGGCGTACGACATCGCTGTCGAGAAAGCGCAGATGGTTCTGAATCGGATAGGGGACATAGCGTTCCTGGTCGGCAAAGTAGACCGACGAGCGGCGCGCATAAGACTTTAAGGGGGCAATCGTGCGTAAGAATTGTAAAATGGTCGGGTCGCCACCAAAGATCCAGTGGCCGCCGCCAATTTCAAAACGATAAGCATCTTCGTCGGCAGGGGCTTGGTGCAAGCGCTCGGTTTCGCCGGGGCGCACATAGTATGAACTGCAAATGCCGCCCGGTTCCGTCACGGCTTCAAAGACTGGTAATCCAGAGCTGATGCCGGCCGCCAGACCAGTGACGCCTCCACCAAGAATATAGTTTCGCATAGGTTTCTCCTTACCTTGTATTAGAATGAAGTAATAAACTAGAATTTTTTACACCAGCAGGGCATGACGGCTTAGCATTCGTAAAAAGATAACGCTACACCTCGCTCATGGCGAGTCCGTGACTCGCCTAAGCCGGTTGCGAGTCACGGACTCGCCATGAGCTACTTATCTTTTTACAAACAAACCCTTAGGCCGACGCCAGCTCACGCACCTGATCCATGCTTAGCACTTCGCTGGGGAAGCGGATCGGCTCCTCTTCGGGCTGGGCAGCGGTAAGCGTCTTACTGGCCGTGCCATCGGGCGGCAGCGCCAGGACCGCTTGCAATACCTGCGGTTGATACTGCTGCGCCAGCCGCGTCATGAAGGCCGGACCATTGTCATAGGACACAATGTCGGTGATCAGGTGGTCACGAATTTCCAAACTAAAGGTGCGCAACAGGTCAATCGTTTCCTGGGCCAGCCGGTGACGGCTCCAGGCATGACTCAATCCACGCGGCACCCGGCCAATCTGGGCACAGCGAATGGTCAGCCCATTGTGGTGAAACTCTTCACCCAGCCGCACGGCTTCGGCGCCGCCTTGATAGAAGGCCAGATCAATGACGGCTCCCTGGGGACGCAGACATTGAAGCGCCATCTGCAAACTGGCTGGCTCGGCACGACATTGGAAGACGAGGTCGGCGCCCCGGTCATTGCGGCCATGATGCCACTGCTCTTTGCAGTAGCGCCACGGCTCGATCTCGGTTTCATTGAGCGTCTTTGTCCCCATGGCTTCTGCGGCGGCCAGCCGTTGCGGTGTGCGATTGGTCAGCACCACATTGGCGGCGCCACAGCGGCGGGCAAAGAGCGCTGTCAGTTGGCCAACGACGCCGGCGCCTAAGACTAGCACGTTGCGCCCCCGCACGCCATCGCCCAAAGTGCGCACATCATAGCCAACCATTTCGGCGGCGGCGTGCAAAATGCCATTGGCGCAGATCGGCCCCATTTGGGCCACATAGATGCCCAAGATGGGATCAAGGTCATGGGGCAGCGGCATATAGAATTCATGCAGCGCATCCGCCGTATGACCACTCTTGTGCCCATAGGCCATCGCCACCAGATCCCCCTCTTGGATCGCCTGCGCTCGGCTCTCCGTCACCCGCCCGACTTCCATATAGCCCATAAAGGGAATGGGGTAATGGGCGCTCGGCTCACCCTGGTGAAAGAGACCAAACTCGTCATCCCAACGGGAATGGAGATAGGGGTTTGTGCCGTGAAAAAAGGTTAGTTCCGTACCGGCGGAAATGCCTGTATAGAGCGTGTCCAGCCGGAAGTGGTTGGCCGGCGCTGCTCCCTCTTCATAACTGAAGAAGTAGGCGCGGCCTTTATCTTCAACACCCAACGAACGAATCGTTCGAGTAGCCATAATCACCTTAGTCCTTAGTCCGTAGTCCTTAGTCCGTAGTCCTTAGTCCGTAGTCTGGTAGCCCGTAGCCCAACGGGATTCCCAACGCTGGAGTTTGGACTCTGGACTTTGGACTTTGGACTATACGACTGACACTGTATGTAAATCCAACGGACGCCCTTCTTGCGCCGACTGATTGGCGGCCAGGGTCAGTTGGAAGGATTGTAACGCTTCGTGGTAAGGGGCGCGGATCCGGTTCGCTTTGCCCTGCACGGCATCGATAAAAGCACGATCTTCGCGAATAAAGGGGTCGCCTTCCGCACGCCGCACCGGTCGCCCCTGCCCCACATCGACCATTAACTCAAATTCGGAAAGTTCAATCGCCATACCTTCACAAAAGAGATGGAGCGCGATGCGATGGGGCCAATTCAACAGACAAGTGGAGGCCATTGTCCCCAGGGCGCCGGAAGCAAAGTGCAAGGTAGCAACACTGACATCCCAGACATCGGCGTCGGGATGGGATGGGCGATCCAGGCGAGCGCCGGCGGCATAGACCTTGGTGACATCACCCAGCAGGACGCGCGCCAGATCAAAGAGGTGGGTCGTCTGTTCGACCATCTGCCCACCAGATTGATCCTGCCGGCTCCACCAAGCGGGCGGCGGTGTAAAGTCGAGCCAGTAGCCCAGAGCCAAACGCGCCGGTTTCTTGCTCAACAACTCCTGCACGGCCTCGGTGGTGTCCAGGTAGCGCCAGTGGTAGCCCACCGCCGTAATTATCTTGTTGGCTGCTACGCCATCGGCAATGGTTTGCGCTGTTGCCAAAGTAGTCGCCAGTGGTTTTTCCACAAAAAAAGGCAGCCGCCGGTCAACGGCTGCCATCTCTACGGAACCGTGGGCGAAGGGCGGCACACAGATGTAGAGGGCATCAAGTTGCTCTTTGTCGAGCATCTCCTCAGGGTCGGTGTAGACCGCCGCCCCGCTGCGCACCGCCTGTTCCTGCGCTCGTTCGCGCACTGGATCGGCCACGGCCACTACGTCAACATCGTCAAAGCCGAGGCAGTTTCCGATATGACGGCTGGCAATCCAGCCAGCCCCAACAAAGCCCACCCGCACCCGATCCATAGTTGTCTCCAATGAAAAGTGTATTGATAATTTGTAATCACCTACCTGACCGGATGACAAGGTGACAGGGTGATTACACCTTGTCACCCACTCACCTTATCTTGTCACCCGTTCCCCCGCCAAGGGCTGAACCGTTACAAAATCAAACTCCGCCTGGTCATCATTACGCCTGCTACGCGCTTCGGCTCGTAACGCTTCGTAGATGGCTGCCGTCTCTTCGGCCATGCGGGCGGCGCTAAACTCCTGTTCAAAGCGCGTGCGACCAGCATGGACCCAACGGGAGGTCAGGCCCGGCTGGCGCAGCGCTTCAACAACGGCGTTGGCGAGCGCTTGGCTATCCTCGGCCTCCACCAAACGGCCATTGAAGCCGTCAGTGATCGCTTCGCTGGTGCCACAGACACGGGTGCCGACCACCGGGATGCCATTGGCCATCGCTTCCAACACCACCAGCGGCAACCCCTCAAAGAGCGAAGGCAGCACAAAGAGGTCAGCGGCGGCCAGTAGTGCCGGCACATCATTACGACGCCCGGTGAAGATCAGCCGTGATGCGTCGATGCCCAACGCCTGGGCTTGTTGCTGCAACTTCTCCTTGAGCGGCCCTTCGCCCACCCAAAGAAAATGGGCATTGGGGACAGCCGCAACAATCGACGGGATGGCATCGATTAGATGGCAGTGGCCCTTCTGCTCGGTAAAGCGGGCCACGGTTAGCAGCAATTGAGCATCAGGGGGCAGGCCAAACTCGGCGCGTACACCGGTGCGATCCGGCTCGGTGCGCTTGAGTATAATGCCATTGCGCACGACTGATATTTTCTCCGCCGACACACCCGCGGCGCGATAGCTCTTGGCCGCTTCTTCCGAGACACAGATGATCTGGTCGATCAGCGGGAGCAGGGCTTTGTATTCGGCCTGCTGGCGAGGGTCGGTCAGCAGATAGGGCAAATGCTCGGTGCGGAGGATCATCGGCACTTCAGCGTTATGTGCGGCTTGAATGCCCCAGTGGCCTTCCCACCCAATGCCGGCGTGACAATGGAAGACCGCCACCCCCATCTCCTGTAACCACCACTGCAACTTTTGGCGGGCGTCTTGGTGGTTACTGGACGGTAAGGGCAACACAATGCAGCCCATCGCTTCGGCGCGATCCAAGAAGCCGTCCCCTTTTTCACAGTGGGTGCAGACAAAGAGAACGCGGTAACGTTCCATCAACTGTGCTGCCAGGGTCAACATGTGTTCACCCATGCCGGAAGGATCTTGGCTATCGGTGAAGAGACAAACGGCGGGCGGCTCGGTTTCTTCCGCTACGGCTAATTCCAGATCGCCCATCGTAAACGTATTGGGTATGGCCGGGGCAAAGAGTTTGAAAAATTTTTGCTGCCGTTGTAATTCGTCGGCCAGGGGTTTATGGATTTCCCGGTGACCATTCGCATCGGCGTAGCCCCACAGGCCCGTCTGACAGCAACGATCATCATCCCAACCGGGGTAGTCACAAATCGGATACAAACAAATGCCTTCCACTGGTACACCAGCTTCCATAGCAGTACTCACTTCTTTCGCAATGTAGTTCAACCAGTCGGCGCGCGTCTCCCCTTCAACACCCGTCTCTGAGATGAAGATTGGACGGTCATAACGGTCGTAGATCTCCCGCAAAATATCGCTAAAGGGGCGATAGAGCGGGTGGCTGGGGTCGAGAAACTCACCGTTAAAGACCCACTGGTTGTGGTCATAGTAATTTAGACCAACGATATCGAGATATTTGTCCTGTCCCCCTAAGAGCGGCCAAAGCCGTCCAGAGAGCATGTCCCACGCCTGGTATTGGGCCAGCCGGTAGCCTTCGGCATCATGCCGATGCTCCGGTCGCTCCGGGTCGTGGATGACATTGATGACAGGATCGGCATGAACAATGCGTGCATTGGGCAGAACATCCCAGATGGCCTCAATCGCCTCGATGGCTGCCCGCACCAATTGCGCTTTCAGTTCAAAGCTGCGATGAAACGCAAAGGGATTGAGGTAGCCCGCATCAGCGGCCGCCCAGGCAAAGTAGGAAATTTCATTGACTGGTGAGATAAAAGGGGTGCTGTCAGTTTCGTTGGCAAAGACATGGGCAAACGCCCTGGCAAAAGCACGAAAACGGTTCACAAATTCGGGCTGAAAGATATCAATACCTTCCGGCCAGCCATAGTGAAAGAGATCCCAGATGACCTGGACGCCCGTTTCCCGCGCTGCCTGCAACATGGGCAGCAGGCTGGAAAAGTCATACTGATACGGACGCGTTTCAATGCAATGCCAACGCACGCCATCGCGTGCCGTGGCGATCCCCATTGATCGCAAGCGTTCATAATCGGCGTGCACATGCCGGTCGTGGCCAGTGGCGCTGATTAAATCCAGCCGTTTGCCGGAGCGAAGACGATGACTAGAGCACTCAAACCCCCCCAGAAAGAAAGTCTGAAACAACGGTGCTTGGCTCAATGATGCTCTCCTCCTATAACTAACGAGTCGCACAAGAAGGCACCCATCTTTATCAAAAGAGTGTCCTTCGGGTCTCGTTGATATAGAGTTTAGGCGCCAAGAGCAATTCAGGGTTTGCCCTGGCGCCCGCTGTACCTATCTTTGTTAACAGGCAGATAACCCTATTATAGGCACTGTGCGCGGAGTGTTGTTGTATCGGGGTATAGATTACAGATATATTATGTATACATCGACAAATTTACCGAGGTAGAGAGAGGATTAGCTGTTTTGACGTCTTACCCACGCAATGATTGGCGCCAGTCGTAGGGCAGAAGATCCCGAAGCGTAACGATCACGCCGTCGCTCACCAGCACCGCTGTGTGGAGATTCTCATCATGGAGCTGACTAATAAATTCACGGCAGCGGCCACAAGGCGGCATGATTTGACCATCCCAGCCGACCGCGATCATTTTGAGGACGCGATTTTCGCCCGCCGTGATCATAGCCGCCGCAGCCGCATGTTCTGCGCAAAAGCCCATGGAACAGGCGGTGTCGATGCAGACGCCAGTGTAGACTTTGCCGCTGGCGCTCAACAGCGCAGCACCCACGCCGCCGGCCTCTGCCGATGACGAAAGCTTGCGCGGGTTGAGGACGGCTTTGGCTTGTTGGTAGAGTTCATCGAAAGTCATAGGGAGTCGTCTCAGGTTGCTGATTGTCACTCTTCAGTGTAAAAACCGGGCACCCCCTCCTGAATCAGTACTTCTGATCTTCAAGAAGTTGCATAGGTGAATTATACTGCGTTGCGCGCTGTCATACTGAATTGACGACAGTGCGCTTGCGAAAAATTGCCTCTTGACTCTCCCATTGTGGGAAGGTATATGATACACCCCAATAGCGCAGGCGAGGAGATCACCATAAGGAGACTATGTTCAAAATTGGCGAGTTTTCCCAATTTACCCGCATCTCAGTGAAGATGTTGCGCCATTATGATGAACTGGGATTGCTAAAGCCGGCCCAGGTTGATCGCTGGACCGGCTACCGCTACTACAGCGCCGACCAGTTGCCGCGCCTGAATCGCATTCTAGTTTTAAAGGAGTTGGGCTTTGCGTTGGAACAGATTGCCGATCTGTTGACCGATGAAGTGTCATTGGCCCAACTGGAAGGAATGTTGAAGCTGCGCCGCGCCGAAGTGCAAGCCAGAGTACGCGCCGAACAGCAACGGTTGGCGCAGATTGAAGCGCGTCTCGCACTCTTGGCCCAGACGCCGCAACATCTAGCCTATGATGTGCTTGTGCGCGCCGTTCCGCCGCAACGGATGGCAACGATACGGCAAACCGTGGCCAATCTCGACGCGGCGGTGGCTACGCTCTTTGATGAACTGGAACGCTATGTCGCTGACCATAGAGCGCGTGCCTTTAGCAGCCCTGTCTTGCTCTATCATGACGCCGAGTACCGTGAGGCCGACTGTGATGTCGAAGCGGCGATTCCGATCAGCCACGACTTGCCGGAGAATGACCGCATCACGGTACGCGAGTTACCGGGCGCGGAGACGATGGCCTGTGTCGTCTATACTGGTGATTACGCCAAATTACCCGATGTTCTTCACGCGCTGTTGCTCTGGCTCGACGCCCATCCTTATCAGATCGCCGGCCCACTACGCGAGGTTTATCTCCGCTTTGGGGCCGATCAGGCGCAGGCATTGAACCTGCCACCAGCCTTTCTTGCCGATCACCATCATCTCTATGTGACGGAAGTGCAGTTGCCGATTGAACAGCGTAGAGAGATTGAGAGATCCAGAGATTGAGAGATCCAGTTTTGCGCAATCTCTGGATCTCTCAATCTCTGGATCACCTGTTATCTCAATCACCTGTTAGACCATCATGCAGCAAGCGAAAGGGAAAAGAAACATGCGCTACAAATTGTTGGGACGCAGTGGTTTACGCGTCTCTGAACTTTGTCTGGGGACAATGACCTTTGGTGATGATTGGGGGTGGGGCGCCGACAAGGCAACCAGCCAGAAAATCTTTACACACTTTGCGGAAGCCGGTGGCAATTTCATCGATACCGCCAACAACTACACCAATGGCACGAGTGAAAAGTTCGTGGGCGAGTTTATCAAAGCGGAACGGGATCGCTTTGTGGTTGCGACCAAATATACCCTACGCCTGACCACCGGCAATGTCCTTGATGCCAACTTGGGCGGCAATTCACGCAAAAGTATGCACCGTTCAGTCGAGAACAGCCTGCGGCGGTTAGACACGGAGTATATCGACTTGCTCTATCTCCACATGTGGGATTACATGACGCCGGTGGAAGAGGTCTTGCGCGGGGTTGATGATTTGATCCGCGCTGGTAAAGTTCTCTATTTTGCCTTTTCCGATACGCCGGCTTGGGTGGTTTC
Source organism: Caldilineaceae bacterium (assembly GCA_026645575.1). The sequence goes on from JAPKMW010000049.1 coordinate 73,745, forward strand.
GTATGCCATTGCGAAAGCGGAAGATTACGGCTGGTCGCGACCGGTGGCCATGCAGGTTCCCTACTCTTTGCGTGATCGCGCCGTTGAGCGGGAGGTCTTGCCGATGGCGCGCAGCCATGAGCTTGCCATCTTACCGTGGGGACTGCTGGACGGTGGTGTCTTGACCGGCAAATATAGCAAGCCCGGTGACGAACCGCGCCGCGAAGCTAGCACCAGTGAGGCTGAACGGGCAGCGGGTGAAGCCGTTGCCCAATTGGCGCAAAGCCTGGGGCGAACGCCGGCCCAGGTCGCCATCAACTGGGTGCGCCAACAACCGGGGGTGGTGATTCCGATTTTGGGCTGTCGCACCGAAGCGCAACTGCAAGATAACCTCGGCTGCCTGGGCTTTTGCCTAAGCGACGAACAGCTTGACGCCCTGAGCCGTATTGCCGACTTCAAGCAAGGTTTCCCCAATAGCTTCCTCCATAGCAGCCATGTACGCAACCTGATCTTTGGCGACACCTTTGCTCAGATCGACACTCATCGGCTCTAGGAAATCATAGAATATCAGTAGTCCGCAGTCCTAAGTCCTGAGTCCAAAGTCAGGCTCGATAGCGTTGCGGTCTACTGAATATAGAATGCGGATTAGGCGATTTTTTGATCCACATCAATCCGCCTAATCCGCCCAATTCGCATTCTATTCAATCCGCATTCTATTCAACCGCAAAGGTGAGCGGTTCCGGCGCTGCCCCTTCAAGTGGATTGCGCGTTGTTTGCCGTTGTGTTAAGAAAGCGCAACATTCACGCTTTTGGGACTTACACAAGAGGGATTTACCGCCACAGAGCTTTAGGGTCGCGCAGACCCGAATGCGCTCTGGTGTGTAGGTGAGTCCTCTTTTTTGTTACTCAGGCGTCACTCGTCTGACATAGAGTATAGTTAAGCATGACACTCCCGACGTCCGGCTCTGTTTATCAGCGACGATAAGCAGGTGACTTCCGCCTGGAAAGGACAGACGATGAACATTCCAACAGCAATGACCAATCCGCAATTATCCTCCTGGATCAACGAGATGATCGACCTGTGCCAGCCCGACTATGTTCACTGGTGCGACGGCTCGCAGGAAGAGTATGACCAACTCTGTCAACAGATGGTCGAACGGGGCGCCTTACTTCGGTTGAACCCGGCAAAGCGCCCCAACAGTTTTTTAGCACGTTCGGACCCTGGTGATGTGGCGCGCGTCGAAGATCGTACTTTTATTTGCAGCCTGAACAAAAACGACGCCGGCCCCACCAACAACTGGGTTCATCCACGCGAGATGAAAGAGACGTTGCACAAACTCTTTGCCGGCTCTATGCGGGGCCGCACCATGTATGTGGTCCCCTTATGAAATTTAAGAATCAAAATCGGTAATCAAGGTGTGCGAATGGCCTGAGCGAGCTTGCCGGAGCCAAGTAA
>JAPKMW010000050.1 GCA_026645575.1 Caldilineaceae bacterium
TGGCACGCTAGGTAACTTGGGTTCTTATTTTTGTTGATTTTTGGTCTTGACAATGGGGACCACTATACAACAAGGCAAGCAGGAAGAACATCAAAAGCTAATCCAGCGCGCCATGCAGCTTGAAACCAATGCCGCCAATCTGGTACCCGATGAAAAAGCGGCGGAACCGACCCGCTCGATCCTCTACCGCAGCGTGGCCTCCTTTGCCTATCAAGCCGGTGACTACGCAGAAGCAGAACGGCTTGTCTTCAAAGGTCTGGCCGGCTATCCACCAGCGTTGATTAAAGAGCAACTGCTAGAAGTACAGCAGATGATTCAGACGACGCTGGGCTATCACCAGGCTAACAACAACGGCCATCCACACCCAGAACAGCAGATCATTACTGCCGTTTATGCCAATGGCGCCTTGCACCCCACCACTTCGTTAGCGTTACACGAATCACAACTGGTTGCTATTCAAATTTTACCGGCTTTAGAAGAAGCAGTTTTGTGAACGAGCCGCGTTTATGCTAATTTTCCCATGTAAATGTTTGCACCTCAATTTTTCCAGACATGAGTTTGGGCAAAAGCGTGTCGCGCAGCAACGAAAGGGCAGCCATCTGATTTATGTTTGTCTCAATTTTGCTTATGAAGGGATTGGTTAATTCCTGAAATTCTTCAATGATAGACCAAGGTGGCACTACAATTGAAAAATTCTTAATATCAGGAGCACTAAGGCTTGGAAATACAGAGCCAGTTGTTTTTGTTAATAAATCTTCGATACCAGCGTTAATTGTTTGGTAGAGAAACACTTTAGCACTATTTTTTGCACGAATAGTACATACGCCACGGCCGATACAGTATGAATCATCAGCAATGACACGTCGCCCCGTTGTCGAGCCACGGACACAAAAAATTAGGTCACCGCGTTCAGCCATTCTAGTGGGTTCTACCGTCCACTTTGTTTTTACAGGAAAATAGTCGCCAAATTCAACGGGGCCATTGATCAGTGGAATTCCTTCACCATTCAAATTGTAGCTGTCACCTGGGGGAGATAAACCCATGACAATTGTTGCAATTTCCTCCAACTTCCCAACCCGCCACCAAACCGGGATCAACCCCAATTCACTATCGACCAGTTCACCAGTCGCACCAGGGTAGTTGAAATCGACAAACCATTCCTTGAAGATGGCCTGTGCCATGGCTTCCAGCGTGGCGTTGGTCTGGTGGTTCAGTTCGATCTTGTCGTCCAGTGCCGAGAGGATGTCGGCAATGCGACGTTGGGTGGGTAGAGGAGGGATAGTGATTGGGAACTCAGGCAACTCAATGAGTGGAATACGATCCACCGTACTACCATGTACAGTGCGCGCTTGAATTGTTTGCTGAAACTCTGGGGCAAGATAAGCATAGAGCATAAACTGCGGGTCAACTTTTGTTGTATCAAACCGCATTAACCCCATTCGTCTACCCAAACAGCAGCGCAATCCATCAGGGATCAACGCGGCTTCCCCCAAACGCGTTTCATAGGAAAAAACCAAATCACTTACTTGGGGTGTGACCCGTCGCGTCCACTTCACAAAATCATCTTCAGATAAATGATCGGTACTTGAAAGATCAAGTCTACCATTGACCAGATTTGATATTCCTAAATAGACCGGCCCTTCTTCAGTTTTTGTCGGTGTTGCATGTGGGCCATCGAAAATATCTGTACAAAGTGTACCCAGAGGAAATGTTTGCCAGCTAGTCGAACTCATGTGCAGATCCTCCGCAATTCACCTGTGAAACATCATATCCCACCCCCGCCTCCGCCAGCACCAAGCGCCGTTCGCGCTCCAACTCAGCCTTCAACTCTTCCTCGGTCGGCAAGATCAGCCGGTATTTGGCGGCAAAGAGCTGCTCGTTCCCTTTGAGCACCGAATATTTAACTACCGTCTCATCTTTGGCCGCACAGAGGATAATGCCCACAGTGGGGTTGTCATCCGCGCCACGGCGCAGATCGTCAAACATGCGCACATACATGTCCATCTGCCCAATGTCCTGGTGGGTCAGCTTGCCGGTTTTCAGGTCAAAGAGGACAAAGCATTTGAGCAGATAGTTGTAAAAGACCAGGTCGATGTAGAAGTGGCTGGTCTCGGTGCTCATGCGGAATTGGCGACCCACAAAGGCAAAGCCCTTACCCGCTTCCAGTAGAAAGTGTTGCAGCTTTTGCACAATCGCGCGCTCCAGATCGCGCTCAGAAAGCTCCGGCGTTTCGGGGATCTGCAAAAATTCCAGCACATAGGGGTCTTTGATAAAGTCGGCGGGCTGCTGTTTGCTACCTGATCCTTCATACGCGGCCGGCTTGGGCCCAACCTGCGTGCTGAGCAGCCGCTCGTAGTAGAACGAGTTGATGTTGCGTTCCAGTTGGCGGGTGCTCCACTGTTGCGTACCGGCTTCGGTGATGTAGTACTCGCGGGCCGTGGGGTTGTCTACCCGCATGATCAGCCGATAGTGGGTCCAGGTCAATTGGCTACGCGCCGCGTAGCCTTTTTGAAAGTCGGGAAAGGTCAAGTAAAACTGGCGAAAGTTTTTCAGATTGGCAATGGCAAAGCCCTTACCAAACTCTTGGGAGAGCGCCTTGGAAAGCTCTTTGATCAGAAATGCGCCATAGTCGGCGCGATCTTGCCCCTGCTGTTCTTCTTCCACAATACGCTTGCCGATCTGCCAATAGGCTTCGATCATGGCCGTGTTGACTGCGGCATAGGCTTGTTGGCGCGCTTGGGCCAGGATGGCGCGCACCTCGGCAAAGAAGTGAGCGGCGTGTATCGACAGATCAGAACTCATAGCCAATCCCCCGTAAATTCGCCCGAATCTTCGCTTCCAACTCGGCGCCTTTGGCAAATTGGGCGGCCAGCTTTTCGGTCAACGCCGTCATCTTCTCTTCAAAGGGGATGCCGTCGTCAGCTTCGGCCTCTGTCCCCACATAGCGCCCCGGCATCAGCACATAGTTGTTGGCGCGCACTTCGTCCAGGGTTGCCGCTTTGCAGAAGCCGGGAATGTCCTGGTAGGGGCCGCCGCTGGCATCGTTGCCTTCGACGGGTTCGGCAAGCTCACCGCAAGCAGGCTCAGGCAACGATGCCAGCGGCTGTCCGGTCGCGTAGGCGGAGGCGGAGGCTGAGCTTGTCGAAGCCGAAGCCCGCCAGGCGTGGTAGGTGTCGGCAATTTTGGCAATGTCGGCAGTGGTCAGTTCGCGGTTGCGGCGGCTGATCATGACGCCGAGATTGCGGGCGTCGATAAAGAGGATCTCATTGGAGCGGTCGCGCCCTTCGACAAGCTCAGGGTGCGGCGTAGCGGAGGCTGAGCCTGTCGAAGCCGAAGCCGAAGCCCGGTTGCGTGCCAGGAACCAGAGACAGGCCGGGATCATGGTGTTGTAAAAGAGTTGGGCGGGCAGGGCAACCATACAATCCACCACGCCATCCTCGATCATCTTTTGCCGGATCGCCCCTTCGCCGCCCGTGTTGCTGTTCATGCTGCCGTTGGCCAAGACAATGCCAGCCGTACCGTTGGGGCTGAGTTTGTGGACAAAGTGTTGGAGCCAGGCATAGTTGGCATTGCCGACTGGCGGCGCGCCATACTTCTTCCAGCGAATATCCTCGCGCAGGTGCTCGCCGCTCCAGTCGCTCACATTGAAGGGCGGGTTGGCAAGGATAAAATCGGCCTTCAAGTCGGGGTGTTTGTCATCCAGCAAGGTGTCGCCCAGTTCCAGCTTGGCATCAATGCCCCGAATCGCCAGATTCATCCTGGCCAGCCGCAACGTTGTCGGGTTCGATTCCTGCCCAAAGATCGAGAGATTTTTGATATTGCCCTGGTGTTCCTCAACAAAGCGTTCACTCTGCACAAACATGCCGCCGCTGCCGCAACAGCCGTCATAGACCCGCCCGGCGTAGGGTTCCAACATGGCGACCAAGAGCTTGACAATACTCTGGGGCGTGTAGAACTGGCCACCCTTTTTGCCTTCGGCGTCGGCAAATTGGCCCAGGAAATATTCGTAGACCCGCCCCAGCAGATCCTGCGCCTGATGGCCGGCCTGGTTAAAGCCGATGGTGCCAATCAGGTCGATGAGTTCACCCAGCCGCTGTTTGTTCAATTCCGGGTCAGCGTACAGTTTGGGCAACACGCCTTTGAGCGAGGCGTTGCGCCGCTCAATATCGTCCATGGCGTCATCGATCAGCTTGCCGATCTCTGGTTGCTTGGCGCGATCTTGCAAGTAGGACCAGCGCGCCTTTTCCGGCACAAAGAAGATGTTGTAGGCCAGGTATTCGTCGGGGTCTTCGGGATCGGCGCCGGCAAATTCGCCCTCCCCGACAGCCAGTTTGTTATGCAGATCAGCAAAGGCATCGGAGATATACTTGAGAAAGATAAGGCCCAAGACCACATGCTTGTATTCGGCTGCGTCCATGTTGGAACGGAGCTTGTCGGCTGCCGCCCAGAGGGTCTTTTCCAGTTCGTTGCTTTCCGCCACGATAGATCTCCTGTTGATTTCTTTTGCTTGTTTCAGCCAGCCAAGCGTGGGTGCGGTTGAGGTACATCATTATACCTGGCATGTTCATAGTACACCATTTTAAGCCAGTCAAAGCTTACAATCGTGCAAGCCCCGTAAAATATGATGAACCCGTCCCATCGGGACGCTTGAGTTTAGGCGGAGAAAATGATGATACCCTAAACTCAGGCGCCCCGATGGGACGGGTTCGCGGATCAAACCTGATTTGACAAAACGTGCCTAAGTCTATTTCCACTCAAGACACCGACCGCTGCGCCCGGCTCCCTAGTACCGCCGGACTCCGCCGCATCCCCCAGATAACCAGCACGCCAATCAAACTCAACCCGGCGGCGAGGAGGAAGAGCCGTTGATAGCCCCACTGCGCGGCAAAGCGACCGCCCAGCAGACTGGTTGACGCAAAGGTAAGACTCATCGCCATCGAGACAATGCCATAGGCCACCGAGCGCCAGCGCGCCTCAACCAGTTCCATTTGGAAGACTTGCAGCGCCGGCATCCACATGGCCGAGAGCGCCATAATGCCCAGGCCACCAATGGTGACGCCGGACCAATGGGGCAACAGCGCCAGCGGCAGCAGACTGAGCGCCGAGGCCAGATTGGTGGCCGTCATCAGCCCCGCATGGCCGTGACGGGCGGAAAGCCGCGGGGCAAACAAAGGCGCCAACACCGCAGCAAATTGACCAACGCCCATAATCAGACCGATGATGGCCGGCGTCAACTGGAGATCGCTGTCCATATAAGCGCTGCAAAAGGTCTGACAGACGGCGATCCCCACCTGGGCAAAGTAGACATGAAAGACGAGCAGGGTGATGGTGAGCACGGGGAAGCCAACGGCGGTCTGCTCCTGGGTGGTGACCGCGCTTTGGGCGGTGGGTCGCACCAAAAAGAGCGGAATCAGGGCAAAGAGGCCCAGCACCGCTGCCACCCACAAACTCAAGCGATAGGGATCAGGCTGCTCGATCGAATAGCCAAAGAGCGCGCCAAAGAGCGTGGGCAAAAGGCCGGCCACAATCGCGCCGGTAAAGGAGCCAAAGCCGCGCATCATGCTGTTGAGGGCATAGGCGCTGCTACGATTCTGCATCGTCGTCGCACCCATCAAGGCCGGCACCAGATTGATGTTAAAGAGCGACCAACCGCCGGAGGTGAGCGCCTGGGTGATGATCGGCCAGGTGTTGTGCCAACGATCGGGCAGAAACTCGACCAGGGGTAAGGCCGCCATGCCGATGATGGTAATGATGCCGCCGACAAACATTGCCTTGCGCGTGCCAAAGTAGCTGCCGGCGGCGCCGCTGGGCAGGCTCATCGCCATATAGGAGATGGCCCCGGTGGCGCCGAAGAGGCCCAGGTATTCCAGACCATAGCCAAGCCGAAGGATGTAGAGGGTCTTCGACAATATCTGAATCCCCATGAAACTAAGGGAAAAGATGCCGGTGGCCGCCGCCAGCAACAGGTTATCACGGGAAAAGCGCGCTTGTGAAAATTGAGCGAACATGATCGAGTCTTCAACTCGCTAGGATTTTTGAGTGATGATAGGAAATTACCACTTAGGCTACCATATGCTCCGGCAAGTCTAGCCGTTCGTCAATCCATTCGCGCAACAAGGCGCTGATCGACTTGCCGGCAGCTAGCGCTTCCGCCCGCAGCACGTTGCGCAGATCCGGCGGCAGATGCACAGTTGCGGTTGCCGTTGCCTGCCCCTTTACATCAGGGATGAACGGTTCAAAATAATCGACAGGATACAAGTACCCTTCCTCGCTGCCCGGCTCATTCGGAAATTCGCCCCGAATACGCACCATGCCTTCCATGTCAGTTGCCGGGTTAAAGGGCAACACTTTGTAGACAGCGCCGATTTTTAGCTCAATAAAACTATCAGCCAAATCGTCTTGAAAATAAGTGTCATTTTTGACACACTTTACATATTGTGTCATTGTCACCTCCCATTTAGCGGAAAAGTCATTATCCATCTATTACCCCGATGGTAAAACAACTTACGCCTACCGCTTAATTTCACGAACCACTTTTTCGTCAACTTTGCCGATGCCATGCGCCTCAAACCAGTGTATCTCAGCAAAGGCGACACGCCCGTCCCGATAGCGCACCCATGCTTTACCTTTATGTTTTCGCCATGCACCGTAACCGAAAGTTTCATTGAGCCATTGTCGAATATGTACACCAGGGCCACGAGCAATCCGTTCGTAATCGCTAATTTCGCTGATGATTTCAAAATTACGACGCGCCATTCATTCTACATTCTTTTTTATGATTATTGAAGTAAGCTTATTAAAATGCAGCCACAAGAAAGCCAATCGCCAGCAGCAAACTAAAAACCAGACTCAACCGCGCTGTGCCGGCCAGCGTCGCATTAAGCGCCTTGCCTTGCGTCGTGAAGACAGCGCGCAGGAGGGGCAACGCCAGCGGCAACGAGAGCCAGGGCAGCAGCACCCAAATGCTTTGACTTTGACCGAGCCAGAGCCACAGTGGCGTCAGATAGGCAAACACGAGCAGCAGCAGGTATTCAAGCTGCGTCCCCTGTCGGCCCAGGCGGACGGCCAGGGTGCGTTTGTTGGCGCGGCGGTCAGTGTCGATGTCGCGCAGGTTGTTGACGACGAGAATGGCGGTGATAAGCAGACCGGGCGGCACCGCCGCCCAGATCACGGTCGCCGGCAAGGTGTGGGCTTGCACATAGTAGGAGCCGCAAACGGCCACCAGCCCAAAGAAGATAAAGACAAAGAGATCACCCAGGCCATAGTAGCCAAAGGGAAAGGGGCCACCGGTGTAGGCAATGGCCGCCAGCAGCGCCGCCAAGCCGGCAATGAAAATCGGCCAGCCACCTTCCCAGACGAGGTACAGGCCGATGAGGGCCGCCGCGCCAAAGATGACCACCATGCCCCAGCGCATGGCGTCCGGCGTCAGCAGACCAGCCGAGGTGACGCGCGTTGGCCCCAGGCGGTCGCTGGTGTCGGCGCCCTTGAAGAAGTCAAAGTAGTCGTTGGCAAAGTTGCTGCCAATTTGGAGCAAGAGGGCGCAGAGTAAGGAAGCCAGCGCCGGCCCGACCTGAAAGAGGCCATCCGCAATTGCCAAGGCTATCCCTACCAAAATCGGACCGACGGCAGCCGGCAGCGTTTTGGGACGTGCGGCTAGGATCCAGGCTTGTTGCGCGGAAATGGACGGTGATGCGTTCATGTATTGCCTTTACCTTCATGGTTGCCCCACCCCAACCGGTTTCAACCAGTTGCTGCTACAGAAAACCCGCTTAAGCGGGTTTGGGATACCAGGCGATGGTTTCAACCATTGCAGCAGAAAAGGACTAGAGTAGGGTCGATTGCTCAACAAAACGCGCTACGGTCGGGTCATGATCCGCAGTCAACGCCAGCGCTTCGCGGAGGATGGCGGCTTTGGCTTTGGGTAGACCGACTTTGGACGCGTCAAGCAATAATTGTACCACAGCCGGCTTGCCACTTGTCACCATCGTCACCGTCAGATAACGATATGCGTCCAGGTGTTGGCTCTGTTGGAGAAAATTGGTAAGGAAGCTCTGGCCCTGAACACCAGCGCGATGGTTGAGCAGCAGGTCAAACAGCCCCACCAACATAACTTCATGCTTGGATTCGCCATAGCGGGTAAGGATGCCGGGCAACAGATCCGGGCGCAAATGGACCAGATTGCTCAGGCAGGTGGAAACCACTTCGGGCAACGTATGGGCGCCATCCTGCATGACGTAGAAATAGAGGGCAGTCGTCTCGCTTTGCGCGGCCAGCACTTTGGCGGCAGTCAGGGCCGGCTCGGCGGACATGGGGTCAGTGTGTTCATTAGCTAAGAGGCGCACGGCATGATAGCGCGCCAGTTCATCTTCCACCTCGACCAGCGCCAGCAGCGCCGCCGATCGCAGCATGGCTCCTTCTTCCCTGAATTGAGGCGGCGGAAAGACAAAGGTTTCCGCCGCTTGCGCCAGAAACGGGGCATCGGCCGGCAGCACGATTTCCCGCAGGGCGCGCAAGATGGCTGCGCGCAGATAGGCGGCGGGATCGAGCTTTGGGCCGTTGGTGCTGTAGTGGGTATAGAGATCAAGGAGCGCCCCTCTTGCCGGCGACCAGGGTTGACGGGTGAGGGTTTGCAACGCCGCCAGCACCACCTCGAAGCCATTGCGCGCCTGGAGCAAGGTGACAGCGTAATCCGCTTGCGCTTGGGGATCACCGGCCAAGGCGCGCAACTGTTGCACTTGGGCCGCTTGGGCCGTCTCTTTCTTTTTAGCCATGATCGATCAACGCCTGCACACAGTCGGCGCCTTCGTTGCGGGCGTTGTTGACATAGGTGCTAACCGGGTAGGCAACCAAGCCATCATCAGCATAGGGGCGCAACAGGTGTTGTAACTGACTCAGCGCCTGGGGCGTCTCATCGCGCCCCGTTCCCAGCCACTGGGCATAATCTTCCGGTGCGACAATCACCGGCATCCGGTCATGCAGCGGCTCCATTAAAGTGTTGGCGGAAGTGGTCAAGAGAGTGCAACTCTCCAGCGCTGAGCCGTCGGCCCCTTCCCAATATTCCCAGAGACCGGCAATGGCAAAGGGCGCGCCGTCGGGGGTGGTAATGTAGAAGGGTTGTTTACCTTTGCCCTGTTTCTGCCACTCATAAAAACCGTTGGCCGGCACCAGACAGCGGCGACGCTTGAAGGCGGCGCGGAAAGCTGGTTTTTCTGTCACCGTTTCCGAACGGGCATTGATCATGCGCGCACCCATTGATGGATCTTTTGACCAGGAAGGCACCAGCCCCCAATAGGTCAATGCCCATTCACGCTCTGACTTTTGGGTGTTCATGCGCACCACAGCCACCGGTTGCGTCGGGGCAATGTTGTAGCGCGGCACAACCACCGGTTCCTGGGGCAAGTCAAAGAGTGACGCTAATTGATCGGGCGGGGCGGTGAGGGTGAAACGTCCACACATGGGCAACCTCTCTTTCTGTTAGACAGTCGGCAATGGTCATTCGTCATTGGTTATTAGATATTGGTGATTGCGCATTGCCGACAAAGAGACCGAACATCTGTGCTTATTTTACATCAAATAGCGTTATTGCGCAACCTGGGGTGCTATTCTTGGGTTGTGGCGCGGCTGGGATTAGAATAGGGGCTTGTCAGCAAAAAAGCAGCGAGGCAGGGCATGATTCACCCGACATTCCAAGTAAACGAAGAGATTTATATTCATGCGGCGCGTGAAGCGGTCTGGGCGCGCTGGATACGAGTGGGTGATTGGCCGCGCTGGCGAACAGATGTCAGCCAAGCCGATTGGGTCGCGGGGCAGCAGTGGCAGGAAGGCGCAAGCTTTGTGATGCAACCGGACGGCGCGGGTGCAGGGCAGCAGCGCTATCTCATTCGCATGGTCGTGCCGGCAGATACCACCGTCTGGGAAAACGGCAGTGGCGGCCAGGGGATGGTTTATAGCCTGCATCTAGTCGATCAGGTGGGCGGCTGCAAAGTGACCCTGCGTTGCACCTTTCACGGCTGGGGTTCGCTCTTGAAACGGCTCAATAGGGCAGGGGAAACAGCCAGGCTACAGGCCATTCTGGCTGCGCTCAAAGTTGCCGTCGAACGGCCCGATTCACGCCGGTAGCGCGGTTGGTTCGTTGGTTTCGACAGGCTCAACCAACGAACCAACCAACCACCTAACTAATCAATTCCCCACCCGCCAGGGCGCGGATAAAGCGCGCTTTGTCAAAGCCAACGGAGATGCGGGTTTGGGTGTTCACCGCGGCCAGCGCGCCCCAATCACCTTTTTGGCAGTAAATTTCCACCACTTGAAAAAGGCAGACCTGTTCATCCAACGCACAAGCGGCGGTCACTGCGCTAAAGAGTACAGGGAGCCAAACACTACAACGGATTTCGGAAGCAACAAATGCTTGCTGGCGTACCGGAAACAGATGGAATAGCAAGCGTTATAAGACATTTTCTTCGTAACAATGCCATGCAGCCCTGAAAATCCGCTGCTTCCGAAATCCGTTGTAGTGTTGTACCTTACCTTGATTGCCTAGCTTGCGGCCCCTGGGTGACCAACCGCACCTAGGATGACAATAACCGCAATTCCCGCGCCAAAACAATCGCTTGGGTACGACTACGCACGCCCAGTTTGCCGTAAATGGCGGCGGTGTAGGATTTGACCGTGCCGACGGTCAACACCAGTTGGTCGGCAATGGCCTGGTTAGAATGCCCCTGGGCGATCAAGGCCAGCACCTCTAATTCACGGGGCGTCAGCGGCTCGATCAAGGGTTGGGCCGGAGTTGGCGCCGAGGGGCGGGCTGGCGCTGGGACATCGGCGGTTGGTAGCGACAGGGCCGTGATCTGGCGTTGCAATTGCTGAATCAAACTCACAACATCCTGACCCGCCTCCTGCTCTTGCCCTTTCCCCATCAAGTTGTGGAGGCGGAGAATTTGTTCGGCGCGTAGGCGTAGATCAGCGGTGCCGGCTTGATTGGTCAACACAGCAACCAGGGCGCGTCGTCCCAGCGCCTGTTCATTCAGTGCCAGCAGCCACTCACCCACACCGACAAGCACAACGCTGGCATAGGTCGCCAGCCGCTCAGTGGCGACAATGGCCAGGGCGCGCAAAAAGTAATCACGCGCCTGTTCGTGAAGCTGTTGGGCCGCGGCTACCTCGGCTAGACCGGCCAGCGTGCGGGCAATCCCTTTTTGGTCGCCGGTCTTTTCATAGATTTGCAACGCTTCTTGAAAGAGGTGATCGGCGGTACGCCCGTCGCCGCGGCGGCGCTCATTTTCGCCATGCAACATACGCGCCATCGCCATGCCCTGGCGATGACTGGTTTCCTGACGCAAGGTGTAGCCGTCGGCAAAGTGACGGGCCGCGGCGTCAAAGTTGCCTTCCACCATTGCCACTTTGCCCAATTCATTGTAGACCGAGGCCAACAACCAACGGTCGTCCAGCGGTTCGACAACGTTGAAAGCCTGGGTGGCATGGCGGTGGGTGGCGACATAGTCCCCCAGTGCATAGTAGGCGCCGGAGAGCATGACATGGGCATAACCGAGGTTGTAAGCGTTCGCTTCGGCTTCGGCATGGCGAAGCCCTTCCTCACCATAGTCGCGGGCGCCGATAAAGTCGCTGCGCATCCAGGCAATGATACTGAGCGACAGCACCGGATCGGTCAGCAACCCTTGGCGATGGGGAAAGCCGCCCTGTTGGTACAGATCGCGACTTTCCTGCAAACTACGCTGGGCCTGCGCAAGCCGACCTAGCAGCAACAACGCATGGCCGCGCACCGCCAACAGGTAGGCTAACAAGGGCAAGGCTTGCGCGGTAGTTGATGCTGAACGGGCTTGATCAATGACCGGTGCAAAGAGGTCGATTAACTCCTGGTAGCGACTTTGGGCATTGAGGAATGCCGTCAACGGTTGCGCCATCTGCGCCAACGGCTCCCAGGCACTGCTTTGTACGGCCCAAAGCCAGGCGGCGTTGATGTTATCCCACTCGGCGCGTAGCTCTTGCACCGCCGAATGTTGTGGTTGGCGAAAGGCCACTTCGTCTGGTCGATTGCAGAATTGGCGATAGTAGTCGCAATGAGCTGCCTGCAAGCCCTGCATTTCCACCGGATCGGCGGCGAGACGGTTCCAACTGTATTGTCGCACCAGCCCGTGCAGGTAGTAACGCCCATCCGCTTCTAGACGGATGAGTGATTTATCGACCAGTTTGGCGAGAAGCAGCAAGGTAGCGCCTGTCACCTGTTCTGCCGCATGACGCCGAAAGCCGCCACGAAAAATACTGAGCCGGCAGAAGATCGCCTGTTCCACCGTGCTTAACAACGACCAGGATTGGGCGAAGACCGCCTGCATATTGCGATGGCGCGCCGGTAAGTCACGCAAGTTAGTCGTGAGAAAGTCGAGGTTCTGCTGAATTTCGGTGGCGATTTCGGCGCAGGTGAGCGTACGCGCCCAGGAGGCGGCCAACTCCAAGGCTAACGGTGCGCCTTCCACCAACTGACAGATGAGGTTAACCTGCTCCCGTTCGTTTGCCAGGACAAAATCGCGGCGAATGCGGGCAACACGGCTGGCAAAAAATTGCACGGCATCGCTCTCTGTCGCGTCGGCATCATCGACAGCAACGGTTAATGCGTATGACCAGGTCAACCCCTGGACGGCAAAAAGCCATTCATCCTGTAAGTTCAGCACCTCGCGCGAAGTGATCATGATTTTCAGGTTGGTGGTCTGCGCCAGCAGGTCACTGATCACCAGGGAGCCGCTTTCGACCAGTTGCTCAAAGTTGTCCAGCACCAAGAGGATGGATCGATTACGCAGATGCTCGTGGAGCCAGCTTGGGGCATCACCATGGGTGGGCTGCGCCAACCCTAAGGCATTGATCAAGGTGGACAGCAGCGCGGAAGCCGTGTATACTTCATCCAGCGCCACAAAGCAGCCGCCATCGGCAAAGCGGGGCAAGGCGGCCAGCCCACTCTCAATCGCCAAGCTGGTTTTGCCCACGCCCCCCGGCCCCACCAGGGTTAAGAGACGACAGGCTGGGTTTTGCAAAAGCTCAGCCAGGGCGCGCAACTCGCTACGCCGCCCGACGAAAGAGGTAGATCGATTCGGGAAATTGGGCGCTGTGGCTATCCGGGCAACCGTTGTTGAAGTCATAAGCGTATTGTAGTGAACTTTTGCCACTGTTACAAACAAGAAAAAAGAGTAAGGGGTTTATCATATGACTTACTTGCGTGCATTAATTCTCGGCGCCGGTTATGCCGGCGAAGGTCACACCCTGGCCTTGCGTCGGGCCGGGGTGGATGTGGTCGGCATGGCGAGTCGCACCGCCAGCAGTTGCCAGGAGACGGCGCAACGGCTAGCCATTCCCCATGCCGGCACAGATTGGCGCGCGCTGTTAACCGAGTTAAAACCGGAAATTGTCGCTGTCGCCACGCCAGGGAATACGCACCTGGAAATGGCGTCCGTTGCATTGAACGCCGGTTGCCATGTTTACTGTGACAAACCCTTAGCGCTCACTGCCCCAGAGGCGCGCCAACTTTATCAGCTCGCCAAGGCCAACGGCGTCAAGACTGCGTATGCCGCCAGTTATCGGTATCAACCGCAAACGCTCTACGCCCGTCAACTGGTGCAGCAAGGGGTGCTGGGCGCCATCTATGAAGTCGAATGCGTCTCGCACTACAACTGGCCCAAGCTCATGCCCTTTGGCTGGCCCCATCGCCTCGATCTAGGCGGCGGACGGCTCAACAACAACTTTACCCATAAACTGGCGATTGTCCAAACTATGGTTGGCGGCGAAATTCTGACGGCGATGGGGGAGACGCGCAATGACCTCCGGCGTGTCCCGGTGGCGAACAAGGTTCATGATTTTCGCGATTACTTCAAGCAGGTGTTAACGCCAGAAGAGGCAGCCAAGGGAGAATGGGCCGACGTCGATAGCGATTGGTCGTATACTGTACTAGTGCGCCTGGGAGAGCGGGGGGCGCCCCTTGACCAAGCGGTCTCGGCCACCTTCCGCCACTCGGCGCTCAATTTCGGTAAAAATGCCGATTATGTCGCCGTGTATGGCGAGCAGGGGGTGCTACACATTGAAGGCGCCTACACCCAAGGCGCCATGCACCTGCGCACTGGTGAGACCTGGGAAGAATTGACCATCCCGGCAGAAATCCATGCCGCGTTGCCGCCGGAGCCAGATCACTCACAACGCAACTGGGATCAACTGGCACGGGAATTTGTGGCCGATATTCGCGGCGAAGGGTACAGCGGTTATCCAACCTTCCGTGATGGCTGGATGCACCAACAGGTGATCGACAGCGTGCGCAGAGGACAGGGCTGGACGACGATTACCGGGGAACTGACCGCATGAAACCACTGCAACCAACCATGCTGTGGGAATCTACTGATCCACAAGTTGCGCTGACGAAGCGTTTCCAGTTCGCCACCACCGAAGCCGCACAGCAGTGGTTATCAGCAACAATGGCCCACACCTATGGCATCACCGTAACAGTGGTTGACCGTCTGGTGATGAGTTCCTACAACCTCATTGCTTGGCTGACGACAACCGCGGGGCCGCTTTTAGCCAAGTGCTGTGCATTTACAGCGGCACACCAGCGTTTGCAGGACAGCGGCGAGCTTGTCCACTGGCTGGGGCAGGCTGGGTTGCCGGTATCACCGCCATTAGTGGCGACCACAGGCGCGGTGCAGAATCGTTGCGATCATCTATCTGTCAGCGTGCAACGAATAATCGCTGGCGACCTACTGGATCCGACGCATGCGGAGCAAGCTCATAATGCCGGTGTAACCTTGGCCCGGCTTCATCAAGCGCTGGCAAGCTATCCACAGGCGGCACGATTTGCGCCCCCCATGCCGCTTCCGGCTTTGCCCACCGCTGTTGCAGAGCAGGTTACCCAGAAAATAGCCGCGCTCACTGATCCGGCTCTGGTTGACGGTAGCAGGCGTTTGCTGCAACAGATCCCACGGCTTGATACCACCCCGTTGTCACCGCAACTCGTCCATGGTGACTACCGGGCGGCAAACGTGCTTTGGCAGGTGGACAGCATTGCGGCAGTGTTGGATTTTGAGGAAGTGCGCTGGGGCTATCGGGTCAATGATCTGGCGTGGGCGACAGTCCATCTGGGTACGCGCTATCATGATTGGGGGCCAATGGCGCGCACAGTCCATCAGACCTTTTTGCGCGGCTATACAGCAATCGAGCCGTTGACGGTGGCGGAAGCGGCGTGGCTACCGCTTTTACTCACCTGGCACACGATCAACCTGACCAACGCAGCAACCGGTCGCCCGGCGCAAGCCGTCGGTATGGAGGCAATGACGTTTTATCTCGACCGCATCAATGCCGATGACGCTTTGCCGTAAATGATAAACGTTATCAAACCGGTCGAGTATCTGATAACCGGAGGATTAGTAGCTAATCCTCCTCGGCGGCGGGCGGCAACTGATCGGCAAATTCTGGTAACGATTGACTGGTCAAGGCCAGATCCATACATTGTTCAGTTTGTTCAAAGGTTAGGGTGTGCAGGCGGCTTTGCAACGGCGCTTGCACTTCGCCAAAGCGATGGGTTAGCAAACGCAATAGTAAGCGAATAGCCATTTCACGTCCTTCTTCACGCCCTTCATCGCGTCCTTCTTCACGCCCTTTGTCCAACGCAAGGCGCTCAACGCTTGTTACATAGTCCATATGTCGTTCGGCCTCCATCTGTTCTACTTGGGCTATCCACGCTTTTTCCAGATCAGCCGGTAGCCGCATCATCCAATCGATAAAGTGGCCCGTAGTAAAGGCTTTAGCCTTCGGCGGGCCGAAGGCTAAAACCTTTACTACTAGCTTTTACAGAACACTACATTGGCCGCATTTCTGTGATTGCGTTCTGGGCCAACGCCACAAAGGCATCGATCGCCATCGCACCAAGATCTTCCTCTGTGCGCAGACGTACTGCCACCTGTCCATTCGCCATCTCGCGGTTGCCGATGACCAGCATGTACGGCACCTTCTGTACTTGGGCATCACGAATCTTGGCGGTCATCCGCTTGTCCGTATCATCAACTTCCACGCGCAAGCCGGCTTTGCGCAACTGGCGAGCGATCTCCTGCCCGTAGCCCAGGTGATGATCCGTGATCGGAATGATGCGCGCCTGCACCGGCGCCAACCAGACCGGTAAGGCGCCGGCGGTGTGTTCAATCAGGATGCCGATAAAACGCTCCATCGAGCCATAGATCACGCGGTGGATGACCACAGGGGTCTTTTCACTGCCGTCGCGATCCACATAGACACAGCCAAAGCGGCGTGGCAATTGGAAATCCAGTTGGATCGTTCCCATCTGCCACTGGCGCCCCAGCGCGTCTTCCATGAGAATGTCCACTTTGGGGCCATAGAAAGCGCCGTCGCCTTCGGCCACCAGGTAGTTGCCCGGCCCGGTGTGTGCATCCAGGATACGCCGCAGTTCGGCTTCGGCTTTTTCCCAGGTCGCCAGATCGCCCACATAACTCTCCGGGCGTGTGCCCAGACGTAGTTTATAGGTCAAGCCAAAGATGTGATAGAAGCGATCGGCCAGCGCAAAGATATGCTCATACTCAGCGCCGATCTGCTCCTCGGTCACAAAGAGATGGGCGTCGTCCTGCTGAAACTTTTGTACCCGCAACAGGCCATGCAACGTTCCCGACAACTCCATACGATGCAGGATGTCGCAATCGGAAAGACGCAGGGGCAACTCACGGTAGCTACGCACTTTCAGGTTGTAGACCACCATGGCGTTGGGGCAGTTCATGGGTTTCAGCCCGTAGGTTGTCTGTTCATCGACCGGCATGATGAACATGTTCTCTTTGTAATGCTCCCAGTGCCCGGAAATTTCGTAGAGCTTGCGTTCGTTGAGCAAGGGCGACGCGATCTCCTGGTAGCCATGTTCTTCATGCACCTGGCGCCAGAAGGCGAGCAATTCATTGAGTACCTTCAGCCCTTTGGGCAGCCAGTAGGGCATCCCCGGCGCGGTGGCGTCGAAATGGAAGAGTTCCAACTGCTTGCCAAGCCGCCGATGATCGCGCTTCTCCGCCTCTTCCAGGCGCCACAGGTATTGATCCAACTCTTCTTTGGAACGCCAGGCTGTGCCATAGATGCGGGTCAGCATGGGGTTCTTTTCATCCCCGCGCCAATACGCGCCGGCCACTTTGGTCAGCTTGATGGCGGCGGGGTCAATGTCGCCCGTCGCCGTCACATGGGGGCCGCGGCAGAGATCGACAAAGGTATCCTGCTGGTAGACGGTGATGACCGGTGCGTTGCCATCGTCCAGCGGGTTGCCATACTCATCTTGTTGGCCCTGTAACAGACCAGCAAGCAAGTCCAGTTTGTACGGCTGCTCGGCAAAGATGGATCGCGCCTCTTCGGCAGCGACTGCACGCACCGTGAAGGGGTGATTCTCCTTGATGATGGCGCGCATTCGCTCCGTTAACCAGGCCAAATCTTCCTCAGTCGGTGAACGGGGCAGGTCAAAATCATAGTAGAATCCGTCTTCGATCGGTGGACCGATGGCTAATGCCGCCCCAGGAAACCATTCCAGCACAGCTTGCGCCAGAATGTGGGCCGTCGAGTGGCGAATGCGGTAGAGTTGCGGGTCGTAACCGCTGGGAATGTGAGCCACGGCTGCCACAGGACTCTCTACCCCTGTGGGTTGTTGTACACGCATAGTGTACCTCCTTTTGTAGAACCAGCTTAGCTAGTCTGGTAGTCCAGAGTCGTCTAGTCCAGAGTCGAATAGTCTATGACTACGGACTTTGGACTTTGGACTACGGACTCTGGACTACCAGAGTAACAAACAAAAAGAGCGCCCGTCCATCTGGGACGAGGGCGCTCTGGCTCGCGGTTCCACCCAGCTTGGCTGCTCGACACACAGAAGCAGTGTCAACGCAGCCCGCTCACAGCAAGATAACGGCGCTACCCGGGTGGCCATAATGAGACGTTATTGGGTATTAGGTATTGGATACTTCTTGATGTTTGTCCATACATCCATTCAATATCTAATATCCAGTATCTAATATCCAATATCAATTCCGTTCCGGCAACCAGCTCGGAGAAGGTATCACAACACTCAATGACGGGCAAGGCTTGCACCCGGTGGCCTCGCTTCTCTGACGTCGGTGGTGCTATGACATGGTCTCTTCAAAGCTTTTAATTACCATAACAGAATTTGGGCCAACTGTCAAGGATTTTCTAAAATAAATTTTATCGCAGCTTTTTTTGACAAGCACTTTTTCCCTTCATCGGGGTGGCAAGATCAGGCTATGGTTTTGTTTGTCTTTCATTAGCATATCTATACCAGCATAAAATCTTGCAACTCTTGACGAACTGGTGCGTAATAAGCCATTGGTTCCATTGCGTGTCATTTTAAGCACTGGTAAGTTGTCAGCGCTGGTTTGTAAATATCCCTTCATGGTTGTTTATTTACCTATTTTTCGATTTACTATATACTGGACATTGTAGCCAATGTTCAGCAGATCGCCATGCCACGCGCCCTCATCCATTGATCTGTTGTTGTTAGTCCAGAGGAGTTTTGGTTGAATGAAGAAAGTTGCTCACCCCGTTGCGGCTGCGGCGGCTCGTCCGGCCCAAGTCGCCTTGCTCATTGTCATTGCGTTGGCGCTGGTTGCATTACTGATTCCCTATACGGTTCACCCGTTGCTCCAACGATGGCAGACGGGAACAGACGCGGCCAGTGAACCGTGGCCGGATGCGCCGCCCACCTATGCACCGCCATTCGTGGCGGCGGCCCACCCAAACCAGGCGCAGGCAACGCCCATTCCAATGGCGGCGCCAGTCTGGCAAGAGTTGAGTTACCTGACCAGCGTCGAATTTACTACCGCCGCCGTTGTCCAGAAAGAACGCACGACGGAGGTGCCGTGGCTTGGCACCGTTGTCAGTGACCGCTTGCTGCTTAAGGCGGTGGGCGAGGTACAGGTTGGCATCGATCTCAAAGGGGTTCGTAATGTGCAGATCAGCGGCAAAAGCATTCGGTTCACTGTACCCGAACCCATTGTGACCAGTGTTGAGTTGCTGCCGGAAAAGTCAGAGGTATATGAACGGGTCAATGTCTGGCTGCTTTCGCAATATGCCGGATTAGAGACCAGTGCCTTGGAACAGGCGCGCCAACAGATGCGCGATGAAATTAACAACAATGAGAGTATGATGAAGGTAGCCGCCGAATTTTCGCGTCTGCAATTGACCGAATTTTTGCAAAAGACCGGCTTCACCGACGTTGAGATTGCCTTTGAGCATCAGCAGGAGTATGATTAAATGAGTCAGTCCATCTATGAAACCGCACGGGCCATCACTGTTCGCCCCGTCAATGAGGTGAGCCACCCCCAACCAACAACCCAGGCAACCGTCGCGCCCCAACCGTCGCTGCTGCGTTCAGTTTTTGCCTTTCTTGGCTGGATGACAATTTTGACACTGGTGCTGGTCGCCGTTGTCACCCTGTCCAGCGTCTGGTTGATGAGCAACACGGCGCGCGATCTCTTCAACTTCGATACCAAGACGACCATTGTCACCAGCCAGGCGATTGTTGAGTCGATCAAGGGAGTGAATAAGCAGATTTTTATTGAACATTACAACACAGTCGATATTGATTACACGGAAGCGCCGGAGGGCTGGCTGGGCTTTCTAGGCGTTGACCAAAGTTTTGTCTTGCTGCTCAAAGGTCGCGTCCCCGCCGGCTTTGACTTAAGCCAGTTGCGCCCGGAAGATGTTTGGGTGAGCGGCGATGGCAAACGGGTGCAACTGGTGCTGCCGCCGCCGATGCTCTTTGTTGATAATGTCAACATCGACTTTGAAAACAGTCGCATTTTGGCCGAGCGCGACACCTGCCCCGATTTTCTCTGTCAGAATCAACTGGGCGTCTTCAAAGATCAGATGCTGCCCGAAGGACGCAAATTACTGATGGCCGCTTCGCAACAGAGTGGAATTCTCGAACAGGTGGCGAATGACGGCAAACGCTACTATGAGCAGTTCCTCAAGTCGCTGGGCTTTGCGGAGGTGCGGGTGTTGATTCGGAGCGAGGTGGGGTAGACGGGTTCGTAGCGTGCGTTGAACGAGGCAAACGGTGGTGTTGTCTTGTAGACGCCTGTACCCCGTGCAACACACGCTGTGCGCTCCGAAGCAAGCCAAACTTGAGAAAGTGCGCTGCCATGCGTATAATATTCCCTTAACTACTGCTGCCGTAATCGCTACCCGCTCCCATCTGCCCCAACGTCGGGGGAGTTTGGCTGCGGGTAGTTATGATTGGCAGCCCAGACCCAACCCTCAACCACACCGCAACTCAGCAGAGAGGATAGTCGCGATGACCACCTATCGACTTGACGACAAGCAGCCCCATGCCTTCTGGGACAAGACCCTGCCGCCGCGCTTGACAATCCAGCCGGGTGACATTGTCACCTTTGAGACGCTCGAAGCCAGCGCCAATCAGATTACGCCCACATCCGAACATGCGGCGATGGCAACGTTGAGCTTTGACCCGATCCACCCGTTGACCGGGCCGGTGGCCGTTGAAGGCGCCGAACCGGGCGACGCGCTCGAAGTGGAGATCCTCAGCATTGAAAACAAGGGCTGGGGCTGGAATGCGGTCATCCCCGGCTTTGGTCTGCTGCCCAACGATTTCACCGACCCCTACTTGCACCACTATCAACTCACGGCCACCGACTGCATCTTCCGCGACGATATTCTCATCCCCTACGAACCCTTTTGTGGCGTCATGGGCGTCGCCCCGCGCGAAGTTGGGCGCCTGAATACGATCCCGCCGCGCGAAAATGGCGGCAATCTCGACATTCGCCACCTCACGCCTGGTACAAAGGCGTACTTTCCGGTGTGGGTGCCCGGAGCCAATTTCTCTTGTGGCGATTGTCATGCGGCCCAAGGCGACGGCGAGGTCAACGGCACCGGCATTGAGTCGCCCATGTCGGTGACGCTGCGCTTTACCGTCATCAAAAATGCCAACATCCCCGAACTGCGCTTTATCACCCCGCCCGGTAAACTGACTAGAGCCGATGTGGGCGGCTACTATGTCACCACCGCCCACGGTCCGGATCTCTACACCAATGCACAAAACGCCATCCGCTATCAGATCGATTATCTGGTGGCAAAGCACAAGATGAGCCGCGAACAAGCCTACTGCCTCTGTGGTGCCGCGGTTGATCTCAAGATCAGCGAAATTGTCGATGCACCGAATTGGATTGTGTCGGCGTACCTGCCGCTGGCGATCTTTCGGTAAAGAGCGATGACACACCGACACCAATCACTCCTGGCCGTTACGATGAAGCCATCACTGGGATCGCCGAGACGGTGAATCAAGGCATCCGTGGCTCCAAGTGGGTGGTCTTTGAAGAGCGACCCATCGCGTTCATGCCGAAGAGTCGGAGCGCGACATGGCCGTGTTGGCCGATTTTCTGGTGCGGGTGGAGCGCGGGAACAACGAGTAACTACCATTCTCCCTTTAAAGTGTTACTTCTTCGCACACCAGGCGGTCAAAGCCCAAGGCGATGACGGCATAGGTTTGTAAGCGCAAGCCACCTTGGTAAGCTGTCACCAGGTCGCGTTGATAGCTTTGCAATTGAGTACGCGCTTGGGCCAGTTGCGCCTGCACTTCAGGCAAGGAACGCAGCTCGTCCTGGCTTAGTTGACGGGCCGTGACACCGTCGAGCGGTTGCTTGATCGGTTCGGTTGCACCCTCTTTGACCATTTCAAGCTTAACATCCCCTAGCTTGAGAAACTTGAATTCGAGGATAAAGTCCCGTAGATCCTGGCGATGGCGCAAGTCGGGGCGCAGGATCAAGGTGAGATCGGCATAGGTGCGACGGATGGCGGTCTCCGAATCGACAAAGTAGAGGGTGTCATTAAAGAGCAAGCTGAGGAAGGCCGTCTTGACGGTTAGCTCGTTAGCGGCAATATAATCGCGATTGTCATAGGCGGCAAAGAGGCGGGCTTCGATAAAGTCGACCAGCGGTTGCAGATTGCCGGTGCGGAAGAAAATGCGCACCCGGTCGAGGGCCGCTTCCCGCTCATGGACATCGGGGAGCAGCAACTCTTGCAACCGTTCGGCGTAGAGTTGGCGAATGACCAGGTTGGGAATACGCAGCACATATTCCATCAAATCATTGCGCCCGGCCAGCGTCAAGACCCCAAAGTAGTAGAGGAGTGCGGCAAGAAACTCCTTGCCTTTGTCGCCCGGACTCATCAGATCGCTGACCCCAAAGCGTTGGGCCAATGTGCGTGTACTGAGGGGAGTGGCCTCATTCAAGGCGGCGTTGATGATCTCGTCGGCGCGGCCCAACTGCGCAATATAGCCGATACGTGTGCGATCCATGGCCAGGTTCTCATCCAACATCTCTTGGGGATAGAGACATTCGTTTTGCAACGCTTTGAGAAAGTAGATTACCAACGTCGGGTTATAGACGCGTTCATCGCGGCGCGTGCTAAAGCAATAGCCATCGTAAAAAGTGCGCATTAAGTTCAGCGTCTCGGCCTGTTGGGTTGGCGAGAATTGACACTGTTGACAGACCTGCGTCAGCACATCGGCTACCTCTTCTTCGCGAAAGCCACATAACTCGGCAAATTCCGGCAGGAGATAGAGATTCTCGGCCACGTTATAGCCGCTCGACATATCGCTCATCACCAGCGGCGAGACCCCAGTGATAAAGACCCGTTCCAAACCCTGGCCCCGCGCCGCCGATTTGATCATCTTGAAAATGGTCTTGAAAAAGCCTTCACCCATCACCATCTCTTCATACCGTTTGCGCCCGCTGTAGATGCTGCTCATCAATACTTCGTTGGCAAAGTTATCATATTCATCGATCAAGAGATAGAGCTTGTGGGGCGTCTGGCTTACCGCGGCGAGCAGCGAAGTAAAGGAAGAAAGGGCATTCTGCGGGTGAATGGTGATCGGGCGCGTTAAAAATTTTTCGTAACGCGCCACAAAGCCATCAATCTGGCTATTAATATGGTCATAGACGCTTTGTTGCATCTCGGCATTGCTGAGACTGGTCACAATCACCGAAAAGTCCCAGGTCATAACAAAATAGCGGTTGTGCAAAGGGGTGGGCTGCTTGCCGATAGCCAGATGACCAAAGAGTGGCTCAAATTCAGCGGCGCGGGCCAAATCATAATAGTTCTCTAACATCGAGAGCAACATACTCTTGCCAAAACGGCGCGGACGAAGGAAGAGCAGTTGATCACCAACACGCTCAATCAGGGGAATACGCGCCGTGCGGTCAATATAAAAGTAGCCTTCTGTGATGATGCGGTGAAAATTGCTGATGCCATACGGAAATTTGATCATGGTGAGAGTATACCATAGAGTTGCTAGAGCTAACAATGCGCACACCCCGTCGAACCGGGGGTGGATTGACAGCCTGGCTTTTCATCGCTATACTGTCCATACTGTTTTATGGTCTGTTTCCAATCCTAGCGACTTGAATTGAGTACCGATGCGCGAATTTAACACCTCTGGCCCCTGTGATCCAGCCCAACACTATACGGTGATGCGTGAAGCATTGGTGGCCGAAGGGCGCCACTTGGTCGAACGTGGTCGCTACTTCACCATCTTTTCACCGCGTCAGGCCGGCAAGACGACCTACTTCCAACTGCTTTTTCGTCAACTGCCGCCCCAGGAATATCTGCCCATTTGGATCAGCTTTGAAGGGCTGAAAAGGTTGACGGGCGCTGATTTCTACTTTGCCATGGCCCATTTTCTGCAACGGGAATTGGCGGTCCACGGTATCACGGTGGACCAGCCGGTGACCAATGCCTTTCAGTTGCAGCTCTTTTTCGAGAAGCTGCGCAGCCGGGTCGAACGCCTGGTGCTGGTCATTGACGAATTTGAGGCGGTCCCCGACGCTGAGTTGAGCGATCTCTTACACACCTTGCGCGCCCTGTATCACAAACGGCAATTTCATGCCCTCCATTCCTTGATGTTGGTGGGGGTCAGTACGCTGGCCGAACTGGTGGTCTCTGGGGCTTCCCCCTTTAACATCGTAGATCAGCTCCAGATCGGCTATTTCACCTTGGCCGAAACCCAGGAATTGATTGCCCAATATGTCAGCGAAAGCGGTCAACCCTTTGACCCGGAAGTCATCAGAGCGTTATACACGAACACGCAGGGCCAACCCGGTCTGCTTTGCGCCCTCTGCCACCATTTGGTAACGAAAGCGGCGCCGGATCGCAGCCAGCCGGTGACCATGACCCACTTCTACCCGACCCTGAAACATTTTTTGACCGAACGCTTTGACAAGAATATTCTCAACATTGTACAAAAAGCGCGTGAAAAAATGGCATTCATATTGGGCGTCCTTTTTGATGATACACCCATTCCCTTCACGGTTGATGATCCCGATATTGCTTACCTCTATGCACATGGTGTGATCGACAACGTAAACGGTTTTGTCGAAATCCCGATCCCTCTCTACCAAAAGCGCTTACTTACAGCGCTGCGGCCTAAGCTTAACGGCGAGACAGAACACTTTCTTGCCTCGGCCACTGAGTCGCTGCGTCCCTTTATCACGCCTGACGGTCTCAACCTCCACGCCTTGTTGGACAAATATCGCGACTATGTGCGCCGCCGTGGTTTCCGCGCCTTTAACACCAAGCAACTCAAGGAAGGCGCCTGGCACTATTCGCTAGATGGGTTTATCAATTTCTTTATTGAACGGCTGGGGGGAGAAACCTTCATTGAAGTTCCCAGCGGGCGCGGTCGGACTGATATTTTGCTGCTCTATCGCGGGCAAAAGTCCGTCATTGAAACCAAAATCTTTAGCGATCCCACCTACTTTGAACAAGGGAAACACCAATTAGCCGACTACCTGGCAACCGAAGGGCTGGACGAAGGCTATTATGTCGTCTTCAGTCGCAAACATAGCGAAAGCGATTCTCTCTTCTTCGACGAACGTATCGACGGCAAACGCATTTACACCTACATCATCCGTACCAACTTCCCACAACCCAGCCGGCGGCGTCCGCGTAAGACAGTAAGACAGTGAGACAGTCAGTCAGTTACTGTCTCACTGTTTCACTGTCTTACTAAACGACTGACTACGGTTGTGACGGCAAGCTACCGCGTAACGCCGCGGCGCTCCCCGGCGGCTCCAGGTGGTGGATGCGTTTCTCATGGCTCATGGCGTGTTGCAACAAGTGGCCGACCATCTGCGTCTCGGTTAGGCTTCGGCGTGAGCTCAGCCGAACGCTCGCCACGGCGCCACAAGAGGAACAATTGCTCCAAGGGATAAGTCGAGGTGCGTTCGCCAGATCCTGGCGTGGCTGCGGTTGAGCGCGTTGGGTTGGTCATAGAAACTCCTTTCAAGCGGTGAAAATTGAAGCGTTGCGCCAACAAAAAAGCCGTCGCCTGCCCACTGGTTGGTGGTCAAACGCGGCGGCTTATTTGATCCTCGGCTTGAAAAGAGGGTACAATAGAAGTACGCCGTCCAGACTGGGACTTACAGTATGGAAGGTGAGTCGCCCTCGGCAAGTGGCTTATCACTGGCCGAGGGTGCATTTTTTGTTGTGATGCTATCTTATCCTGGAAAATCGCGCTTGTCAGCACGGTAAAATTTTGATCGGTCTGGGGGTATTCCCTAGCTTTTCAGTATACCGCAACGCGGTCAGCAGAAGCCATGTAACATTTGCACCGTCTTCTCTACTTCATAAGTCAACCCAATCTCTTGAAAAGATTCAACGGCTCTTTGCTTGGCAAGCGTTGCCTCTGCCAGCCGGCTGGTTTTTGCATACACATGCCCCAGCACACGTTGTGCATATCCATTCATGTAGCAATTCGGCGTCGGATAGGAATTTAGCAGGTGGATCGATTGCAAAATCCACTGTTCAGCGGCACTTTTGTCTCCTCGTTGGAGTGAGATCTCACTCATAATACGCCAGCAATCGGGCATTAAATTTTCTTCTTCAAGTGCCATTGATTGTTGGACATTGTACTCGGCCTGCACCAGGTTGCCTAGTCCTAAATAGGCTTCTGCGGCCTGATAATAAATATGCGCCATTGTGAATTGGGAGAACTGAATCTGATTGGCCGAGGCAAAGGTTGGTAATTGCTGCAGAACATTGATTGCCTGCTGATGATCGCAGGCGAGGTTATGAATAAACGCCAAATTGATTTGACTGACAGCCTGTGCCATCACTTTACCGATCAATTGATAATGGAGGTCAGCTTTTTTATGACAACTTTTCGCTTCTGCAAATTTACCCTGTATGGCAAGCAGC
Source organism: Caldilineaceae bacterium (assembly GCA_026645575.1). Next base: position 26,245 of record JAPKMW010000050.1, read on the forward strand.
CGGCTAAGGTTATTGGCGGCTTTGGCAATGCCTTCCTTATAACCGATTTCTTCCGCCAATGCCAATGCAGAAGAGTAGAGTTGCGCGGCCTCATTGATTTGGCCTTTTTCTTCCAAAATCAACCCTTGGATATTTTCTGCCTCATAGCGTGCCTGTTGCGCTTCACGCCAAGCAGCTTCCAGGTCAACTTCGCGATAATTGGCCCAGCTTATTCCTTTATGACAAGCTGACTGACGGAGTTCCAGAAGGCTCTCGGCTGTCTTTAAGGCTTGATTGAACAATAGTTTTGCGTCGGTAAAGCGGCTTTCATCGTTGGCAATAATGCCTTGAGCAATATACGCATTGACGGCAAGCACAGGGGTTGACCAGAGGGTAGAACGTAGATCTTGCAAGGCCTGACGCGGATTACCAATCAAGCGCGCCAGTTCAGCGCAGAGTAATGCCCACGTCTGATAGATCGATGAGGAGAAATTACTTGGGTCTAAAGCGGCCAAAAGACGATAGGCACTATGCGCTTGACCTTGATTGATCTCTTGTTGTTGGTGGAGACGCCAGCGCATCACCGCTTGGTCCGGCTGGCCGGCTTGAATCCAGTGATGGGCAGCAGCGGTATAGCGACCACGATCTTCAAAGATGGCGGCAGCGCTCAGATGCAATTGTGTGCGTTCCTCAGTCAATAGCAAATCGTACAGAATTTCCTGGTAAGCTATCAGCAACTTAACACCGCCTTGTCCGTCACTAATCAACAGCCGTCGTTCCATCAGCCGTTGTAAGGCCCAACCCATTGTTGGGTTATGCCAAACATCCGACGGTGCATAGGTAGGAAAGACGGAAATCGCTTTTAGCAAGGCAGTTTCCATTGGCGCTAGACGTTGAACAATTCGGCTAAGAAAATATTCTAGGGGTGGCGCTTTTGTCATCCCTTGCAGTAGTTGCGCCATCGGCTCCCCGTAAGCCGATAGCGTAATCAAGAGATCGAGTAAACGCGGGTTGCCTGTGGTATAGGTGTGAATAAGCTGAATCTGATCTGGTTTCAACCGAATTTGGGCATTTTCAAGCATTTGGCTTACTTCCGACAGGGTTAGCTCATGGAGTGGGCAAAACAGATCAACGGTCAGTGTACTCTGCTGCCCAATCAGCATCATCGGCATTTCATGTCGTAAGCTTTCCAGAAAAGCAATGATCTGACCATGTTCCGCTTGTTGTGCCGGTTGCAGGAGGTCAATTTCATCAAAACAGAAGAGCGGGATGATCTTTTGTTGGTGTAGCTGTTGTAAGAGGTGCCTGACGATCTCTGTCATTCGTTCCGGCGTCACTGTGGTTGACTGCGCTAGCGCTTGCTGCCATAAGATGGGTTCACCCAGCGTCTTGAAGAAATAGCCCAAGGCGAAGAGGATGCTACTCATCTGATCATTAAAACCTGGCCGCACGGTGTACCAGAAAAGATGATCTTTCTGCCATTGCGCTGCCAAATGAGTAGCAAGGGTAGTCTTACCGACGCCACTATTACCGGTAATGGCAATGGTTTTACCGGCACTCAGTGCTTGTTGACAGATGTGTAATTCATTGCGGCGCCCAGTTAGTATACCACTCATTCGTGGCGGCGCTTCTCGTTGAAGGGCGGGTTGCAACTGTTCGCTCACAATGGCTGCGACCTGCTCGATTGCAGCTTTGCGGCTCTTATAGAAGATCCCTCGCCCTTTCTCGATCAACTGGCAGATATACTGCTCTGATTGTCCATGAAAATAGTATTCACGCAGGATCGTTTGATAACGCGTCTGATATTTGCCATCAATGACATCAACGGCTTTGCGGAGGAGCATTCGTAGCTTCTTCCCTCTGGCTTCTGCCGAAAGCTCATGCGGCTCCAATTGTTGATAGAGCAGATAGGGCGCTGCCAATGGTGACTCACTACCAAGTTTGGCAGCATCACCAAAGTCCTCTAACGCAGCTTCGACTGTTTTGGCGAAAGGGGAAAGTTCTTGGGACGGGGTTGAGTCGAGCATAGCTTCTCCAAAGTGAACATTGTAGGAAAAACAGTGAACAATGGTGGCAATGAATTGTGCTATAAAAGAGAAAGTTGGTTATCAAGCCAACAGGTTTGGGTCTGTTACCTAAAAATCAGTGCGTCAAAACCAACCGCCAGGTAAACTGACAGTTAGAAGGGCTGACGTATGGTTTATGGTAGGTGCAAAAGGAGCTTGCCACCCTCCCTGATTACACTGTACAACAACCGATCTGCAAATTTAGTTGACAGACTCAAGCCGACTCATCGGCAGCTACTTTTATCGCTCAAATGGTGTGCAGGCAATCTCATGACAATGAAGGCATCATCCTAGTTCATCTTTTTTCCAGATAAACCAGTATAGATTTACTCATTGTAGCAAAAAATGAACAAAATCGACAATTTGCTGAACACGAATCTACAGAATACGTGCTATTCTTAAGTTGTTCTACGTCAATTGACAGATAACCATTTGATAAAGAACATAAACCTTTCTATGCAACAGTTGTTCAAAAGAGGTGGCTACTCATGAAAACAAGATTGCAGTTGCTTTACCGAGGCGCTTTATGGTTGGGACTTTTGTTGTTGTTCAGCATCGGTGCGGTGATCCAGTCAACGGACAACGCCCTGGCGCAGACACCAACAAACCCCAAAGTGCAAATTCTGTTACCGCTTTACCGCTATCCTGAATGGTGGAACCCTGCGACTTATGTATGGGATGATGTGGCTACGGCCAATCAAACCGTACCCATTACTGCCATTATCAACCCGAACAGCGGTCCTGGGGGTGGCGCGCCCAATGAAGACTTTGTGCGTGGGATGAGTGATCTACGTGCTGGTGGCGTCAAGATGATTGGGTATATCTCCACCAATTATGGCAATCGTCCAATCAATACAGTGTTGGCAGATGTGGATCTCTATCACACCCATTTTGTTCAGCATGGCGTCAGCGGCATTTTCTTTGATGAAGTTGCCGGTTCAGCGGCGACAATCGCCTACTACGAACAACTCTACGCCTATGTGAAAGCAAAAGCAGGCTTAACCCAAGTCTTTCTCAACCCCGGCACGCGTATTGACGAGGTCTATGTTAACCGCCCAGCCGGTGATGTTGCCATTCTCTATGATGACATCGGTAACGGGTGGCCCGCTTATCCGGTCGATAGTTATGTTGCGAACTATCCGGCCAATCGCTTTGGTGCAGTGATCTTTGCGGCGACAACAGAGCTTGGCGCCATTCAGTCCTATGTCGATCTGGCAGTGGCGCGCAATATTGGCTATCTCTATATCACTGATGACATAGCCCCCAATCCCTGGGACACGCTCCCTGTCTTTTGGAATGACATGCTGGCTTACATGCAGCAACTTAATAGCGTAACCGGCATTTGCAGCAGCGTCACCGACATTCCGCTCCAAGAATGTCAAGCGCTAGAGCGGCTCTACAACAGCACGGTTGGCTCTGGTTGGACGAACAAAAGCGGCTGGCTACAAAGCGCCACGGCCTGTAGTTGGTATGGTGTTGTCTGTACCACTGGACGCGTTACGCAATTACAGCTACAGAATAATGGCCTTAGCGGTTCGCTCCCGTCACAAATCGCCGCATTAACTGAATTGCAACACCTGTGGCTATTCGGGAACCGCCTAGGTGGCGCGCTCCCTGTAGAGCTAGGCAGCTTGTCAAAGTTACTCTCGCTTCGCCTCTATGCTAACCGCTTAACTGGCATCATTCCAACCGAATTTGGTAATCTGACAAATTTAGAGGTGCTTGATCTAGGGAATAACCAACTAACCGGTGGCATTCCGGCCACGCTTGGCAACCTAGCAAAGTTAAATACACTGATGCTTTACCAAAATCAGTTAACCGGCGCTATTCCTGCTACGCTAGGCAATCTTAGCAATCTCACTGTGCTAGGCTTAGGGGTCAACCAACTAACCGGTGCTATCCCACCAGAAATAGGCAACCTGACAAACCTAACCGACCTAAGTCTCTTTCAAAATCAATTGAGCGGCGCAATTCCCGATTTAGCCCGACTACAGGGATTAAGAGTATTATCCCTGGCTGGTAATCAGCTTACCGGCGTCATTCCCAATACCATCGGGAATCTTATCAATCTGGAGATTATTCGGCTCGACCACAACCAACTTAGTGGTGAGATTCCTGCGGCACTGGGCAATTTGCAAAAATTGGCCGAGTTGACACTGGCTGTCAACCAATTATCCGGCGCAATCCCAGCGACATTGGGCAACTTGTCGAGCTTGACCTTGCTTCACCTGTGGCACAATCAACTTACAGGCGCCATACCGGCTGAACTTGGCAACCTGGCTAATCTCCAAAAGCTTTATCTGTCGGAGAATCAACTCAGTGGCGCCATTCCGTCAACGCTAGGCAATCTAACCAATCTGACACTCTTATATCTGGTACAGAATCAACTCTCAGGCGCTTTACCGACTACACTCGGCAACTTAACCAATTTACAGGAGCTACGTGTTGAAGTTAACCAATTAAGCGGCGCACTGCCACAAGAACTGACTGCCTTGAGCCGCTTAACCCGCTTCTATTTCGACGGCACCAACCTCTGTGAGCCGAAAGCGCAGGTGATGCAAGCTTGGTTGAATGCCATTCAGGATCTACGGCGGACCAATCTACCCTGTTTGACAATACTTTCACTCGATAAACGGGTAACGCCGACACAGGTGGCGCCGGGCGCGACGGTCTCTGTCCAAATTACGCTCACCGTCGATGTAGCAACAACTGTTACACTTACCGAAAGCCTACCGACTGGGTTAACCTATGTGGCTGGCAGCGCCACCAGTGGTTTGAGCTACCAGCCGACAACCCGTCAATTGTTACTGACAACGCCGGTTGTTCCCGGTACGCCACAGCTTTTTACCTATCAAGCGACGGTTGACGCTGCCAGCCCCCCCGGCTCGATTTTTGACATGCGCACCCTAGCCACTGGCGTTGGTGCGCAGACAGCCGAAAAGAGCGTAACTGCCGTCATCCCGAATCAGGAAATCAGTACCCTGGTCTTAATCTATGCCGTAGCCGACAATGATCTGGGGGATGAAGCGGTCCGTTTACTCAACAACGCCGAGAAGGCTGCTGATCTCAACCCAAGCATTGCCACCGCAGTCATGCTTGATGGACCAGGGCCGAAAGATGCCTACCTTTACTACATTCAGCCGGATCAACAGAAGCTAACCTGTCCCAACTATAGTAATCTCACCTGTGATGGACGGTACACATTGGGCGTTAATCTCTTTGAATGGCGCGAAGATACAGCCAATGCCGGCTCTGTGCGTGACTTTATTGTAAAGGCGATTGAGGCCCATCCCAATGCAAAGCGTGTGGTTTTGTCGTTGGTTGGTCACGGCAGTGGGTGGAGTCCGCATTTCTTAGCTTCCCAGCCCAAAGGGCTACCAGATCAACCCGGCGGCCTCTTATGGGATCAAAACCCGAATGGCGCTTTATCCACCATTGAGTTGGGCAAAGCCTTACAAGAAGCGCAAACAGCCACCGGAAAAACGCTTGCCCTGCTCTATCTGGATGCTTGCTCTATGGCAATGACCGAAGTTGCTTATCAACTGGCCGGTTACGCCAATTATCTGCTAGCATCCGAGAGCCTGACCTGGGCGACTTTTCCTTATGATGAGTTTCTCACCGCCATTAACGACCTGATGAGCGACAAAGCCATCGGCGAGCGCTGGCTGCAAATTGCCCAAGAGACACTACAGCGTCATGGTGGCAACTATCCCTTTACCCTCTCTCTGATCGACCTGCGACAAATGGGCGTCATTGCCCAGTACAAAAACGCACTCGTTGCCATGCTACGTAATTTGCTTGGGAATCAAACAGCCACAGCCAAATTAGAGACAGCTATCCAGGAAACGCAATGTTTCGACAGCAACTATGACGGCAAGATTGATCTGGAAGACACCTATTGCGATCTACTCAATTTTACCAAACAACTGACCAAGCAGTTCCCTGAGCGGACCGATCTTGTCCAAGCCGCACAGCAATTGCAAAGTGCGATTACAACTGCCGTTACCAGCAAAGGCAACCAAAGCGGCACGCCATGGGGCCTTATTAATGCCGATCATTGGCGCTTTGAAAACGATCAACTTGGTGGCTTGAGCGTTTATATGCCCTTAAAACCACGCCGCAATGAAGCGGAACGGCGTTACTACACTGGTAGTCACCTAAAATGGGCGGCTGATACGAACTGGGATGACTTTTTCCAAGAGTACTGGGGGCCTGTCGATCCGCCGACCACAACCCTAGAAGGTACATATCGGTTGCCATTCAAACCATTGGCTTTGCAAACGACAGCTAAACTCAGACCTGCGCGCAAAACGATCCAACGGGGCGAAGAGGTAGCGGTCTACCTGGAAATTGTCAATGTTTCTAGCCGGGTTGGTGTGGGCAGCGTACAATTACGGCTGGAGTACCCCAAAACCGATCTGGCGGTCGTTGCCTGCCCTAACAACACGTTAGTACAGTGCAATCAACAAGAAGCCGGAGTGATTCAACTGAATTTAATTTCGGCAGAGGGCATCTTTGCGGATATTGTTGCAACCACCATTACCTTTAAGGCGATTGGTGCGGTTGATACACACAGCCCGCTGGCGTTGTTCATCCATCGTTTCAATAATGTATTTGATGAGCCGATAAGCGCCCTACGTATGGATACAGTGATTGCCATTGGCAATCCGCCGCCCATTATCCGTGGGGATGTTGATTGCAGTGGTAGCTTTGATGTAGTCGATGCCCGAAGAATTTTACGCTATGTCGTTGGCTGGCTGGGTGTAGCGCCGCAATGCCCGATCCGCAATGATACGATTTACTTGCCGGCCTGTGATGTCAATCAGGATAATGCTTGCACCGCCACGGATGCGCTCTTCATTCGACAGTGTACCATTGGGATTCCAAACGCCCTTTGCCCGCCGCTCTCAGTTGTCCAAAATCAGGCATCAGGGGCCAACGCCAGTGCCGCATTCATGCCGCAGTCATCAATTTATCTGGGTAAAGCCAGCCAAGCAGCGGATGGAAAACTACACCTCCCGCTGTTGATGAACGGCCAAGCAGCCTTGATCGGCGCCGCAACGATTGATATTCAATACGATCCGAACAAGGTGCAATTTCTGGGCTGTGCAGTCAACGAAGCGCTACCAGCGGTCTTCTGCAATCCAACCTATGGCGATGCCGGCAACGGTCTACGCACGGCGCGCCTTAGCTTCGTCTCTGATAAAGGTCTCATAGGTGAAAGTCGCTTGGCAGACCTGCAGATACAAGTCATTGGCGTCCCGGTAGTGGATGTAGCCGAACAGATTGCGCTACAGATGGTCACACTGGCGGACAATCAGGGTAATTCGCTGCTGCCCTCGTCCGATGGCGGACAACGAATCTACCTGCCGCTCATTACCCGGTGACACAACTTTGATTGTCAAGTCACCCCATTGAAAGCCAATATAGGCAAGGCGTTCGTTCCCTGGACGCCTTGCCTGGATGAAAGCAAATAAACCTGCGTGATAGATAGACAGGAGGTAACACACCATGAACAAACTCAATGCGCACCAACCAGATGTTACCGGATGTTTATTCAAACTGGCGCTATTTGTTCTGAGTTTTGGTCTCTTCGTTATCTTTTCGTTGAGCATTCTGGCCGGCATGGTGATTGCCAGTGGATTTTAACCCGTATCTCTGGTTCCACACATTCACGCAAAATGTAAGCAGAAAGGATCAGTATGGTCTCACGATACATGATTCGGCTGTTAAACAGCTTGCTTTTATGTTCCTTCATCTTTACGAGTACCGGTTGTGGCTTCAGCCTGCCCTGGTCGTCGGGCAAGAGTGTGGTCACGGTGCCGGTCAAAGCGGTGGTCTTGAAGATCGCCTTTGCCGCCGGTAGTGCCGCGCTCCAGGTGGCGGTGGAAGAATTTGCCGGCGTCAAGTTTGATGCCAAAGAACTCCTCCGCCAGATTGTCAAAATCGAAGAACCAACCCTGGGTACGCCGCCAGCGGAGACCCCGGTCATTATGCTGGTCAACAAGCAGAGCAATGACATCCTCTATTGGCAACTGACCGAGCAGGTGAAAATGATTCGCCTGCGCCACGAAACGCCCGGTGCGATTGAGCTAAAGGTGATCAACGAGACACCGCTGCGCATTGAGCTTTGGATCGAAGGCAAGGTGGACGGGATTGAGGTGGAAGTGGAGATGACGGAGTAAAGGGTGTATCAAATTTCATCGCTACAAACGGGAAGTAAAAAACGCGTCTATCTATCCCAGAAAAAAGAGAAAAGAGACGAATAATGAACACCATCCGAAAAAGTACAACAATCATCCTGCTTTGCCTCATTTTAGTTGTACGCGACCTCCTTGTTGTCGGCGCGCAGCAGTCTTCTGCCCAAGTTGATAAGCATGGCGCAGGAAACCCTTCACTACCAATTACGCAAAATAATCATTCGTCAACAGCAGGTGGTACTAATAACATTTTTTTGCCATTGATCAATAACAATGGAACTACTTCGGGCGTAGGAACGCCGACCCCGCCAGCCCTGACAACACCAGCGCTTCCTGCCTTACAATGCACGGCGGCGGTTACAACAAGTGCGCCACTTATTCCATTGCAAAGCTCAGATGCTGGCTATACCGCAGGCCAATTGAATGTGAGTCAGTCTGGCGCAGCGCACTATCAGATTGGCATTTTCACGCCACCTGGCACGGCGGGCATGAAGCCGGACATTTCATTGGTCTTTGACAGCCAAAGTCGCGAAGGGTTGGTCGGGGTTGGCTGGTCGCTAGGCGGCTTATCATCGATTGCCCGTTGCCCAGCCACTTTGGAACGCAATCAACGGATCGATGGTGTTGACTTTGATGAGAATGATCAACTCTGCCTGGATGGGCAACCATTAGTGATTGAACAAGGGGTCCATGGTGCCGATGGCAGTGTTTATCGCACTGAACTCGATAGCTTTTCCCGTATTACAGCTTATGGCAACAGTGGTCAAGGCCCGCAATCGTTCAAGGTGCAAACCAAAGCCGGGCTAACGATGGCGTATGGCAGCACTGCAGATGCCCGTTTGCAATTGCAAGGACGCGCCGAAGTCCTCACTTGGGCATTGAACCGGGTTGAAGACACCAAAGGTAATTATTTTACGATTAGCTACGCAACCGATCCAGCGAAGGGTGAACAGTACCCGGCAACCATTGCCTATACCGCTAATGATCAAGCCAACCTGTCCAGCGATAGGCGCGTCGAATTTATCTACGAAAATCGCCCCGATCCAACCTCTCATTACTTGGCGGGTGCAACGATACAAGCAAGCAAACGGCTGCAACAAATTGATGTACGGGCCGGCAACGATCTGGTACGCCAATATCAGATGGCCTATGAAGTGGGCGCAATTTCGGGACGTTCTCGATTGACCAGTGTTACGGAATGCACAGGCAATGGCACCTGTCTACCGCCAACGCGATTCCAGTGGCAAGAGGGTAGTCGCGGCTTTGTTTCGCAGACTTGGACAGCGAATACGCCGGTTCAAATGCGCAATAGTGGTGGCACATCGGCTGACTATCAGACGATTTCTGCGGACTTTACCGGTGATGGTAAGGCAGATTTGGCAACAATTGCCCGTCGTGTTGTGGATTGGATCTTTAATCCTCTTCCCCGAATATGGCAGCGCAACATTCTGGTCGAGGTTGCCACTGGCAGCAGTTTTATTTCGCAGACCTGGCCCGCCGTTACACCCGGCCATATGTTAACTGGTGGCGGTCAAACGTCAGATTACCAGATCATCCCAGGTGATTACAATGCTGATGGCAAAATCGACTTAGCAACGGTAAATCGCCCTTCTGGCTACAATGGTTGGTCAGAATGGGTGGCAGTGGAACTTTCTACTGGCAGCAGTTTCGACTCGCAAACATGGTCGGCTGGCCTACCGCAGCACATGTGGAACGGACAGGGAACAACAGCCGATTATGTGGTGGTGCCTGGTGACTTTAATGGTGATGGTTTGACCGATTTGGCTGGTGTCGGTCGTGCGCTGGGCGAAAATGGCTGGAAAGAGAACATTTATGTTGAGCTTTCTACAGGGACAGGGTTTATCTCGCAACCCTGGCGCGCCGGATTACCGCAGCATCTTTGGAATGGCAATGGCAAAACTACAGATTACCGCATCTTTCCCGGCGACTTCAATGGTGATGGTTTAACCGACATTGCGGCGGTTAGCCGCGCTTTGTCAGAAGACAATGGTTGGCGTGAGAACGTCTATGTAGAACTTTCCACAGGGCAAGGGTTTACCTCGCACACATGGCGGGCGAATACACCCCAACACATGTGGAATGGTGGCGGCACAACTCTAAATTATCAAGTGATCCCGGTTGATCTGAATGGCGATGGTTTAACTGATCTGGCAACAGTGGGCCGGGCCGTGGGCAATAATGCCTGGAAAGGGGTCATCTTTGTTGAATTATCTACAGGTACGGGCTTTGTTTCGCAAGCTTGGCCGGCACAGACCCCCGGCCACATGTACAACGGCAATGAGGCGACCACTGACTTCCGCGTCGCGCCTGGCGATTTTAATGGCGATGGGCGCACCGATTTGGCGACTATCGGTCGCGCGCCGACCGTTGACAACGGCTGGCGCACCAATTTCTATCTGGAATTTTCTACAGGTCAAGGCTTTGTATCGGAAATCTGGCCGGCAGATACCGCACAGCACATGTACAATGGCGGCAGCGAAACGAGCGAGTATCAAACCCTACTGGGTAGCTTTGACGGTGATAACAAAACCGACATCCTAACCATTCGACGGGCTGCAGCTGGCAGTGGTTGGAGTGAATGGGTGGCGGTTGAATTGCCAAATGCACAATACCCGGATCTGCTCAAACAAATTACGAACGGGCATGGGCTGGAAACCCAGATCGAATATAGCCTGCTTACCGATTCTTCCGTCTACACCAAAAATGATACGGGCTTCTATCCCCAAGTTGATCTACAGCTACCCTTTTATGTCGTTTCAGCGATCCGGCAAAGCAATGGTATTGGCGGCATGGCGGCTGTTCACTATCACTATGACGGGCTAAAGGTCAATGTACGCGGGCGTGGACTGCTTGGCTTCCGTCAGGTTCGTATGACCGACGCGCAAACAGGAATTCAGACCACTTCTACTTACCATCAAAACTTTCCTTATACAGGGTTACTTGCCCAAAGCGAGCAACGGCAGGCCGAAGGTGCGCTCATCAGCAGTGTCGCTAACCACTGGCAAGTGCAGGAGACAGTTGCACAGGCAAGTTTTTTTCCTTATGTTGCCCGTAGCGAATCAAAACAATATGAGCTAGCTGGCACACTCGTCAATACCACAACAACGAGCAGCGAATATGACGCCTTTGGCAATCCGACCTGGGTGCAGGTCAATCAGAGCGATGGTTGGTCGCAATCGACGAAGAACAGCTATGAGCATGATCTCAACCGCTGGTTTTTAGCGCGTTTGACCCGTACTGAAGTCACAGCCCGCGCCCCTAATCAGTTAGCACAGACACGTACAGCCAGCTTTGCCTACGATGGTGCAAGCGGGTTATTGATCCGTGAAGTCACTGAACCGGACAATCCTCAATTGCGCCTGGTCAAAGAGTATGAACATGATCGCTTTGGCAATATTGTGCGTACAACGACGAGCGGTGAAGGCTTTACCAGTCGCAGCCAACAAAGTGAATATGATGAGCAAGGCCGCTTTAGTATCAAAACCAGCAATGCGCTTGGTCAAAGCGAAACTCGTCAATACGCCGCTTGGTTTGGGTCGCCCACAACCACTATCGGGCCTAATCAACTACACACCCGTTCAGAATATGATGGTTTTGGCCGCTTGACACAGACAATTGAGGCAGATGGCACGCAAACTGTGCAATTTCACCGTCGTTGCGCGAATGGTGCGTGTCCACCTCATGCAGTCTACTTTACACAGATCAACCGAACGGGTGCAGGGCCAGTCATCCAATACTTTGACCTGCTTGACCGCATCATTCGCGAAGAAACACAAGGTATAGATGGTCGGGCCATCTACCTTGATACTGAATATAACGAGCGTGGTCGCGTAAAACGCGCTTCTGAACCCTATTTCAAGGACGATACGCCGCAGTGGACTCAGTACGAATACGATCTCTTGGGTCGTGTCGTCAAACAAACCTTCCCTGATAATAGTGCATTACACACCCAATATCAGGGCTTTACGACAACCATTACCAACGCACTAGCGCAACAGCAGGTACGTACACTCAACAGCCAGGGCGATTTAGTCAGGAGTATTGACAACGCTGGCAATGCAATTACCTATGAATATGATGTCTTTGGCAATTTAACGCAACTGCGCGATCCCGCCGGCAACCTGACAATCATGGAATATGACCTGCGTGGACGCAAAGTCAAACTCTCTGATCCAGATACTGGCACAACCTTCTATCGCTATAATCCACTCAGTGAGCTAATTTGGCAACAAGATGCCAATGGTAATCAGGTTGCCATGCATTATGATCTGCTCGGCCGTATGATGGAACGTACAGAGCTAGAGGGGCAGACGACTTGGGCCTACGATACTGCACCAATGGGTATTGGGAAAATCAGCCGCATCACTGGCCCAGACGGCTATCAAGAAATATATAGCTATGATCAATTTGGTCGCAATGCCAAAACAACCTTTACTCTTGCTGGCCAGAGTTATGACCTCTGTCAAACATTTGATACCTACGGGCGTGTGGACAAAGTTGTCTACCCCACTGGTTTTACCCTTCAGCAGCACTATGCCGCCAGCGGTCAACTGCTGGCTGTGTCCAACCCCATCAATGGGGTGCGTTATTGGCAAGCCGATCAGGTAAATGCACGTGGGCAGACCGCACAGGAAACCCTTGGCAATGGTCTCGTTACCGGGCGCACATATGACCCGCGCACAGGCTATTTACAGACAATTCAAACCGGACGCAATGGTACACCAACGATCCAAGATTTGAGCTATCACTTTGATGCCATTGGCAATCTGACGGCACGTCGGGATTTGCGCCAAAACTTGACCGAGAGCTTCGGTTATGACAACCTCAACCGTCTAACCCAGTGGCAGGTTAGTGGTCAGCCCCCCAAATCTGCCACCTATGATGCGCTAGGAAATATCACCTTCCGTTCCGATGTCGGGCGCTATAGTTATGGCGACGGCAATGCCAAGCCTCATGCCGTGGCAGCCGTAAGCGATGGAGGCCGCAATAATAGCTACCGTTATGATGCCAATGGCAATCGCATCGCCAGCAACGACAGCACGATCACTTACACGTCTTACAATAAACCGAGCAAGATTGTTCAAAAGAATAACGAAGTTACCTTTGCCTATAACCCAGCCCGTAACATTTACCAAAAGACCACCGGTGAAAATGGGCAAGCCGTATTAACCTTCATCATCGGCGGTTTGTTCGAAATCGACGTAACCCCGACATTGACTGCTTTTCGCCATGCCATCCGCGGCAGTGATGGCGTGGTTGCCACCTATACCCAACGCAGTGATGGCGTAACCCAAACGCACTATCTCCATCGCGACCACCTTGGCTCATTAGATGCCATCACTGATGAAGCTGGCAACGTTGTCGAACGCCTAAGTTTTGATGCTTGGGGCAAACGCCGCCTACCCAACTGGCAAGATACAGATGAAGTGTTGCGCAGCGTACTGCCGCGCGGTTACACCGGCCATGAGCAGTTGGATGCAGTTAGTTTGATCCACATGGATGGACGCGTCTACGATCCGCTCATTGGGCGTTTTCTCAGTGCCGATCCCTTTGTGCAAGCGCCCGATAATTTGCAAAGCCTGAATCGCTACAGCTATGTACTCAATAATCCGCTTTCCTATGTGGATCCAAGCGGCTACCTTTTCAAAGACCTTACCAAAGCGATCAAAAAAGCATTTGGTGCCGTCGAGGATTTCTTTAAGGACAACTGGAAAGTTATTACGGTTGCTGCCATTACAATTGTTACTGCCACTTTTGGTGGCCCGATTGTCGCATCATTTATGGGGTTTGCACCAGGCACATTTGGCGCCGCAGTCATTGGGGGTGCAACAGCCGGCTTTGCAGGTGGCTTTTCTGAAATTCTGCTGAATGGGGGAGGTTTATCTCAAGCTTTTTCTGCGGGTGGGAAAGGCGCATTAGTTGGCGGTTTAACTGGTGGAGCATTCTTTGGTATTGGTGAAATACTCGGACACCAAGTGGCTTTGGGATCAGGGTCACATATTGCCAAAATTACTGGGCATGGCATTGTAGGCGGCGTTTCCAGCAAGCTACAGGGAGAAAAATTCGCTCATGGGTTCTTAAGTGGTGCTTTCACACAAGCATTTGCACCAACCATTACAGAGTTCTTTCCTGAGAGTTTTACAGGACGGGTAGTTGCATCGGCTGTGGTTGGTGGTACTGCTGCTGAACTCGGTGGAGGGAAATTCGCTAATGGTGCTGTAACTGGAGCTTTTTCTAGACTATTCAACGATGAAATAGATCGTGAGAAAACTTCCATAAGGGATGAAAATTTACGAGACGTTAGCAAAACACAGGGGTCAACTACAGAAAATGGGAGAAGCTCAAGGGATCTAGGGCAAGCGTCAAAACTACCTAACGAAAGTTCAACTGATGGACGAAACGCAAGAAGCCTAAAAGCATTCTGTACATTTGGCTCAATTTTAACTCGTGGAAGAATAAAGTGTTGATGAAAGGAGCGCTAGCAGCCTGGCGGCAGACACGTCTTCGCACGATTATTTTCCATATACAGTATGTTATCAAATCTTAAATACTGTATGTAGTATCACTCAATCCTCTCTCCAATAGATTGCTAGCGCACTTGAAATTTGAACTTTGCCATAAAATGAGTCAGGAAGATTTGATCACAATGTCATTTCATCACACGCGACCAAGGAGAACACCCATGCACCGCACGCCATCACACTACAAACCATTACGCCTCCTCCTAACCCTGACCATCCTCTGTTCCGCCCTGCTCCTGCCGGCGCGACCGGGGCGGGCTGCGCCGCCAACCGCCGCGCGCTTGACAAACACCACCGCCCCCACCGACCGCAACGAAGCGATCATCGTCCCGATTGGTGCGAGTGGCTTTAGCCTTGCCACACTGGCGATGACAATGGGACAGGCGATTACCTGGCGCAATGAGACCGGGGCTCCGCAAGTGGTGCAGATTCAAACGCCGACCGATCTACCCGATGACGACGAGCCGACCTTACCCAACAAAGCGTTCCTGCCGGTAATTACGAAAGTGAGCGGTGCAACCGCGGCGCAGGAAGTAGATTCCGCTCATCCCCTCGACACGGTGGGTGAAGTCACGATCCCACCGGGACAGGAAGTGAGCTACACGGTAACCAAGGTGGGGGAATACCGCTTCCAGTTGCGCGATCAGGCGTCGTCGATGACGGCTACCGTTGGAGCACCGGATCACCTGGTTCTCTTTCATATCGGCAACCAGCAGGCGGCCTTGGGTAGCACCTTAGCGCTTGGGCTACAAGCTTATGATCCAGAAGGTGCGCCGCTCCGTTTCAACGTGGCGCCGCTGCCGTTGCCTGATCAGATGAGTTTGCAGGTCAACAATGGACGCTTTGCCTTCCGCCCCACCCTGGCGCAGACCGGTTCCTACACCCTCACCTTTTCGGTGACGGACGGCCAGGAAGTCGCCAGTGAAACGGTCCGTATCACCGTGCCGACGCCACCCACGGGAACAGGCAGCACATCGCTACGCGGGCGCATTCTCGATGCCAACACCGCCAGCCAGAACGTGGAGACCCCACTGGTCGGGGCGACCGTCCGGCTGGTCAATAACCGGGCGATCGCGGCAACCACCAATAGCGCCGGCTATTTTGAACTCACCGGGTTGGACGGCGGCGAGCAGTATGTCGAGTTTGACGGCAGCACCGCCACACCCGCCGGCAAGTATGGCGCCTATCGCAGCAAACAGGTCTTGATCGCCAACGTGGCGAATGTGATCGACCGGCCAATCTACATTATGGCGATTGACATCCAGGGCGAAACACAGCTTAACCCCAACCAGACGGCCATCGTCCACAACCCCAACATCAGTACGACCTTGACCATCCCACCGCGCACCGTTCTCAATGATCAAGGTGCGTTCTATGCCGGCCCCATCTCTGTCTCCGAGGTGCCGGCTGATTTTACGCCCAGTTCTTTGCCCAGCAGCCTTGACCCGGGCATGGTGATCACCATTCAGCCTATGGGTTTGACCTTTAACCGCCCCGCCCCCATTACCTTCCCCAATATTGACAACCTGGCGCCCGGCAGCGAAGTCGATATTTGGTCAATGGATCACGAGACGGCGCGCTTTTTCGTGGCTGGGCGTGGGCAGGTGACCAGTGACGGCAAGATGATCCAGACCATTGAAGGCGGCATCCGTGAATCCTCCTGGCATCTTGCACTCTCACCACAGGTGAACCCCAGCCAGACGACCGAGGGGAATAAACAGAATCCCGGCATTCCCTGTGGCTCGATCATTGCACTGGCCGATGCTTGTGTCCATACAGCGATTGAGTTGCCGACCTATGCAACCCAAGGCCAAACACGGGGCGTCCGTCTTGCCTACAACTCAGAACGAGCGTATCCGCAACCGCTCCTGCCGGTTGAATGGACGCTGGCCCAACGTTCAGCGGTGCCGGGCAAAATTTCTTATGAGCTGGCAAACTTTGGCGGCTTGAGCAACGTAGCCCAAATCTATGTTGATACCACCGGCCTCAGCGCCAGCCCGGATAAAGGGTTTCGCAGTGTGGTGGCTGTTGATGGCAGCACCTTGCCGACCGGCGTCCAACCTTATGAGATCCGCATCACCAATCATTTTGCCCGGTCAGCCGTTTCCGCCGCGGTGGTCGGTCGCAAAATTATTGTCAATGAACAGGCCAGTCCGGTTGGCGCCGGTTGGAATGTGAGTGAGGTTGCCCGCCTACAAGAAGCCTATAACGGTCGCCTCTTGCTGGTCAACGGCGATGGCACGGCACAACTGTTCAGCCCGCAACCGTTCAATCTCACCACCTGGCGTCAGGAAGGCGCGCCGGCAAATGGCAAATGGCTGGTTGCCGCCGATGGCGCCTCGGTCTTCCAAACCGAAAATGGCAACCCCACCTTTTTTGTCAGCCCAAATGAATTGAGCAACACGACCATCCGTGGCACCTTCCTGGTGGAACATGACGGTTCAGCGGATGTCGAAGGCGACTTTATCGGCTTTGTCTTTGGTTATCAATCACCGCTGGCCGCGGACGGTGACAACCCGGATCAGTTCAATTTCCTGCTCTTTTCCTGGAAATCGCGCGCCCAGATTTTTGACGGCGTTCTGGCCGAAGAAGGCTTTAGCATCAGTCGCGTCAATGGCACCATCACTGATTACTTCCCCCATTTCTGGGGCCACAAAGAAACGCCGGAATTTCAGGTGCTGGCGACCAATTATGGCGCCAACAAAGGGTGGCGCCCCAAGGTTGAGTATGATTTTGAACTGAGCTACAGTGACACCCATCTGCGGATTCTCATTAACAATCAGCCGGTCTTTGAACTGGACGGCGCTTTCCAACCCGGTCGTTTCGGCTTTTATAATTTCTCACAACAGGAGGTGCGTTATAAAAACTTCTCCTCTACCGCGGAAACCGCACGCTTCATCGGACCGGAAGGGGATTTCTCGACGATTGTCCGCGACGCTAATGGCGCCTATACCCGGCGCTTGAAAGATGGTACAACCTACCAGTTTGATCCCAGCGGTCTACAAACGGCAATGGTGGATCGCGTCGGTAATCGCACAAGCTATGCCTATGATGGACAACAGCGTCTCACCACCATCACCGACCCCGTCGGCCAGGTGACAACCTTTGCGTATGACGGGCAACGGCTGAAAAGCATCACCGATCCCACTGGCCGCGCCACGACGTTCAGCCATGATGGCGGCGGCAATCTGGTGCAGGCAACCTTTCCCGACAACACGACGCAACGCTTTGGCTATGACAACCGCCATCTGATGACCGCCGAGACCGACCAGCGGGGCCAAACAGTCACACGCACCTATGACGAGATCGGGCGGCTGGTCGATGTGACCTTGCCCGGCGCGGTGCGTCGTCTCTTTGATCCGGCCCAAAAAGTTGGCTGGGTTCTCCACAGTTCACCACTGGGTAGCGCAGAGCAACCGGCCCCACGTACCCCGCCCAGTGACGCCCGCACCCGCTTTACCGATGGCGAAGGGCGCGTCACCATCTATACCATTGGCCCCCTCAATCGGCCAACCAGCATCACCGACCCCGCCGGCTTTACCACCACCATCACGCGCGACCAGGACGGCAACCCGTTGACGACCCAGTTGCCCAGCGGCGCCCGTTTTGTCCAGAGTTATGATGCCCAGGGCAATCTGCTGACCTTCACCGACCAGACGGTTAACGGCGTCACCCGCTACAGCTACGAGCCGACCTTTAACCAGATCACCAGCAGCACCGACCCGTTGGGCAATGTCACCCGCTTTGTCTACGACGCCCAGGGCAATCTGATCCGCGCCCACACGCCCTTGAGCCGCACCGTGCAGATGAGCTACAACGCGCAAGGGCTGCCCGTCACCTTGACCGATCCCCTCGGCACGGCGACCAACTTTGTCTACGACGCCAATGGCAACCCCAGCCAGGTGACCGTGGGCGCTGGCGACGAAGCGCGCACCGCCGCCTTCACCTATACACCGGCCGGCGAAGTCGCCACCACCACCGACCCGCTGGGCCAGCAATACAGCTTTGCCTATGACGCGTGGGGCCGTTTGACCCAGGAGACACTGCCCGCGGCCACGCTGGGGGAGCGCACGATCGGCTATCAATATGACAGCGCAGGCAAGCTGACGGCGATCACGCCCCCTGGCCGACCGGCCCATAGCTTTACCTACGATGCGTTGGGGTTGTTGACCGCCTATGCACCGCCTGCCGTGGCCGACGCTGGCGCCGTCAACACCACCTATGCCTATAACAAAGCGCAACAACTGACCCAAGTGACCCGCCCCGATGGCAAAACGCTGCGCTACAGCTACGACAATGGCGGTCGCCTGGCGACCTTGAGCTATGGCCGCGGCGCCATCACCTTTGGCTATGCCGCCAACAGCGGTCATCTGAACAGCGTCAGCGCGCCCGATGGCGTCAACCTGGGCTACAGCTACGCTGGCGAGTTGCTGACCGGCGTCACCTGGGGCGGGCCGGTAGTCGGCAGCGTGGGCTATACCTACGACGCCAACTATCGCCTCACCCAAACTACCGTGAATGGGGCCGCCATCACCTATGCCTATGACGCCGACGACAGCCTGACGCGCGCCGGGGCGTTGACCTTGAGCTACACCGCCACCAATGGTCTCCTGACCGGTTCCACCCTGGACACAGTCAGTGACCGCTGGGGCTACAACCGCTTTGGCGAACCGACCAGCTACCTGGCGAGCCAGAATGGCCTCCCCCTCTACGCCATCACCTATGAACGGGACAAGCTGGGGCGCATTACCGGCAAAAACGAGAGCATTGGCGGCGTCACCACCAGCTATCGTTACAGCTATGACGCCGCCCAACGGTTGGCACAGGTAACGCAAGATGGCGTGGTGGTCGAAGCCTACAGCTACGACGCCAACGGCAACCGACTGACCGGCCTTGCCCCCCAGACAGGTGCGGTGACCGGTCGCTACGATGAGCAGGATCGCCTGCTCCAATATGGCGACGCCACCTACCGCTATACCGCCAATGGTGAACTGTTGAGCAAAACACAGAACGGCCAGACCACCAGTTACAGCTATGACGAACTGGGCAACCTGACCGCCGTCACCCTGCCCGACGGGACGCCAATCACTTATCTGGTTGACGGTCAGAACCGGCGTATCGGCAAGCAGGTCAACGGGGCGCTGGTGCAGGGCTGGCTCTATCAGGATCAACTCAAGCCCATTGCCGAAGTGGATGGCGCCGGCAATGTCCTCAGCCGTTTTGTCTATGGCAACCGCCTCAACGTGCCGGAATACATGGTCAAAGGCGGCGTCACCTATCGCCTGCTCGCCGACCATCTAGGCAGTGTCCGCCTCGTCGTCAACAGCCAGACCGGCGCCATCGCCCAACGGCTGGACTACGACGCTTGGGGCAATGTGTTACTAGACAGTAACCCCGGTTTCCAACCCTTTGGCTTTGCCGGTGGACTGTATGATGGGCAGACCAGGCTGGTGCGCTTTGGGGCGCGGGATTATGACGCCGTCGCAGGGCGGTGGACGAGTAAGGATCCGATTGGGTTCGCGGGCGGAGACACGAATTTGTATGCTTATGTTCAAAATATGCCAACTATTAGTAATGACCCTATGGGAACGGAGTCAAGTCGATGTACTTGCAAAGGAGGCCCTCCTGGCGAAGGTATGAATTATTTCAAATATCTTGCCGGACTAGCCAGAATGGTTTTGGGCGGTGTTGAGTTTTTTGCAGGAGGTGCAATATACATAACGGGATCTTTAGCCTTTGTTGGATCTGTAGCCACAGCAGGGCTATCAGCACCTGCTGGTCTAGGCTTGATGACAATCGGTGGTGTGGCAGTAATCAAAAGTTTTGGTACATTCGGTGAAGGTATGGACCTAACTAACGAAGCATTGAATGAAAACTGCGCCGGGACTTGGCGCAATTTTCTAGGTATTCTTCCTTTTGGGCGACACTTTGATGATCCCTGGGAACCAGATCCAATTGATTGGTATGGTGGGACAGTGCGAGATGCATTTAATAACTTGGAAAAGTGGTTTAGGTAAATTCATTGCTGCTCTGATACTGCCACTCCAACAGCATCGGAGAAACAATGAACCAGTGTCATAAGGAGTGTCCATCCTCCTGTATGTTGTATTCATGAAAATATTAAGGAATCACAAACTATGTCCAATCCATATGCAAGAATTATTGTTGAAAGTCTCGAAGAGTTGGAGCAACTCGCCCAGGAATTGCGCGACAGCAACTTCACCTTGTCGTTCCGCTTTGACCGGCTAAACGAGTATAGCCAACGGTTGCAGCGCATCCAATCACACTGGGAAGCTGTCAAGTTTTTGTTAGAACGCAATGACGAGTTGAAAGCGGATATTTACGCCAATTACCTCGGTGAGATTGCCCGTATCGGTGTCCTTATTGATGAAATTACCGAACTGATCACAAAGCGCGACTGGGTGCGCCCGAAGGTGCAAAAATCACTTCTTATGATTGGGATTATTGAAAGATTGATCGACATTGGACAAATGTCACTGAGCATTCTAGAAATGGTGGAGCAAAGTCAAACAGCACTTGCCGCGCATATCCAATCCTCAGTGGATTATCTGAAAGAACACCTGCAACAGAACTTGCTCACCGGATAAGCAGGCGACGAAACAGCGGAATTATTGTTCGCCCACCACTGGCGGTTGACAAAGCGGAATCCCCAACGCTGCCGCCAGTGGAGCAAAATCGGGGTTGCAGGTATAGAACGCCGTATTGGGTGGAATCGGCAAAGCGAGGTGCAGAGCGTCCAACGCCTTATCATCACCTTACGCCAGCGGCGGGTGGATCCCGGCAATCAGCCAAATCCGGCGTGCTGGCCTGATCCACTCGCTATTGAGGTGCAACAGATCAATCATGGCTCGACCACAAGGCGACAGGCCGATCAAGCGGACCCAACTCATCGGGTTTTCCCGGCGTCTTGCCGGTTAACCATAAAGCAGTACACAGCAGTTACAACACACAAGGAGATCACAATGTACCAAACTCTGTTACGGTTCGTTTGTCTGGTCACCCTGGCCGCGCTCTGGCTGACACCGGCCACCGTGGTCCTGGCCGACGGTCATCTGCCGCCCAAGCCGCAACATGGGCCACGCTTGAGTCCGCCGGCCATCCCGCATAGTGGTGTTTTGAACAATGACACCATCTACAACAACCTGTTGGCGCCACCGCCGGTGCAGTCGCAGGAGGCCAACGCCGCCAATGGGGGTGGCGCCCAGGAAGCGCCGGGTCGCGGCATCCGCCAGACGATTACGCCCCACTCGGTCGGCCTGACGTTGATGTCGAGCGGCACGGTCTGCAATGACTTCAATCGCGCCGGTGATTGGGCCAGCCCGCCCTCCGATGTCTTTACCAACTGGTATGCCGGCTGGGGTCCCTTTGCCGTGGATCGCGGTCTCTACCAGGCCAAGAACACCGTCTTTGCCATGGAACGGGTCGTCGGCCCCGGCAAAAACTATGGCCCCAACCAGTTCAGCGTCAAAATCTCCAGCCATCAACCCTACGCCGGCGGTTTTGGCAGCCCGTTGATCGACGTCACCCCCGGCGCCCAGGTCACGGTGCGGGCCAAGTATCTGATCTGGGATCACGACCATCATGGCCTGGACTATGACTGGGCGTCGATGGGTCTCAAGCCCGATGCCGCCGGTCCCGACGCGACCTATGTCAATGGCTACGTCCGCGGCGAATGGGCCGAAATGCGCCACACCATCACCGCCGGGCCAAGTGGGCAGATCATGGTGCTGCTCCAGGGCAGCTCGCCCATGGCGACCAACTCGAACATCTATTTCGATGATGTGCAGATTGAAGTGGATGGTAAGTTTTTGAGCAACTGTCGCACTAAGTAAATAACTTGGTGTTCTATTCGTCAGGTAGTAGAATATATTTTACGTATGGTTATACGTAAAACTTACGCGCCCTTGGCGTCTGTCAAGTTGCGGAACTTGACAGACGCCACCGATACAACCAACTTCGTCGATTACAGTGAACGATCTTGAAAGGAAATCTCCCAACATGTTCCCTACTGTTTCAACCTTCCCTCCGTTTTGGCGACAACTTATTGTATCATGGCTAGTGTTGGTGCTGCTTTGCCCACCAGCACCCCTTTTTGCCACTCCCCAACGCAGCCGTAATCAAGAAGATGCAGCCGTTGACACCATTACTGCACCCCAAGCCACCAACGACGCCACCAATGTCTACTATCAGTTCAACTACAACGGTACGTATACCTTCTACCGCGCCTACATCGATGCGGACCAGAATACGGCGACTGGTTTTCTCACCACTGGCATTGGCGCAAATTTCCTGCTGGAAAATAATACGCTCTATCGCTACACCGGCACAGGGAACAACTGGAGTTGGGCTTCGGTCAAAACCGTGACCTACACCAACAGTAGCAACGTCGTTCGCTGGACCGTCGCACGCGGCGACATCGGCGAAGGTGCAACGCCCAACAGCGCCGACCTCATCTTTCAGGTGGAAGCCCCACTCCTCTCCTCGAGCAAATTAACTCATATCTACAGCGGTAGCACCACAACCACCCGCACTGTCACCTATAGCCCGACGACAGCGCTCTTTGCCAACCCAGAGCGGGGCTTTTATCGCTACTATGAAAGTCGTGCCAGCAGCCCATCCGTCTGGAGCGTGGCGACCATTCAAAGCACGGCGATGGTGGACTGGCTGACGGCCGCCGAAGAGGCAACAATTACACAGGCGTACTGTCTCTTCTATCTGAATACCTTCCTGAACGGGAATATTGACGCCACCTATTTGACCCATATCCGCACCAACCTGACCAACATGCGTACCGCTGGGCGGAAGTGTATTCTCCGCTTTGCCTACAGTGATGATTACACCGACAGCAATAACAATGGCATTCCCGATATTCTGCAAGATCCTGCCCGCAAGACCGAACCAGATCTGCCGCAACTGTTGGCACATATCGACCAGATCAAGCCGATTTTGCAGGAGTATGCCGACGTGATCACCGTGTTACAGGCCGGCTTTATCGGTCTCTGGGGTGAGTGGTATTATACCGATCACTTTGTCGATAACCCGACGCAACCAGACACCATCTCGGCGGCGCAATATGAGCGGCGCAAAAGCGTTGTCCTGCGGCTGCTCGATGCGCTGCCAGCCAACCGGATGATCGCCTTGCGTTATCCCATGCTCAAGAAAATGATGTTTGGTCGCGAAACACCCATCACCGCCAGCGAAGCGTTCCAGAATACACCAGTGGCGCGTCTCGGTTTCCACAATGACGCTTTTCTCAACTCCTATGGCGATAGCGGCACCTTCCAATCACCGGCAGATCGCACCTACTTGCAAGCCGAGAGCCTCTACCTGAGCATGGGCGGCGAAGTAAACCAACCAGAGAGCGGGGCGCCTTCCCATTCTTGCGCCAATGCGCTCAGTGAAATGGCGCTCTACCACTGGTCATATATCAACACCGACTACTACAAACCAACGTTGCGCAGTTGGAAAAGCAGCGGCTGTATCCACAACACCAGCAACATTGCCGGCAGCATCCTCGACCGCTTGGGGTATCGCCTTGTCCTCAAACGGGGCGTCTATCCGACCACCGCACGACCGGGAGGCAATTTGACTGTGCGCATTGAGTTGACGAACGAAGGTTTTGCGGCGCCCTACAATCCGCGTGATCTCTTCCTGGTGTTGCAAAATACAAGCAGCGGCGCCATCTTCAAAGCCAAGTTGCCCGACGATCCACGCGTCTGGCTGGCGAATGGACAAACCCATGTGATTGCCCGCACAGTAACGCTACCGACAACCTTAGCCGCCGGTACTTATGCCCTTGCCCTCCATCTGGCCGATCCCAACACGGTACTGAGCAGTCGTCCCCAATATGCCATCCGTCTGGCTAACGCCAATCTATGGCGTACTACATCGGGGTGGAATGATTTGGGCCATTCGGTTACGGTCAACACGAGTGCGCAGGCTACTGGCGCCGTGGAAGAAGGCATGAGCGAAGGAATTGAATTTGTCGAAGCGGGTCTGTTGCTGCCGAGTGACGATCCAATTGCTGTGGAAGAACCGGACATAGCTGATCCGACAAAGGAAGGGGAACAAGCGAATCGTTCCTTTCTGCCATTGGTAACACGCTAACCTAGACCGCTAGCAAGTTCAACCTTGTTGCTTGACCTGTTGCTACTTAAATGAGGAGTAGTCATAAATCGTTTATCACCAGTGAGCAAATTGCGGCTGATACCCCAAATGGGGTATTGCCACAAGCATTGTCTACCAGTGGCAACTTTGATTTATGACCACCTCTCACTTAAATCGTGATATTACCAATCAAAAAAGGCGAGCCGGGCCGGCTCGCCTTTTTTCGTTACTACCAGTTCTCTAACGTCTTCTTCACCGCCACACAGAACGCATCCGCCGTGGCGCCATCCAGCACGCGATGGTCAAAGGTCAGCGCCAGGGTCATCATCGGCTTGAAGGCGAGGTGATCGCCAAAGTTGGCTTCCAACGGGCTGCCGTTGCTGACGACCACGGCCCGCTTCTCAATGGCGCCGGTACCAAGGATGCCGGCCTGCCCTTGATGGATAATCGGCGTCTGGAAGACGCTGCCGGAGGTGCCATAGTTGGTCACAGTAAAGGTGCCGCCGTTCAAGTCTTCCCCGGTGAGTTTGTTGGTGCGCGCCTTTTCGGCCAACGCGTTGACCTGGCGGGCAATGCCCACCAAATTGAGATCACCGGCATTTTTGATCACCGGCACGATCAAGCCGCCCAAGCCATACTTATCAACCGGCAAGGAGGCGGCCATGCCGATGTTGTAGGAATGGTAGATGTGAATGCCATCATCGGCCCAACGCGCGTTGGCGGCGGGAACGGCACGCAAGCCTTCCACCGTAGCGGCGATCAGATAGGCGGTGACGGTCAAGTTCACCCCTTGGGCAGCGAACTGGTTCTTGTTCGCTTTGCGATGGTTAATCACCGCCGTCATGTCCACATCATGCCAGGTGGTGAGTTGGGGCGACGACTGCAAGCTCTCAAAGGTGTTCTTGGCGATGAGTTGGCGCATCCGATTCGGCTTGATCACCTCTTCCCCACCGGTTGGGCGGGGCGCAGCCGGCGCCGGGGCGCTGGCTTTGGCTGGCGCAGACGCGGCTGCCGGCTCCGGCGATGCGGAAGTGGCGGGCTGTGCCGGGGCTGCCGTCGCTTGCGTCCAGCCCTGGGGCGGCAAGAAGCGCTCTTCCACCTCTTCCGTCAACCCGGCGGCGGCGGCAGCGTTCAAGACATCATACCGGGTCAGGCTGCTCAATGGTCGTTCGGCCGCGACACGCTTGAGGTCAAGGTTATAATCGGCGGCAATGCGGCGCACCTCCAGGCTGGCAACATCGGCCAGATCGCCCGGCAAGCCTTGGGGCGCAGACGCTTCTTTGGGCGTTGCGGCTACCGGCGGCGCTTCGGCGCTGTCGCCATCGGCACGGGCCAATACATCGTCCTTGGTAATTTGACCACCGGGACCGGTGCCAGCAATGCCACTTAACGAAACGCCACGATCAGCCGCAACGCGCTTGGCAACAGGCGTTACTTTGACATCCTGTTCGTCGGCAGTCGGTTCAGCCGGCGGTTGGGGTGTGGCAGCGGTCGCCGGCCATTGGGTAGTCGGTTCGGCTTGTGGTTTCTCCGCTCGTTGGGCCGGGGCGCCATTGCTTTGCGCCGACACACCGTTGCTCGCAGGCGCCGGTGCGCTTTCGACGCTTTCTCCTTCGGCGCCGATAATTGCCAGCACACTATTAGCCGTGGCGATTTCATTTTCGCGCACGTTGATCTTCAAAATTTTGCCGCTCACCGGCGCCGGCATTTCCGTGTCCACCTTGTCGGTGGCGACTTCTAAAATGGGATCGCCGGCCTGCACCGTGTCCCCTTCTTTCACAAGCCAGCGGCTGATCGAGGCTTCTTCCACACCTTCGCCCAATTCGGGTAATTTTACTTCGGTTGCCATGAGTTTCCTCGCTTTAGGCTAAATCTCCAGTCTCCAGTCTCCGGTCTCTCATTTTACACGAGAGACCGGAGACCGGAGACTGGAGATTGAGAGATTCAGTTATTTCAGCATCTTCAACACAGCCGCTTTAATGTGATCTTTCCAGGGCAGCACTTCGGCTTCCAACTCTTTGGAGACAGGAATGGAGACGGGAGCCATGCCAAGGCGGCGAGCCGGAGCTTTGAGCAGATGGGGCGCTTCTTCATAGATGCGCGCCACAATCTCGGCGCCGATGCCGCAGTTGGCTTGCGATTCATGCACAGCCAGCAAGCGCCCGGTCTTAGCAACCGAGGTATAAATGGTTTCCATGTCCAGTGGTACAATGCTGCGCAGGTCAACCACTTCCAGGTTGATACCATGCTCTTTGGCGAGTTCCTCAGCGGCGTCCAGTGCTTCCAGCAGACAGTAGTGGAAGGAGACCAAAGTCAAATCTGTTCCCTGACGTTTAATATCGGCTTTGCCAATCGGCACGACATATTCTTCGTCGGCGTTGGGCATTTCACCGGATTTGTTGTAGAGCATCTTGTGTTCGAGGAAAACCACCGGGTTCGGTTCGCGGATAGCAGAAAGTAGCAACCCTTTGGCGTCGTAGGGGGTGGTGGGCGTCACTACTTTGATGCCAGGGAATTGAGAGAAAGAGCTCTCGACGCAAGAGCTATGCTGTGAACCATAGCTCTTGCCGCCGCCATGTTGCCCACGGATCACCAGCGGTACATTGACTAAACCACCGGTCATATAGTGCATTTTGGCCGCCTGGTTGAAAATTTGATCGGCGCAGACGAGGTAAAAATCCATGTACATCAATTCGATAATCGGCTTCATGCCAACCATGGCGGCGCCAACCGCCATGCCCATAAAGCCCTGCTCGCTGATCGGTGTGTCCAATAATCGATTTTCGCCAAATTCTTCAAACAGATTGCGTGTCACCCGGAAGAGACCGCCATAGCGACCAATGTCTTCCCCCATGAGGAAGACGCTTTCGTCGCGGCGCATCTCTTCTTTGATTGCTTCGTTAATCGCATCAATATAGCGTACTCTCCGCATAGCGCTTTACCCTTTCACCGCATAGACATCGGTGTACGCCTCGGCCCGATCCGGCCAGGGGCTGGTTTGTGCAAATTCGACTGCTTCTTCGACATCGCCTTCAACTTCCGATTCGGCGCCACCAATGGCAGACTCGGTGATGCCCCGTTCCAGAAGTCGGCTGCGTAAGACGCGGAGCGGTTCAAAGGCCCGCTGTTCTTCGATCTCGTCCGGCTTGCGATAGGTCTCCAGGTCGCCCGCCATGTGACCGGCCAGGCGATAGGTGATACCTTCGATAAAGGTGGGACCTTCCCCGGCACGAGCGCGCTCAGCAGCGTCACGAACGGCTTGATAGACGATTTCCACATCATTGCCGTCAATTTGTAGGCTCTTCATACCATACGCCTGGGCGAATTTGTAAAGTTCTTCCACCGACGAGGTGCGGGAAATGGGGGTCATCTCGGAGTAGCGGTTGTTTTCACAGTAGAAGATGACCGGCAGCGACCACTTCTGCGCCATGTTAAAGGTTTCGTGCATCACCCCTTGATAGATAGCGCCGTCACCAAAGAAGGTGATGGCGATGCGCTCTTCGCCGCGCAACTTGGAAGCCAGCGCCATGCCAGCAGCGTGCGGCACCTGCGCACCGACAATGCCATTGGCGCCCATCAAGCCCAGCGACGGGTCGATAAAGTGCATCGAGCCACCTTTACCCTTGGCAAAGCCGTCAGCCTTGCCCAAGACCTCGGCAATGGCGCGACCGGGGTCCATGCCACGGGCCAGCGAATGATGATGGCCACGGTAGGTGCAGGTGAGATAATCATCCGGGCGCAGCGCAGCGGCAGTGCCGACAGCGGCCGCTTCATGGCCAATGGCGGTATGCATGGCGCCACCGATCTTGCCAGAGGTTGCTAACATTAAGAGCGATTCTTCTACCCGCCGAATCAAGACCATCATCCGGTACATCTGTAAAAGTTGGTCGGTCGGCAGCACATCATGGGCAAAGCCGTTGAGGGCCAACGATGAAGGGACGCTGGCGTCCATTGAAATAATTTTAGGCGCTTCCTTAATTGCACTTGTCGTCATGAATGTCCTTCTCCCCATCCTATGCGTTTTCAGCCAACCTTATGATCCCTATGATATGATCCCTATGATAAGGTCGGCTAGCTTTTGATTTTTGTTACATTATTGCCGCTACAAATAAAAACTATGCCCTTGTCCTCAGTTGTCTTTCAGGAATAAACTTACTGCTGTCTTCTAGAGACTTTTGTTTTTTCAACAATCCTTGTATAATTGTCTGTATCGCTTGTTCCAATCGCAAAGTGATTGTGCAAATCTTATACAAAATTCACACAAAAAGATGACAACAGGTCAATGAGCTAAACCAAATAGATTACTTTTACGATAAAACACTTTTTCTTACCATAAGCCTAACTACATTGTTCTCTGGCTTGCAATTTGTGTGTATCCATTCTTCCTTTCGTCTGGCAGGCAACTGGTTGCTATTCATGACTGACCAATTCATGATAAGGCCACTGTTGCTTTGTGCTTGATCAATTATTCACTTTGGAGGTGCGTTACAATGAGTGAAAATGGACAGCTCCCAAACCCTGTTCGTTATCCTGGCATCCCCAACACGTCTGACGGCAGCGGCACAGTCAGTTGGGTGGAAACCAATATCACCCAAGGCGCTTGTGCCTATCCGATTACGTCGTCAACGGTTATGGGGTCGAACTATGCCGAAGCTGTCGCCAACGGCAAGACCAATTTGTGGGGTGATCGATTAATCTTCATGGAGCCGGAGAGCGAACATTCTTCCGCCTCGGCGGCGGAAGGGTTTGCGGTGGCCGGTGGTCGTGTCACCAACTTTACCTCGGGTCAGGGGTTGATCCTGATGAAAGAGGTGCTCTATGTGATTTCGGGCAAGCGTCTGCCCATTGTTTTCCATATTGGCGCCCGCGCCCTCACCAGCCAAGGCTTGAATGTCCATGCCGGTCATGATGACATTATGGGGGTGGCTGATGTGGGTTGGGGCCTGATCATTGGGAAGAATGCCCAGGCCGCCGGTGATTTGGCGCTCATTGCCCGGCGCGCGGCCGAGGATACGCAAACGCCGTTCATGAATGCCCAAGATGGCTTCTTGACCACGCATACCATTGAAAATGTGGTGCTGCCGGAGCCGGAATTGATGAAAGAGTTTATGGGCAAGCCGGAAGAGAAGCTGATCAACCTGATGAATCCGGCCATTCCCATGATGTCGGGTGTAGTGCAAAATCAAGACAGCTATATGAAGGGCAAAATCGCCCAACGCTACTTCTATGACCGTGTCAAGCCTGTCCTGAAGAGCGTCATGGATGAGTTTTACCAGTTGACTGGTCGCCGCTACGATCTAGTCGAAAGCTATAAGATGGACGATGCTGAATATGCCATCGTCTGCATGGGCGGCATGGCTGAGACGGCGGAAGTCACCTGCGACTACATGCGCGAACAGATGGGCTTCAAGGTCGGCGTGGTCCATGTCACCAGCTTCCGCCCCTTCCCCGGCCCGGAGATTGTCGAGGCGTTGCGCAATGTCAAAGCCTTTGCCGTCGTCGAACGGTTAGATGTCCCGCTGGGCCAGAGCAACCCGTTGACGGCTGAAATTAAGGCCGCCTTTGCCGATGCCCTGGTTGGCACGCCCGACTACCCACGCATTCACCGGATGCCCATTGTCTACAGCGGTTCCGCCGGTTTGGGTAGCCGCGATGTGCGCCCCGGCGACTTTATCGCCATTGTCAAGCACATGATGAACGAAGGGCAGCGCTATTTCACCGTCGGCATCACCCATGAACTGGCGCTTGACAGCAGCTTTGACCCAGATGTGCGCCCGGTCGGCTCCTTCTCTATGCGCGGTCACTCGGTCGGCGGCTTTGGTTCCGTCACCACCAACAAGGTTATTGCCACCATCGTCGGTGATTTGTTTGACCTTTATGTACAGGCGTATCCCAAATACGGCTCGGAAAAGAAGGGGTTGCCCACCACCTACTATCTGACCGTCTCCGAAGCGCCGATCCGCACCCATTGCGAATTGAACTTTGTCGAATTTGTACCGCTCAACGACATCAACGCCTTTAATAACGGCAACCCGCTCAAGGGTCTGCAACCGGGCGGCACCGTCTTTGTCCAGTCCCCCCACACCGATCCGCAACAGGTGTGGAACACCATTCCGGCCTATGCCCAACGCATCATCCGGCAGAAGGACATTCGCGTCCTCTACCTCGACGCCGCCGGCATTGCGCGTACCGTCGCCTCCTTGCCCGATCTGCAAGTGCGTATGCAAGGCATCGTTCTCCTGGGCGTCTTCCTCAAGGCGACACCCTTCCTCGAACGCCGCCATATCAGTCAAGATGACCTGATGGCCGGCGTCGAAAAGAGCCTGCGCAAATACTTTGGTCGCCGTGGGGAACGGGTTGTGCAAGACAATATGACCTGCGTGCGCCGTGGCTTTAGCGAGGTGCAGGAAATCTCTCGTGCGATCATCAACCAGGATACTAAGCAGGCCCCCCAAAGCAATGGCAAGGTTGTCAGCGACATTATGCGACAACGCGTCATCGCCTGTCGCCCCACCACCCCGCTCGCCAAGTTAGCCAAAGCCATGACCGACCAGGCCGTCAGCGACATCTTTGTCGTAGACAATGAGGGCAACCTCCAGGGGGTGGTCAACAGCACTGACCTGCTGCGCGCGCAGAGCAATGGCAA
Organism: Caldilineaceae bacterium; assembly: GCA_026645575.1. Next base: position 57,806 of record JAPKMW010000050.1, read on the forward strand.
CGGGAATGGGAGCAACGGCAACGGGAACGGCTACACCAACGGCAGCAACGGCCACCACGATTGGTCGGATTTGCCTAGCGAGTACATTATGAATCGCGATGTTGTTACTGTCACCGCTGGCGAATCGCTCCACGAGGCCATGAAGAAGCTGGTGGACAGTCGCGCACAACAAGCCGTGGTTGTACAGCGGGAAAATGGGCATCAGAAGCCCATCGGCACCTTATCGGTCGCAGATTTGACGAGTGTAGCGTAATTCGTAATTCGTAATTCGTAATTTGGGTCTAGTAGTTTACGAATTACGAGTTACGAATTACGCTTCTTTCCAAGGGAGATTTTTTACTAATGGCTGGACCCATTTTTCTGATTGATGAAGATGTTACAACCGTGCCGGGAACAAACGGTCATGCCAACGGGACCAATGGTGCGGCGAAGAGCAACGGCGGCAATGACGCCAGTTGCGATATTGCCAGTTCCCTCTTTGAGTTGGATCTGCTGGCCTACACACGTGATTTTAACGAACGGGTGGTCAGTGCGTATAACGAAGGCGACGATGATCGGCTGCCGGCAGACATTAGCGTGGCCCGGTCGTTGATTCCTGCCGGCACCGGTGTGCTGCGCGACTTTTCTTACATTGCGCCGGAGATTCCTGAATTTAACCACAATAACTGCGTTGGTTGTATGACCTGTGTCACCGAGTGTCCCGATACAGCCATTCTGGGCAAAGTGGTTGAGCCGTCGGTGTTGGATCTGGCGCTGCAAAATGAAAACGGTCAGGCCGAATGGCTGCGCCAACAGTGGGCCATCACCAACAAGTTCTATACCGTGCCGGAGAAGAAAGAAGCGGGCAGCGGTGGTTACTTTGGCATTTTTATCGACCCAACCAAGTGCAAAGGCTGCGCCGAGTGTGTTCAGGTCTGCGCCGACTTGGGCTATAATGCCTTGAAGATGATCAAAAAGGAAGATGAGACGGTGCCCCAATATGGCAACGCCTTCAACTTCTTCCGCAGCTTGCCCCACACGCCGGAACGCTTTATCAGCGACCGGGTGCTGGTTGACATGATGCTGGCCGACCGTAGTCTGCTCTATGTCGGTGGCGCCGGTTCGTGCGCTGGTTGTGGCGAGGCGACTGCACTGCGCATGTGGATGGCTGCGGTCGCCTTCCAATCGGGCAAGGAGAACATCGGCATTATCAACTCTACTGGCTGCACCACCGTCTATGGCAGCACCTACCCCTACAACCCGTGGGGCGTCTCCTGGACCAACTCGCTCTTTGAAAATGGCCCGACCGACGCCATGGGCGTGCGCGCCCGCTGGGATCAACTGGGCTGGCAGAACAAGAAGCTTTGGGTCATCGGCGGCGACGGCGCCATGCTTGACATCGGCTTTGGTGCGTTGAGCCGCATGTTAGCCAGCGGGATGAACATCAAGGTCTTAGTGTTGGACACGCAAGTTTACTCCAACACGGGCGGTCAATCCTCCACCGGCACCTTCACCGGCCAGGCGACCAAGATGAGCCCGCATGGCACCACTGAATCGGGCAAATCGGAAGCGCGCAAGGAGATCGCCCAGATTGCCATGATGCACCCGAATGTCTATGTGGCGCAGACTACGGCGGCGCATATGAACCACTTCTATCGCGTCTGCATGGAAGCCAACGAATACGATGGCCCCGCCTTGATCAGCGTCTTCACCACCTGTCAGCCCGAACATGGCGTCGGCGATCACGAAGCGGCGCAACGGGCCAAGATGGCGGTCGAAAGTCGTGCTTTCCCACTCTTGGTCTACGATCCCCGCAAGGGCGAAACCGTGCGCGAACGGCTTGACCTCAAGGGCAACCCCAATATGAATGATGATTGGGCGGTTGACGTGAAGACCAAACAACCGATCACCTTTATCGACTTTGCCCGTGGCGAAGGGCGCTTTGTCAAGCACTTTGACAAGCAAGGCAACCCCAGCGAGATGCTCCTCGGCGCCAACAAAGATCGCTTGTCCAACTGGCGCTTACTACAAGACCTGGCCGGTATTCGCAAGGAAGCCGCCAAACCAACCCCTGCCGCCAAAGCGGCACCCGCCGGCGCGACACCAGTCGCCGCGGCGGCCCCAGTCACGGGCAGCGGGGCAGATCGCATTGCCCAGGCCAAAGCAATGGCGGCGGCGAAAGCTGGCAAACCAGCCCCGGCAGCGGAAGCACCCGTTGCGGCGGCGCCAGCACCGGTCGTTGTCGAAAGCGCGCCAGCCACCCAACCCGGCGCTGTCATCGCTGGCAGCAAGGGAGCGGATCGGGTCGCGCAAGCGAAGGCGTTAGCAGCCAAGAAAAAAGCCGAAGCCGAAGGCAAGGCGTAATGCGTTTTTCGTCCCGTAGGGACGGCTGAGTTTAGAGCGGGAAACAGACACTCCTTTCTCCTAAACTCAACCGTCCCTACGGGACGAAAAAGTAATCTTCCCTGCACTCTGAGAAATCACCCAATTTTCCAATCACCTAAGGTCTACGCTAAAATTTAGTTTTTGGTTATCCAATCAAATTTTTAGATAGAAAATACAAAGGAGAGACTCATGGCTGTAAGCACATCCTCGGCAACCTGGCAAGGCACCCTGAAGGAAGGGGCTGGCACGATGAAGGTGGGCGCCGGTCATTACGAAGGCCCCTTCACCTTTGCTTCCCGCTTTGAGGGGAGCAACAAAGGCACCAACCCGGAAGAACTGATTGGCGCGGCGCACGCCGGTTGCTATTCCATGTTCCTCTCGGCCTTGATCACCAACAATGGCCAGACCCCGACGCGCGTCCACACTACCGCCACCGTCCACTTGGGCGCCGGCCCGGCCATCAGCAAGATCGAACTGAATTGCGAAGCCGAAGTGCCAGGTCTCGACGCAGCCAAGTTTGATGAACTGGCCGCACAAGCCAAAGCCAACTGCCCCGTCTCCAAGGCGCTGGCCGGTGTTGGCGAAATTGTCTTGAACGCCAAGTTGGTCTAACACGGCTGTTTTGTCAGCGAACGCTTACTGAATTTGCTTGTCCCGTAGGGACGTTTGAATTTAGGGGAAGAGATATGACCATTTCTCCGCCTAAACTCAAACGTCCCTACGGGACAAACGCGCACAAAGCGTTCTTTTCTGTTCATCCATACCCAATGAATCGTAATCGGCGCCACCCATGACCCAGGAACACGCTCAACCGACCGGCCCCCGCTCCACCCAAACTGTTCACGCCGGCGAACGCCGCTTTCGCGCCCACCATAGCCTGACTGTGCCAATTGTCCAAACATCGGTTTATACCTTTGAAAAGACAGCGGATCTGCTCAATTATTTTGAAGAGCGCATGTTCTGGGATGAGGTGGAGCGGGAAGAATATGGGCGGTATGGCAATCCCACAATCCGCGCGGTCGAGGCCAAGCTGGCAGTATTGGATGGGGCGGAAGATGCGGTGTTGGTTAGCAGCGGTATGGCGGCGGTTACGAATACGCTGCTACTGTTATTGAAACAAGGCGATCATCTCATCCTCACCCACGATTGTTACCACCAGTCGCGTGACTTTTGCACCAAGTTTTTGCCCAGTTGGGGCGTAGAAAGTACGGTTGTTCCCTGTGGCGACTGTGATGCGTTGGAAGCGGCGATTCGTCCCAATACGCGGATGATTTACACCGAATCGCCGACCAATCCGTTTATGCGCTGTGTTGATTATGGGCGCGTAGTGGAGATTGCCCGTCGTCACAAGTTGCTGACGGTGGTGGATGCGACCTTTGCCACACCCATTAACTGTCAGCCATTGGCCTATGGCGTCGATCTGGTTATTCACAGCTTGACCAAATACCTGGGGGGTCACAATGACCTCATGGCTGGAGCGGTCGCCGGCCCAATTCGCTTGACAACCCGCTTGCGTCAAGCACAGGGTATGTTTGGCAGCATCGCCGATCCGCATGGCGCCTATTTGATGTTGCGCGGCATGAAGACCCTAGCCCTGCGTATGGAGCGACATAATGCCAATGGCTTGGCAGTCGCCCGCTTTTTGGAGGAACAACCCCAAGTGCGTCGCGTCTGGTATCCGGGGTTGGCAAGCCACCCGGATCACGAGTTAGCCAAGGCAACCATGCGTGGTTTTGGCGGCGTCGTCAGCTTTGAAATCGATGGCGACGCCGAACGGGCCTACCGCTTTATCGACGCGCTCAAAATCCCCACCATCGGCCCAAGCCTGGGTGGCGTCGAGAGTATTATCAGTCCTCTGGCGATCATGGGCTACGCCGAGTTGCCCGAAGAAGAACGGCTGGAACTGGGCATTCGTGATGAGTTGGTACGCCTCTGCCTTGGCATTGAAGAGACAGCCGATCTCATCGCCGATCTGCGACAGGCGTTGGCGCAGATCTAATACATAACATGTTTGAATAAGCAATATATTCAGGCATTACGCAAGATACAACGTTGCCCGTCTTGCGTAATGCCTATCCTAAAAAGTAGGGGCCGTATTTAGTTTTTGGCGTTTAGCTTGTTCAGGATACAGATGCTAGACCGCAACCGTTTCCGACCTACTCCGGACGCGCCGGGCGATTTGATGCCCAAGTTGGAAGAGCCACTCAAAGCCCGCGTTACAGAGCAGAACAGCGACAAACGCCAACAAAACCCCGCTATTCCCCAAAGTTGCTTGTTCCTCATAAAGCGTCCAGAGAAATTGACCAATACAAAGCAGCGCAACTAAAAAAAGCGTTGGTCGCCGTCCCACTTTGGACACAATCAGCGCGCCAAACGGCGCACCTAAGGCCACAATGGGCGCTGCGGCCAGCCAATTCTCGAAAACCCCCGGTTGTACACCCGTAAACAGGTTCTTTGTAGCAATCCCCACTAATGAATTAAAGGCCATCAGTAAAACCGAGGTGGGAATAGCAATTTTTAGATCAGCGGCACAGAGCAAGACTAAGATGGTGTAGATCAACATATCAATGCCAACGCCCGTAATCGCAGTAATGGTCGCTCCGCCCAAGAGACCAATGGCCAAACCGGCATTGCGTTCAAAGCGCTCGTCAGCCTGCGTCTCCCCTTCATTGGCGCAGATGGCATTGAGCCGGTAGAGATGTAGAACGCCAAAGCTGGCCCACAACACGGCAAAGACCAACTTGATCCAAAGAACAGGCACATAAGGCGCGACAAACAAGATGCCCAAAGGTGTGCCAAACAAGGAACCAATCATCGCCCATTTGAGCATCGTCCAGGCCAAGGGTTGCCGTCGGCTTAGAATAAAAATGCTGGCGCTGGTCATGCCAATGCTTTGCACAGCAAAACTAAAGTCGCGCCCCAACGTGGCCGGCAGATCGAAGAGCAAGACCAGGATGGGAAAACCCACCGTTCCACCCCCCATTGGGGTCGAACCAGCCACATAAGAACCAAACGCCATTGCAATTGCAATGCCATAATGCTCGGCCAGGGTACGCCAATAATTGCCAGTGATAATGATGAACAACCAGACTGTATAAAAACAAGCTAACCAAACGAAAAAAGGCCATAATTTTATTTTAGATAACTGCATCATTGCTTTGCCATCCTGAATACTAGCGCGATGAAATGTTTTCCAGAATGCGACATAGTATACAAAATATTTTGTAAATCGCCAAACGAAAACTTCAAAAAAAGTATAGTCAGGATGAGTACATCGGTTTGTCCAGTTTGACGGGGTTGAGCGCGGCGCCCTACTGATCCCCATTTTTTCACACGCAATCAGGACAGTGCTTGACCCCGCAAAGGGGTCCAACACCAGATGATGCGGTTCAATCTGCCACGCTGCCAGCGTTTGCTCGACCCATTCCGCTGAAAAGCCAGCCGAGTAGCGAAACCAACGGTGAACCGGCAGGGCCATGTTGTCAACAAAGGTGCCCGAACGCGCAGTCTTGAGATCGACCGGGACGGGAACGGGTTCTTGGAAAAGCGATAGCTACATTTGCTTGGTCATAACATCATTATAGCAGCAAAGGCAAAAATTCGTTGAAACATATAACCTGTTGCAAAGTATCGGATCAAGAGCAATCGATGAAGCAGTTACACCTCAGCCACCGTCAACGGGCGCGGTTGCTTCCCGTCAATATCGGCAAAACCATAGTCAAGCGCGACCTGGGCGGCCACTAACACCTGCCCTGACTTGTCGATGATCTTGGGGTCACTTGCCAACGCAGCCACAGCGCGACCGATGAATTGGGGCGATTCGGAGTTGGAGAGATCAAACCACTTTGCCGCCACCATCACCCCTTCGGTGCGCACCAGGCCAGGGTAGAGTGAAACAGCGGCAACATTGTGTTCGCGCAGTTCATGGGCCATGCACGCAGCCATGTGATCATCGGCCAGCTTGGCGACGCTGTAGATGACGCCGCGATCCACCCGTTGGGCTGCGAAAAACGAGATATTGACGATCAATCCGGATCGTTGCTGGATCATCAGCGGCGCGGCCAAGGCGCTGGCAACATAGTGCGCCCGCACACCGGCATTGAAACTTTTGTCCCAGCGCTCGATTGGCACTGTCCAGAAGCCCTTTTCCAACCAATGTTCGGTGCCGTCGTTGAACTGTTCGTAGCCGCCCCAGACGTTGTTGACGAGAATGTCCAGGCGACCTTGCTCTCGTTGGATCTGACCAAAGAGGGTGCGTACCTCGTCGTCATTACGATGGTCACACGGCACAGGAATACACTGTCCGCCAAGCGCTGCTACCTCTTGCGCCGTTTGGTAAATGGTACCGGGCAGATTGACAGCAGCTTGACCTTCCGTCACCGTGCGGCCAGTGATATAGACCGTCGCGCCGGCTTCGCCTAGCCCAAGCGCAATCCCTCTGCCAACGCCGCGGCTGGCGCCCGTTACTAAGGCGACTTTACCTTGTAGTGAATTTGTCATATCCATCTTCTTTCAATTACCGCAAGTAAATACCCAGCGGGTCATTGTTTCTAAACTCTCACCATCCCACGCCAACACTTTCTGCGGTTGGACGTACCAGTAGGGTGAGCCTTGGTCTACCTGGTATTTTGTTTGAAATTGCCGATCCAGACGTTGCCACTCGCTGCTGTCGATCGCATCATCGGCAATCATATGCGCCGTGCCTTCGATAATAACGACTTGTTCTGCACTGGGTAAATGGACAGCAATATGAGGATCACGTATCAGGTGACGCGCCCAGGCAGTCTGCGGGCTGCCTTCAAAATGCAAACGGTTGTGATACCAAAGCCCCCAGACCGGTACAGTGTGCGGATGACCAGCTTTGTTGAGCGTGTTGAGCCAGTAATGGCGTGATCGCGCCATTTGATCGGCCACAAACGCCCAGGTCAGGAGATGAGCAGGATCTTCTGGCATTTGGTAGCCGGGTACTTTCTTAGCTGGACGCGACCGAGGAATGATAATGTCAGGTAACATGGATTTTTCCTCCACAACGATTTGTTAGGCGTTGCACGGCTTTTCTGTCCTAAACAGTTTGAGCTGATTGATGTCGCCAGAGGACGCGGAGCGTCCAATCGGCGTTCCGCCGGAGACCGGCGGAACGAGCAGGTTGTCACCCTGTCACCTTGTCACCCTGTCTGCCGCGCAAGCGCTCTTCCGCCCCACCATCATAGTAATAGGCCGCTTCATCAACCGTGACCTGGCTTTTGACGGTCAGGCGGATGGGGGATGGCACTTTCTGGATAATGCCCTTGTCGGCCAGCCATTCGTAGACATTGCTTAGCGGTTGATTTTGCACCTGTTTCTGAAAATATTCCTCGATCTCGCCAGCGGTGCGGATGCCTTGCGCTTCTTGCAGATAGTCGAGAATCGGGCTGAAGAGCAGCAGGAAGTTCTGGTCGAGGTAGCAGTTGATCAGATCGAGCGCCTGTTGGATGGTGATTTCGTCCTTTTTGCCGTGAATCAGGTCGTGATAGATCTGATTAAAAAAGGTGGGGTTGATCTTCGCCGCCTGCGGGATCACCTCACGCCCGGTGATCTCGCCTTTGAGCAGCACCTCGATCTCGGCCAGATACTTGATGGTGTACATAATCCACAAGAAACTATACGAAACATCTTTACGCGTTACCAGCCACTTTTCGGCTTTCGCCACAGCCCAGAGAACGCCCGCCCCGGAAACCATCAGGCGCAATTGACGGTCACGTGTTCCTACGCTCTGCGCGTTATGATAGAGTTCGCGGATCGACTCATCGGTGGTATAGATCAGCGTACTCATCGCAAAGGCCGAGTGCATAAAGGTGCCTTGTAACGAGCCTTCGATCACTGCTTTGAACTTGCTGCGCGGCACCAGTTCGGCGTGAATATTGATGCCATTTTCTACCAGCGAGAAATGGCGCATCGGCTTTTCGTCGCGCCCAACCAGCATGATGTCAATGTCGCTCTTGCGCCAGACTGTGTCGTGGGCCAAACTGCCGTAGAGGATGGCAGCGAGGATGTAGCGGTCTTGTTTGACTTTGGCAATGAACGAGTCAAGCGCCTGATTGTAGAGCGCCACCGTTTCGGCAAATTGTTCATTGCGCGAGGGGCGCTTCTCCTGGAGTGTATCGCGTACCATCTCTTCCATTCCTTCTCGTAATTTTTTACGGGCGTCAAAGAGCCGCTTCTTCACTGTCGTCACCGGCACTTCGAGAAAGGCGGCAATCTCATTTTGCGAATAATCGCTGATATAAAAGAGTGCTGTCACCATGCGTTCATGCTCCGGCAGGGCGCGAATGGCAGCGTAGACCCGGATCTGCCGTTCGACCTGTTCGTAGGCCAGAAAGGGATCACAGTCGGGCGTCGGCACGTCGAGGATGGCATCCAGAGAGACCAGATCAAGGCGCTTGCCGCGCGTCATGCGGTTGCATTGCGTCAACACAATGCGCTTGAACCAGCCGGGAAAGGCGTCCGGGGTGCGTAATTGGTCAAGATTACGCCACGCACTGAGAAAGGCTTCCTGGGCGGCATCCTCGGCCAGGTGAAAGTCGCCCAAGACAGCGTAGGCGCAGCCAAAGGCGAGATCCTGAAAGCGCTGGACAATCTCGGCAAAGGCGACTTGCTTTTCAGCGCGGGCGCTTCGTTCCGCTGCCGCCCTAGCGATCAACTGGGTAATGTCTTGCAACGGTTCATTCCTCCATCACTGTGCATCATACCGGCGACTAGCCCTACTATAGAACAGAGCCAGCATAGCGCCAAAAGGATACCAGCGCCAAGTTGGTTGATGCCTGTCAAGATTGTCAGAAAACCATTAACATACCGACTTCTTAGTAAATCACAAGACAAAAGTAGCACGATTGTTCAAGCAAGCTGTAATTTCTGGACGTTTTTTCATGAAAATGACAGACTAGAAACCCACTTTTGGATTGAAAGCCCTCATCTAGAATGTTATACTGGCCTTCACTGACCCGTTTACAGCTATTGTTGGGCAATTGACCGATAGGAAATTGTGTGACGCACCCATAGGAAAAAAAATGAATCCATTGACTATGTTATCGATTTTGTTACTACCCAAAAGGCATCCAGCACAGTGGATGGGCGTCCTTACCACCATCATTCTGCTGCTGACGGCATTTTTGCTGATCGACTGGCGCCCGGCGACGCTCACCCAGATCACGAACCAACTCTATTATGAAAAGCGCGATCTGGTCTATCAACATAGCAACTTGGTAACAAGCAAAGTGACGGCCTCTGCCACGGCGATTGAACAAATGTTGGCGGCACCGCCGGTCAAACGCCGCAATAGCACGCCGACCAACGGGCCGCTACAGATAGCCGCCGCGAATCCGCGCTATTTTGCTGACGCCAGTGGCAAACTTGTTTACTTGACCGGCTCTCACACCTGGGCCAATTTTCAGGACAATGGTGGCGCCGACCCGCCGCCACTCTTTGATTACAATCAATACCTCGCCTTTTTACAGGCCAACAACCACAACTTTTTCCGTTTGTGGAGTTGGGAGGGGTCACGCTGGACCACCGAGACCACCGATCCGAACTACTGGTTTGACCCGCCGCCGCCTTTCCAACGCATGGGGCCAGGGTTGGCGTTGGATGGTAAACCCAAGTTTGACCTGACCAAGTTAGAACAGCGTTACTTTGATCGGCTCCGGGCGCGGGTTGAAGCCGCGCGCACACAGGGCATCTACGTCTCGATCATGTTGTTTAACGGCTGGAGTGTCGCCAGCGCCAAGGGCAGCTTTGCCGCCAATAATCCCTGGCCGAGCCACCCCCTGAACGCGGCTAACAATATCAACGGTCTCGATGGCGACGCCAATGGTGACAACAGTGGCGAAGAAGTGCATACATTGGCAAACCCGGCCATCATGGCTGTGCAAGAAGCATACATCAAAAAGGTGATTGATACAGTCAATGACCTAGATAATGTCTTGTATGAGATCAGCAATGAAAGCGATAACAGTTCAACGGATTGGCAATATCATCTGATCAATTTCATCAAAGCCTACCAGGCGACCAAACCCTATCAACACCCGGTCGGCATGACCGTCGAGTTCCCAAGCGGGGATAACAACAAATTGTTTGACAGCCCGGCTGATTGGATTTCCCCGAATGGCCCGCTCGATGACCCCATCACTGGTGACGGGCGCAAGGTCATTCTTCATGATACCGACCATCTTTGCGGCATCTGTGGCGACCGCGAGTGGGTTTGGATGGCCTTTATGCGCGGGCTGAATCCCATTTTTATGGATGGCTACGATGGCGCCGGCTATGGCGTAGGCGGGGCCGGTTTCACCTTTGACGACCCGACCTGGGTCAGTCTGCGCAAAAATCTCGGCTATACACGCCTGTTTGCCGAGCGGATGAATTTGGCTGCCATGACACCGCAAAATACAGTGGCGTCCACCGGCTATGCGTTGGCAAAGCCGAACAGCCCTAATGCCGAATTGCTGGTCTACTTACCGCAAGGTGGGGCCGTGACCGTCAATCTAACGGCTGTCAACGGACTATTAACCGTTGAATGGTTCAACCCGGCGACAGGCGTCAGTAGTGACGGCGGGACAGTGGCCGGTGGGGCGGAGCGCCAGTTAACTGCGCCTTTCACCGGCGATGCAGTTTTATATCTGATACAAAGGGAGGGCAGTGCCACCCAGACGCCAACCGCCGCCAGCGCCAAGACCCCTTCTACTACAGCGACGGCAATAGCAACCCCTACCCCTTTGCCGACAGCAACCGGCAGCCATACACCAACAGCGACCCACACGCCAGGCCCGGCGCTGCCGACAGGCTGTTGGCCCACCGCTCGTCCAGCCGGCGCAATTGCCGGGCAACCAGCGCCGGTCTTTTGCACCATTGTCAACAGCGGCCCCGACACCAGTTCACAAAGCACCGACACCTGGCTGGATGAGTTTGAACATGCCTTGAGTTTTGGCAACTTCACCGGCGCCGCCTATCGCATCTTTGATAACTTAGGTGTCTATAAAAGTATCCATTGGCGTCACGCCAGCCACTGGATGGTGGACATTGCACCCGATCCACCAGAGCAATCCGGCGCCAATCATGCGATTGGCGGCGCCATGTTACGCCCAGATCGCACCTTTCGCTTTCAAAACGGCCAGTTGCGCGTGGATACCGAATACGCCGCTGGCGTGCCGGCTTATGATCCGAGCGTCTGGGGTGAGATTATCATCACCACCGGCGATCATCCCGTGGGCCGCGACAATCCGCAGGGCGAAGCAACGCGCCCCGACGCACTCTATGGCTACGACATGTTTCCCAACCACTGGACGTTGGGCTGCCGCTTGCAGGCCGATAGCCACACCATCTGTAGTTTGATGAAAAACACAGCAGAGGGCGCCACCACTGGCGGGCGCAGTTGGGAGATCTCCTTCTTTCAGCTTGTCGGCGATACGGCAATAGGTGGCTATAGCGACGGCGCCTATTATCGCTTTTGTCAGGAAAGCGACCCCGATATGGCCTGTCGCGACCGTTTTCGCCTGGAATTGACACGCACGTCGTTAACCATCTATGTCAACGGCGTCAAATATTTTGAGCAGACCGGCTTACCACCCCTGCCTGATGATTTCGTCAATGGGGAGCTTTATATCTATCTCGCCTCCATCGTCAATCAGGCTGAGGCGGACACAGTGCGCTTTCATTGGGATCACTTCACAGTCAATAGCGCCGAGCCGCCCTCCGCCGCGCCCGGGTTTGGCAATCCGGCGCTCTCCAGGCAACTCTACCTGCCCCTTGTCAGGGGGAGCCGTTAGACGAGACCCGAACAGTTGTCAGAAGGCTGTCACCCAAATGACGCCTCGTCTATGCTATACTCAGTAGAGCGCAACATAGCGGAGATCACAGTAACTTGACCCTGGACTCTGGACTACACGACTACGGACTACTGATACTTGGCCCAACGTGGGCATCCGGTTTATCGATCAAACGATGAGTAAAGGAGGAAAGTCCATGGCTGCTCCCAAAGTTAGTATTGGTCTGGCTGTCTACAATGGGGATACTTATTTGGCGCAAGCGATTGAGTCGATCCTGACACAGAGCTTTACCGATTATGAATTGATTATTTCTGATAATGCCTCGACTGATCGCACCGCCGAGATTTGTCACGCCTACGCAGCGCGCGATGCACGTATCCGCTACCAGCGCAACGCCACAAACATTGGCGGCGCCAATAATGAAAATCTGACTTTTACCCTAGCGCGCGGGCAATATTTCCGCTGGGCAGCCCACGATGATCTCTGTGCGCCCGAATTGCTGGCCGAGTGCGTGGCGGTACTGGATACGCACCCGGAGGTTGTTTTATGTACACCCATCATTGTCAAGATCGATGCGCAAGGTAACACCATCGGTCAGTTGGATCGTCAGAAAGCCACGGCGAACGCCCCCCATCTGCGTCTACGGGATATGGCAAGCATGGATCATTGGTGCGAAGAGAGCTATGGCCTCATCCGCACCGATGTCTTACGGCAGACTCAGTTACAGCGCAATTATACGGATTCTGACCGCACCCTGTTGGCCCAGTTGAGTCTTTATGGACAGTTTTATTATATCCCCAAAGCACTCTTCTACAAGCGGGTTCACGCGGCCATGTCGACCTCTATCTATCCCAAATGGCGGGAGCGTATGGCTTGGTTCAACCCCAACTTCAACCTGGATGAAAATTTGGCCTGTCCACACTGGCTGCAATTTTTGCATTACTTGGCTGTCATCAGGCATGCCCCCCTTACGCCTGCTGAACGATGGCGCTGCTATCAATATATTTTGGGCCGTTGGCTTTACGTGGAGGGTCACGGGCGTTCGATGATGTCAGACCTTGTTCTGGCCGGTCTAAAAATACCTAGAATTTTCCTCAAACAGACACGGCAGGCCATGCAACAGTGGCAACCGCAACAAATTAAGGCTATTCCGAAAAAATAATTGCTTGGTAGGGGCATCCGCTGGCCGGCGCCCTGGCGCCTAGAAGGCAACCGCAAAGGTACGCCCTTACAAGTTACCTCATTTATTTTTCTGACCGGTCTAAAACGCAACTACTCAGTCTTAGATGTGCGGCACTAGTCACACAATGGGCAGGTTGACAAACTACGCCTGACCAGTGCCACGCACCTGAGCAGTTAAATTAAAACGAACTATCATTTTACAGAGAATACTCACGTGCAAAATGAAATCAATGGGCAAGCAAGCATCAACCAGATTGCACTTTTCGGCTTATTTGGCGTCGGCAACCTAGGTAACGAAGCGACCTTGACAGCCACGCTGTTGCATCTGCGGGCGCACCTGCCGGACGCCGAATTGTGCTGTATTTGTGTGAACCCAACTGATGTTGCCGCTCGCCATCAGATCAAAGCCATACCGATGAACCGGCTTACGAATTACCGGTGGGGTCAAGTACAGAATCGCCTGGTACGTGCGCTCTTACGCGTTCCCCTTGAAATTAGCGAGTGGATTAGAACCTATCAACTGCTCCGGGGAATTGACTTGTTACTTGTTCCGGGAACCGGCATTCTCGATGATTTTGGCGTCGGCCCTTCACAAATGCCCCTGGATCTCTTTCGCTGGTCACTGCTGGCCAGGGTACGTGGGGTCAAGGTGCGCTTTATGAGTATCGGCGCCGGCCCGATTCGCCATCCCCTAAGCCGTTGGTTGATGAAAATGGCGGCCAGGTGCGCTGACTACCGCTCGTATCGCGACCAGATCTCGAAAACGTTCATGAGCGGTATTGGTTTGAACACACAAGCGGATGCTGTCTATCCTGATTTAGTCTTCAGCCTGCCCCGTCCGGTTAACACCGCTGAACAGAAGAGCGAGCAAGCCGGGCGCACCGTCGGCTTGGGTGTTATGACTTATTATGGCTGGCGCAATCAGGCGGGCAGTGGGGAGCAGATTTATCAAGCCTATCTTACCCAACTCACCCGCTTTGCGCTCTGGTTATTGGAAAAAGGCTATCGCATCCGCTTGCTGATCGGCGAAGTCACTGATCAACAAGCGGTCGCCGCGTTGCTCACCACGATCGCCGTCGCCGCCGGGCAGGGGTGGGCGGATCAACTCGTTTATGAGCGGATCACCTCTCTCTCCGATCTTCTGCAACAGATCGCCGCCAGCGATATTGTGGTGGCGACGCGCTTTCACAATGTCGTCGGCGCACTGATGATGAGTAAACCAACCATTTCGCTGGGCTATGCCAAAAAGAATGCAGCACTGATGACAGAAATGGGCCTCGGCGCCTACTGCCAACATGTTGAGACCTTCGATGTTGACCAACTGATTCAACACTTCACCGATCTGGAAGCCAAAGCGCCTCAATTTCAGGCCATGATGCAGGAGAAGAATCGCCAATACGCCCAAGCGTTGCAGGAACAATATAGCCAGGTCACCGGCGCAATCGTCAGCCCTGCCCCCTACAACACTGGTGTTGTCCAGGAAAGTGTCACCAGCGGTATGACCGTTGAATCACGCTAAAAGGAAGATTGGTAATGACGCACAGATTTTTCAGTATAGCCGCTTGGAAAAATTTTGCCCCGTCCGCCCCTCGGTCGCTGGGGCAGCGGGTTGAACACGCGGGCAAAGCGAGAAACAGATCTTGGCAACAGGAGCCAAAAGAGCCGACAACCGCGCAAAAAAAAATGCGTGCAACCTTTGTCATGGAGCAACATCTCGGCCATCAAGCCTTTTACCAAAACCTGCGGCGTTCACTCGCTGTGGTCGCCGGGTTGGAGCCGACTTGGGTTGAGATTACCTACACAAATACCGGCGGCTGGTGGGAAGGGCTGCCACTCTTACCAAGACAGCTACGTGGCGTCCTCTGTGGAAGACAGCAGGTCATAGCCGGTTTGCGTGGGCAGCCAAACGACCTTGTCTTCTTCAACACCCAGGCGCCGGCGGCGTTGATTGGTCGGGATCTCAAGGCGCAACCATACATCTTGTGTACTGACATCACCCCCTTGCAGTATGATGCTATGAGCGAACATTATGCTCATCGCCCTGACCGCAACCCGTTGTTGAAATGGTATAAACATGCCGTCAATTGTCGCCTTTTGCAGGGGGCGGCGCATCTTGTCCCCTGGTCGCACTGGGTGGCCGATTCACTGCTTACCGATTACGGTGTGCCGCCGGAACGCATTACGGTCGTGCCGCCTGGGGTGGATCTCAAGCGCTGGCAGCCCGGCCCACCGACAGAGCGCAAGCGACCGATCCAAATTTTGTTTGTCGGCGGTGACTTTTACCGCAAAGG
The DNA here is from genome assembly GCA_026645575.1 of Caldilineaceae bacterium. The sequence continues at coordinate 73,440 of JAPKMW010000050.1, forward strand.
CGGGGATCTACTCCTCCAGGCGTTTCGCGCCTTGCCACCAGGCGTAGCCGAGTTGCGGCTCGTGACCCGCACACAGTTGCCGGCAGAAGCGGGCGTGTATGTACGCAACGATCTACAGCCCAATGCCCCAGAGTTGCTCGCCCTCTACCAGACCAGCGACCTCTTTGTGCTGCCGACCAGAGCGGAAGCCTTTGGCATTGCCGCTGTGGAGGCCGGCGCGGCTGGGCTGCCCGTCATCGCCAGCAATGTGGGCGGCGTGAGTGATATTGTGGTGCATGAGGAGACCGGGTTGCTTATGCCGCCGGACGACGCGCTGGCGCTACAAGCTGCCCTGGCCCAGTTAATTGAACAACCGGCGTGGCGGCAGCGCTTAGGGCATCAGGCCAGAGCGCGTGTGGAAGAACACTTTGATGCGTACAAAAATGCACTACGTATCCACGCGATTATGGAAGAATGTTTGCGGGGGAAGTAGAGGTGCGATTCAGATAGTGGGGATCATTCCCAGGGAAAGCATTGATCCGCGTCACCTGAATCCGCGCCCCTAGGCCGTCAAGGTTCCCTTTGTACTCGGCACATCGCCCCGGCGGGGGTCGATCTGGGTGGCGGCATCCAGTGCGCGTGCCAACGCTTTGAATAATCCCTCGATTTTGTGGTGGTCATTGCGCCCGTAGAATACTTTGGCATGGAGATTCATGCGTGCATGGATCGCCAGGCTTTCAAAGAGATGAAAGAGGAGATCGGTCCCTAGTTGGCCGACTTTGGGCGTGACAAAATCAGCGTCAAAGACACAGTAGGGCCGGCCTCCCAAATCGACGGCGACTAAGGCGAGCGCTTCATCCATCGGCACAAAGCTATGGGCGGTGCGCACAACGCCGCGCCGGTCGCCCAGCGCCTGGTCGAGCGCTTTACCCAGACAGATCATCACATCCTCAGCCGTATGGTGGTCATCAATATGAAGATCACCGTTGGCCTGCACCTTGATGTCAAACAACCCGTGACCGGCAAAGAGGGTTAACATGTGGTCGAGAAAGCCAATGCCGGTATTGACCTCAGCGCGACCGCTGCCATCCAGGTCAATAGCGACAGTAATCTGCGTCTCCTTGGTCTGCCGCTCAATTTGCCCCTGTCGAATAATTCTTGTCTGTTTCATTGTGTTTTTCACTATCCTTCGTCTACCTTTGTGGCCCCGGCACGCCCCGTGCGAAGCCCGGTTTACACGGGGCGTGCCGGGGCCATTGCACGCCCCGCTTGCGCAGCACAAAAGTGGTTTATCTCGTCACAGGCCCAGCTAAGTAAAGCCCAGAAAGTCTTTAGACATAAAATTGCATTTTTACTCATGTGAACACAGAATTCTATTTCTAATT
>JAPKMW010000051.1 GCA_026645575.1 Caldilineaceae bacterium
ATCCTTATAGACAAATCGGACAAAGGTCGCACAAACGAGGCGCCCATGGGCGCCTCGTTTGTGCGACCTTTATATTATGTATCTTGTGACTTATCGGCTATTTAGCGTACTCTGTGGAGCGTGTCTCACGGATCACAGTGACGCGAATCTGACCAGGGTATTGCAGATTGTCTTCAATTTTCTTCGCAATCTCCTTGCTGATCGAAATGGCGGTGAGATCGTCCACATCCTCCGGGCGCACCAGCACACGCACTTCGCGACCGGCTTGGATGGCATAGGTCTGGCTGACGCCAGGGAAGCTATTCCCAATTTCTTCGAGGGCCGTTACCCGTTTGATATAGGTCTCTAAGCTTTCACGGCGGGCGCCGGGACGGGCGCCGCTAATGGCATCGGCGGCGGCCACGATGACCGCTTCAATCGATTGCGGCTCCACCTCGCCATGATGGCTGGCAATACAGTTAACGACCGCATCATTCACACCGTAGCGTTTGGCAATCTCAGCGCCGACGATGGCATGGGGGCCTTCGATCTCATGGCTAACGGCTTTACCTAAGTCATGGAGCAGGCCGCCTAAACGCGCAATGTTGACATTGGCGTGTAATTCTTGCGCAATCATACCGGCCAAGTGGGAAGTTTCAATCGCATGGAACAATTGGTTCTGACCATAGCTGGTGCGGAATTTGAGCCGTCCCAGAATGCGTTGCACTTCGCGATGCAGCCCTTGCACGCCCGTTTCGATCATGGCGTATTCGCCCGCTTCCATGATCACGCGGTCGATCTCCTGTTGGGCTTTTTCTACTTCTTTTTCAATGCGCGCTGGATGAATGCGCCCATCGGTGATCAACTTACTCAGCGTCATGCGCGCCACTTCGCGGCGGATTGGGTCGAAGCTGCTAATGATAATCGCTTCCGGCGTATCATCGACAATGAGATCAACGCCTAGCGCCTGCTCAATCGCCCGGATATTACGGCCCTGGCGACCGATGATGCGCCCCTTCATCTCATCCGAAGGGAGATCGACGCTGCTGACCGTATACTCAGAGATATGCTCCGAGGCCAGTCGTTCAATCGCCATGGTGATGATACTGCGCGCCCGGCGATCGGCTTCTTCATGGGTTTCGGCTTCCACCTCACGAATCAAGCGCGCCATTTCCTGGCGCGTCCCCTTCTCCACTTCTGCTAATAAGACCTGGCGCGCCTCATCCTGTGACATGTTGGCAATGCGCTGTAATTCGGTCAGCCGCTCTTCTTCCATCGTGCTGATTTTGGCGGCTCGTTGATCCAACTTGCTTTCGCGTTGGTTCAATTTGCGTTCACGCGTTTCGATCTGTTCCAACCGTCGTTCGGCATTATCGAGACGGTTTTGTAAGCGTTCTTCAATGCGTTCTAATTCTTTGCGGCGCTTGGTCAGCTCCGCTTCCATCTCATTGCGCTGCTGCACTTCCTCCTCTTTAAGCGCCAGCCGCATCTGTTTTACTTCAGTTTCCGCTTCGCGGATAATATGCTCCGCTTGGTCTTCTGCACTCTGCCGCACAGCCGCCTGGCGTTCTTTCTCGGTGGTAACGCCGGCTTGTGCACCGCGTTTGAAGGCAAAATAGGCGGCAGCCCCTGCACTAATCACGGCAAAGACAATGATTAGGACAATGGTTAAAATCATGTTGCCCATAAGCTCAAGTTCCTCGTCAGTGGTAATTCCATCTTATCACTCGCAAAAGATTGGACAAATATAAACAAAAACGCTGTAGCCGAAGCCACAGCGCATCATAAGCGAGTTTGCCTTGCCATCAACGTATGATAGCCGGCTGTACAAGCACGCGTACAGCCGAAGGCGCGACCCTGCTTATCCACACCAAGCGCTACGCCGCGTTCGCGACGCCACGGCTAGGGCGCCGTGAAACCAGTGCGCTTGTGATACCTTCTTACGTTGCTTTGGAACAGATCGGCACACTTCGTTTGGCTTATCAATCGTTCGTCGGTGTGTTGATTTTGACAAGCTCAACCAACGCACCGATGAACTACTGCTCAATCGCCAAATCATCCTCGTCGGCTACGGCGTGCTTGTCTGGGGTGTGACTACCATTTAGGAGCGCTTCGCCGCTGTTGCCCAACAAGCCTGCTCTTGTCCGTATAAGTTGCTCAAGCTCGTCGGCAAGTTGAGGATTGGCCGCCAGATGAGCCTTGCTGGCTTCACGCCCTTGCCCGATCATCGCATCCTGATAACGGATATAGGCGCCGCGTTTGCTCAAAATGTCATACGCAATTCCCAAATCAAGCAGGTCGCCGATCGTGCTGATCCCTTCATTGTACATAATATCAAATTCTGCCACTTTGAAGGGGGCGGCGACTTTATTTTTTTTGACGGTCACGCGCGTCCGGTTGCCAATCACATCATTGCCTTGTTTGATCGACTCAATCCGGCGAACATCGAGACGAACGCTGGCATAGAACTTTAATGCCAACCCGCCGGTGGTTGTCTCTGGATTGCCAAACATGACGCCGATTTTTTGCCGTAGCTGGTTGGTAAAGATCATACAAGCGCCGCTGGATTTCACCGCGCCGGTCAGCTTGCGCAGTGCCTGGCTCATCAAGCGGGCTTGGAGGCCAACATGGCTATCGCCCATGTCCCCCTCCAACTCGGCACGAGGCACCAGCGCTGCCACACTGTCAATCACCACTACATCCATGGCGCCGGAGCGAATCAGCGCGTCGGCAATTTCTAATGCCTGTTCGCCTGTATCCGGCTGACTGACGTAAAGGTTATCAACATTGACACCAATTCGGCGGGCATAAGCCGGATCCAGCGCATGTTCGACATCAATAAAGCCACAGATGCCGCCCTTTTTTTGCGCTTCAGCGATAATGTGCAAGCAGAGGGTTGTCTTACCAGAGCTTTCCGGCCCATAGATTTCCACAATCCGCCCGCGCGGCACACCGCCCACGCCCAGCGCAATGTCCAGGCTGAGGCTACCGGTGGGGATAGTGGCGACTTGCAGCCGGGTTGCTTCCCCTAGCTTCATGACCACCCCTTCACCGTATCGTTTATTAAGGCCAGCCAGGGTTGTTTCCAAGGCTTTCTGGCGACCGTCTATGCTCATGCCTTACTCCAGTGCGGCGCTGTTATCTATCCAATCGAGTCGCAAGTCAGATCGCACATCGATCACGAGGTACTGATACGTTCCAATACAATAGTTGCGCTAGGCTATAGTGTACTGTAGTTGGATTAATATTGCAAACGGGGTGGAAGGTAGTAACTATCTGCATAGGATTGCATCAGAACAAATCAGAAAAAGTTGAACAGGGTAGATAGGGAAACAGGGCTTTACCAACAATTCTCTGTTTCCCTGTCTCCCTATCTTCCTGTCTCCCTAAACAGCGAACGGCACATAAATCTTCTCACGTAGGGTCGTGATGGCCTGACGCAACGCCTCGTCTTCGTTGAGATCAGCGGCGACTTTTTCGATGCCGTAGCGCACAGTGCTGTGGTCACGGCCACCGAGTTGATCACCGATGGCGGGTAGGGAGAGGGCATGTTCTTCGCGCAAGAGGAACATGGCGATCTGCCGAGCATGGGCGATCTCTTTGGTACGTTTGCGCCCGGTCAGATCATCTGCTTTTAGTTGGAAATGGGTTGCCACCAGGCGCACAAGGGCGCCAGGCGCACAAGGGCTGCGTTCAGGCGCCAGGTTATCAATAATGGCCGTCGCCAGCGCTAGGTTGAGCGGGCTGTTGACCAGGCGAGCTTGAATGGTCAGGCGATTGAGTGCGCCTTCCAGCTCACGAATATTGCTGTCCACCCGCTCGGCAATCATCATCAGCACACTGTGGTCAACATTGGCATTCATCCGTTTCGCTTTGCATTGGAGGATAGCAACACGAGTCTCAAAATCGGGTTGGGAAATATCGGTCTGCAAACCGCCCTCAAAGCGACTGCGCAGCCGGTCGTCAAGGGTGGCGAGCGCCTTAGGAGGACGGTCACTGCTTAAGACCACTTGTCGTCCTCCGGCATGAAGATAGTTAAAGGTGTGAAAAAACTCTTCTTGTGTGCTTTCTTTGCCGGCAATAAATTGAATGTCGTCAATTAATAAAATATCGACTTGGCGGTACTTATTGCGAAATTCATCGGTGTTTTGGTTGCGAATGGCGCCGATCAGCTCGTTGGTAAATTGTTCGGAAGAGCAATAGAGCATCCGGTAGCCCAACTGCAAAGCGCGCTGACCAATGGCGTGGAGCAGGTGGGTTTTCCCCAAGCCAACGCCGCCATAAACAAAGAGCGGGTTAAAGCTCTGGCCTGGCCGTTCGGCGATTGCCTCGGCGGCCGCGTGAGCAAGCTTATTATGACTGCCCACGACAAAGGTTTCAAAAGTATAATAACTATTGAGTTGACTCCGGGCTACCATGCCCGTTTCTTGCGAGCGCTCTTGTGCTTGGTTGCTATGATTGGTCGCAACGGGTGACGGTGCAGGCTCGCGGCCCGGCATGGTCCGTTCGGTTCGCGTGTTCGTATAAGCCGATGACTCGTTCTCGTGTGGTTGGTACAGGGGGGTTGGCGCTGCATTGGGCGAGTCGCTGACGGTACGCGGGCAGACGCGAAATTGCACCTGGACAGAGCGGTGAATCAGCGCACTGAGGACCCGTTTAATCTTGTGGCGTAGCCGGTTTTCCAACCAGTCGCGCGCATACGCATTGGGCAGGCCAATAATAAATTCACCATCTTCATAAGCAATTACCCAGGTGTCGCGCACCCAAGTGCTATAGGTGGCGGAGGGCATCTGTAAGGCGAGTTCGCTCAGGAGCATCTGCCAAATCGCGTGGGGATCGAACTCCTTGCCACTCAGCGCCTCTTCCTCATACTCAGCGGGCGTTTGCACTAACGGCGAATCAATAGTTTTTGTTTTCGTCGGTTCGCTCTGTCGCTCTGCCGACTTTTCGAGGCGTCCGTCGGTCAATACTTGAGCGGCGCTTTGCTCAAATGTATATTGTCGGCTGAAGGTGCGGCCATAGTGACTGGCTTGGGTCGCATCGGCGGTTCCGGCTGACAGCGTTTCCTGGCTACGATGCGGAAGGCCCGGCGCGGTGATCGTAGAACGATGAGGGGAACGGGGCTGTGTTGGATGATAGGTCACAAAATTTCCTCCCATGCCGAGACAAAACGAGTATAAACTCGGAATAATGGATGTAGATGGCTACTAGTGACAGAAAAGTGAGAGTTTTGATAAAACTCTCACTTTCATCGTCAACTTATTGGGTTAGAAGTTACGTAAGTAAGTTCTAGTCTAAAGCATTGCGCTGCTACGCAGCTTCACCACAGGGAAAAACTATCCACCACCTCTTTGCGCGGCAAAGAAGGCGTTGCCAAACTCCATAAAATCGATCGCTTACGCTGTTTTGTCAGTCGCTTGGGCATTGCACGGGCCGCAAGGTGACAAAGAAGTGTGGAAAGAAAGTATCTAGTAGAACAGGAGATGGTAGCAACTTCTGTCGCATTGGAGTGATACAGAAGTAAGGTAACCAGCTTCCTAAGCATTTTTACTTAGTTGCAATCAGTGTAATGCACCGTTACGTACTAAGCAAAACCATTGAGGATAAGTGTAACAGAACTTTTTACTTCTGCCAATGTTGATGGGCGTGCAGAAACAACGCTTTTCTGCGGAAATAATGCTGTTTGCAGCCACAGAACTTTCGTTCTACACTAAATCTAGAAGTGAAAATTTTGTTACAACCTAGATAGCTAGACCCACCCTTGGATCAAAATCCCAATATTTTTAAGGTTATTCCCAAAAAGTACTTTTTATCTTAGAGTGAGGGTAAAATTTTCCCCATCGCATAGTAGGAGTTTTCCCCTGCTGCGATTAGTTTTCCCCAGAGTTATCCACAGTTGGGAAGAGATTTAAGATCAGCGTAAATGGATGGTTCTGCGAAGAAGTAACTAGTGAGTATGATTTACTTGAACCCACAAGAGCATTGCTTTATAAATTGTCATATTTTTATGCTGTAATAACAAAAATAATTATGTAATTTGTAATCATTGGTGATTTTGTTAGGACGTGATCCACGATGGACGAAGCATATTTTTAAATTTTCAATTCACAGTAAATAATTGAATGATGATAAAACGCTAAGGCGCGGGCGCCGACACAAGCGGAATTTGCCTCAAGGCTTCTTCTGTGGCGAACGGCACATCCACAAATTCGGCGCTGATCCAACTATCGGTGGGCGCGCCTGGTGGGCAGCAGATGCGCCACCAAGCGCCGGTAGCGTCGCGACCAGTGAGCGTAACGCTGGTCTCTTCATTCACCTGCCCAACAGTGTTGTAGGTGATAGCCGGCCCGCTCCGCAGGTTGACCAACGCACTATTCACACGTCCTGTCAGGGTTGGACCATTGCCACCCTGACTAGCGAAACGTACAAGTGGTTCAGTGGTATGTTGTGTTCCCACAGTATTGGCGACAGCAGCAATCGGTTGTGCCGCCAAGGTAATAAATTCAAGAGCGATCCAACTTTGCGGTCCCCCGGCGCCCGTTCCTAAGGGGCAGCAGATCTGTAACCAGCTACCATCATTACTGGCCGCCAGAATCGTCACCTGCTCGCCTTCTCTAGCTTGGCCGACGATATCGCCGGCTAAACTTGGGTAACTGCGTAAGTTGACCAGATCGCTGTTCACCACGCCACGACGCGCAACAGCGGTTGCTGCCGGCGGTGGGGTCGGTGTTGTTGGTGGCAACGCCGTTGGCGTGGCCGTCGGTAGTACGGTCAGTAGCAGGTTCAGGGTGAGTTCAGCCGATGTCGGCGTGGGCTGGGCTGCCGCTGCATTGACCTGCATGGATCCGGTAATGGCCACATCCCTGGCTATATCTTTGAGCAAGGGCGTCAATTGGCGGTGGAGCAAGACGAAGACGGCGCTGGTAACAACCGTGATAAAGAGGCAGATGATCAAGGAGTAGATAACTTTGGGTTGTCGCATCTACGGTACTCCTCACCAATTCAGCAAAGCTGTGGTATAATTGTGACCCATCTCATAAACAGACGACAGGCGCGGCTACTATAATCATATGATTAACAATCTTAGCTTTGGTAGGCATCATAGCCGGTGCTTACGGCACTTGTGAAGCGTCAAAGATAAGGTTTTGCCCTGTCTTTTGTCGTACTTTAGCTTAAGACAAAGGATCGAAGAGTAATTATGAATGCACAGCGGCCACGGGATATTGCGGTCGACCGCACGGCCCAGCGGCTTACCATTACCTGGCAAGATCAACATAGCAGCGACTTTGCCCTGCGCTGGTTACGCGCCAATTGCCCTTGCGCAACGTGCCGGGAGGAACGACGGGTTGCGGCTCTGGACACCGACATTTTGAAACTATCCTCCGGTCCACTCCCCAGCAGCCAAATTGCCGGCGCTGAATTGGTGGGCAACTATGCCATCCGCTTGCGCTGGACTGATGGTCATGACACCGGCATCTATGCCTTTACCATCTTGCGCGACGCCTGTCCTTGTGTCCAGTGTCACCCGGAAGGCCCGCCGGCCAAGTTGATTGAGGAATAGTCCAGAGTCTGCAGTCCATAGTCCACAGTCCGTAGTCGGGTGCGATGATTTAGGACTCTGGACTGCGGACTACGGACTGTAGCATAAACAAGGAGTTCTTGTGGGAACCTCAGCGACGCTGTTCAAAGTATTCGATATTGAAGTGCGGGTTCACTGGTCATTTGTCTTGATCCTGGTCTATGGCGCTTTCTATAGCACTGGCGCCAGCAATCCACTGATCGGCGCGCTTTACGGAATCCTACTCATTTTGTTGCTCTTTGCCTGTGTAACCTTGCATGAATTTGGTCATGCTCTGGTTGCTAAATATTTCAAGATCAACGTTCCCCATATTACCTTGTTGCCGATTGGCGGTGTAGCCAGCCTGGAGCGGATGCCGGACAAGCCGTTGCAAGAGTTTTTTATCGCCATTGCCGGGCCGTTAGTCAACTTTGTGATTGCCGGGGTGCTGCTGCCGGTGTTGCTACTCTTTGGCAATTTGTCAAATAACTGGTTCAATCTCTACACCATTCAGCGGCTGTTGAGCCAGATGCAGACGCCCGGCTTGACCAACCTGTTGACCTATCTAGTCGTGACCAATATCGGTCTGGGCATTTTCAATCTGTTGCCGGCCTTCCCGATGGATGGCGGGCGGGTGTTGCGGGCGCTCCTGGCGTTGGGCATTTCCTATGTCGATGCGACGCGAGCCGCTGTCTTTGTGGGGCGGCTCATGGCGGCGCTCTTTGCCTTGTGGGGCATTGTTGATATCAATATCTTTATGCTTCTCATCGCCTTCTTTATTTATGTCGGTGGCGGCTCAGAGCGTGAAGCAGTGGAAAGCAAAGCAGTGCTGCGCAATATTTTGGCCGAACAGGCGTTAACGCACAATGCCGTCAATCTCTATACCAGCGAACGCGCCGATCGTGCTGTTGATCTGATCATGAACAGCTATCAGACTGACTACCCGGTGCTTGACCTGGCGGGTCGCTTTGTTGGCGTCTTAACCAGAGCGCGCCTGATCTATGCCCTCAAGGAGATTGGCCCTGATGCACGCATTGTCGATGTGATGCACAAGGCGGAGGAGATCCCGGTCTGTGCGCCAAACCAAGATCTATCTGTAGTCTGGGAGATGATGGCGACAGGAGGCAGCCGCGTAGTGGCGGTCAAGCGGGGACAGGAATTTCTGGGTCTGTTAACCCTGGATGATATTACGGAAGTCTTCCAGGTCTACGGCGCCAAATTGGCCGGGCCAGGCCGCGCCGCGGTGACAACAGTCTATCAACCGAAACCGGAGGGTGTCGATGCCTGAGTTTGTCACCGCCACCGGCGCAATATTCTATGAGGTGATTCCACCGACGGGTGATGGCGCCCAACCGCCGACCTTAACCCTCTTGCACAATTTTATGAGTACGGGGCGCAGCGCTTGGGGGCCGTTACTCGAAAAATTAGCGCAGCGCTTTCGGCTCCTGCTCCCCGATCTGCCGGGGCATGGGCGCTCGCAGGGCTATCCCCCCGGTTTTCACTATGGCGCAATGGCCGAACAAGTCGCTGCGCTCATACACGCCGAAGGGGCGGACCAGGGGCACTTGGCTGGCTGTAGCGCCGGTGGCATGATTGCCCAGTTGCTGGTGCAGCAACGGTTGGTGCAACCTGCCAGCTTAACTTTAGTCAGTACAACCTATAGCATGGCGCCCCAAGTGACAGGGCAAAGCCAAAGTCTCAAACCGGAGAATTTTCAGGCCGGACGACGCTGGATGGCGGCGACGGCGCAATTGCATGACCCCCATCACTACCCCGGCTATTATGCGGAAGTGTTGTTGGCCCACTTTCGCCGTCTGGAGCCAGCCGCCAGTATTGATCTGTCGCTAGAGGCTCTGCGTACCTGGCTGTTGCCCGTCTGTCTGATCCACGGCGCTGACGATGAGTTCTTTCCGCCGATGATTGTGGAGCAGATGGCGGCGACGCTGCCAAATGCAGAAGTGCATCTGCTGCCGGGACAGCCCCACGCTTTGATCTTTCGCCAACCCTGGAAGGTTGCCGAGTTGATGGCAACCTTTCTCCATCGCATTACTCAGCAATAGCGCAGCACGCATTGGAAAGGAAAAGCTTGTATGCGTATACCACAACCAACTAAACTGGCGCCTTCGATCCTCACGGCAGACTGGGGGCAACTGGCGACTCAAATTCAAGCGGCCGAAGCCGGCGGCGCTGACACCATTCATCTCGATGTGATGGATGGCATGTTCGTCCCCAATATTACCTTTGGGCCGTTGGTGGTGGCGGCAGTACGCAAAATCACGACGCTACCGCTGGATGTTCACTTAATGGTGCATGAACCGGATCGTTACCTGAACGATTTTGTGGAGGCTGGCGCCAACCATCTGACCGTGCATGTCGAAGCTTGTTTGCACCTGAACCGCACCGTGCAACGCATCACCGAACTGGGCTGCACCGTTGGTGTGGCGCTCAATCCAGCTACCCCAATTGAGTCGGTGCGCGAGATCATGCCCTTTGTCGATCTGGTCTTGGTAATGAGCGTCAACCCTGGCTTTGGCGGTCAGCGCTTTATTGAAACCAGCACCAGCAAGCTACGCCGAATGCGCCGGTTGCAGGAAGAACTCAACCCCACCTGCGATTTACAGGTCGATGGCGGGATCAATGCCCACAATATCAATGATGTCGTGCGGTCCGGGGCCAATGTGATTGTGGTCGGCAGTGCGGTTTACAATAACGAAGCAGCGCCAGCCGAGAATCTGGCCCGGCTGCGTGGGGCAATTGAGGTGTAAACAGGTAGGAAAGACTAATGAGAGTTGTGAAAATAAAACGGTAAAACCGTAGGCACGATTTCTGTACCTGTACGCATGACACGAAGGGTTCGCCGTACCCTGGAAAACGCAGCTGTATTAGTCTTTACTACCAATGCAATGTGACGCCTTCCACGCGTTGGGACAACCAAAAGGCGACCTGATAGACAAAAGGCAGCACAAAGAGCGCGCTATCCAAGCGATCCAACATCCCGCCATGACCGGGGAAAAGCTTGCCGGCATCTTTGACGCCGACCTGCCGTTTGAGGACGCTGATGGAGAGATCGCCTAGCAAGCCTAACATGCTGCCGATAGCGCCAATCACTATGCCTTGCCAGATGGGAATGGGAAGGGGCAGTAGGTAAACGCATAGGCCGCCAAAGAGGGCGCCAAAGAACCAGCCCCCCAATGTCCCTTCCCAGGTTTTTTTGGGGCTGATGCGGGGCCAAAGTTTATGTCGTCCTAGCGTCACGCCGACAAAGTAGGCGGCGGCGTCGTTGGCCCAGGTTATCAACAGCCCCAACGTCAGCCACCAGAAGCCATCGGGTAAATAGCGTAACGCCACCATTTGCCCCACCATCACGCCCAGATAGAGCGCACCAATGGCAGTGGCAAGCCAGATGCTAACGGGCTCGTGATGTTGAAAAAAGACGTAGACGTAGGTTGCCATCAAGCCAAAGGTAATGATGGGCAGCAAGAGGGGCATTCCTGGCTGTAGGCCGGTAAGCGTGAGGGCGGCCATCCAGAGCAAACCCACGGACAGCGCAGGGTGGTAGCCGCCGGCGGTTAAGAGTTTATAAAATTCGTAACCGCCGGAGAGGACAATGACCAGCGCCAGGAGGGCAAACGAAATGCCGCCGAACCAGATCGGCAGAACAACCAACGGTAGGGCAATTAACGCGACGACGGTGCGTGTAATCACAAATCGGCTCGGCTTCTTTGTGCGATGACAGTTTTAGGTTAGGTCTATTCTCTGTTAGGGCTACGCTTTTTCTAGTACCCGACCAAAGCGCCGTTCCCGGCGCGCAAACTCGGCTAACGCTTTATCCAATTCAGTTTCATCAAAATCAGGCCAGTAGGTTGGCGTGGTGTAATATTCGGCGTAGGCGGCCTGCCAGATCAAGAAATTGCTCAAGCGCCATTCGCCGCCGGTGCGGATAATCAGATCCGGGTCGGGCAAGTTGCCGGTGTAGAGGTAGCGGCTGAAGCGCTCCTCAGTCAACTCTTGTGGTTTAATGCCGTCGGCCAGCGCTTGGCGCATGGCATCGAGAATTTCGGCGCGACCGCCATAATTGAAGGCGACGTTGAGGGTAATGCGCGTATTGTGCTGCGTGACTTCAATCGCCCGACGAATCTGGGTTTGCAAATGGGGGCTGATTTCGTCCAACCGGCCACTGTGGACAATCCGTACGCCATTTTTGTGCAGATCGTTCAACTCACGCTGAATGGTTAAGCCCAACAGACGCATGAGACCATTGACCTCATCAATGGGACGCTGCCAGTTTTCGGTGGAAAAGGCGTAGATGGTCAGCACTTTGATCCCATATTCGGCGGATTTTTTCAAAATGCGTCTGACATTTTCAACACCAGCGTGGTGACCGGCAATGCGTGGCAGACCGCGCTCAGTTGCCCAGCGACCGTTACCATCCATAATAATGCCGATATGCTTGGGGAAAACAAGCGGGAGTCCACGATTGGCTTGCTGTTCGCGCCCGTTGAGGTCGCCCTTAAACGTTGTATGACCATTGACATATTCAATCTGCACTGGCATGTTTATTTCCTACTGAACCATCATCACTCATACGAAAGGTAACTGCTTCACTCCTAGCCGCACCGACAAGGCGACCGGTGACCCGCTAGGAGCAAATTATGCAGTTACCGAAAAATAAGGGGTGAGCGCCGACTCACCCCCCTCGCTGTATCTCAGTATACCACACTGTGCGGTTGTCTGTCTTGCACTCAAGATCAGTCTAATAGCTAATGGAAAACAATTAACAATTAATTATTTTCCATTAGCTATTCATCAGATCGTCATGATGTCTTTTTCTTTGTCTTGAATGATCTCATCGACCTTCTTGATGTGTGCGTTGGTCTTGTCCTGGATTTGATCTTGCCCGCGGCGCAAATCATCTTCGGAGATCAGTTTCTCTTTTTCCAGATCGCGTAAATCGTTGATGGCATCACGTCGTACATTGCGAATAGCGACACGCGCTTCTTCGCCCCGTTTGGATACCACCTTTGTCAAGTCACGCCGTCGCTCTTGGGTTAAGGCGGGAATGGTGATGCGGATATTTTGCCCGTCATCCTGGGGGTTTAGATTCAGGTCAGAATTCGCAATGGCCTTTTTGATGGCGCCGATGTCGCTGGCGGTATAAGGGCGAATTTGCAACAGCCGGGCGTCAGGAACCGTGATGGTTGCAATCTGCTGGATCGGGGTTGGCGTGCCATAATAATCAACCTGGACACGATCAAGCAGCGCCGGTGAGGCGCGGCCAACGCTAATTGAGTTGAGATCAACGCGCAGGGATTCAATGGTTTTGTGCATTCGATCATCAGTATCGGCTAGGACTTCGTTAATCATAAGCCCTCTTCTCCTTCTGGAAAATGGGGTTAGGCTACTTGGTGTTCGACAAAACTAGGTTCTATTGTAGCAAATGATTCAGTAACATAAAAAAAACTTACAGACGTATACGTCAATCATAGCCGGTTCGTCGCGTCTACGCTGTAATCAGCGTCCCTACCGCTTCACCGCAAACGACCCGTTCGAGGACACCTTCGTGCCAGAGATTCAAAACACAAATTGGTAAATTGTTATCCATACACATCGCCATGGCTGTGCTATCCATTACGCCGACGCGCATATTAAGCGCATCAATATAGGTCAAGCGGTCAAAACGTTTGGCATCGGCATTGCGTTTGGGATCGCTGTCATAAACGGCATCAACTTTCGTGGCTTTGATTAAGATTTCGGCATCGATTTCCATAGCGCGTAAGGAAGCAGCGGTATCGGTAGTAAAATAGGGGTTGCCGGTGCCGGCGCCAAAAATGACCGCCCGACCCTTTTCCAAATGGCGCACAGCGCGCCGTTGAATGTAGGGTTCGGCTACAGCGCGTACTTCGATACCGGTCATAACGCGTGTGGGAATGCCTTGCCGCTCCAGAGCGTCTTGCAGCGCCAGCGCATTCATTACCGTCGCCAACATGCCCATGTGATCGGCGGTGACCCGCTCCATCCCATGATCCAGGCCATCTTGTTTGCCGCGCCACAGATTGCCACCGCCGATGACCAATGCTACTTGCACGCCTAGATTGATCACACTAACGACCTTCTGGGCCAAAAAATTGGCATGTTCCGGGTTGATGCCAAAGCCGCCTTCTCCTGCCAATGCCTCGCCGCCAAGTTTGAGCAAAATCCGGCGGTATTTCAACTCTGCCATTCTCTCTCTTCCTCCTCCTGGATACAGGAAATAAGAATAAAGAATATGGAATTAGACGCTTACTACTTAATTCCTTATTCCTTAGTTCTTTATTCTTACTTCCCACTGCTTTACCATACAAGAATGCCCAGCCAACCGGCTGGGCATTCTTGCTTATTCACCAATGGCAATCCGGGCGAAGCGATTTACCTTAATATTTTCGCCTAACTTCGCAATCGCTTGCGTTAACAGTTGTTGGATGTTGGTGTCAGGGTCTTTGACAAAGCCTTGTTCCAGCAAGCAGACTTCCGAATACCACTTGTCCAGTTTGCCCTCGATAATTTTTTCCAGCACATGAGCTGGCTTGCCGCTGTTTGCCATCTGCTCGCCGTAGATCTCTTTTTCCCGCGCCACGTCAGCAGCAGGAACATCTTCCCGGCGCAGATAGAGTGGCCGCGCAGCAACGATATGCATGGCTAAATCTCTGGCCAATGTCTGGAACTCGTCGGTGCGGGCGACAAAGTCGGTTTCGCAATTCAATTCCACCAAGCTAGCTTGTTTGCTCCCGGCGTGAATATAATGACCAACAATGCCTTCGTTCGTCTCACGGCTGGCCTTCTTGGCCGCGCTTGCCAACCCCTTTTTGCGCAAAAATTCAACCGCCTGGTCAAAGTTGCCATTCGATTCAGCCAACGCCTTTTTGCAGTCGAGAATACCAGCATTGGTGGCCTCGCGCAGTTCTTTTACCAGTTGGGCGCTAATTTCCGCCATAATTTTTTACTCCTGGGTGCTCTATAAAGTACCGCTTTTATCAATCTACTAACGCATTTCGTCGTGTATACTCAAGTCACAATGAAAGCCGGATTTTTCGTAGGCGCCCAGGAAAAATCCGCTTCTCAATTTGATTTCAGTATAGCAATCGTCTATTAAGTCGTCGTCACCTTCTGTAGAGAGTCCTACATAAGGTGACGACATCAACAGTGATTGTTTCTTATTCTTCTTCGTCGTCTTTGACAACCGCAAAGGCGGCAAAGGCTTCCGCTTCGTCCTCGGTCTCAAATTCGTATTCTTCGTAATCGTCAGCTTCATCCTCATCGGTGGCGGCGACTTCATCATCATCACCTTCAAAGGACTCGAAATCCTGCACGGTGGCCTTCAACTTAGCCAGGGTGCTGGGGCCAAGATATTGTTCCTGCTCGGCTAACGCGGCTTTACTCACCTGACCCAGATCGGCCATATCCACTTCACGAATGCGGGCGCCATCTTCGACAGCGTCGGCAATGGCACTCACAATTAGCTTGACAGCGCGAATGGCGTCATCGTTGCTTGGAATCACATAGTCCACCAGATCCGGGTTGCTATTGGTGTCTACCATCGCCAGCGTGGGGATGCGCAATTTGTTTGCTTCCATCACAGCCAGGTCTTCGGTGTTAATATCGACGATAAAGATCAACTCCGGCAGACGGCGCATAGTCTTCAGACCGCCGATGCGGCGATTCAGCTTTTCGATCTCGCGCTGAATGCCTAGTTGTTCCTTCTTGGAGAGGGTGCGGAATTCGCCGGCGTCAAAGCGGCGTTCGATCTGCAAGAGATAGTCGATCCGCTGTTTGATCGTGATCCAGTTGGTCAAGGTGCCGCCCAACCAACGCTGGTTGATGTAGGGCATTCCACAGCGATCCGCTTCCTGCTGCACCGTGGCTTGCGCCTGGCGCTTGGTGCCGACAAAGAGAATCGTGCCGCCACGGGCGACGATTTCCCGGATCATGCCGGCATATTCGTTCAGCCGTTGCATCGTCTGTTGCAGATCGATGATATGAATCCCACTGCGCTCGGTAAAGATATAGGGGCGCATCTTGGGATTCCAACGGCGAGTACGGTGTCCGAAGTGGACACCGGCCTCCAACAGTTCTTTCATAGAAACAGCAGCCATTACTTTCACTCCTTGGTGTTGGGCGACAAAGCCCATGGGTTTCAACCTCCGTTTCGTTCATCCCTCAAGCGAACGTTACATCGAACGCACCCAGCTTGTTGGTCCCGAAACGTGTTTGCTAAAATAAAAACAACTGGCGCCGAATGGACACCAATCGTTGATGATACCATAAACGTTCAGCATTGGGAAATTGGGGGACAGGCGGGGTGTATTTCAAGTTAATTGCGGGTTGCTCCCGGCGAGTCCATGACTCGCCGGGAGCAACCCGCAATAACCTGTCAAAATCAGATGGCTACCCCAAATTCATGCCAGCGATAGCCATGTTCGACAGCCACCCGGTAGCTATCCTGAATGGCATCCCGACCAGCCACGGCATAGAGTATGGCAAGATGGCTGGCAAGTGGGTCATGAAAGGCACGGCTTCGACAATCTGGTCGTCGGTATCAAAGGCGGTGAAGATGATCACCCGCGCCGTCGCGCCGATTTCGGCTAATCTTTGCAAAGTGGTGACCCCATCACCGTCGGGCATCTCCAAATCCAGCAGCAGAATGTCGGGCTGTAGCGCGGCGACTTGCGCTAAAACCTGCACGCCCCTGTCCGCTTCCCCAACCACAGTAAAATCAGGTTGGGTGCTTAGGACAGCGCGCAAGCCATCGCACACAATGGGATGGTCGTCGGCAAGTAAAATGCGAATCATAGTAGTGAGTTGCCATTCTTGGAGATAAAGAGATAGAGAGATTATGTAAGGCTGAATCTCTCAATCTCTCAATCTCTCAATCTCTCAATCTCTATCATCAAAACTTATTGTTCAAAGGTACTGTAACCACCACTATGGTTCCCGCACCGGGTGTACTTTGGATCTGTAACTGGCCGCCCAGAAGCCGCACCCGCTCATTCATTCCGGTTAACCCGTAGCGATTGGGTGTCATGGTGTCTGGTTCAAACCCACAGCCATAGGTGTCTGGTTCAAACCCACAGCCATAATCGTGAATTGTCAACTGGATGCTTTGGCGCGTCACCAGCAGATGTAGATCGGATCTAGTCGCATGGGCGTGGCTGACAATGTTGGTGAGCGCCTCTTGTGTAACCCGATAAAGGCCGGCCTCAATCGCGACAGGCAGGGGTTGATGGGCGCCGACTACCTGAAAGTTAACGGCTAGCGCGGCTTTGGCGGTCACTTCCTGCACCAATTGGTTGACCGCTTCGGCCAAGGTGCGCCCTTCCAGTGGCGCGGCGCGTAGATCAAGCACAGAGCGACGCGCCTCGTCCAGATTGGTGCGGGCTAGCTGTAACGCTTGTTGGAGCGCGCGTTGAATGCGTTCCGGCTCGCGTGCGCTTTCGAGCAATGCGTCAGCGGTTTCAAGTTGCAGTGCAATGGCGGATAAGCCCTGCGCTAGGGTGTCGTGGATCTCACGGGCCAGACGATTGCGTTCTTCGACGGCGCCCACTTCGGCGCTATGGGCATAGAGGCGGGCGCGTTCAATGGCGATGCTCAACAGGTCGCCCACGGTATAGAGCAGCCGTAGATCATCGGCGGACAATTCGCGCCAATCAGTGCTGGCCAGGTTGAGAACGCCCAACTCTTTACCGTGGGCGTAGAGCGGGATGCTGGCATGGTAACGCAACCCGTCCGTGCCCTGCACCAGGTTTTTGAGCCGGGTGCACGTGATGACATTGACATTGGCCGCGCCTTCTAAATCACCCTCTTCATAAGATTCCAGGCAATAACACCATCCCTCCATGCGCGCCGGGTTGTCCGCCAGGGCAGGGGGCAGGTTTTGAGCGGCGGCCAGATAAAACTCATTTGTCCGTTCATTGCGCAGCCAGATCCAACCCGTGTGCAGATCAAAGAGCGCCGCCATCTGCGCCAGCGTCGTCTGCAAGGCCGCGTCCAAATCGATAGAGCGGTTTAAGGCTTGGGCGATTTCGTTGAGGATGAGAAGTTCGCGATCAGTGCTCATAGAATGTTGTTAAGGGCTGCTCTATAGATTAAGGCGACGCCTTGAAATGAGTTGCTTCAAATTCAGCAATAATCCCATCCTTCTGCAAAATTAGCAACCGTTCCGCCACCGCCGCCTGCAACTCATGCGCCCTGACCGGCATGGCAATCACAAACGGGTTGCTCTCCAGCGCCGACCCAACGGTGATGAGCGGCGCCCCCTGCACTTGGGCAATACGTAGGGTCACATGGTCGATCAGGATGGCGTCAACCGTGCGTTCATCGATCAAGGCTGTAATGGCAGCGGTGGGGGTATCGAACGGCTTGAGTTGTAGACCCGGTGTCGCCTTTTGTAACCGCCGCCCCACCATGTCCCCCATGCTGCCCCACTCCACGCCGACGGTGTGGTTTGCCAATGCTTCTGTCCCTGTTAGGACGCTATCAGCACGGATAGCAAGAAAAATACCGGCCTCAAAATAGGGCGCCGAATAAGCGACATCTTTGGTCAGCCGCTCGTCGTAGGGCAGGGCGCTGATGACGCTGTCCACTTTGCCGGCTTGCAGCGCATCAAGCAGACTGTCGAAACCGATGGGGACGAGTTCCACCCTCATTCCCCAAGACGCAGCGATGGCTTCGGCTAGGGCGGCATCAAAGCCGACGATCTGACCAGCGTCATCCAGCGTCTCAAAGGGGGGAAAGCTAGGGTCCATGCCGACGCGCCAGACGCCGTTGGTTTGCATCGTGCGCCAGGTGGTGTCGATGCGCAGGAAGGGTAGCGTCCCTGGCGCCAGCCATACCACTACAGTGCCGACGATCAGCGCCGCTAACAACACCCCGCCGGTAATGAACCATAAATGACGAGAACCACTGGGGCAATTCATGGCGCACCACCCGCCGCATACTGTTGCACCTCCAGATAGATCGGCTTTGGCTCAAAGTCGGTGCGGACAAAGGTGTAGTAATCTTGGTAGCTTTTGGCGTCCCACGGATAGCGGAAGGCCCAGAGGCAGACCGCTTGCAACCAGGGCCACTCTTGCTGCGCCAGTTCATAGGCGCGCAGAGTGTAAGCAACCCGTTGACCGGGACGCACAGCGCGTGTCCAACGGGGGTGGTCATTCCAGCCCCCTTCGGTGATCATGGCGCCTTTGGCTTCATCGCCATTTTGCACCATCAAATCACGCAACAGTTCCGACCGGCGAAAATTGACCACATCGGCGGCGGGCGCTTCGTCGGGTTCCGAGTACCAGCCATAGGCATGAATCGATAGCAGGTCAAAATAGGGCGCGGCGCCGGCGTCATACATGGCTTGGAGAAAGGTCAGATCGTTCATGCCGTCGGGGCTGCCGGGGGGCGCCAAGGTGGGGGCCAGGGCGCCGGCCAAGACCTGAACTTCCGGGTTGGCCGCTTTGATCGCCGGGTAGACGGTGCGCAACATGGCGACATACTTTTCCGGCGACACCGGTTCATAGCCCCATTCCAGGCTCAGGTTGGGTTCATTCCAGATAATGACGTAGCGCACCTTGCCGGCATAACGCTCCACAAACTGGGCGGCAAAGTTGGCAAAATCGGGAAAGTGTTTTTCATCAAGATAGAGGGGCGTACTATCCTTCGGTCGCGCCCACTCCGGCACAAAACCGAGACGGGCAATTACTGTTAAGCCCTGGCGCGTGGCATGATCGATGACCAGATCATGGTGCGACCAATCGTAGCGTCCCGGCGTTGGCTCGGCATAGGCCCAGGGGAAATATTCGACAATCCACGGCGCGCCCATCGCCCGCACCATCTCCAGCGTGCGTTTGATCTTCCACGGCTCCACCTCATCCGTCAAGCGGGTGTGGACGCCGATCTTGGGGTTGCCGGTGACAACACTCTGCTGCGGGCCAAGCGGAACGGTATCGCGATAGGCGCGCCAAAGCTCCCAGATTCCCCAACTGATAGCAATCAGCGCGACCAATAACAGCACTATGCGTATTATCAACAAGCCCCACAGTTGCTTGGCAACGCTGCGGAGCAATTGGCGTATCCCGTCAATCGTCATGGCGGCATTATAGCGAACAGGACGCTAGATTGGGAAAACTGGAAGGTTGATTGTTGTTTGTTCGTTTAACCATGCTTTATAATAAACTACCATGATTAACACATTTCGCGCTCGCTGGAATACTCTTACTCGCAATCAACAGTTGGTCATCGCGGCCATTGGCGCGGTGGTGCTGTTGGGTTTACTCTTTAGTGGCACCTTTGCGCCCTCCCGTCTGCTGGCGGTGGCGGCGGTCATGTTGGTAGCGTTGCCGGTTCATGAATTTGCCCATGCCGCAATGGCTGTACGATTGGGCGATAATACCCCTAAGTGGCAGGGACGTTATACGCTCAACCCGTTAGTACACCTAGATCCGGTGGGTGCGCTACTGATTCTCTTTACTGGTTTTGGCTGGGCGCGCCCAGTGCAATGGAACCCGCGCAACGTGGACACCGATGAGCGCACCGCCTCGATCCTGGTGTCGCTGGCGGGGCCGGTCAGCAATTTGCTACTGGCAATTCTGGCGCTGCTGCTCATTCGCATGGGGCTATTGCCCGGCGCCTTTCTAACTGGCTTTGCGCAGGCGTTTGCCTTTATCAACGTGGCGCTCTTTGTCTTTAACTTGATCCCGGTGCCGCCGTTGGATGGGTCGCATATACTCTTTGCACTCTGGCCGGATATGAACTATCAGGTGCGCAGCATTTTGAACCAATATGGCTTTCTGATCCTCTTTGCGATCATTATCTTAGCCAGTTGGCTTATCAGTGTGCCGGTAGAGCTTGTCTGGCGAACGTTGAACTTTATTATCTAGCCCCCGCTTGCCGTGGTAAAGATAAGCATTTGGCGCACTGGCTATTACCGGCTGCGCCAATTTTGGACTGGTTGGTTTGCCGCCGTTGATCCGGTGGAGTTGAGCGCTGCGCTTGCTTATCTGCCAACGACGGCGCAGGCTCGGTTCCAGACATTACCAATCGACGCTCAACGGCATAGTCTGAATGTGCTGAAAACCTTGCAACAGCGCAGCGCTATTCCCGATGATCTAGCTGCGGCAGCGTTGTTGCATGATATTGGTAAACTAGCCGCCGATGAAGCGGGCTTGCGGATCAACTTGTGGGTACGCGGCCCGCTGGTGTTGTTAGAAAAGCTGGCCCCGCATCGGCTGGAACGCTGGGCTTCCGCCGAGACAACACAAGGGTGGCGTTATTTGCTTTATGTACACCTGCGGCACCCGACGATTGGCGCACAGTGGGCGGCGGCGTGGGGCTGTACGCCGCTGACTTGTTGGTTGATAGCACATCATCAGGACCAGTTACCTGTTGAACCTAGTAATGAAGCAGAGCGGTTGCTGGTCTTGTTGCAATGGGCAGATGCGCTGAATTAGAGCGAGGGCCAAATAGCCAATCTTCCGGGAAGGGTAGAGCGGACGCCAGGGTTGACAAAGATGACCTTCCCGGTAGATGGTTAGAGCGCTCTGTGTTTCAGTAGAACTATTATGATATTGTTGAAAAATTCAGACTCTATGTTGTGCTGGGGATTCGCTCCTGCTGGTTGGTTGAGCCGGTGTTGCAAACGGTGACGGTCTATTCAGCGAGTAACCAGTGGCGGACCTTCACGACTGGCGCTGTGGTGGATGAGATGTTGAATATCCAGCTTGCGCTTGACGAACTATTTATTTAATCGCCCGCCTGCTCATAGCCAGTCCGTGACTGGCGGTTCTCCACTGCCAGTCACGGACTGGCTATGAGCAGACTTGGTGTTACCTTAACGAAAGATTGTGTGCATGGCAAAACCAAAGATCACGATTATCGGGTTGGGCGTCATTGGCGCCAGTATCGGATTAGGCTTACAGCGGGAGCCGGGCAATTTTGAGATTGTCGGCCATGATCGCAATGCCGATCATACGGCACGCGCCCGTGACCGCAAAGCGGTTCACCGCACGGACTGGAATCTGCACAACGCCTGTGAGGGAGCCGAGTTGATTATTCTCAATCTCTCGTTGCCCGAACTGGAAGAAAACCTGCCTCACATTCGTGAAGATTTGCGCCCGGAAACGTTGCTCTTTACCGTGACCAATGTCATGCAACCGGCGGTGGAACTAGCCCGCAACTTGTTGCCGGCGGAAACCCATTTTGTCGCCGCTCATCCGATCCTCACCGGCATTGGCGCGCCACTGACCGTGCGGGCCGACCTCTTTGACGAAGTAACCTTTGGCCTCGCCCCTGGGCACCAGACCGATCCGACAGCGGTGCAGTTAGCCAGCGATTTTGTCGAGCGGCTAGGCGCTAAGCCCCTTTTTGTCGATGCACAGGAACATGACGGCATTATTGCCGGCGTCGAACATCTACCTCAGTTGCTGGCGACAGCACTTATGCGTTCCAGCGCCGACAATCCGGGCTGGCGGGAGGCGCGACGGTTGGCCGGTCGCACCTTTGCCCAGGCGACCGAGTTGGATGGTAACGCCAAGGAACTGCTGGGCGCCTTTCTCAGCAATCGTGACAATCTGCGGCTGCGCATTGAGCAGTTGCAAACGGAACTGGCCCATTGGCATGACTTACTAGACGCCAATCCGCCCGCTGATGAAAAACATCCGCTCCTGACCGTTCTCGAAGGGGTCGTCGCCCAGCGGGAACAGTGGGAAGCGCAAGCCTTTTTGAAACGCTGGGATGATCCCGTCACCACGCCCAACCAGCCCCCTGCCGAAAGCCGCAACATGCTCCGCCAGATGTTCTTTGGCAATCTGGGTGGGCGCCGCGGCGAACAAAAAAAGAAATCTTAATCGCCACAAATCTCTCAATCTCTCAATCTCTTTATCTCTTCAGATAGAAATTGAGAGGTTGAGAGGTTGAGAGATGCTTTGAACTTCTTGTGAAACTCATCATCCAAATTCCCTGTTACAACGAAGAGAAGACGCTGCCGCAGACAGTCGCTGATCTGCCGACGCAGCTTGATGGGATTGATACCATCGAGCTTTTGGTGATTGATGACGGCAGTCGCGATGAGACGGTGGCCGTGGCGCAGGCGTTGGGGGTTCACCATATTATCAAACATCCGCGCAATTTAGGGCTGGCGCGCGCCTTTGCCACTGGGTTGGAAGCAGCGCTGATGCGTGGCGCGGACATCATTGTCAATACGGATGCCGACAATCAATATAGGGGGACAGAGATTGGGCGCCTGGTGGCGCCAATCCTGGCCGGTCGAGCGCAAATGGTAGTCGGGGATCGCGGCGTCGGGCAACTGGCGCTCTTCTCGCCAATCAAACGCGTCCTGCAACAACTGGGCAGTTGGGTGGTCTCGCAAGCAGCGGCCATGAGCATTCCCGACGCCACCAGCGGTTTTCGCGCCTTTACACGCGAAGTTGCCATGCGCACAATGGTGTTAAGCAACTATTCCTACACCTTGGAGACACTCATTCAGGCCGGCGCGCAACAGGTTGCCATTGAGTTTGTGCCAATTCGTACCAATGCCCCAACGCGTCCATCACGATTAATGCGCAACCTGCCCCATTTCCTATCGCATTCTGCCGTCACGATTCTGCGTGCTTACACGCTCTACCGCCCGCTGCGCGCCTTTTCAACGATTGGCGGCTGTGCCATCGCAGCAGGGCTGCTCCTGGGCACCCGCTTTCTCTACTTTTATATGATCGGGGAAGGTAACGGGCATGTCCAGTCACTGATTTTGACCGCGATTCTACTCATTGTCGGCTTCCAGGTGATCATGCTTGGGGTGCTGGCCGATCTGATGGGGTTTAACCGCAAGATTCAAGAAGAGACGCTCTACCGTCTGCGCAAAACACAACTGGATGGCCGTTAATGGCAATGGCAACCAATGAACCGCCCGCTGCGTCCGGCGTCCCTGTCCCCTTTGTGCGTGAGCAAGTGCAGTGCGCCCTGTGTGGAGCTGATCAGACTCGCCTTCTCTATACCATTCCCTTACAGACCAAGCTTTTATCCACCATTTGGGTGAAGGGTGAACAGATCGCCCTGCATGAGACAGCGACCGTGGTTGCTTGTGTGCGCTGCGGGTTACAATATGTCAACCCACGCTATCAATTTGACGATACCGTCATGGCCTATACTGACGCGATGGAGGAGCGTTACTTTGCGGCGACTTATGCCGCTCGGCAGCAAACCTATGGCGCCTTTGTCCGCCGCTTGCCCCAATGGCTTGGGCGCGATGTACAGCATTTGCTGGATGTTGGCTGTGGCGATGGCGTTTTGTTGGAAGCCGCCGCTAGCGCCGGCATCACCTGTGTCGGCGTTGAACAGAGCAAAACGTTGCAGCAGCGGTTGCGGGAAAAGTACCAGGCGCGGATCATCATTGCGGATGCCGTCGAAACACTCCCGGCTACTCATTTTGATGTCATTACGTTACTCAATGTAATTGAACATGTGGCGGCCCCCCATGAATTGTTGGCGCTGCTCTGGACAAAACTTAGCCCGGGCGGCATTCTCTTTGTTCATACCCCCAATGCTGGCGGTTTGCCAGCGCGCTGGCAGCGCGCACAGTGGTCGCAAATCGAACCGCTCGGCCATTTATATTACTTTTCCGCCCAAACGCTAGGGGCGCTGCTGCAAAAGAGTGGTTTTGATCCCATAGGCCGCTTTCATTTGGCGGTTTCAGGTAGGCTCAAAGGGCTGATTCAAGCCGGTTTGGGGCGGCTGGGCATCTACGTCGATAATGGGTTGGGTGTCGTCGCACGCCGTAAGGGGTAAACGCAACAAGAAAGATGCGGATCACTTTTCTCCTATCGTCGTTGTGGCTATCGGGCGGTGTGCTATTGGTTGTTGATTATGCCAATCGCCTACAGCAACGCGGCCATCAGGTCACACTGGTAATCCCCGGCGGCGCGCTTGATCCGGCTGTCTGCCAGAAGCTGTTCGCCGGCGTCCAGATTATCGAAGGCAAATTGCCGTTACCCAGGCTAACTTCCACCAGGACGTTGGCCTGGTGGAAGTTAGCCTGGTATGTCGTGGATCTGGTTCGTATCACACCCCGTTCGGATGTGGTCATTGCCACGCATACGCCAACGACGATCCCGGCATGGTTGCTGCGGTTGCTGCGAAAGGCGCGGCAGTTGGCCTGGCTCTATATGGATTATGACGAAATGTTTCGCCAACGTCCGCTTGAGCGTTTTCTTCTCCACTGGATGCCCCGTTGCTTCGATCTGCTCATGACCATTTCGCAACCCCTGGCCGATCACGTTCGGGGCCGAACCAAGGGAGCAGTGGTTGTTACCGGCTCCGGTCTGGCGCGCCAGGAACATTTTTCGACCCCCACCGCGCCGAAAATGCGTGACAGCAAGTTTCGTGTTTTATATGTCGGTGATACGCGCCCCCGCAAAGGGTTACGCGAATTTTTAGCGGCAATGGCGCCAGTCTACCAGCAAGTACCCAATCTCGAACTGCTCATTGTCTCCAAGGAGCCGGTTGCGATTGACACCGCTGTCCCTTATCAACTCCATATCTACCCCACCGATGAAGCATTGGTTGCGCTGTACAGCCACTGTGACCTCTTTGTCTCTTGTTCCTGGGGGGAAGGTTTGGGTTATCCGCCGTTGGAAGCGATGGCTTGCGGCGCCCCCGTCGTGTTGACGGATTCGGTTGGTGTGCGCGACTATGCCTGGCATGAGATCAATTGTTTGATTGTGCCGCCGCGCGAGCCAGCAGCGATTGCCGCCGCCACCCTGCGCCTAGCGCAAGATCCAGCACTTGCCCAACGATTGATCGAACAGGGCAAAGCAACGATACGCCACTATCAATGGGACCGTGTGATTGATCGCGTCGAAACGGCACTCACAAGTCTGGTAAAAGATAGCAGTCGCTAGCCCGTCCCTGCAATTTTCAGTAGACCGCAACACACCCGCCAGCACACAGACTGACTCTGGACTACGCGACTACATGACTGCAGACTACTGACTATCCTATATCCTTTTACCGAATCAACTCCCAGGCCAAATGCTGAATCTCCGGTAGAATTAATTTTTCCACGGCCAGCCGCACAGCATCGGGAGAGCCGGGCGTGCTGAAGATCACTTTGTTGCGATAGACGCCGGCGGTGGCGCGACTGAGCATGGCGGCAGCGCCCACCTGCTCGTAACTTAACATGCGAAAGATTTCGCCAAAGCCGGGCAGGGTCTTTTCCAGTTTGCGGCTGATGACATCATAGGTGCGGTCGCGCTGGCTGATGCCGGTGCCGCCGTTAAAGATAATCAGCCGCGCTTCGCTCTTGGTAAATTCCTCTAAGGCTTCTTCCACCTGCACTGGTTCATCCTTGACAATGCGATGACCCACCACGCGATGGCCGGCGGCTTCGGCCAGCGTGCGAATGATCTGGCCGCTGGTGTCGGTTTCCGGGGTGCGCGTATCGCTGACGGTGACAATGGCAATCGCGACACTGCCCTGACTTTCGGCTTTGTGTCGATGTTCTTCTGCGCTCATTAGTAGAGATCCTCCTGTGCATTAAAGACCAATGATTGATGGGGCGCCGGCAGATAACCAATCTGGATGGCGCCGGTATTGCAGGTAACCTGATTGTAGAAAAGCCCATCGCGCGCTTCGACCCCAACCGTCACCACCGGCGTCTGTTTGAGTTCCGTTGGCACATCCAGATAATTCAAATAAATGTCGCCACTGCGGTAGAGGACGATCTGAAAGGAGACACGGTACTCAGGCGCCACCCCTGCTGCCGGGACATTGTCAAACTCGACCACAAAGCGATCCGCTGCCGGCGAGAAGGTCGAAACGCGCGCACCACTGCCACCAGGGTTGAGATCCGCCCACCAGCCATAGATCGCTTGTGCCGGCTGCGCCAGGTTGGGCATACAGCGCATCGGTAACGTCTCGCTCACAACGTTGTCGGGGAAGCTGACAAAACCCTCGGAAGAGATACGCGCCGTCGTATAGGCGCGGTTACGCAGGGTGAAGGTAAAGGGTAGCGTAATCGCGAGATTGGCATTGTCCGTCATGCCATAAGTTGTGCGATCCTGTGGGCTGGCCGGGGTTTCCCACTGGAATGAAGTGGTGGTCACCAACTTGGGTGTACCTTGAATGAGTAAGGGGAAAAAGAAGAAATGCGCCGGCTGTGGACCAATGGCAAGGTTAATGTCGACAAAGTTGGATGCCTGTACTGCACCGGCATTGAGCTGATCGATGCGCAAGGTTGCTACATAACTGCCGGTGATTAAGTGCGTTGGCGTGATAGTCAATGAAACATAACTCGGTTGACCATAGACCACATTCCCTGACAGCACCGTGGTATTGGTTGCCGGCGTTGTGTTGTTGATGCGCACCCATTCCTGGCTGTTGAGCAAGGTGGCCCGCCATTGCATCGATTGCAAACTAGGGTTGTCCAGTCGCAAGGCAGCCGTATAGGGCGCTGTCGCCGGTGTGGTGCGCTTGAAAAAGCTTTTAGTCGAGAATTCCAGGCGACCAGGCAACAGGGTGCGTAAGGCCGTGTGAATATCCAAACGCCCACTGCCCACCAATGTCGCGCTTTCACTTAATGGGGTCGTCGTATTGCGTAGGAGCTGGCGGATCTGTTCTGCTGTATAATCAGATCGCACACTTTTGATCAACGCTGCGGCCCCGCTCACAATCGCCGCCGCCATGCTGGTGCCTTCGGATGTGCAATAGTCACTCTGCGCTACCACTGCTGCTTTGTCGCGACATTTGACGCCACCAGGCCAGGTGCTGAGGATCGACAACGCGCGTTCTCCGCCCGGCGCCGCCAATTCGACCTGACTGCCGGCATTGCTATAGGTGGCATGTTTGTCATTGTAATTGGTGGCGGCGACGGCGATCACTTCAGTATAAGCCGCCGGCCAACTGACAGGCGAGGGGTAGAAGTTCCCAGCGGCGGCAATCAGCAGCGCCCCTTTACTGTAGGCATACTTGACCGCCGCCTCCATTGTCGGATTGGGGGCCGACGATTCCAGGCTGAGGTTGATAATCTCGGCGCCGCTGTCCGCCGCTTCCCGAATTGCTCTGGAAACATTGCTGATGGTGCCGCTGCCCTGACTGTTCAACACTTTCCGCGCATCAATGCGCACTTTGGGCGCCACCCCGGCAATCCCGCTGGCATTATTGGCCACGGCGCCCAACAGACCAGCGACATGGGTGCCATGACCGTAATCATCAACCGGCGGCGCACCAGGGGCCAGATAGTTGTACCCGGTCATCAGCCGCCCACGAAATTCAGGGTGATTGACATCGATCCCGCTGTCGATAATGGCGACCTGTACCGTCCCCAGGTTGCCGGCAAAACCATCCCCATTATAGGTCAATGACCAGGCGCGGCTGGCATTGATCCGTTGTAGATACCATTGATCCGCTTCGTAGCGGGGATCATTGACGGGAAAAGGCTGTTCCGGCGCGGCAATAGCGGCATCGGCATTTTCTGCGCTTATCTCTTCTGTTCGTGGTGTGGCGGCAAAGACCAACCAGTTAGGCGTCACAAAGGCAACATTAGGCGCCTGGAGCAGTTGCTCCATCACCACCCATTCCTGTCCTTCCGGTACTGCTAGCAGATATCCACTGATCCCGTTATCGCCAGTGGCGCCATCCAGCCCGCGCAGATCCAGCCGCTCTATCGCTTCAGCGCCAAAGGTGGAAAGGGTTGTTGTTGCTGAACGCATCCCTTCTTCACCATGAAAGCCGACCAGCAATTCACCTGGGGCAAAAGGAACATTCCGGTATGGTTCCAGGCTGCCGGGCAGTTGCCAGATCAAGTGATCAGCCGTTGGCTCGGCTTGGGCTTGGCTGGGGAAGGCCGTACGTAAGCCTAAAGTCAACCCGGCAATGGTGATCAACAGCATCCACATGGATATACGCCACCAGCGTACTATCTTGTGAACCGCTGACGGTTGCTGGCTCTTGCCTGACCCAGGCGTTGCTTTCCGCCAAATACACAAGCCTTGTAATCTATTCATAAGCGCTCCGTTGGAAAACATACACTGAATGCTGCATTTACGTGCCAAACGTTTGACGCATTTCGGTGTCTAATTGTTCATAGAAGGCAACCATAAAAGCATGACGTTGCTCACCGATCTGGTGGGCGGTGGGGGTGTGTAAGGTTGCCAGCAGTCGTTGTAGTTTGTAGACAAATTCGTGAACGGGGGTGTAGTCAGCCCCACCCGGTTTGGCTGTTACCGGCGGCGTCGCCGAAACTGGTTCTGTCCATAGCCGATTACCATGCGCCCCGGCAAAGGAAAAGGCACGCGCCACGCCAATGGCGCCGATACTGTCCAGCTTGTCGGCATCATACAGGCACTGGGCTTCCAACGTTTGAGGTCGCAACGATTGGTCGCGAAAACGATGGGCCGCAATACAATGAACGATATTGTCAATACGTTTTGATGTCATGCCACGTTGCGTCAAGTATTGACGGGCAAAGTCAGCGGCGGCGTGATGATGAGCGGTGCGCGCTGCGGCATGGTGGTCCACGGGTACATCATGCAGCAAAGCAGCCAGCAGCACCACTTCTACATCGGCTCCTTCGGCGTGTGCAATCTGCACCGCCAAATGGGCCACCCGCTGGACATGATCAAAATCATGGGCCGCGTCACCCTGCTGGTAGAGTTGCCTGGCCTGGCTCTCGGTTAGATAAGCGCTATCTACTTGCAATCGTTCATTCACAAGCTTTATTCCATTTCTTGTAATGCTCTTATCATTTCAGAAAGTATACTGACAATGTTTGCTTTTGCTAAATTCGATCCATGTACAAAAGAAAAAACTCATCGTCGGCTGTCCGTAGTCTACCACAGGCGCAGTAGAGCAAAGCACAGGTCAAACGATGAGTGCGCATCCAACCTTTATCCTGTTGTTGGTAACTACTCTACTCCTAGCCGCCCCCGACGGAGTTCCCGGCGACCGGCGTTTGGGCCGCCGGTCACGGACCGGCTAGGAGCGGGCTGCGTCGTTACTGTGTCTGTTGCACCGTTGGCGTCTCCGGCGGTAAGACAGCCGTTGGCGGCGCAACCGTCCGCTTATGGGTCAACCAGAGAAAACCGCCGGGTAGACTAACGACATACCCAATCAATTGTTGGAGCAGACCAACCGCTCCGCCCAAAGTCGAACTGGCTCCCATCAAATGAAAGAGACCGGCAAAGGAGAGTTGTCGCACCCCCAGCCCCCCTGGCGCCAATGGCACAACGACCAAGGCAAAGACGATGATGGGATTGATCGCCAACACTTCCCAGAGTGAGATCGCTTGCGGTGTGACGGCGCGGGCAATCAACCAGATGTTAATGCTGGTCAGAATCACGATCAGCGCGCTGCCCAACGCTGTCCAGAGTAAAGCGGCCGGATGCGCTCGGTAAACATGAAAGGCGACTGCCAGCTTTTGCCAAATGGGCAGGGTATGGGAAGCAAGCGGCAGTTTCCCAAGAAGCTGTTCAAATCGTTGCTTGAGCGTGCGACTCAGCAGCGCAGCAATCATCACCAACAAGAGCAAGCTCACGCCGCTGCTGCCCAGCGCCGCTACGCGCAAAAAGAGCAGGCTTTCCGCCTCAAACGCCTGCCCATTGGGGCGGCCCAGGAGCAACATGCTGACAGCAGCAATCGCGGCGGCAACCATAAAGACCATAAGACCAATAAAGCGGTCGATCAAAACGCTGGCGGCCGCATCAGCGGCGCGCCGGGTATCGCTGGCCAGGGCATAACCACGCATCACATCGCCACCCACCTGCGCCGGCAGAAAATTATTGAAGAATTCAGCCATCCACTGATACTGGAGAAGGCGCGGCGTTGCGACAGATAAACCGGCAGCGCGCAAGAGAATCCCCCATTTGATGCCGCTCAAAGCCACCGCGGTTGAATAGCAGATCAGCCCCAGCAAGAGCAGCCGCTTGTCTGCTTCGACCAACTTACGCCAATACTCGGCTGGGTCGCCCAGTTTAACAAAAAGGTAATAAAGCAACCCCAAACTGAGCGCTAGCTTTATGATCGTTGTAACTTGATTACGCATAAAGTGTATTTGTAGATAGAGAGACATGAGACACGAGATTGTCGATTTCTTGTCTCCCTGTCTTCTTGTCTTCCTGCCTACCTATTTCCCAACAACATACTCACTCGCCTGGGAGCCGGCGCCATTCCGACGGATCGTCTGCACATCTTGCTTTTGCGTCCAAGCCATATTCCAGACAACGTGGCGATCCCGTTTGATGGCGAAATCGTACCAGCCCAAGACCCGGCTCCACCCTTCCAATACAGCCAGGAGGAAGAGTACCCAGATCAAGAGCAGTACGCCCCACAGTTCCTTCAAGGCAATGCGCATCACCCGGCTGTTCTGGATGCTGCTAACCTTGTAGCCATACTTGTGTTTCAGATACAGATGCCCGGCATGGTTGCGGCGGCGTTGGCGAACAAAATCACTAATCGTTGTGGGGCCAACATTATAGACCACGGCATCAGGGGCGTATTTCACCGACAACCCCAGCTTGATCACCAGCGCTTCGACAAAGGCTTCATCCATTGCCACGTCGGGCGGAATACGGTCAAAGACTTTGCGAAAGGCGATCATCTCGCCCAGGCGAGGGATTTCGAGGCAGAGTTCATGTTCCATACGCAGACGCAGATGGCTCAATAGACCGACAATGTGTTCCGGCGTATTGACCGCCATCTTCTGCGCGCCCACCATGCCCACCTGCGGGTCAGCAAACATACGCACCAAATGTTCGACGGCATACTCATGGGGAATGGTGTCGCCGCTTTCCAAGACGCAAATTTCGCTCTGTGCTTCGGCCAAGAAGAGGTTGACGGCACTGGTCTTACCCTCGCGGCGCTCCTGTTCGATCAACTTGACCCGACGATCCCGTTCCATAAATTGGCGAATAATCGGCACCGTCTGATCGGTGCAGGCGCTGGCAACGACGATAATCTCGGCGATCTCGACCCGGTGGAGATGTTGGTCAAGCAACGCTTCTAATAAGTGGGCAATGTTTTCCTCTTCGTTATAAGCGGTGACGCCCACACTACAGACTAAGCTTTCCCCCATAAGGTTTCCGATTTTGGATATTGGATAGTGGATAGTGGATAGTGGCTCGCGTTAGGCGCAACTCACTATCCACTATCCACTATCAAGAAGTAATCAAACGCACCACCGTAACCCCATCGCCCCCTTCGCCTTGATCGCCCGAACGGGAGTCGCGGACGAGGGGATGCTGACGCAGGATGTTGCGAACGGCATCGCGCATGGCGCCGGTGCCTTTGCCGTGGATGATGCGCACCCAGGGCAAGCGCGCCATGTAGGCATTGTTCAGATACCCTTCCAGCCGATCTACCCCCTCTTCGACCCGTGCGCCGCGCAAGTCGAGTTCCATGCCGGGGCTTTCGTGGGCGCCCTGGCCTTGAAAGCGGACGCCGGAGGCTTCGACGGTGGCGGCAGGCGCAGCTTTCTGGCGCAGTTCCAACCGTTTGAGCGGCAGCTTGAGCCGGAAGTTGCCCAGTTGCACATCGGCATCGCCCATGCGCTCGTTGATGGCGCGCACTTCGCCGCTGGCTTGCAAGCTGGCAACCCACACCCGATCCCCTACTTCGATCGGGCCGGACAAACGATCTTGCCCTTCGCCGGGGATGATCACATCGCGGTTTAGCTCCTGATCTGATGGGTTGCGCCGAGCCAATTCTTTGGCAGCGCGAGCCAGGAACTCATCATGTGTGCCGGCGCCGGGGACCGCACCACGCGCCATCTGCCGGCGCAGTTGTTCAACTTCGCCGCGCACCTGTTCCAACTCGGTTGCCATGATCTGGCGCGTCTCGGCAATGACGGCGCGGCGCGCTTCTTCGATCTTGGCAAGTTGATAGCGCAAGTCCCGTTCCAGCAGTTGCGCCTGCCGTTCACGATCCTTAGCGCGCCCCTCCGCCGCCAGCGATTCCCGTTTGGCCCGGCGAATCTCATCGAGCAGCGAGTCGGCTTCCAGCGTATCGGGGCGGACAATACTCTCAGCCTTTTCCACAATCACTGGATTGAGGCCCAGGCGGCGGGCAATGGTCAACGCATTGGATCGGCCCGGCAGACCAATGCTCAACTCATAAGTTGGGCTGAGTGTCTCCACATCAAATTCGACCGAGGCGTTGCGCACCCCCGGCGTGCTGTGGGCGTAGAGCTTCAGGTCACTGTAGTGGGTGGTGGCAAAAGCGGTGATGCTGCGGTCGCGCAGATTGTCGAGCAGCGCCATCGCCAATGCCGAGCCTTCGTCCGGGTCGGTGCCGGCGCCCAACTCATCAAAGAGAACCAGGCTGGAAGGATCGGCTTCCTCTAAAATCCTGATGATGTTGGTCATATGGCTGCTAAAGGTGCTGAGGCTCTGTTCGATGCTCTGCTCGTCGCCAATGTCAGCGTAGACCCCTTCAAAAACGGAAAGTTTGCTCCCCGGCTCCACCGGAATCATCAAGCCGGCCTGCGCCATCAAGACCAGCAAGCCGACCGTTTTCAACGTCACTGTCTTGCCACCCGTGTTCGGCCCGGTGATGACGATGATGTAGGTCTCCTCATCCAGGTAAACATCAATCGGTACGACGGTCTGCTGGTTGAGCAGCGGATGGCGCGCCCGATGCAGGTCGATGACCGAGCCGGGGTGTAACGATTCCGCCGCGGCGCTGTTCGTCGCTCCGTCACCATTAGTTGGAGCTTTGGGGTGTGCTTTAGATTTGATCGGGCGAAAAGAGACCACTTCGGGCGCCGAAGCTTCCAGTGCATAAGCATACTTCGCTTTCGCAAAGGTAAAGTCAAGTTCGGCTAGAATTTGCCCATTACGCCGAATGTAAACCACTTCGTCGGCCACCAGTTCGGTCAACTCGGTGAGGATACGGCGCACCTCTTTTTCTTCCTGCAATTCAAGTTCACGCACGGCGTTGTTTTGCTGCACCACTTTTAATGGCTCAATAAACAAGGTGGCGCCGCTGGCTGACTGGTCGTGGACAATGCCGTCGATGTTGCCCTTGTATTCGGCGCGCACCGGGATGACGTAGCGCCCCTGGCGCTGGGTCACAAGCGCTTCTTGCAGATAGGGCTTAACTTCGCTGGTCTGCACCAGGCGATCCAGCGTAGTCAGCAGGCGATCCTGAGCAATGCGCAACTCGCTACGAATGCGGTTTAGGGCGTCGCTGGCGCCATCGACCACTTCGCCGCGTTCGTTGATGCAGCGGCTGATCTCGGCTACGACATTGTCACATGGCTCAATATTCTGCGCCATCTCGGCCAACAAGGGGAAGTTGCTTTCCAACCGCAGCAAGGTGTTGCGCAAGTGGCGGGCGCGCATCAAGGTGTGCTTGATCTCGACAAACTCGGCGGCAAAGATCAAGGCGCCTCGTTCAGCTTTGTCCAGTTGCAAGCTCAAATCTTTGACGCCGCCAAAGCCGATGTCGCTCTTTTGTTCCAGGAGCTTGTGCGCCTCGGCAGTTTGCGCCAGCCAGGTACGCACCGTGACCAAATCGTCGCTGGGCAGCAGCGCATAGGCCAGGTCCGCGCCACCACTAAAGGCGCAATGCTCGGCCAGTCGCTTCAAAATTTTATCAAATTCGAGAACGCGTAGGGCATGGGGATTCATGGTTGGTTTTTGTGAATTTTACGCTAAATGAACAAACGTTGTCATTGGTATTGAATATTAGGTATTGAATATTAGATATTGGCAAAGACGCCTAAAGCGAGTACCCAATATCTAATACCCAATATCTAATATGATTTCTTTTCTACCAAACGTTGTAATGCTTTGCCGATCATATCACAGATTATCTTAACTTCCATAAAAATTTGATTGCAATCTGCTCAATCGACCGATAACCGGTTCACGCAACACGAATCACGCAACACGAATCACGCAACACGAATCACGCAACACGTTCTCACTTCTCCATTGCGTAGCCCAGTTGCCGCAACATGCCGGCCCGTGTGCGCCACTTTTCCCACACTTTGACCCAAAGCTCCAGGTAGACGCGGGTGCCGACCAGTTCTTCGATGGCAGGCCGGGCCGCTTGGCCGATGGCTTTGATCATGCGCCCGTTTTCGCCCAGGATAATCGGCTTCTGGCTCTGACGCTCGACATAGATGACGGCAGAGATGTAGGTCATCTTTTCGTTGCGTTCGCTAAATTCATCAACCTCAACGGCGATGCCGTGGGGCACTTCCTGGTCGAGCAGGTTAAGCGCCTGTTCGCGGATCAATTCAGCCACGATAAAGCGGGTCTGCATATCGGTGACTTGGTCTTCGGGGTAGTAACGCGGCCCCAGGGGAAGCTGTTCGCGCAACGTCGCCAACAACTGGTCGATGTTAGCGCCGGTTTGCGCGCTAAAGGTGAGCGCGCTGACGGGCTGCTCCGAAGCAGCAGGCGGTTGATACCAGGTGAGGAGTTGCCGGTAGGCGTCAATCCGTTCTGCCGTCACAGCAGCGTCCCTTGACCAGCGGTCGCTTTGGTTGAGACCCAATAGCAGGGGCGGCAACGGTTCGTGGCTGTGCAATTCTTGCAACAGCAGGGCGATGGCCTGGTCTTCTTCGGTAGGGGGGACGTTGATGTCCACCAGCCACAACACCAGATCGGCGTTGCGGATTGTTTCTGACGCCACGGCGACCATGTACTCGCCCAGTTTGTGCTTGGGCTTATGGATGCCGGGGGTGTCCAAAAACATGATTTGGGCATGATCCTCCGTGAGGATGCCCAGCAACTGTTCACGGGTGGTCTGCGGCTTGGGGCTGGTGATCGCTAGCTTTTGCCCCAGCAGCCGGTTCAATAGGGTTGACTTGCCGACGTTGGGCCGCCCAATGACGGCAACAAAGCCGCTGCGATGGTCGGCGGGTAGATCAGTGGAAGGCTCAAGCGAGCTGATGATGGTATCCATAGAACACCTATCATACACGGAAATTGGTCCCGGACCAAGTGTTCAATGGTGCAATAGGTGAATTGACACAGTCGGTAAATTTGTAACTACTCAGTCACCCCCCTCCTAACCTCTCCCTGCCATACTCAGGTCAGAATGAATGGCGCCTACAAAAATTCCGCATCTTGAGTATAAGGGGAGGGAACTGCTGAGCGGACAGCGGTTCCCCTTCTCAGGGGAGGGGTGAGCCGTTACAGTGACAAACCCGCTTGCCCTGCGCTCAGCTTTGTGCTACAATTCACGAAAGTGGCACGGCATGACCCAGTCAGCGATGAACCATGCTGTTTTGCTCTGTTGATCCGACTACCGTGTAAAGAGCCTGGCTGTTTCCCATGTACTTATCGCATTTGTCGCTGACACATTACCGCAATTATCAGCATCTGGCGTTGGATTTCACGCAGCCGATTGCGCTCTTGCAGGGGCAGAACGCCCAAGGCAAAACCAATCTGCTCGAAGCGATCTACTTTCTCTCCACCACCAAACCCGTCCACGCCCAACATGAACGCGACGTGGTCGATTGGCAGGCGCAAGACGAGCCAATCCCCTACAGCCGCGTCGCCGCCGAGGTGCAGAGCCAAGGGCGCACCCTCCACCTGGAAATTGTCATGAGCGCCCGTGGCGATGGCGTCAACTTTACCAAGCAGATCAAAATCAATGGTGTGAGCAAGCGCAGTATGGATCTGCTGGGCATTATGCCCTCTGTCCTTTTTTTGCCGGCGGACATTCGCCTGGTGGACGGGGGGCCAGGCGAACGGCGGCGTTATTACGATATTGCTCTCTGCCAAATTGATCGCGACTATTGCCGGGCCTTGTCTGAATTTCAAAAGGTGTTAAATCAGCGCAATAGCTTGTTGCGCAATCTGCGCGACCAGCCCGTGCGCCCTTCTGCTGACAGCATTGAGGCGCAACTGGGCTTTTGGGATGAGAAGCTGGTGGACCATGGCAGTTTAGTGATGGCGCGACGCCATAACTTTACCCTGGAACTGGAAACCATCGCCCACGAACGCCATGCCGCCCTTAGCGACACGCGAGAACAACTCGCACTCTATTACACACCCAGTTTCAACCCCGGCCACTTGACTGAACTGGAATTTGTGCAACTGCGGGACAGCCAGCTTTTGGACGGCCTCAGCGCCAGCGTCCGCACTCCGTTGACGGCGACGGCGGTGGCCGACTGTTATCTGGCGAAGCTGCGCAGTCGGCGCAGTCGCGAACTCAGCGCCGGTAACACACTCTATGGCCCGCACCGGGATGATCTGCGCATTGTCGCCAACCAGCGCGATCTGCGCACCTTTGGCAGTCGCGGGCAACAGCGCACCGCCGCGCTGGCGCTCAAACTGGCTGAATTGCAAGTTAGCACACGCGCCACCGGCGCGGCGCCCCTTCTGCTGCTGGATGATGTGATGAGTGAACTCGACGCCCAACGGCGCAGCACGCTGCTGCGCGCGCTAGCCGGTGTGGAGCAGGCAATTGTGACAACAACCGACTGGGCTGATTTTGCGCCCGAGTTTCGGCAGCAGGCGCAGCTTTTTCATGTTCATGCGGGACAAGTTTCCCCTGTGGCTGCCCAAACAATTGCTATGACAGATTAATTTTCTTCTTAAGGAAAGAGTAATTACATCATTAGTAGATAGTTGTAGTATAATTCTCATACGTCGATCCTTTTGTCGTTTATCTGTAATTACTCAGTTCCTAGCCAGTTATGGACTGGCTAGGAACTAAGTAATTACGTTTGTCTATTGTTGTATGGCGCCTTATCGGTTACTCAAGCACAAAGATTATGAGCGTACCGTTGCCAATTTACCAACCGCGATCCGCCGCAAGGCGGTTTGGGCGCAGGTTTTATTGGGTACGCGTGGCCGCACGCCTAGTGTCAAAGGCACGAATGGCTTTAACGCGCGCTGGCGCCGCACGCCTGTCCAGGGCAACCATTATTACATGTGGTGGATTCCCGGCAGTGAAAGCGGCCTGACCGACGCTCCCAACGACCGGCAAGACGACCATACCATTCTCGTCCACTCCATTCGCCACCACGACGAGACCGACGATCCCATCTATCCGGGAGCGCTCACCGACTACGAAGAGGTCGCTATTGAGGCGCTCGACCCCCGCTACGAAGAACAGATCGAAGTCAGTGATCAAGTGCAACGCGATCAGGTTGCCCTGGCCACCATCAAGGGCTTGCCCGGCAGCGGTAAGACGATCTCGCTGCTCTACTTGGCGCGCGACCTGGCGGAGCGGCCCGACCTGCAACAGATTCTCTATATCACCTACACGCGCCGGCTCAAGCGGGCGGCCCAGGAATTCCTGCAAGGACAGGGTGACCCCATTTTTCAGAAGATTCGGGTGGCGACGTTGGGCGAGATCGAACAGCAACTTACTGATCTGCCGGCGCAACAGGAACCGTTTGGCGAGCTGCCCAACTTTCTGCGTTTCTTAGAATTTCAAAGCGCAGCGACCCTTGGCCCCTGGCGGCGTTACCCGCAGACGCTCTTTACCGAAATTCGCGCCCACCTGCTGGGGAAACTCTTCCCGGCTGAATATGAATTGCCCGATGCCCGTTTGAATGATTTGGTGCTATACCATGCCGGGCTGGATCCACGCACCTATGCCGCCAATCGCGGGTTGGATTATCAAG
Source organism: Caldilineaceae bacterium (assembly GCA_026645575.1). The sequence continues at coordinate 38,130 of JAPKMW010000051.1, forward strand.
CCGCCGAGGTCGCTTGTCGTCTGGCTGAACGGGCGCAGGAGAATCTGCTCTTCCAGGATCAAAAGGCGGCGCATGTTGCCATCCAACGGTTGCAAAAAGGCAAAAGCCCCCGCTGGGTTGCCAACCTTGATGCATTGGTGATTGACGAAGTGCAAGACCTCACCCTGCTCCAAATTGCTGTCTTGGGCGAACTGGTGCGCGAACGAATGCGCCGCCGTCCCGATACGCCGTTTGCCTTTGTCGTCGCCGGTGATGAATCGCAGATTGTCCAGCCCAGCGGCTTTGACTGGGGCGCCACCAAAGACCTACTGGGTGAGCAGGTGGGCATCTGGCCCGATGAATTTGAGTTCCATTACCAACGGCGCTCCCCACGCAACCTGGCCCAGTTGATCGACAGCACCTGGAACTTTTACGGCAATCTGCCCCGTGGCCTGCGCCCCAGTGCGCGGCGCCAGGCCTTTGCCTATGAGACCGTCGGCGACAACGCTACCGATGAAGGCAACGGTCAGGTCTTTCTCTGTTTGCCCAACCATGCCCCCGGCGCCGGCGCCGCCCAACAGGAGTGGCAGGCAGTGATCGACGAATTGGTGGATAAACCGGGCCGCGTCATCATCGATCTCACCGAAACCCTGCGCGCCACGCTGGCAACCCATTTAGGCTTTACCAACAGCGACGAGGTGATCTTTCTACCGCGTGAGATCAAGGGGTTGGAGCGCACCACGGTTCTGGTCTATGGCTTAAACGAACTTTATGAACGCGCACTGCGCTTTTGTCAGGAGAGCAGCGACAACATCGCCCGCTTTGAGGCGCGGCGGATCTTTGACGAAATTCGGGTAGCCCTTAGCCGTTCCACCGAGCGACTTATCTTGTTGGAAGCCGCCGACGCGCCGGTGCTGGCGGCGCTCAACGTGACTCAAATCCCAGGCATTCTCACCATCCGCTGGCCTGATCTGTTGGAGACGCTGCAAACTGAAGAGCTTTCTGCGCTGGAAGTGGTCGAAGGTTATTTGGACGAAGTTGATGATCTGTGGGAGCGGGGGCTGTGGGAACAGGGGTATCGGCGCAACCGGCGCGCCTATGACCTGGCTGTCCAGCTAGATGATTATGCGTTGCAACGGGAAGCGCAAGAGCAATATATTCTGGGTCATTTGCAGGAAGCCGAAAATTTGGTAGCGGCCCAGCAATGGCACGCTGCCCACGAGCGCAATCGTCAGGCCGCTCAGTTGACCGACGCCTTTGGTGATCCGCTCCTCCAAGATCAGGTGGAGGATCAATATGCCGAACTGGGCCATGCCATTGCCGCTTATGTCGCCGGTCAACTCCAGGGAATTACGCAACAACTGAGTACGGGCCAATACCGCGCCGCCCATGGCGCTATTCAGCAAGTCCGCACGCTAGCTGCGTTCACCAATGAGCGCACCTTGCTCACGCAAGTGGATGAAAATGTGACCCGGATCGCCTGGCAGTGGGCGGCGCAGTTGCTCGATCAACCGGCGACGCCGGAAGTGGCCGAACGGGTCGCAACCCTCTTTAGCGAGGCGGGCCAAGCGTTGCTACGACAAGATGACGACCTGGGTGCGCAAGTGTTGCGCCTCCTGGCCACGCGCTATCGCGAATTGCCGCCGCAGGAACGCTTCACCAGCCCGCAGATCGAAAATCTGTTGCAACGTACACAGGCTTACCTGGCCCTGGTCAAACCGTTGCACTTAGAAGCGGATGCCTATATCTATGTCCGGCGCTGGTTGGATGAAGCCTTCCATCATCTCCCCCGTTACCCGATGCTCTACTACCGCTGGGCGATCATTGCCCAGGATTTTGCCGCCCGTAGTGACTACCTGCTTCTGGATGAACATCTGTGGGAACTGGAAAACTATCTGGCGCTACAAGGGGGGCAGGGGCGCCAACCGGATGAAGAACGCGAAACCAAGCGCTTCCAAGCCTTTATTGCGGCCTATAATGAAACCCCGGCGCAGGCGTCCTTGCTCTGGGAAGAATTGGGCGAAATGGAACTGGCGATTACCAACGCCAGAGCCGCCGGCGACCTGGAACGGGCCTATGCGCTCCTGCGCCAAACCAAATCACCGATCCCCGAAGATCTGGCCGTAGCCGTAAAAACATTGCGCTTATTGCAACAGTTGACGCAAAAATACCAGGCGCTGCTACCGGCGGAACGCCAAACTTTGCTGGCGGAGTTGACCAAAGTGAGCCAAGCAGTTGCCCAAGCAGACCAAACGGTTGAGGCAGAATTGTTATAAGCCAGCGTTTCGGCCATTTTGGGAAGCAAGTGTACTTTATACAGTGAGAGAGGGATCAAACAACCTCAATTCCGATCCCGTTAATCACCTCGCCGATCTCCCAACACGCTTGTTTACCGGCGGCGCAATGGTTGCGAAAGGTCGTCACTTCACCATCTGGCACGGCCAACAGTAAGCCGCCACTCGTCTCCGCTTCCCATAGAATCGTGCGTTGGGCCGCTGTGACCGACGCAGCAAAATGGACACCCTGACCAAAATGGGCTGGGTTACGGGTGCTGCCACGGGTCAAATAACCGGCGGTCAGGTAATCCCACACCCCAGGTAAGACCGGCACATCCGCCGCCCGAATGCGAAAACCGATGCCCTGTTCACGACTACCGGCGACCATCTCACTGCCATGGCCCAGGAGACCAAAGCCGGTAATATCGGTAGCCGCTGGCACGCTGGCCGCCCGTGCCGCTTGGGCCGCCACCCGGTTGAGTCGCAGCATCGACTGAATGGCCGCATCGAGGTGTTGACCGTTGAGGTCTGGTTTGCCTTGGGCGCGACGCGCCAGTCGGTGCGCCATTGTTTCGCCGCTGCCGGTCAGCTTGGCCGCCGTGGTGATCACCCCGGTGCCCAAGGGTTTGGTGAGAAAAAGGCGATCACCGGGACGGGCGCCGCCCTTGCGCATAATGCGGTCAGGATGGATCAGACCGGTGACGCTCAAGCCGTAGAAGGGTTCCGGGTTGGTGACTGTATGTCCACCCGCAATGGCCGCGCCGGCCTCACGCACCTTCGCCGCACCGCCGGCCAAAATCTGGACAATGGTTTCAGGGGCCAGCTCTTCAGGAAAGCCGGCAATGTTCAGGCAGAAGATCACCTCGCCGCCCATAGCATAGACATCGCTCATGGCATTGGTGGCGGCAATGGCGCCATAAGTCCACGGATCATCAACGATAGGCGTAAAGAAATCTGTGGTTTTGATGAGCGCGCGCTCACTATCCAGCCGATAGACGGCGGCGTCGTCCGGTTCCCCCAGCCCCACCAACACATTGGGATATTCAGTTGCCGGGAATAACCCGGCCAGTTGTCGCACGACCTGCGATAATGTCCCCGGCGGGAGCTTGGAGGCTCAACCCGCGCAGGCGACCATCGCGGTCAAAGGTTGTTGATTGGTCATGCCCATAATAATAGCGCAGATTTCCCGGCGCACCAACTGCGCCACTGTGAAATCTGCGCTATATTTTTTGTAACTTTTTGTATGCCTACTTAGCTCCTAGCCGCGCCTAAAAGGCAAATGGGAGACCGGTTGCCTTTTAGGCGCGGCTAGGAGCGGGTGAGCAACGTCACGAATCGCATTTACCGCAACGCCATCGGCATGAAAATCTGATGTCCGACAATCGACAGATCGGCCCGTACTACTGGTGTAACATCATCAATAGTGACGACTAGCAGAAAGACCGCATCCGTGTCATGCTCCGTCCAAACTTGGTAGGTGCCAGCCGGCAGGCCTTCGGCGCTATACCCACCCACTTCATCGGTATAGACAACTAGGGTCATGGCAAAGTCGGGTTCGTCAATGCGTTGAATGTAAACCGGAATGTTCGCCAATGGTGATTCCTGCCCGTCCGGATCGCCACTGCCATTGAAATCTACCCAAACCCGTCCCGTGATCATGTTTGGCACTTGGGTAAAGATCGGATCGGCGGCAAAGGCGCTCATGGGTATGGTGTTTATTAACGCAACCGTTAAGGTGAGTAACAGCAGTGTACGGGCAAAAATGCTTTTCATGGTATTCCTCGATTCCGATCGTTAGTCAAATCAGTTTTTACTGGATAGGGCGTTGGCGTTCTGTACTTCCGTTCTGTACAGCGTGTCGGCCTTTTATCCTAGAATACCACGGGTTCCGTGTAAGGATCCTGTCAAAAGTGTGACCGAATTTCTACGTTTGCGGATTTTGTTTTGGCAGGATGAGAGGAGGGCAAGACAAGGTGACAAGGTGAAGGGGTGACAAGGTGAAGGGGTGACAAGGTGAAGGGGTGATATAATCGTCAAATTCACCTTGTCACCTTGTCACCCCTTCACCTTGTCTATTGGCCGGCGGGCAGGGGGGCAAAACGCGCCCAGCGTTGTTCGGTGCGTTGGGGCTTGGGGTTATGGGCCATTTCGATGCAGAAATCGGCCATGGTTTTGACGGCCCAGGCGAAGTAGTGGGGGGTGATGCTGTTGATGTCCATGTCGGGGGCGGGGTTCATGAAGTCGATGGCATAGGGAATGCCGTCTTTGATGGTGAATTCGATGCTGTTCATGTCGTAGCCCATGACGGCGTTGATCTGTTTGGCGTAGTTCACCACTTTTTCGCCCAGTTCCGGCGATAAATGTTCATGGGTGACATGGTAACGGCGCTCGCGTGGGTCGTACTTGATCGGCATGATATTGGTGCCGCCGATACAGATGCAGCGCACAAATTGATCCCACTCGATATACTGTTGCAAGACCATGCAGAGGGTGCCGGTGTCATCGTAAGCGCGGATCAGTTCGTCAACGGTGTTGACCTTGTAGACATTTTTCCAGCCGCCGCCCCAGGCATCTTTGAGAATGGCGGGTAGGCCGACATAGCCCACAATCGCCTCCCAATCCAGCGGATAGACCAGATTGCGCAAGCTTTCGCTAACCACCCCTTCCGGGTAGGACTTCATGGGCAGGACAATGGTGCGTGGCGAGGGAATGCCCATGGCGGTTAAGACGCTGGCGCCAAAGAATTTGTCATCGGCGCTCCACCAGAAGGGGTTGTTGATACAGTAGGCGCCCTGCAACATGGCATTCTTCATATAGGTGCGGTAGTAGGGGATTTCGTGGCTGATGCGGTCGATCAGCACAGCATAGTCGCATGGTTCATTCATGCGCGTGCCGCCCAGTTTGACATACTCGGCCACGACGCCGGCATTGCGTTTGTTGACTTCTTCTAGGAAGGCCGGCGGAAAACTCCATTCGCGCCCGACGATGAGACCAATCTTCTTGATGTCGCTCATACCAGATCCTTCTGCAAGTGTGGATGGGATGATTAGATTGAGAAACGCTTGTTTTATGCCCCATTTTCAGATGCGTCGTCATCATGCCAGACGTTTGCTTCTGATGGAATGGCGCCCGCTACGGGTGTATGAGCGGCAATCCAGGTTTCCAGTTCTTCAAGGGTGCTGATGTCAAAAATTTGGGGAAACAGCGCCTGGAGACTTGTCAGGTCTAACCGTTTCAACTCATGGTTGATACTTTCCGTCAATTCATCGGGAAGTGCAAATTTGCGGCGAATCTGTTGTGTAAGCAGCGCTACCCGATCAGCTTTAAGCAAGCCCTGCCCGCTAATCGTTTCGGCTAATGGCGTTAATCGGATCATTTTACTTATCTCCTCATAGGTCAATTGACGAAACTTCTGTTCGATCAACTGTGACATCACCGTGACCAGCTTTTCTTCCGTACTTGCGTCCAAGTCCGGCGTTTGGCGAATGTTTGTGACCCATTGTACCACATTTTCGCGAACCTCGCGCTCATTGGTAACCAATAGTGGGCGTAGAACATTCAATGCGAGCGATGTTTCAGGTAATTTCCGCAGCAATTCGATCAGATCCAGTGTAAGCAGCCGTGGCTTGGGTTTACGAGCCAATAGACGTAACGTGCCAAAACCAGGATCGTCACTTTTGTTCAACCAGAGAACAGCAGCCTGCCATTCGTTGTCCTTTACTGCGGGACGCTGTTCGAGATAGGTGGAAACTTCACGCATGGCACGGAAATAGATCACATCAAAGAGCGTATCTGTTTTCATCGAAACTCGGTTCTATCTGAGGGATGGCTTGTCTGATGATTGTAAAGATGCCCTTAATCATGCCCATGAATGTACAAGCGCGCCATCTGTTTCCAATAGGGCCAGTCATGGCTCCAACCGTCCCATTCGCGATAGGCGTGGCCGATGCCTTTGTTCCAGAGTGCGCCGCTCAGGGCGCGATTGTTTTCGATGTTGGGATCGTCCTTGCCCACGGCGATGATCAGGTCGATCTGGCGGATGGCGTCGATCTGACCACCATCATTCAGGTTGGGGACATAGTGGCTGGGGGTGTGGAAGTAGATGTCGTTGTCGTAGTAGCCGCTAAAGAAGTTGCTCATGTCATACTTGCCACTCAGGGCGACGACCCGCTTGAAGCGGTGGGGATGGCGCAGGGCAAAGTTGAGGGCGTGATAGGCGCCAAAGCTGCACCCGTGGGTAATCAAGTATGGATTGCCGTTTTTTTGCTGAATGAGTGGCAGCACTTCGTTCAAGATGTACGCTTCAAATTGCATGTGCCGCTCAATTCGGCCACGGGGGTGCGCCCAGCCACAGTAGAAGCTCTCCATATCAACGCTATCGACACAGTAGAGTTGAAACCAGCCCTGGTCGATATAATCCCCCAAGTTGGCGACCATGCCGCGATCTTCATATTCAAAGAAACGCCCCCCGCTGGTGGGAAAAACAATCACCGGCGCGCCGGCGTGACCATGAACCAACAATTCCATATCGCGTTGTAACCGTGGGCTGTACCAACGGTGATGTTCTCGGTGCATAAGTGATCCGTGATTCGTGATTAGGTGCTTCGTGTGTAAAGACTGCTCCTAGCCGGTCCGTGACCGGCGAACCAGTCGCCGGTCACGGACCGGCTAGGAGCCAAAAGCTCGGTAGTGTTACTCGATCACCAGCAGGCTATGACTGGTCTGATAACCGCTTTCGCTGCGGTTTGGATTTTCGGGATCGGGCAGCCAATGGGTTTGGGGAGATGATCCGGTTTCCACCCAGAAGCGATAAGGATAGCGACCGACGGGTAACTGGAAGCAGCCATGCCACCACCCTTGCGCTGTCGGTTGTAAGGATTGCTGATTCGGCTGCCAGCCATTCCAGGCGCCGACGACGCTGACCCGCTGGGCGCCAGGGGCATAAAGGCCGAGGTAGACCACGGTCGTTCCCAACACGCCGGCCAGGTTCGGCGTTTGCCATAGCGGTACTTTACCCTGGGGCAGCCATTTTTGCAATTCAGCGCCGCGCAGAAGTGTGCCGCTCTGGGGATAGCCGACCAATGGCCCGCCGCCCGTGCGCAACGCCGCCGCAACGGCAGCATACGGTTGGAGCAACCCGGCGCCGGTCAGATGCGCCGGGTGATCGGGCAGAGGCAAGGCCGTTTCTTGCAGGATTGCGCGAATGTGCGTCACGGTCAACTGGGGATTGGCTTCGACCATCTGCGCGGCCACGGCTGATACTTGCGCCACCGCTACGCTGGTGCCATCGACATGTTGATAATAGGGGTGAATCCACTTGTGGGCGTTCATGCGCCGGCGCACCGCTTGCCAGACCTCCGGCATCCAGGTGGGTGGGCTATAGTCGTCGGTTGCGGTCGGCGTTGCTATCCCGTCAAACGTATATTCATCATAGCCCAGCAACACTCGCCGTAAATCACCCAACGCCGCCACTTCGCGAAAGATGGCGCTGACGGGCAAAATCGGCGCCGGCAACCACCGCCCCAACGCCAGCAGCTCCGGTTTGCGGAGCGTCTTGCGTTTATCGATCACCGTCCCGTAGTTGTGGTGATAAAGACCAAGTCCCAGACGCATGGCCCGCGTCGGTTCGGTCCAGAGTCGGTTGTAATCATCCACGCCACCGACCGTCATCACCGCTGGCGTTTGGGCCGGCGCTTTTAATTCGGCTTTGCCGCTGTTGCCCGCCGCCGCCGCAATCAGGACACCCCGTTCCGCCAAGGCCGCCGCAGCACGACAGACCGGGTTGGCCTGCCACTCCTGGACAAAGTCGCCGCCCACACTGACGTTGAGGACACGCACGTTGTAGCGCGCCCAGTTTTCATCGCGCAGCAGCCATGCCAGCCCACGCAAAATATCTTCTTCGGGAATCCGCCCGCCGCCCCGCCCGATTTTGATCGGCAATAGGGTCGCGCCGGATGCGTAGCCACGATAGCGCCCGCCACTCAATAAGCCATTGCCGGCCACAAGCGTCGAGGTCATCTGGCCGTGCCAGCTATCGCCTGCGCCGTCCCACAAACTGGGTTGGCGCAGGCCAACACGCTCTTGGTCGTCAGTCAAATCAATGTAATCATCCAGCCGCATTTCGATTGATTCTAGCTGGATCTGCCATTGGGCTGGCGTCAACTGTGACCAGATGGGCGGGGTTCCCGGCCAACTTGGCGACTGGCTCAGATCGGGATGCGGATAGTAGCCGCTATCCAGAAAGGCAACAGTCACGCCACGCCCGCTGAAGGTGGCATAATCGGGCAAGCGTTCGGCTTGGCTCAAAACAGTCTCTTCGGCGGGGTGGTGGTAGGGAAAAGTGGTGTGCGGGTCGGTGGTTGTGTGCAACGATTGGGCGCGCCGTTGACTGGCAAACGCGTCCGCATAATGAGCGACACAATCCGGGCACAGTCCCGTTGGCGGTTGCCAGCCAGGGTTGTCAGCGGCGATCAAGCGGGCAATGGGCGGACGGAGTTCCTGGGTATAGGCCAGAAGCTGTGGATCACACAGGGCGCCACAGCGGGGGCAACGCATCACAAAGGCTTACTCCTGGCTCCGGCCCTGGCGGAATTCATCCCAATCCACGCCCATGCCAAAGCCAGGCTCGCGCGCGTCCGGGTTGCGAAATTCGAGCAGCAGGTCAAATTCCTGGCGGTCGATGACAGTGGGCGTTTCGGTCAACCCCAGCGAGAGGATGGCAATCACATGATAGGTGGCGCCGGGTTGCGGGTTGCGCAAGTGCAACGTCGTATCCAGCTTCTGTTCGGCGTGCGCCAGTAGAAAGACACTGGTGTTCTCCGTGCCGTTGGGGTTCAGGATGACGATTTCAATGTTCGGCTTTTCGTCCTGCGCCGCCGTCAACCAGGCCCGCATCCAGATGCGCTTCAAATCCGGGTAAGGATAGAGGACAATCCGCTCAAAGCGCAACGGCTCATCCGCCTGAAAGAGTGAAATTTCCATGTCAAGTCCAGAGTCCAAAGTCCGAAGTCCAAAGTCCAGAGTCCAAAGTCATATCGTCGTGATTGTGGATTACGCAACGCTGCAACCACACGACTCTGGACTCTGGACTTCGGACTGTATTCCAAGCGGGAAGGCGTGGGAGTCGAACCCACCGACGCCGACTCAGCGCCGCCGTCCACCAATTTTGAAGACTGGGACAGCCACCGGGCCATATCCCCTCCCGCTGGGTATTGTAGCATAACTGTTGTTTCTTGGGTAGATTGGGGGCGCCCAATCACCATATCCATACCGGCTGTCCACAGGAATCGTAAGCTATCGGGGATATTTTTGTGATAATTGGGATAGTCTGTTGTAATATTGGGTATAGAAAAATGACTGAAATGTTGATATACTATGGTTCCTGATTTGTTGGTGGAAAGGAGGTAGAAACATGGTAAGTGCGCTAGATGTAGCCAAATATTTACTGACCCAGGTCAACGAAGAAGAAGGCGACTTGATGTCGAACCTTAAGTTGCAAAAACTCCTGTACTATGTGCAAGGCTATCACTTAGCGATCTATGGCGAACCGTTGTTTTACGAAGAAATTCGCGCTTGGACATATGGGCCGGTTGTACCAGAAGTGTATCACGCCTATAAGCATCATGGCCGTTCCGCCATCCCGGCTCCAGAGGAAGCAGATTTCAGTATGTTGTCGCAGGCCGCGCGCAAGTTAATTACAGAAATATATGAAGAATATGGTAAGTATGAGGCCTCGGTTCTGATGCACTTCACCCATGAAGAACCCCCTTGGCAAAGCACCGACCGCGATGCCGTGATTACCCATGAAAAACTAACCTGCTACTTCAAGACGCAACTTGTCCATGCCTAAGAAACAGATTAAATCTCCTGAGCCGCCCCAAGGCAAGTTTTCGCGCACACACGAGAGCAGAGTATCAACCAACCAAGATAAGCCACTGTTTGGTTTGGAGTATCTAGATGCAACCTATAGTCTGAAAGCTTGCACCCAACTCGAAAAAGCTGCCTTTAGTGATACTTTAGCCAAGTTAGGTCAACTGACTTGGCAAGAGATCATGAACGCCCATCGGCATGGTGTTGGTTGTGAAATTATTCCCCAAGAGCAAATTCATGGTTCAATCCCACGGCATGTAACGCCAGATGTACGAATGCTTGCGTTTCGCTTTTGTGGTAAGGCGCCTATGGTTGGTTACCGTGAAGATCGAATTTTCTATGTCATTTGGCTTGACAGAGACTTTACCTTGTATAATCACGGGTAGCTGTCGGTTGGATGAAGCGGATACCGATGGCGTCATCGCCTCTTCACTCACGTTAAGAAAAGGCAGGGGAAAGCACTGGCACATTGACGACATTCACCATATCCCACCCCATGCCCTGACGATGTACCTCAAACCAGTGCGAGCGACGAAGGTGATCAACAGAGATAGTAAATTTCAGCGGGAAGAGTTCCGGCAAGCGTAGCAGATCGGAAAAAGGCATAGCTTCGGCACTGTGCGCTGTGGCGGCCACGGCCAACAGCCATTCTTCAATGGCCAGCGACGAAGCCGTAAACGCCCGCCGTTGGGGGGCATAGGTCGCTGGTTGACCGGTGTCGGTTAAAACACCCCAGTCCCGCAGCGAGAAGAGAATGCGTTCGGTGGCCTTTTCCAGCGCGCCTAACTCGCCCAACTCGGCGATCATGCGCTTCTTGACATCCTTGGGCGTAAGCGTATCACAAAAGCGGCTCAATTGGCCGATGACAACCAGCCCTTGGCGGAAGAAGTCATAGGTCAGCATGGTCATGCCATAGTGCAACCAAAGGCGATCCGTCTGATTTTCGGTCTTTCGATAAAGGGCCAGCGCTTGCTGATGGAGTTGGGGATATGTCTCACCACTAGTGGCCCAAATCGTAAGTAGGATTTTTATGGCCACTTGGCGATTCTCCAGGCTTTTGACCTGCTGCTCGACCAGCACGTCTAGGCGTGTGCGGATGGTCTCTAGATCGTCGGTTTCGGTACGATAGGCAGCGACAGCGTCCATCCACGCCAGGTAGATGTTCCGGCGAAACCCAATGTGCTTTTCCAAGAGTGGTATCCTTTATTTCCTACTTGCGCTGAATGATTACCAGCGGTGTCACCATCTCTTCAATGGTTAAGCCACCGTGGCTAACGACCTGTTGGCCGTTCAACGCAAAGGCGCCGTCTGTTTTGGGCAGTAAGACCCAACGGTCGGGAGGAAGCAGACCATCGTCATGCCACAAGATGGTATCAGGATACTGCGATTGGACATTGGATGCAAATTGCAGATTGCTATAAATGCGTGCTCGTTTACTGCGGCTTTCGACGGTGACACCCTCCTGTGGCACACCAATACCTACCGCATTGACGTGGCCGTGGTCACTGGCGATAACGACAGCATACTGTTCGCTCAGGAGCCGGTCAATCAACCCCTCTAGCCAGGCTGAACCAGGGCGATCCGGCATTTGGTTGTGGAGCCAGATCGCGACCGAGGCATGAACATCAGCCAAACCCTGTGTCGCGCCATGCACCATCTCATCAATCACCGGCGTTACCAGACAGAGCGCCCGCATGGTGCGTTGGTCAAGCATCGCCGGATAGGCTTGTCCACTACGGTTAGGCAGCAGCGTATAGGCAATGCGGCGCGCGTCAAGCTCTTTCTGCATCCAAAACGTTTGCCACTGCTGCGCTTCCTGGCGATTGGTGGTTAATGTATCGCCAAAGCCGGCGGGTGGCAACCCGCTGATCAGCGCTTGGCGGGAAACTGCCGTGATGCTGGGAATTTGCGCCAGCAGTAACCGCTCGGTTAAGGCCCACGCGCCACGACGCGCTTGCCACACCGGCTTGATCTGAAGCCAGGTAGCCAGGCTCATGCCATCCATGACCAGCAGAGCGACGCGCTGTTGCGGGGTCAGCAAGGTGGCCAGGTAACCGGGGACATGGAAAAGATGATGGGGCGTGGGCAGCCGTGAGCCGGCCAGGTGGCTATAGGCCATCTTGAGCCAACTGGCAAAAGCCGCGTTTAGCGCCAGTTGTTGCTGATAAAATTGGTTGTGGAGTGGCGAATTAGCCGAGAGCAGCGCACCGGTGTAATAACCCAGGGTCAACTGCGCCCAACGCCAGGCGATGGCTTGCCAATCCGACCAGCGCAGGTTGTTTGCCTGGAGCCGTTCCGTGATGTCCTGCAAGCCTTCGTCCAGTTCAACCGTTTGGGCCGCAGTGGCATCGTAGGCGATGGCCGGGGCGGCCCAAGCCGGCGTTTCGGCAAGCCGGCGAACGGTGGCCGTTGGCTTAAGAATGCCCAGTCGCACCAGGCGTGGTATGGCATCTTGCAACAGGGTATCGGTGGCAAAGGCGAGCATGGGGGGCATTGTTTGATAAACAGGTTGTCCACTCAGTTCGGCCAGGTACGCTTGCCACGCCGACTGCACAAAGCGGTAGAAGCTTTCCCGCTCTGTGAGCAGATCAGCCAGCGGCCATCCAGCAAAGGCAGCCGCCGGTGTTACCTGTTGCCGCCAATAAGTCGCCAGCACAGTGGGCATGGTTTCATGGTGCGCATGGTACTCAGCCAGCCAACTGATCAAGGCGCTGGCGGTTTGTAGCTCGGTAGGTACACAAGCAAAGAGATGGCGAAGCAAATAGTCACAGGTGGCGTGTACGGAGAGGGGCTGGCGCACTGGCGTCTGCGCCAGGGCGGCCGCCAGCCGACTGCGTTGCGCGGGTGCGAGTGTTTTGATCGTTGGGTAATCGAGATTGGGGAAGAGACGGTGTAACGCCAGTTCGACATGATGGGCCTGTTGCCAGAGGTCATAGGGGGCGCGGTTGAGTTCGTCGGCAATGACAACCACGAGCGGCGCGGCTATCGTAACCGGTTGCGTGCGGCTGTAGCCATAGCGCAGCGCCACCGGGTCGCTTGCCACCAGCAGGCGAAAGCCACGGGTGTACAGGGCCGCCGTAACCGCTTCATCGGCCAGCAGACCGTCGGGATCGGCGACCAGGGTCAACGCATGGGTGTGTGGCGGGAAATGGTGGAGAAGCTGATCAAGCATAGGTAAAGCTGACAATGGCTTGGTCGCTCATGGAAAAGTGTTTAAAGGTTGTCTTGCAATTCTTCACGAGAAAGTTCGCAGTCACGCAGAATCTGCGCCAGTAACCCCCGACCAATGGTTTCACCACGATGTACCGGCACAACTGTACTTCGTCCATCTGCATGACGTAGGAAATGATGACTTCCTTTGATTCGGATCACCTCAAAGCCTACTTTACGCAAGGTCTTGATTAATTGCGCACCGGTTATGGCAGGAAAGGTACTCATGCCGTGACCGCCACCCGCTGGACGCCAACGAACTCGCTCGTCACTGGCTCTTCAACTTCCAGGCAAAGCTCAATGGCTTCCTTGATTCGTTTCATCAAGAGATCCAAGGAGCGCGCTTGGGTGTGACAGCCACGTAAGGCCGGCACCCACGCGACAAAGTACCCATCTTCATCTTTCTCAATCACCACACTAAATTCGCGTGTCATTTTGCCTGCCTTTCGGACACTTTGCTCTACTTGTGGTCATTCTTAAATCATAGCACAAGTGCAGCCTTTGTGCTAGAAACCGTCTTGCCTCACCCTAATGAGGCACACCGAGCTTACATATACCAATCTTTGTCTAGCCTTTCTTACCCCACCCGCAAACTGGCGTTATCATAATACATCAACAATTCAGGGTCTTCCTGCAAGACCTGTTCGGGCAGGCGTTCGGCGACTTCGACGATGGTGGCGTAGTCGCGTTCGTGCCAGGCATGGGAGAAGCCGGCGCGCACGGCTTCGCTGCGGAATTGGCGCAATTTCTTCTTGCTTTCCTTGTACTGGGCAAATTCACGCAAGAGGCCACGCAGCCGCAGTTTCTCCAAGTCCCCGGCACGGTCGGGATCGGGGACATACCAGCGCCCCTCGTCATCCGGCAAAAAGTTTTGTTCCAGCAGCACCCGCAAATCGGGCAGATCCTCGTGGCGGGCCTGGTGTAACTCTTGGAGAAAGCGAGGTTGGATCTGTTGGAAGCTTTGCGGTTCAGCCTGTAGTTGGTGACGCAGCCAGGTAATGGCGCTCTTTTCGTCGTTGACAAAGAGGCTCAGTTGGGCGACGGCTCCCAGTTCCGCCCGTGCTTTTTCATATTGGGCGATCTGGTCAGGCAAGAAGTACATGCCATCCGCTTTGGCAAAATATTGATCCAGTCCAGCATAAAATTGGGCTGCCCCCATCGGCACGGCGATCCCACGCTGAATGTGATAGGCGACCATGCGATCAAAGAGCAGGTAGTTCTGCCGTTCGGCCACCGTCTCCAATATCCCATTGTTCACCACCACTGGCGGCACCTGGGCCAGATGTTGCCGGACAAAGTCCCAAACGCCCGTCGTTGTACCGGCATGAGAGAGAAATTGTTGCTCAAAGGCTGTGGTCGGTTTATAGGCAGAGATAATCAGATCCTGCTTTGCCGCGTCAGAAGTAACCTGCCGGTATGAACCTTGTTGTTTATCTAATGTACGCACATCCGCAACTACAAAACCAACGGACATAAGGGCTTCTTGAATAGCGCGCCAAACACTGTCATGGCTGTTGTGGAATTCTACCGTCATCCAACGTCCTGGTTTTAAGGCGGTGTAATAGCATTGAAAGCAGGCGCGCATCAAGGTTTGGTATTCATACAGTCGCTTCTTCTTCATCCGATCAATAATGGCTTCAGACACGCTGTTGGTCCAAATTCGGTGCCATGATTCCACAAGATAATTCAGATCGGCATAGTAAATATTTTCTCCAAAAGGCGGATCAGTAAAGATGTAATCAAGGCTATTGGCAGGCAATTGCACTGCGGTTGTGGATTGAGTCGTTGTGATTGTGGCGACATGTTGAGTTTTCAAATAGCCAAATGCTTTTATAAGTCGTTCAGACTTGCCATCTAAAATATACCAAGGCGATACTTCGGCAATCTGCGATCCAACATAATAAACGCCGCTCAAATAACGATTAACTTGTGAAAAGTGAGTGGGACCGTACCGATTGAGCAACGACATTCCCCATATAGCTTGCTCAAAGGCAAAAAAGAGCATATTCCGTAATCGATAAAGATTTACATTGGACGCCTTTGTCCATAACGTATTCAGCGAATGCAGTGGCCGCTTGAGGAAAAGGTGATGGATATGAGTAAATCCTTTGGGAGCAAGGCGAGAGCCATGATACATTTTCTCAATTGGAAACGAATTAGTAGGGAAACCATCTGGCAAACTTAGCTCATTGATCTGTCGAAGAATAGAAAGATCTGATTCGTTCAATTCATGTTGTTGTTTACGATCTTGAATCGAATAATTTACAAAGCATGGTACAAACTTAATACGCTGATGTGTTTGATAAAGATAATGGTCAAGGTATGTCTCAAAGGATCTGTCCAAACTACGCTTATCTTGTAACGCGCCACATTGTTTACACTGAAATTCGCCTGCCACCTTCAGCGCATCTAGGTCTAATGCCTCTTCAACAAAAATGATCTCATGCCCACACGATGAACAGGTAAAAACCTCACTCCAAACTGTATAGTCAATCCGCGCTTTTGTCTTGCCATCTGTATGTTGAGTCTCATACATCCACCCACACTCATCCTCGACCTCCTGCAAAATGCGCTTGGCTTCGCGCTCAAAGGCCGCCACGTCAACCGGCGTGTTGTAGTTATAGGCAATAAAGGTGGCGGCGGGTGACAGGTCATTGAGTACGGCTTTGCGCGCGCCCAGGCGGGCAATTGCCTTGCCGTTGTCGTAGATCGTGCCATCGGCAGCGACCTGATAACCCAGACTCTCCACCGTCTTGCGGTCGCCACAAAGTTGGGCAGCCACACCGGTCATCCCCGTGCCGCAGAAGCCATCAAAGACAATGTCGCCCGGCTCGGTGTAGTGGAGGATGTAGCGCATGATCGCCTTATGCGGCACCTTGGTGTGGTAGGAATGGGCGTTGTAGATGGGATCATTTTTGCCTTCGGAGACATCGGCGGCAAAGGGTTCGCGGTGATAAGTTTCGTCACTTAATCCCAAGTTGGCATGGCGCGCCGCCCGTTCGGCTTGCCACTCGGCCATAATCTGGGGCAAAAAGGGATTGGGGCAGGCGGTGTAATAAGGCGGGTCGGAGAGGGCCAGAATATCTTCATCGGCGCCAAGGGGAAAGCCTTCAATGGCACGGAATGTCGGATCTTGTAAATATTCGCGCAACCGGGCTGTGAAGTAAGCCCGACGTTCTGCTTCGTCGGCAAAGGTCAGGCCGAGACAAGTCATGGGGCCGCTATGAATGGTAGTTCCGGCTGTGCGCAGCAGTTCCGGTTGGATGAGCGTTTCCGTCATGAATATGCTTTCGTTGCTTATCGGGCAAGGAGGGGTAAGCGGCGCATCCGCTGCCGTTGTTCATCCACGGTCACCACCGCCCCTAATTCTAATTCTTCGCTCCACGCTCCCATCACAGTGATCAGCAGCGCAACCAGGGCATCGGCTTTCAACCCTTCCCGCCGGATGCGCACCACGGAAGGCGCTTGCGCACCGGATAAGGCCAGGAGAGCATGAAAATCGGCATCCAGGGTAACGATGACCCGTTGGTCGGTACGGCCGCGTGCCAAAATTTCAAGATCCTCAGCCATCGCCATCCCGATATCGCCCACATGCAGCGTATCAATCCCCAGGGTGGTTAACTGTGTCGCCGCCGAGCGCGGTAGACCTTGATCGAGGAGCAATTTCATGAGGCGAGGACAACACTGCGATCTTCTAGATAGGAAGCAACATAGGCCAACGCCTGGCGAATATCTTCCTCTTCCAATTCAGGATATTCGCGTTGCAATTCAGCACGGTCCGGGTAGGCGGACAACAACTCGATGACACGCCGCACGGTCAAACGTAGATTGCGGATACAAGGCTGCCCATTCATGCGCGCTGGATTGATGGTAATGCGGTCGAATTTCATAAGATCACCTCCCCGTGCATTCTCGCATAGATTGCCCTGTTCGTCAACGCATGGCGGCATTTCGGCGGGTTTAAACTGCTCAATTCTGGTCATTCCTCGATCATCAGGCGCGTGTTGACCTCGTCATGGCCGCGCATTTGCTGCTGGATATAGCGCCGGAAGCGACTTTCCAATTCATGGACAGTGCAGGGTAGCCCGCCATGCTTGAGCGCCGCCAGCAAGTCGGTGACGACAAGCCGCTCCGTCTGTAACCCACGCAAAACCTGGTTCGCGGCTGGCACAAGGCCCGTTGGCAGGGTGCTTTGGGCCGGCTCGGCTAACGCCAAATAGTCATCTAATGGCTTGCGCTCTCTTGGGGTCATGGCCGCCATACTTTGCCGTGCTGTATCGCTGGCCAGGGCCGCGCGCAGACCGCCATGCCATTGGTCGGCCAGGGTTTGTAACCGATTGCTCAATACGGCCAACCGCTCGGCTGCCGGCTGTGTCCCCGCACCAATGGCCCGTAGCCGACAATGGGGACAGGTGGGAGTATTGGCTAACAAGCCGGCATGAAATTCGGCACAGGTTGGTATCGTATTGATCGCACCCTCCCAAGCGGTTAACTCGTTTGCATTGAGAATGTCGATTTGAGCGAGTTGGCGGAGGTGGGCATAGGGCAGCGAACGCTTCAGTTGCGCAATCGTGTCAATCCCCTCCGGCCCTAAGACAAGCTGCTGGTGATACGCCACATAGTGGGTGCTATAGCGCTGCTTCAGTTGCTCCAGGGTTCGTTGCCAATCGGCAATGGCCCCTGTACCTGACGGGGTGGCATCCCCTTTCGCCATCGCCCGCAATTCATTGAGTAACTGCTCTTTGCGCTTTTGGGCTTCCTGCACCCACTCATGCTCTGGCGGCAGATTGGCGCTGCCTTCACTCAGGTAGCCGGTAATGGACTGTAACTGGGCGACGGCCTCAACGACACCCCTAATCCGCTGGACGGCCTTGCGATAGGTCAGCGCCTCCTGAATATCCAGCGCCGTCAGGGCCAAATTGCGTAGCTTGCCGGCGCGGTCATAGCGACTGAGCTTCTCCAAAAAATCTTTGGTGGCCCGCAAGGCCGGCAGTAGATCGGTTGTACTGAGGCTGACGGCAGCCAACGGCGAGTGACTGACGACGGCACCACTTTGGGTGCGCAGTTCAAGCCGGTCGGTAAAGAGGGGACTATTCCACAGGGTAAAGCCCCGTTGGACGCTATCCTGCAAGGTCACAACCTCGCGCACCTCACGCTGTACCAACTGTAATAAGTCACGCACTGCTTGGTCACGCGTACTCTCTTCACGGATCAAGCTGCTCTGTAAGCCCAGACCATCAAAAATCTGCTGCCAAAGGGCGAGGGGCAGCCCACGCGGGCGTTTGTAGAAACGGAACTCGCACAGATCTTCAATCGCACGGGTGCTGGCCCGCTCGACGGTGGCGGCATCCAGTTCATCCGTACCCCCCAGGCTAAGGACAAGTTGGCCATCATAGACCAAAGCCACTAGCAGCACCGCGACCCACTCTGGCTCCAATTGGAAGTGCGGCTCCTTGTAAATCGGCGTTAGTCCACCGGCCACTTGGATCAACACTTCGCTATAATTGACGACTTGCGTTTCACCCTTGGCTAGCAGCAGTTGCAGCAACTGTGCGGCGTAGGGCGAGGCGAGGGGTTTCACCCGTTCGTCGCTGTCCAGCAACTGCAAGCCCTGTAAGATATTGATCGCCATGTTGGTGCGTTGGCGTCCGGCGATCAACCGAATGGCCTCCATTGCATTGACCGGACGCGCTCTTTCACTAATCGGTTCACGCACATTGGTAAAGGCGGGGTAGTTCGGGTACTTATCACCAAAATTCGGTTCCAACAGATGGGCGGCAATCAGGCGCAACACTTCCTGAATGCCTTGGCTGGCGCTACTACGTGTGGCGGCCAACACTTCGGGAAAGGTGTGCGTCACCCCGCGGTAGGTCACTCGCATCCGACTGGCGCTGTTTTCCTCCAGCCAGCGGCGTAATCGGCGGGCATAGCCGTCGGCTTTATCCTCGTAATCGTGGGCGTGGACGGGCGACTGCTGGGCCATTGCCTTCGCGCCCCCATAGTTGCGGACCAGCCCTTCCATCTCGCTGTCGATGCCAGCCAAGTGGTAAATTAGATCATCCGGTTCGATCCCGTCATTGCGTAAATCGATGGGGAGTGTGCCAGGCGTACTAAAAGGGGGCAGCATATACAGATAAAAATCGAGCGGCGGTTGGGCTGTGCTGCGCTCATTCGGCAAGCCAAAGAAGAGATAGCCCGGTCGGGTGACATTCTTGGGCAACCACGGCAGTTCATAGGGCCAAATCCGATAGCCGGGAACATGGGTGCTTGCCGGCAATTCCGTAAAGATCTGGCGCAACACCTCAAAAAAGTACCGGTTGAGATCGTCTTTATCCAGGAATTCACCGCGCCGGGCAATATTGGCATCAAAGTCAATGGTCTTTTTTAGGTCGAGGTAATATTGGCCATTGTCTTCATTGAGTGAAATGTATTGGCCGCTGACCGTGCGCATGATCTCGCGTAACGCCACTTGAACCGTGCTTGCCAGGAATTGGGCATCGGCCTCCGGTAACATTGTCCAGAGGCAAAGCTTGTCGCGCAATTCTTCAATGGTCATCCCCAGGGGCGTGTTAATGTCACTGGTGGTGAGACGATGCACACTGAGGGCATAGATAATCCGTTGAGCCAGAGACATTAAATTGCGGCGTGTATAAGCGCTCTCAACCCGTCCTGCCAACACATTGCTCTTCTCGACTACATCAACAACGCCGGGCAGGGTGCGCAGGCTGGGGTTCTCTTTGATCATGCCCCAGTAATGATCAAAGGAGATCAGCCCGGTCTGATCGGTTGGCACCTCCTGCTCCAAAACCCCACGGATGGCCGTTTCAAAGGTTTTGAGCACCTCACGTTGCTCGGCAATGTAGACCTGCTCAAAGGTTTCAATATAGGCCGGATGAATGGGGAAAAGCCGGGCATAGCTGTCGAGGTTATCGG
The DNA here is from genome assembly GCA_026645575.1 of Caldilineaceae bacterium. Next base: position 58,397 of record JAPKMW010000051.1, read on the forward strand.
CCAAGAGCGGATAAAGGGGGGTAAAGCGCCGGAGATGGTCGGTAATGCGCGCCAGTTGCCAATCGGTCTTGCGCAGTAACCGTTCTGCGACGACAAAGGCAATATCTTCACGGGCAATGCGTACCTGCTCAAAGCGGTCGCGCACCCGGCGCAATTGGTCTGCCACAAAGGCAAAGCGTGGGCTATCAAAGAGCGATTCCTGTACGCCGCTAATAAAGCGAAAGGCGGTTAATTCCGTCACTTCCCCCAGTTCCCGCAGAAAGCCCAGATCCAGGATTAAGGCCCGTTCATCGCGTGAACGCAGGTAATCCAGCAATTCATCCAGCACAAAGAGGATACCTTGCCCTGGATAGCGTTGCCGAAAGCCATCCACCGCGGCAATCAGCGCATCTTTGTTATTGGTCACCTGATCGGCGCTGGGGAAGGGATAGGGTGTCCCCACTTCCTCCAGAAACAGTTCCAACTGCTCCAGCACACTGTCACGCAACGGCCGCGTGCCGCCGCCAAGCTCAGTGCGCACGACTTTGAAGGTGCCGGCGACAGGTTGTAAGGCGCGCCGCACTCGTTCATTTTTCAACTCTTCGACCAGGTCTGCGTGTTCGGCGACGGCAGACAGGACGGACATTAAATGCGACTTCCCTGTGCCGTAATTGCCGACCACCATAATCCCTTTATTATCGGTGGGCCGATCCAAGCGCAAGTGGGGAATCACAACTTCGGCTAGCTTCTCAGCCATCCGTTCCGAGACTACATAGGTCTCGACCAGGTGGCGCGCCTTCTGCTTATCGCTGACTTCGCGTAGCTGGATAATTGTTTCCAGCGGTTCATAGGTGACTAATTCACGATAGCGCATCATTCATTTCGTTTCGGGTTAAGAAATCACTCCGATACAACCCTCTTGCACTTCTGGCCGGAACCAGGTGCGGTAGTGCCGGTGGGTTTGGGCGCCATAGGCCAAGATGTTATCACGGAAGCTGCCCGGCCAAAGAATAATCAACGGTGTCTGACGGCTACAGGAACGCAGTAGCAAGAGTGGATCTTGGGCTAACTTCGGTTCAAACAAGAGATCAATTTCTGTGCAAAGTACAGGGCCGCCTTGCCGTTGGCCTAAAGCACTCAGCAGTACGGATTGCACACGCCCTGGCCGTCGTTGTTCTGGTACATGCAACAAGGCTTCACTAAGTAAAAGACCGATGTCTAGTGGCGCTTGGGCCAATTCCGCCGTTAATTGCTGCCTGATCTGATGTAGTTGGCGAATCTCCTCGTGAACCAATAGGAGACATGGCGAACGGAGTTGCCTATCTAAACAGCGGCTCAGCAGGTGAGAGATTTCCATGATTGTATAAAATAAAACCCTCGGCGACAAGCGCTGAGAGCATCCGCAACATAAAGCGATGGCTGGCAATGGAAGTCTACTGTTGGGGCCTCAGCCGGAAAACGCGAAGGTTTCCCGCCTAGGGGGAGGAGTATACATCACACATTGCCGGATTGGGAAATTGGACATCAGGATTTCGTAAGTTTTTGGATGGTAGCCGAGCGCTATTTTCTTTAGAGCCTATCCGAAAATTCGGTTGTAGCCCAGCAGGAAGAGAGAATTTTCGGATGAATACTTAGTCCATATCTGCATCATAAAGCGTAAGGGCGTCTTTGTAGGCATCCTCTAACGGAATACCGCTATCCACACCCGGCTGCACCCGCTTGAAGCCCACATACATCAAGCACATCATTTGCAAGCCGGAGAAGCTTTCGCCGGGCAGAAAGCGCAAGGTGTACTTTGGCTCATTGGAGGCATAGTCCAAGCCTGTGTAGCCCACCAGGGCAATTTCACCAACAATCTGGTAGACCTGAGCATCACTCATCTGGGCAAAGCGTTTCATAGCGCTGACCATATACATCGTGGCGGCCATTTGTACCGCTGGATCTTGCAGCAATCGGGGATTGGTGGGGCCGCCTTCGTCGCCGACCGGTCGGGTGCTGCTTGCATAGCCCTGTGGCAAGTCATCGGTATCGGGCAACCATTTGTACCAATCGGTTAGTTTCAATTCGCGGGCGAAGGCATCCACCAGAAGATATTCGTCACCGGGCCGGAAGTTCTTCATGGCCTGTTGCCAAAGGGCATAGAGACGCTGACCGGTGGATAAGAGGCCGGTGGCGCGATAATGGGCTGCTAAATCGGTGGCGCCGTTGAACAAATCATCCACAAACAGCACGACCGCCGCATTCATGACCACATTGGCTTGATAAATTTTCTTGGGCGCGATGCTGCGGATGGCGGTGTCGGTCAACACTGCCAGATTCCGCTCGTGTTCATCGGCCAGCCAGGTGAATTCACTGTCGTGCAAGAAGGGGTACTTCTCGTGAACACGACTGTCGATGATCATATCGAGCGGCGCATTATAGAGTTGGTTGCATAGGCCACGCACCAGGCGCTGAATCACTTCATCAATCATCTGCGGGCTAAGATCCCGGCGCTTGTGGAGATGGCGAATATCTTTGTCAAGGATGGCGTAGACCACCCGCTCGGTGTTCTGGTCGGTGGCAAAGTGGAGATTGCGCTGGGCTGCTCGCGCCTCTTGGGCAAGGAGGGCGTGTTCAAATTCATGGGCAATCAGATATGGCAAGCCAACAGCGTTTTTATCGGTGTTATACCGGATCACATGGGCGGCACGGCCATAGCGCCAGGCTAACTCAATTTTTGCCGTGGTTTCAAGGCTACGGTCTTCTTGTAGCCGCACCTGATAACCGCTTGCCTTGCTGTAGGCAACCAAAACTTGACGCATCTGTACCATGAGTGGCTCATGGTTCTGCTCAGCCCGTCGCCGTCGAATGTTGCGGTAGAGGGAGCGGGCTTGCTGATAGACCGGCTGATGCCGTGGATCTTCGGATTCAGGGGATGCAAATAACCCTTCCAGCAGCGCCAGGGCTTCGTCCAGTTCACCCAGTTGCTGGTGAATCAGCGCCAAGCCGTGCTGGGCGTTGGGGAATGGGGCGCCTGTTCAAGCGCTTTGGTCAGCAAGGCCCGCGCCCGATCATACTCGCCGCGCATCCCTTCCACACCACCATAGCTCGTGAGGACATAAGGGTCATTCGGCGCCAAGTCCAGCGCACTTTCAAAGTAGCGCGCGGCTGAACCTAAATCCTTTTCCGCCTGGGCATAGAGGTTGCCCATGATCAGGTAAGCCCACGCATCATTGGGGTCTAGCTGCATCACACGAATGAGTTGCTTTTTAGCGGCGGCGGCGCTGCCGGTCTCCATCAGGGCCATCGCCAGTTCACGGCGGGCCTCGGTAAGGAGCGAAGTTATGGAAACATTAGCCCAAAAATGGATCAAGGAAGGCGTCGGAAAAGGCGTCGAGAAAGGTGTCGAAGCTCAACGGCAGACTTTACTACGATTAGCCAAGTGGCGCTTTGCCCTATCAGTGGCCGCAGAGCAGCGCTATGCCCAACAGTTGGCACAGATTCGCAACTTAGACCACTTACTGCACCTGGTCGATCAATTGCTTATCACCGAAGACGTTGCCGATTTTGACCAGGCGCTCCGCGCCTACCTGCCGCCCGCTGAAGCCAGCCGCTAAACTACGGTCTTCCTGCACACCGGGAAGCCTTCGTTGACCCAGATCAAGGTGGCGTAAAGTAAGAATGGTTGCAGCCTTTCTTATTCCCGCAGCCGCGGATCCAGCGCATCGCGCAAGCCATCACCCAAAAAATTAAACGCCAGCACCGTCACCATAATCGCCAGCCCCGGAAAGATCGCCAGACCGGGTGATAGCTCCATAAACTTGCGCCCCTGACTGAGCATTAACCCCCAGGCGGCATCGGGGGGCTGGGTGCCTAGCCCCAGAAAGCTGAGACCGGCTTCGGCCAGGATCGCCAGCGACAGCGAGAGGGTCGCCAGCACAATCAGCGGGGCCAGGATGTTGGGCAGCACATGGCGCAGGATGATATGACGCTGCTTGCCGCCGACGACATGGGCCGCCTCAATGTACGCCTCATTTTTGACCGTCAACACCGCGCCGCGGGCCACCCGTGCAAAAGTCGGTGAGTAGACCACGCCAATCGCCAACATGGCATTGGTCAGGCTGGGGCCAAGCAGACCGGTGATGACAATCGCCAGCACCAGGGTGGGAAAGGCAAAGAGAATATCCATGAAACCGACCATCACACTATCAAAGCGGCCCCCAATGTAACCGGCTAGCACCCCCGCCGTCACCCCCAGCACAATCGCCAGGCTGACCGACAACAGCCCGACATAGAGCGAGGTACGGGACGCAAAGACAACGCGCGAAAAGACATCGCGCCCCAGTTCATCGGTCCCCATCAGATGATCGGCGCTGGGGGGCAAGAGCCGTTTCGCCTCTTGCGCCGCCGGGTCATGGGTAGCGACCTGGGGCGCAAGGATCGCCATGAGGATCACAAAGACGACAATGGCGGCGCCCAGCGCGCCAATCGGGTGACGGCGAATATTGCGTAGCACGCTCGTGAGCAATCCTGGCTTGGCGCGCGCGGTTGCCGCAACGGGAGGGGCGATAGCTGCTGATTGGCTCATAACTCACTCCATACTTGTTCCGCTTACCAGCAATCGAACGCCCCTGGTTGAACCGGTTGTCGCTGATAAGCTGGGGTTACCTAGTTTTCGTTGCGAAACGCAATGTTTACCGCAAAGCACACGAAGAGCGCAAAGGGTCGCGTAAGGTTTTCTTGGCGGCCTTTGCGACCTTGGCAGTGATTATTTTCTAAACAAGAACTAACTATATTTGATTCTGGGATCAAGAAACGCATAGGTCAGATCGACCAGCAGATTGATCACAACAAAAATCACCGCCAGGAAGAGACTCGCAGCCTGCACTACTGGGTAATCGCGGTTAAAAATAGCCTGAATCATCGTCCAGCCGATGCCGGGCAGGCCAAAGATCTGTTCAATGATAATCGAGCCGCCCATGAGCGCGCCCAACTGGATGCCGATAATAGTGATGACCGGGATAAAGGCGTTCTTCAAGCCGTGGCGCACGAGGATCATGCGTTCATTCAGCCCTTTGGCGCGCGCCGTGCGAATGTAATCCTGGCGCAACACTTCCAGCAGTGACGAGCGCACCATGCGCATCTCTACCGCCATCAGTTGCACCGAAAGGGCCAGCGCCGGCAGCAACATCTGCAATAGGTTGCGCGGCAGATCTTCCAGCGGCGAGACCCAGATTACTGAGGGCGTCCAGCGGAAGACGAGCGAGGTGAAGAGCAGAAAGAGTGTCGCCAACCAAAAACTAGGCATCGACAAGCCGATCAACCCCGTCACCCGCGCCCAGAGATCGATGGGGCCATTTTGGCGCACCGCCGAAAGAATGCCCAACGGCACCGCCACCACCAGCGAAAGGAGAATGGCAAAGAGCGCCAGTTGAATGGTAATCGGCAGGGCGCGCACCAAGTGGTCAGCAATCGGTTCGCGACTGCGGAAGGAAAGGCCCAGATCCCCTTGGAAGATGCCGCCCACCCATTTAATATATTGCACCGGCCAGGGATCGTTGAGGCCAAAGCTGGCGCGCAACTCAAATTTCTGTTCTTCAGTGATGGTCGGGTCCATGCCCACCAGCGCGTCGACAATGTCGCCGGGCAGCAGGCGCACCATGGCAAAGATCAGAAAGGACATGCCGATCAGGGTGGGTAGCAGTAGAAACAAACGACGGATCAGGTATCGATTCATAATGAGGAGTGATCTACCAAATAATATCCAAATCATGCCAGTTAACACGGATAGGAAGGAACACAGATAACATAAACAAATATCCGTGTTCTTTCCTATCCGTGTTAACTAGCGGATTGCTGTCGCAACGATCAACTTTCCAACCAAACCGTCCGCAGACCGGGGTGGAAGTCATTAAAGCCGACGTACATATCCTTCAGATTCTTGCGCACGGCATGGAACTTCATCGGTTGACAGATGTAGACATGGGGCGCTTCGTCGAGGATAATCTCCTGGATGCGGCGGATCTGTTTGTGGCGCTCTTCGCTGTTAAGTTCAATGAGCGCCTTGTTATAGTTCTCGACCAACTCGTCATTCTTCCAGCCGTCACCATTGTTAAACCAGCGGGCGGCGACACCAGCATCGGGGGCGCCAAAGTCGTTGACATAGCGGGTGACATCGGGACGCATCCCGCGACCGGTGGAACACCAGTCAAAGGTGCCGTCGCCGACGCGCTTGGCAAAGGGGCCGATCTCCTCGGCGATCACTTCGACGTTGATGTTAATCTCTTTCAACTGCTGTTGCACCACTTCGGCGGTCTGGGTGGCGTCGTGGTTGGCAATCGAATAGAGGGTAATGTCAAAGCCGTCGGCATAACCGGCATCAGCCATCAGTTGTTTGGCTAAGTCCAGATCTTGTTTGAACCAATTCTCGGCCAACTCCTCGGCAGAAATAAACCAGTCGCCATAGCCGGGGGGGATGGCAGCACTGAGGACCGCTTCACCGCCAAAGACATTGTCGATGATCTGCTGGCGGTTGATCGCCTTGCTGATCGCCTGGCGCACCCGCACATCGTTCCACGGTTTGTCATCGCCCAGAATCGTAAATTGCAACACCCGCGGCGCCGAAAACAGCCCTTTGAGAATGACAATATCGGGATCATTTTCCAACGTGCGCGCCGTATCAGCCGAAACGGTGCAGCCGTGGATCTCCCCGGAGCGCAGCGCCGCCACGCGACCACTCTCATCGGGCAACACCTTGAGCGTCAACTTGTCGAGATAGGGCAGCCCTTGCTTCCAGAAATCAGGGTTGCGTTCAAATTCAACCCGGTCATTGGGGACATATTGGATCAGCTTGTAGGGGCCGGTGCCGATGCCTTCGGTTAACAGATTCCAGCGGGTGTAGGCATCCTTCGGGATGATGGCGCTGTAGCGCGACCAGGCCAAATACCCCTCGACGCTCGGATCGGGACCGGTCATGTTAAACTTGATCGTGCGTTCATCAACCGCCTCAATGCTTTCAATCGCCGGGTAGAACGAATTGGGGACGCCAGGCTCCGGCGGCGTTCGTTGCAGCTCCATGGAATAGATCACATCATCGGTCGTTACTGGATCACCGTTGTGGAATTTCAACCCCTCGCGCAGCTTGAAGATCCAGGTCTTGTCATCGGGCGCTTCCCAACTTTCGGCCAACGCCGGCTGCACGTTGAGATCCTTGTCCCACTCCAGCAGCGAATCGTAGATCCCTTCCTTGCCCCAGTGGTTGGCGCCACTAACGCCGCCAAAGGGGATCAGGTTGACCACATCCGATTCAATCGCCCAGGTGGCAGCACCGCCGGGCTTGGGTTCGCTGGATGCCGCCGGCGCCTCCTCTGCTGGTGCATTGCCGGCCGGCGCCGCACAAGCCGCCAATAGCAGTTGCGCCGCACTGAGCGAAAGCCCCAAAGCCGCGGCATTGCGCATAAACGCCCGCCGACTCATGCCACCTCGGGTAAACAATGTTTGTAACTCGCTTGGATTCGTTGGTTGATCGGACATGGACACTGCTCCTTTTTATGATGAACATGTGAGATTGAGGTATTGGATATTGGGTATTAGGTATTGATTAATCTTGTTGAGATCACCAAATACTCAATACCCAATATCCAATATCTTATCACCTACAGTCGCTTACGCGTGCTGGGCGGGGGCGCCGCCAAGGCTGGCCTTTGTAGCGAATAGGGGGTGATGTCATGGGCCGTGGCGCCGTCAAGGGCGAGTTCGCTCAAAATTTTGCCCATGATGCTGGCAAACTTATAGGCATGACCGTCGCCCACCACCACCGAAATTTGGGGATAGGCCGGCAGCCGGTCGAGAACAAAGTCACGATCGGGGGTCATGGTGTAGAGACAGGTTTTGGTGTAGAGCTTCGGGCCAACAAAGCGCGGGATGCGGCGGCTGAGAAAGTCATCTAACTGTTGCTCAATGGCCGGATTGGCGTCAAAGGTGCGCGTCTCGGCAGTCACAGTCTGGCCGACAGCGTCGATGGCCGCTTTGGTCGCCACTTCGCCATAGACCGGAAAACCATAATAGCTCACGGCATCTTTCCAACGAAAGATCGGGAAACGACCAATGGCAAACTCTTTGATGTGCGGCGTGGCGTAATAAGTCACTTGCTCTTGGGAAACAGTCAGGGGCAAGCTCATACCGATCGACGCCAACAAATTGTTCAGCCACGCCCCTGCGGTTACTACCAGATGGCGACAGGTGAAGGTTCCCTGTTCACTGACCACTGTGACCCCATCCGCCGTTGGAATCAGTTGTTGCACCGGATTTTGATCGAGAACGGTTGCGCCGTACCCCCGCGCCAACGCAATATGCGCGGCATTGCCCTTGGACGGCGCCGCAATGCCCCCTTGCGGCTGGTAGAGAACATCAACTTCACCGTGGGGGGTGAACTGCGGATAACGGTAAGACAACTCGGCGCCATCGAAGCGTTCGTAGGGCGTGCCGGCGCGGTTCATTGCCTCAACATGCTGGTCAAACAGGGTGTGAAATTCACTCGCTTGATAAGCCAGCAACACTTCGCCTGTCTTGGTGACAATCTCAACACCCGACTCCTCCTCCACCGTCGCCCATGCGTCATAGGCATGAACCGCCAGCCGCGCATAATCATCCCGGTGATAAGCCAGCCGAATAATCCGTGAATGATCCTGCGAGCCGCCGTTGTGGTGGAAAAGGGCAAATTGCTCTAGTCCCAGCACATGAGCACCGGCGCGCCGGGCCAACCAATAGAGCGCCGCCGCGCCAATGCCGCCACAACCGAGAACAATGGTATTGTAATGGGTTTTCATAACGTCTACTCGTTTTGTCCATCGGTAGTAAAGACTTTAGTCTTTCTCCTGGTCGGCCCAAAGACTAAAGTCTTTACTACGATTTTAATGCCGCGTAATCACCAAATGACCGAATTGCCCAATCTGCGCCCCATAACCGGGTAAAAGAACGGTAGTCGCATCCGTTTCCTCCACAATCGCCGGCCCGTATATCTGTTGACCGACGCCCAGTTGATAGCGATCATAGATGGGGCAATCAACATAACCCCCGGTTTCAGCGAAGTAGACGGGACGGGTGGCCTTCTGCGCTCCCCTAACCGAACCCGTTGCCCCTGCCCATTGGCGCAACTGTGGCTTGACAATCTGCCCCACCGCCAGCAACCGTAAGTTGACAAATTCGACCGGTTCGCTGGGGGCGCTAAAACCATAGGCGCGATCATGGGTGCGATGGAAGGCTGCCAACACCGTTGCCAGGGCGCTTTCATCCAGCGGCTGATCGGGGAGATTGACGGTCAATTCATAGCTCTGGCCCACATAGCGCAGATCAACCTGACGGATAAACCGCATCGCGCCGTCGGAGATTCCTTCCCGCACCAGTGTGGCCCGCCCCTGCGTCATCATGGCTTGATACGCCGCTTCCACCGCAGCAAGGTCAAGCTGACTGGCTCGGTTGATCAGCGTTGTTGTATATTCATGCTTCAAGTCGGTGACAAGCAGACCCAATGCTGAGGTGACGCCAGGACCGGGTGGAATGATGATGGTCGGGATCTCTAACTCTGCCGCCAGCCGGTTGGCATGAACCGGGCCGGCGCCGCCAAAACCGACCAGGGCAAAATCACGCGGGTCATAGCCCCGCTGGACGGACACCAAGCGTAGCGCATTGACCATCGCCGCGTTAGCAATCTCCACAATGCCATGTGCTGCCGCTGTGACATCCATGCCGAGCGGAATGGCGCAGCGTTCCTCAATGGCTTGGCGCGCCGCCGCCATATTGAGCTTGATCTCGCCGCCCAGAAAATAGTCAGGGTTCAACCGCCCCAATACCAGGTTGGCGTCTGTCACCGTCGGTTCAATCCCGCCCTTGCCATAACAAGCCGGCCCCGGATCGGCGCCGGCGCTCTGGGGACCAACGCGCAGAATGCCGCCGGCATCGACCCAGGCCATCGACCCACCGCCGGCACCAATCTCGACCAAATCAACCACTGGCGTGCGAATCGGGTAGCCCTTGCCTCGTTGCGCGCCAACCCCGGCTCGCGCTGCCGCGCCCACTTCATACTCTTTGGTCACTTTGGGCGTACCATCTTGAATCAGACCGGCTTTGGCCGTGGTGCCGCCCATATCAAAAGAAATGATTTCCGAATAGCCGAGCAATTCGCCGGTGTACGCAGCGGCAATCACCCCCGCCGCCGGCCCTGATTCGACCATAAAAACCGGTTTGCGTTGCGCTTCGGCAAAGGTGTAGACGCCGCCGCTGCTCTGCATCAAGAGCAGTTCCGCCGTAATGCCGGCGGCGCGTAGCTCGTCCTCAATGCGCGCCAGATAACGGGCCACCACGGGTTGCAGGGCGGCGTTAATCACGGTGGTGCTGGCGCGTGTATATTCCCGGAATTCAGGTGCAACATCGGATGATAAAGAGATGGGAACATCCGGCAACAGCGGTTGTAGCAGCGCGGCCACTCGTTGCTCATGGACAGGATTCCGGTAGGCGTGGAGCAAACAGACCGCCACCGCCGCCACCCCTTCGCGTCGCAACGCTTCGCCCACCTGTTGGACAGCTCCTTCATCCAGTGGCAACAGCCTGTTCCCGTGGGCATCCAACCGTTCCGGCACACCAAAGCAAAGGTAACGCGGCACGAGTGGCTTGGGCTTTTCAAATTGCAGATCATACAAACTGGGGCGAATCTGACGAGCGATTTCCAACAGATCGCGAAAACCTTCGGTTGTGACAAAGCCGGTGCGCGCCACTTTGCCCTCGATAATGGCGTTGGTAGCGACGGTTGCGCCATGCACGACAAAGGTGACCTCTGTTGGCGTAACCTTGTGCGCGGTCAAAATCCGCTGGGTAACGGCCAGAAAGCCAATGGCTGGATCAGCCGGCGTCGAAGCGACCTTGGCCAGATGAATTTCACCGGTTGTTTCATTGATTAGCGTGGCGTCGGTAAAGGTGCCGCCAATGTCGATGCCCAGGCGATAGGCCATGATCGATGTTCCTCACAAGGATGGCCGTACGGTTGCGTATCGGGTTGAATGTCGGGCTTAGCTATCAGGTAAACTTGGTAACACGTGCGTTCTATTGCTGGCGCCATTATAAAAGAGATCGCATTTATCGTCAACCACACTTTTTACGAAAGGTGAGCGCACCGGTTTGGGCATGATCGCGAGAACACGCCGCCGAAAAGCTGTTTGACAACTTTGCGGCTTTCGAGTAGGCTAGAGCAACTGTACGCCTTTATACCACGAGCGGGAAGTCAACCGATGTCAGTAATAACCAATGCACTGACCTTTGATCCAATCAAATTTGAAGTGATCCGCAATGCCCTCTTGGAAGCCACCGAAGAGATGGCGATTGCCCTGCGCCGCAGCGCCTACTCCACCAACATCAAAACGCGCGCTGACTTTTCGTGCGCGCTCTTTGATCGTCAGATGCAACCAGTCGCGCAGGCGTTTGCCCAGCCCAATCATTTGGGGTCGCTGGGACGCTCAGTGCCGTATGTCTTAGCGGCCTATGGCCCCGAAAAGTTGGGACCAGGTGACGCCATTCTTGCCAACGATCCCTATTTGCGTGGCGTTCATCTCAATGATATTACCTTGATTTCGCCGATTTATCATGGTGATGAACTGGTCGGCTATGTCGCCAGTCTGGCCCATCATGTCGATGTGGGGGGCGGCGCGCCGGCCAGTGTGGGCGCCTTTCGCGAAGTCTACCAGGAAGGGATTATTATCCCGCCGGTGAAACTGGTGCAGAACGGGCAGATTGTCGATGATGTTTTTCGCCTGGTGCTGGCTCAAATTCGCTCTAAACGGGAAACGGCCGGCGACCTGCGCGCCCAGATTGCCGCCAACAACACCGGCATTCGCCGTATTGCTGCGCTGGTGGAACGGGTAGGGTTGGCGACACTCAACTTCTATATTGATGAGTTGCTCAACTACACCGAACGGCGTACCCGCGCTGCCATTGCCACGCTGCCCAAAGGGGTCTTCAGCGCCGAAGGCGTGATGGATAGCGACGGTTATACCGACCAACCAGTACAACTGGCGGCCACCGTTGTCATTGACAAGCAGGGCATCCGTTTTGACCTGACCGGCTGCGATCCGCAACGCCGCGCCCCGGTCAACGCGACCTATTCCCAGACCTATTCCGCCTGCGCTTATGTCCTCAAATGTCTGATCGACCCGGACATCCCAGTCAATGCCGGTTTCTACCGGCTGGTGCAAGTGGATGCGCCGGAGGGGAGTGTGGTCAACTGTCGTCCACCGGCGCCGGTGGTGGCGGGCTGGGAGATCAACGCCCGCCTGACCGATGTGATCCTCAAAGCGCTGGCGCCGGCCTTACCGCATTTAATTCCTGCCGGCACCAAAGCCATGATCTGTCATGCCGGCTTTGGGGGGCTTGATCCCCGCCGCCAGGAATACTATTGCTTTTTGGAAACCCTGGCGGGCGGCTATGGGGCGCGGCAAATGAGCGACGGCCCCGACGCTGTGCAAACTCACGGCCAGAACACCGAAAACGCGCCGGTCGAAGAGACGGAGATCAACTACCCCGTGCGCATTATGCGCTATGAATTGATCCCCGATTCCGAAGGCGCTGGGCGCCAACGGGGTGGCTTGGGGTTGCGTCGCGACTATCTCTTCCCTGACCATGAGGTCTCTTTCACCATTCTGGCCGATCGCGAGCGGTGGGGGCCGTGGGGTCTCTTTGGCGGCGCCGCGGGGCAGAAAGCCACTTATTTCCTGAACCCCGATGGTGACGCAACCGAACTCGGTTCCAAAGTAACCGTACAACTGACGCCCGGTGACATTATCAGTTACCGGACTTGTGGTGGTGGCGGCTATGGTTCGCCGCTGGAACGTGACCCGACGTTGGTGCTGCAAGATGTGCGTGAGGGTAAGGTGAGCGTGGAACGAGCGCAGGCTGTCTACGGCGTCGTGGTGGATACCGCTACCTGGACAGTGAATGTGGCTGCAACGCAACGAACTAGAGGTCAATAAACCATCCTGCAAAAGTAGCGCTCTATGCGCACCTAGAATAGACTCGTTCTTGTTGCGAAAGGCGCATTCTACCGCCAAGCGCGCGAAGATCGCAAAGATTTCGCGAAGCTTCTCTCTGGTTTTCCTTTGCGCGTTCTTGGCGTCCTGCGCGGTAGCATAGGCGTTTCGCCACAAAAATTAGTCTAGCAACTAGCAATGTCATTCGACAGGACAAGCGGACCCATGTTACACCCTGATTCTCTTTCCCAACCCGTCCATGAAGTTCGGTTTCTCTATGACCTGAAAACGCCCATGCACGATGGCGTCAAACTCTCGGCGGATGTGTTTCTGCCACAGGGGGGCGGCGCCTTTCCCACCATCTTCTTGCGCACGCCCTATGAGAGCTTGCTGCAAATGCACATTGAATGGGCGGTCTGGTGGGCGAAGCGGGGCTATGCCGTGGTGATTCAAGATTGCCGGGGTCGCTTTGAATCAGAAGGCGTTTTCTACCCCTATCACGATGATGGGCGCGACGGTCATGAGACACTGGCGTGGATTGCTGAGCAGCCCTGGTGCAATGGCAAGATCGGCACGAGCGGACGTTCGTATGGCGGTCTAGTCCAGTGGCAACTAGCGCCCTATCGCAGCCCCCATCTGACGGCAATGGCGCCGCAGGTGATCATGGGCGACTACTTTGGCGATTACCACCGCGTGGGTGGGGCGGTGCAATGGCTCCTGACTGTGGGGGCGGCGATTATCTTTTCTACCAATGTCTCGCTCATCCAGCAAGGGGCCACCCACATCTTTGGCAACCAGCGATTTTATCGCCATCTGCCCCTCATCACCGCCGACGAAGTGGCGATTGGGCGCAAAGTACCATTTTACCGCGACTGGCTGGAGCATGAGTTTTACGACGACTATTGGCGCGCCATTAACACGGAAGAAAAGCTCGACCAGATCGACGTGCCGGTCTACCAACAAGCTGCCTGGTATGACCCCTACACCGCCGCTGAGTTGCGCATGTGGAACGGACTGCGCAAACGCGGTTTCTCAGAACGGGCGCGTCAGAACCAGAAGCTCTATGTCATCCCCTGGACGCACCACCTGCCGGAAGGCTCGAAGCTAGGCGATCTTGACTTTGGGCCGCAGGGAGCCGTGGATCTGAAACAGGAGGATCTGCGCTGGTTTGACCACTGGCTCAAGGGCAACGATACCGGCCTTATGAGCGAACCGCCACTGCGCCTCTTTGTCATGGGCGCCAACGTTTGGCGAAACGAACACGAATGGCCACTGGCGCGCACCGTCTGGACGCCCTATTACTTCCACAGCAATGGCCGCGCCAACACGTTCTATGGTGATGGTAGTCTCAGCCTGGAATTGCCAACGGAGGAACCGGCGGATCACTACAGCTATGATCCGAATGATCCGGTCCCTTCGCTGGGGGGCAATAACTCGACCTGGACGTGGGTCAAGTTTGCGCGCGACCAACTCTTCCCCGGCCCTATCGACCAACGTCCCATCGAGCGGCGGGATGATGTGTTGGTCTACACCAGTGCGGTATTGGAAACTGACCTAGAGGTGACGGGGCCGCTAACGGTGGTACTCTATGCTGCGTCTTCAGCGCGTGACACTGACTTTACCGCCAAGTTGGTCAATGTCTATCCCGATGGTCGCGCCATTCACCTGGCCGAGGGGATTGTCCGTGCCCGTCATCGCCAGAGTATGGAACGGGCCGACTTCCTGGAACCGGGTGAAGTGGCTGAGTATCGCATCCAGTTGGCGCCGACCAGCAATCTCTTTCGCCGGGGCCACTGTTTGCGTGTCGAAATTTCTAGCTCCAACTTCCCCCGCTTTGACCGCAACCTGAACACCGGCGAATCGATTGCCACTGGCACACGAATGCAGATTGCGCACCAGACTGTCCTCCATACCCAAAGCTACCCATCGCATATTCTATTACCCATCATCCCCACTTCCTGATCTGAACAAGCCCCAACAAAAAAGTTAACACGGATAGGAAGGAACACTGTTCAACTAAAAATCGCAGTGTTCTTCCCTATCCGTGTTAACTTTTGCTGTTTCCTACGTAAGGAGTTGACTTGGTATTTGTGGCTCAATCGGAACTGGGGGAGTTGACCGCCATCTTCCGGGAAGGTTTGACCAGACGATCCTGTCAAC